>JAIOAQ010000032.1 GCA_019873735.1 Chloroflexota bacterium | reverse complement strand
CAGCGCTGACGCCTGCCTTTCTTTTCATCGTTGATTTGACTGATGGACATATCTACCTCGAAGGATGGGATTTGTGTATTTTACCAATGGATGCACAAAAATCGGTTATCATTTTGCAAAACATTTCTCAAACAGGAAGATTGTGCAAAATGATGACCACCATGGACAATAACACCGCAAATGAAGAAACGCGCCGCGCTCGGAATGCTCGCCGCTTTGCCCGTATCTTGCGCAAACCGTCCGTGTGTGGCTGAAAAGCCTCTCTTTCATCTTGTAGCCCTTTTCCCAATCTGCGTAATCTGTGTAATCTGTGTAATCTGTGGCCAACTTTCCCTTCCTCCTCATCGAATTCCTCGACGAACTCGTCTTTGGCGTCACCGACGCTGCCTGGCCGTTCATCCAAACCGAACTGGCCCTCAACTACACCCAGATCGGCGTCCTGCTGACCGCGCCGGGCATCGTCTCCACCATCATCGAACCCTTCCTCGGCGTCCTCGGCGATGTCTGGAAGCGCCGTCTGCTCATCCTGGGCGGCGGCGTCTGCTTTGTGCTGGCCCTCCTGCTGACCAGCGCAAGCGTCAGTTTCCTGCTCCTGCTCTTTGCCTTCTGTCTCTTTTACCCGGCTTCGGGTGCCTTCGTCAGCCTCTCCCAGGCGACTCTCATGGACGCCGACCCCGCCCGCCACGACCAGAACATGGCGCGCTGGACCTTTGCCGGGTCACTGGGCGTCGTCCTCGGACCGTTGCTGCTGATCGGCCTCGTTGCCCTCGGTTTCGGCTGGCGCGGCGTCTTCCTGGCGCTGGCTTTTCTGGCGGGCATCGTCCTGCTCTTTGCCTGGCGCCGCATTCCCCGTGACCCCGCCGGCCTGCCCAAATTCCCCTCCTTTGCCGGGCTGTTCGACGGCTTCCGCGCCGCCCTCTCGGCCCTGCGCAACCGCGAAGTCCTGCGCTGGCTCATCCTGCTCGAATTCTCCGACCTGATGCTGGATGTCTTGCTCGGCTTCCTGGCGCTCTACTTTCACGACGTGGCCGGCCTGACCGAATCCCAGGCTGCCGCGGCGGTTCTCGTCTGGCTGACCGTCGGCCTGCTCGGCGACCTGCTGCTCATCCCGCTCCTCGAAAAAGTGGACGGCCTGCGCTACCTGCGCTGGAGCGTGCTGCTGGAACTCGTCCTCTTCCCGGCCTTTCTGCTCGTCCCCCAGGTCTGGCTCAAACTGGTGCTGGTTGGCCTGCTCGGCTTCTTCAACTCCGGCTGGTACGCCATCCTGCAGGGACGGCTCTACTCGGCCCTGCCGGGCAAATCCGCCTCGGTTATGACTCTCGGCACGCTCACCGGCCTGATCGGCGGCCTGCTGCCCCTGGGCATCGGTCTGGCTGCCGATTCTTTTGGCCTGCAGGTTGCCATCTGGCTGCTCCTCGCCGGCCCCATCGCCCTGCTCATCGGCCTCCCTCGCCGTCCACCATCCATTAACCATTAACCATCAACCATTAACCATCAACCATGCCCCTTTCCCTCTATTTCCACATCCCCTTCTGCGTTCACCGCTGCGCCTACTGCGACTTCAACACCTACGCCGGCCGCGAAGCCCTCATCCCCGCCTACGCAGAGGCCCTCTGCCGCGAGATCGAAATCGTCGGTGACGCTCTCTCCCAGCAGGGGACGGGGGAGGAAGTCCACACCCTCTTCTTCGGCGGCGGCACGCCCTCGCTGCTTGCTCCCCGGCACTACGAAAAAATCTTTGCTGCCCTGCGCGCTCATTTCCAAATCTCCCCCGAAGCCGAAATCACCCTTGAGGCCAACCCCGGCACGGTCTCACTCGACTATCTTCGCAACCTGCGCGCCCTCGGTTTCAATCGCCTCAGTTTTGGCGTCCAATCCTTTCACCCTGAAGAACTGCGCCAACTGGAACGCATCCACGATCCCTTCGACGTATTCGATGCCGTACGCTGGGCGCGCCGGGCCGGATTCGACAACCTGAACCTCGACCTGATCTACGGCCTGCCGGAACAATCCCTCGACCGTTGGTCTGCTACCGTCAAGTGGGCCGTGTCCCTCGCCCCGGAGCATCTCTCGCTCTACGCCCTGACCCTGGAGCATGGCACCCCGTTTGGGCGCTGGGCGCAGCGCGGCCTGCTTCCACTCCCCGACCCGGACGCGGCAGCCGAGATGTACGAATGGGCCGGCGAGTTCCTGGAAGGACGCGGCTACCTCCAGTACGAAATTTCAAACTGGGCGCGCGACAACCGTCTACCGTCCCCCGTCTATCGTCCACCGTCTATCGTCCACCGTCCCTTCTTCGCCTGCCGCCACAATCTGACCTACTGGCGCTGCGAGCCATATCTCGGCTTTGGCGCCGGCGCGCATGGACACTTTGGTGATTTTCGTGTAGCCAATGTATTAAGCCCCAAATCCTACATTGACCGGCTTTCCCTTGCCGGGCACCGCCCATCGTCTACCGTCTACCGTCTATCGTCCACCGTCTACCGTCCACCGTCCCTCTCCCCGGCCTGCGTTAATCACCAGCGCCTCACCCCGCGCCAGCAGATGCAGGAGATGATGATGCTCGGTCTGCGCCTGACGCGGGAGGGGGTATCGGCCCGGGAATTTGCCGGCCGGTTCGGGGTCCAGGTGACGGACGTGTTCGGGAGAGAGATCGAAGAACTGCTCCGGCTGGGCTTGCTGGAGTGGGTGGAGGAAAGCAACCTCCCGCAGGCTCCAAAACCTGCGGGAGGTTCCCGCCTGCGTCTCACCCCCCGCGCCCGGCTGCTCGGCAATCAGGTCTTCATGCGTTTTGTCTAGTCGGAGCAAGCGCATTTCACCTTCGAGTTGGACTTGCTCCTCAAAAGACTCAAGTTTTTGTTCAGTGTCCCTATGGCGCTACACAGATATAAACCACTGCCACCAGGACGGTTGGATCTCGTACCCAGCGGCAATTGGCCGCTTCGCAACTCGCCTGGTCGTGATATTGGGATGGATTGCGGCAGGCAGCGACACCCGGCGTAGGTTCGGGGCGGGGACAGAGTTGCGGCTCATCGCCGGTCGGCTTGAACCCGATTGCCTCCCGGCAGGAGTTGTCCACCGCATATAGTGCCTTGAGGGGATATTCCTTGTTGTCGCGCACCGGCGAGCCGGCCTCGGCCAGGGTGATGCGGTCCACGTAATCCAGTTTGCCGGGATCCTTCCAGCCGGCATCGGCCAGCACGCCCAACATGAAGCCTCCTTTGGTCAGCGATTTCTTGAAGGCGATTTGCAGGGTGGATTGCAGGCCGGCATACGTGCGCACCCAGGCCAGGTCGGGATCGTCTCCCTGCCCGCTGTCGAAGATTTGAGTCTCGTAGCCGTCGCCCGGAAACGGCGCATCCGATTGTGTGGCAGAGCGTCCACCGGTGTTGTGATTGTTGTCTTTCAGGACGCGCACGCCGTTGACGTCCCACTGCGCGCCGTAGGGCGGGCTGACCCAAATCAGGATGTCGCCAAATCCGTCTATGTCTTCGTCAATCTCCACGCCGTAGTGAATACCCAGGCTGTTATTGGGGTCTACGCCAATCAGTTTGATGGAAATGTAATACCAGGTTGCGTCTTCTCCAACCGTGTAGGTGACAATATCCAGGTCGGGCACATAGGTCATGTCCTGCAGGAAGGGGCGCTCCAGCCGGTTGATCTTGTACGAGTCGCCGTAGGGGGCGCGTCGTTCTGGTGCCGTGCCGGACGATTCGACATCGTACACCAGCAATCCGCTGGTTGGCGGCGTATCTGACGGGCGTATCTGATGAGCAATGGTTGGAACGGCGGTAGGCGCTTCTAAGGTTACAGCCTGCGGGGCAGGCGGCTGGACGGTGGGTATCGGGATGGGGGCCAGTGGGGACGGCGCAGGCGTAGAAGCCAGCGGCAGATTACATGCCAGGCTGATCAGCAAAACAAAAACGACGATGCTTACAGGTGAGCGGAACGGCTCTTTCATCTCGCACTCTCCTCTCAATCAACGCACTCTTTTATTACATTATCGGCCTTTTTTACATTGTTTTCAAGCGGTTTGCAGGTGCTTTTCAGTCAAACTTAGGTTCGAATGCGGCAGGCTGACCAAGCGCGAATCCCGCCGGCGTGGCGGGATTCGCATACCGTGACAACTGTTGCTTGTTGAATGCAGCCTCAACCGACGGGGCGTAGATGGGTAAGAGATTGCTCTTCTGCTTGTATATACATCTCGCAGATAAAATGTTCCAGCGCGCTTTTGATGCGTTGGCGTTCGGTTGCAGGCGGGTTAAGCGGGTTGAAGTAAATGGGTGGCCCCAGCCGAACGCTCAACGAAGCGGGGTGCACCGCGAGCGGATAAAAGGGCAGACGCTGGCGGGTGCGTTCATAGTACAGTTCACCCAGCCGCGCAAATCCCTTTTTGAACGGCGACATCTGGCTGCGTTCATCTGCCGGCCGAGTAGCGTCCTCTGGAAAGATGAGCAGAAAACCGCCCCCTTCCAGCACCTCGAGGCTCAGGGCAAATGTTTGCGAGATTTGTTCCACACTTTGATAGACGGGGATGCCGCCAATAGCATGCAGAAGCGGCACGTGGACCTTGCTGATAGCAGCGGCCAGCCAGCGGCTGAACGGCGGCGGGATGTGCAACTGCGGCTCAACAAAATCCAGCCGCAGGTAATCGGGAGCCCGTAGCGGGTCCAGCATGTCGGCGTGAATCCAGAAATGCAACTCGAAGGGGATGGATGCGTATGCAGCGATCGGTCCCAGCGCGCCCAGATGATTACAGACGAAAACCGCCGGCCCCCTGGCGGGCAGATTTTCGCTTCCCAGCAATTCACCGCCCCAGATGAGTTCCTGGGCGCACCACGCGGCAAGATGAGAAAGGGTTTTGTTCATAGGCACCGAACACCGAGACTCTATGGGCTTTGCAGGTCACGCTTCAAGCGTGACCTGTGCAAAGCATTTGCGATGGCAATATCATTCTACAACGAAATTGACGCTTGTATTACACTTGCTGCAAAATTATGTTCCAAACGAGTATAATAATTGCAATGGCCAAACGGACTCTCTTTGCCATTTTGTGCCTGTCGTTTGTATTGCTGGTTTGGGAACCTGTGCTAAAAGAGCGCGCTATCCGCCAGCAATTTTTTGCTCCGGCGTCGGCCTTGCTTGTGATGAGTGTGGCAGGCGGCCTTCGGCTGACGCGGCGCAGAAGACGCTTTATCTGGCCAATCCTCATACACCTGACCCGCAGCGATACGCATCAGGTGTTGCGCATTTAAAAAACGTACAAGGAAACTGCCGCGTGACCACTTTATTCTTTGCCACCGATATCCACGGTTCAGATATTTGCTGGAGCAAGTTTTTAAACGCGGGGAAATTTTACGAAGCAGATGTTCTCATTTTAGGCGGCGACATGACGGGCAAGGCCATTGTCCCGGTAGTGCATCAGGGCGGGCAGAACTACCGGATTACCCTGTTGGAGCAAGTCTTTGAAGTCCGGGCTTCTGATGAACTTGAAGACATGCTCAAGCGCATTCGCAGCCGCGGCTACTATCCTTATCTGACCACCCCGGATGAACTTGCCGAGTTGGAACAAGCGCCGGATAAAATTCATGCCCTTTTTCTGGACGAAGTCCTCAAAACCTTTCAGCGCTGGATGGAACTGGCCGATAAGAAACTGGAAGGTACCGATTTGCGCGTCTACGTCTGCCCGGGCAACGATGACATGTTCGCGGTGGACGACCTCGTTCGCGCTACCCGCCACGTGATTCTGTCCGAGGGGCAGGTCATCCCGCTGGATGATCACCACGAGATGATTTCCTCGGGCTGGAGCAATCCTACTCCCTGGCATACGTACCGCGAAGAGGGTGAGGAGCAACTCAAGGTCCGGTATGAGGCGATGGTGGCGCAACTCAAGGCGCCGCAGCGCGCCATTTTCAACATTCATGTTCCGCCCTATAAATCCAACCTGGACGAGGCCCCCGAACTGGATGCCAGCCTGCGCCCCAAACACGCCGGCCAGTCGCTTGTGCCGGTGGGTTCGACGGCCTTGCGCCAGGTCATCGAACAGACCCAGCCCTTGCTGGGCCTGCACGGACACATCCACGAAGGGCGCGGCGTCTCCCGCGTTGGCAAGACGCTGTGCCTCAACCCCGGCTCCATGTACGAACAGGGTGTTCTGCTGGGCGCGCTGGTCAAACTGGAGCGCGGGAAACTCCAGAATTACGTTTTGACGACAGGGTAACAGCAGGCAGATCTCGTTCTGCCTGTTAACATTTTGCCTGGAGGAGTAGCCATGAGCAATTTGTTTGTCCGCAAAGCGACCGGCCTGGTGCGTTCGTGGTCGGTCTTCGACGCGTTTATCTACGCGTTGTTTTCCATCAACCTGATTACGCTGGGCCTGTACAGTTTCAGCCAGATGTACTACTTTGGCGGCGGGTTGGTGCCGGCGCTAATCATCAGCGCGGTATTTATCTTCTTTGAGGTCATCGTCTACGCGGCGTTGATTGCCGTCATGCCGCGCTCGGGCGGCGACTACGTCTGGCAGAGCCGCATTCTGGGCGGCGGCATCGGCTTTGTGCTGGCCGTCACCGGCTGGTGGTTCATCTTGTGGTTGTGGGTGCCGTTATATGGCGATATGCTGCGCCACATTGTGCTGGTGCCTTTGCTGGGCATTGCCGGGGCCAAAGATGCCGCTCTCTGGTTTGCCGGCTCGGGCACGCCGCTTTTTGTCAGTTCGCTCATCACGCTGGCGTTGGTCAGTATTTACATTGCCTTGGGCATGCGCACCTACGCCCGGATCCAGAAAGTGTGTTTTTACGGCGGCATGCTGGGCCTGTTGATTGTGATTGCTTTGCTTTTGGGCGGCAGCCCGGCAGCCTTCCGCTCTGCCCTGGAGACCAATGCCGTTGCCCTCTTTGGCGCTCAACCGGGCGTGTACGACGCGACGGCCGCGCTGGGCAGCAACGCCGGGGCGAGTTTGCCTTTCAGCGGCGGCTCGCTGGGGTTGATTTTCCTGACGCTGCCCTACCTTGTCTTTTTTAATTTGTGGCCCAACTGGGGCGCGACTCTCTATGGCGAAGTGCGCGGCGCCACCGATTTCAAGCGGAATATTTCGGGCATGGGCTGGGCGCTGGGTGTGACAACTCTCCTGGCCATCCTCCTGCTCTCTGCCATCCGCAAGACCATCGGCTGGGATTTCTACGTTCAGGCCGGCGCCGCCTGGTGGAATTATGCCTGGGGCCTGACCACCGACGCGCCCGCCCTGCCGGTCTGGCCCTATCCGGCGCTGTTTGCCGCTTTCCTTTCGACCAGCCGCGTGCTGCAATTCATCGTCCTCTTTCTAATGGCTCTGTGGTGGTTTGGCTGGAGCGGCACGGTCTTCCTGTCCTCCACGCGCGTTATCTTTGCCGCGGCTTTCGACCGTCTCCTGCCGGAAAAAGTCGCCGAAGTGGACAGCCGCACCGGCACGCCCATCTATGCGCTGCTGCTCATGCTTATCCCTTCCATCGTCATTTCCTATCTGTTTGCCTATGACGTAGGCGGCTTCAAGTCGCTGACTCTGTGCTCCACGCTGGTCATTGCCGTTACCTACCTGGGCACGACCATTGCTGCCATTCTGCTCCCCTTCCGTAAGCCGGACCTGTATAAGGCCTCGCCGATTGCCAAATATACCGTCTTCGGCGTTCCGCTGATTACGGTGGCTGGCGTCATCTTTGGCGGCTTCCTGGTCTTCCTGCTTTACGAATGGATTCTTGACCCGAACGCCCTGTACGGCATTGGCTACAGCATCAACGAGAATGGATACAAGAACGGCACCTCCATCCTGTACATGCTGGCCAATTACGTTTTGGCGGCCGCCATTTACCTTGGCTTTCGCGCTTATCGAAAACGTAAGGGCATCAACGTGGACAAAATTCACGCCGAAATTCCGGTAGAATAAAACATGGGCAGTCTGCTTCTAGCGCGTTGGTGAAAGCAATTGGCCACGCACGCCCCGAAAAACGCTGAGAATAGTAACCGCCTGTCCTCCCGCAGGTTTTGCCGGCGCCATTCTAACCTGCGGGAGGGTTAGAGCAGGCAGTTACCGGGAAAACTCGCCTTCCTTCGTGAAATTCGTGGCCTTAGAGACAGTCCCCAGGAGATTTATGAGCGAGCCTTACGAAATCTTTTCTGAGATGAATCGTTTGATGGAAGCCGCCCGCCAGGCCGATATCCAGATGCGCGTGATCGGCGGGCTGGCAGTGCGCGTTCACGGCCCGCAAGACCACCAGTGTTTCCAGCGTGAATACCCGGATATTGATTTCGTCGTCTCCCGCAGAGAGAAACCGCGGCTGGAAAAATTCTTCCGTTCTCTTGGCTACCTGCCCGACAAGCAATTCAACACCCTCAACGGCAATCGCCGCCAGATTTACTACCATCAAGAGACCGGCCGTCACATAGACGTTTTTGTTGGCGACTTTGAGATGTGCCACAAACTGCCTCTGCGCGGCCGCCTGGAACTTGATCCCCTTACCGTCCCGCTGGCCGACTTGCTGCTCTCAAAACTTCAAATCGTTGAACTCAACCGCAAAGACGCCCTTGACATCATTGCCCTTTTGCTCAACAATGAACTTGGCCGCGACGACAATGGCAAGATCAACCTGCACCGCGTCGCCCGCCTCTGTCTGCGTTACTGGGGCCTGTACCGGACGATTTTGCTCAACCTGGAGCGGATTGAGAGCCTCCTGCTTTCGGACGACCTCAACCTGTCTCAGCCAGAACGCCAGACGGTACTTTCGCGTATAGAACGCATCCGCCGCATGCTCACCGCCATGTCTAAGCCGCTTTTTTGGAAGATACGCGACCGGGTAGGTACCCGCCTGCGCTGGTACACTGAAGTCGAGGAGGTGACCAGATGAATGCTCGACGGCGCGTGCGCCTCGTGCTTGCCCTGCTTATTTTGCTGATCTCTTTGGCTTTTCTCCTGTGGGGATTCCTGCCATCCGTTCGCGAACGTCGTATCCAGCGTTTCGAGCCGGGCGAGTTGCAAGTCCCCACCCCGGCGGCGGTCCTTCCCGGACCCGCAGCCTGGTTGCCTGTTCTCAGGCCGGGTTCCTGACCCGATAAGGAAAATCGTATGCGCCCTGCACAGATTCTCCGCCTGCCGGCCTTTTTGGTCCTTTTAGCGATTGCAATCGGATTATCTGCATGTGCCGGCAGCAGCCAACCGCCTCAAGAGGCGGCCCCTGCACCGGAAGCCGCGCCAACGGCTGCCGGCCCGGTCATCTTGCCGCCCCCCGCCCCTGCGGCCACCGTTCCCGCGCCGGGGGCTGCGCCGATTCCTCCTCTGGTTTCTATGCCGCCGTCGGCCGGCCCTGCCCCGGCCCTGCTCGAATCTCGCCGCCTCACCCTGGAGTTCCCCCACAAAATCCGGGTAGGCGATTCCGACGTCTTGCGCCTGACGCTGGAAGTTGACGAACTCGGTGGCATGACGCCGACGGCTGAAATCGCCGGCCACACGGTCACCGGCGAGACGGTTCAGATCCCCGACCTGTATGAGACGCATACCGTCATCGCCGAATCCCGCCTTGACCTGGCGGGCATGCTGATCGAACCCTCCGAAACCCAGTCTGACCAACTTCTGCCGGGCCGGCCGGTGACGTTTCGTTGGAGTTTACACCCTTCAGATGTTGGCACTTATCGCGGCGTGGTGCATTTGAGTCTGCGCTTTGTGCCGTTAACCGGCGGGGCAGAGAGCCGGCAAACGCTTTCCTCGCAAGTGGTCGAAATCCAGGCGGTTAAGTTCCTTGGCTTGTCTGGCGGCCCGGCGCGCATTGCCGGCATGCTCGGTTCTGGGCTGGCCACCGTGCTGGGTTTCCCCTTCCTTGAGGATATCCTGCGTTGGTTCTGGCGGCGCATGCGACGTGCCGCATAGCGCCCGGCAAGATGGGATAAAAATCCAGTAAAAAATGGATGCCCGGATCGGCCTCAACCGCCGGCTTTGTGGTAAAATCCCCCTGTTCTCTCGGCCAGGGTATCACTTCCATCCAACAATGCGGAGTGTTTATGCATAACGAATGGTTGTATATTGGTGTCTTTTTGATTGTGGCTGGTTTCATCCCGGTTGCAGCGTTGGTGCTGGCTTGGGTTCTGGGACCTAAAAAGCCTAATCCCATCAAACAAAGCACATACGAGTGCGGAATTGAGACGGTGGGGGAAAGTTGGGTTCAGTTCAAGGCGCAATACTATGTTTTTGCGCTGGTCTTTCTTATCTTTGATGTGGAGACCGTCTTCTTATTCCCTTGGGCAGTGACGCTGGATAAACTGCCCCTGTTTGTTGTCACCGAGGGAATCGTATTTATTGGCATCCTCGTTGCCGGACTTTTGTATGTCTGGCGCAAAGGATTGTTGGAGTGGGTGTAGAGTCGCCAAATATGCGGCAAGGCTGATAGGACATTTTCTTATCAGCCTTTTCTTTGTGTGAGGAGTAGGCCTATGAACTTTTGGACAGACCCTGTTAATGTTGCGGCCGAATGGCTTAAAGACGTCTTTATTGGCTGGGGCATGACAGACCCCTACGCCACTGCCCTTGTTTATCTGCTGGGTGCCTTTCTGCTGGTGGCCCTGGTCATGCTGTTGGATGTCTTCCTGGTTTGGGTAGAGCGCAAGGTAGTGGCGCGCTTTCAGGACCGTATTGGTCCCAATCGGGTTGGCCCGTTTGGATTGATCCAGCCTTTTGCAGACATCATTAAGTTAATTATCAAGGAAGACATCACGCCTGCGGGGGCTGACAAGGTGGTGTATAACCTGGCGCCTGTTCTCTCGCTGGCCTCGGTTTTGTTGTTGTGGGCCATCTTGCCGCTTTCGGCCCTGGTCTATGGCGTGGATTTGAATGTTGCCGTGCTGTATCTTGTGGCGGCCGGCGCATTGGGCACGCTTGCCGTTATCATGGCGGGCTGGTCGTCCAACAACAAGTATGCGCTCTTGGGCGCCTTCCGCACTGTAGCCCAGATGATTTCCTTTGAAATTCCCATGGTGGTTGTCCTGCTGATTCCTACCATCCTGACCGGTTCCATGAGTCTGAAAACAATTGTGGAACGGCAAGACATCTGGTACGTTGTTTTGACGCCCTTGGGATTTGTCATCTTTCTCATCAGCGCCATTGCCGAGTTGGGACGCGCTCCTTTTGACTTGAACGAAGCCGAATCGGAAATTGTTGCCGGTTTCCATATCGAGTACTCCGGCATGAAATTTGGCCTGTTCTATGCAGGCGAACTGTTACACGCCTTTACCTTTGGCGGCTTTATGGCCGTTTTGTTCTTTGGCGGCTACCGTTTCTTTGGATTAGAGCAAATTCATCCCCTGGTGGCCGTCTTGATCTTAATGGTCAAGGCTTTGTTGGGCTACTGGGTCATCATGTGGATTAAGTACACCGTGCCGCGCATCCGCATTGATCACATGCTGGCCTTGAATTGGAAATTCCTGACACCGCTGGCGTTTGCCTTGCTGGTTGTGACGGCCGTAATGCACCGGTTGCTTGGCGGGACTCAACCCTGGGTCTATGCACTTGGGCTGTTCCTTTCTAACGTTGTACTCTTGCTGGCGGCATTGGAGATCTTGCGTGCAAGCGCGCGCCGTCAGCGCCGCCAGGAAGAGGCGGTCCTTTCTGCAGTTGCCGAAACTGCCGGCCATTAACGCCGAGGAGACAATTTATGGATGCTTCTCAAATCATCTTTGGGTTGACAGCCCTGCTCATCATCTTCTCTGCCCTGCGGGTTGTAACTACCCGTAACATGGTCCATGCTGCTCTGTGGCTGATTGTCACTCTGCTTGGCGTAACGGTGCTTTATGCCCTGCTGCAGGCCAACTTTCTGGCGGTGGTGCAGGTGGTGGTCTATGTGGGCGCGATTGCCATCCTCTTCATCTTTGCCATCATGCTGACCCGCCGCGAGATGCGCGATGGCGGCCCTCAACTGAATAAAGGTTGGCCGCTGGCGGCGCTTATCAGCCTGGCTGTATTCGGTGGTCTGCTGGCTCTGTTGTACAATGCCCCCGTCTCGGAGCGACTGGCAGCCAGCCTGGAGGGGCAGGATACGCTTGGGGCGTTGGGGCAGGCCCTCGTCTCGCCAGACGCGTACGTGCTTCCCTTTGAAGTGGCCTCTGTCCTTTTGCTGGCGGCCTTGATCGGGGCGGTCTATGTGGCCCTCAATAAAAAGCAGGAGAGCGATAAATGATCCCGTTGTCCTGGTATCTGGTTCTATCGGCTTTATTGTTCAGCATTGGGCTATTCGGCGTGCTGGCGCGCAGAAACGCGGTGGCGATTTTGCTTGGCATTGAGTTGATGCTCAACGCCGTCAATATTAACCTGGCTTCCTTCTGGCGCTATGGCAACCCGGCCCAGATGGGCGGACAGGTGTTCGCCATTGTTGTGTTTGCAGTGGCGGCGGCAGAAGTAGCCGTTGGCCTGGCGTTGATTATCTCGATTTACCGGCGGCGCAAAACGGTGCTGGCCGAAGAAATTGATTTGATGAAGTGGTAGGGACACATGGCAACTGAGACCTTGATTTGGTTAATTCCCCTGCCGCCAGTCCTGGCGTTTTTCCTAATTGTCTTGTTTGCCAATAAGAACAAGGCGCTCAGCCATACACTTGGGGTGGGTGCAGCAGGGCTTTCCTGGCTGGCAAGTATGGTGGTCTTCGTGCGTGCGTTAAGCGTGGAACACCTTGGAGAGCATCCCTTTCACGCTTCGGTCAACTGGCTGCCGACAGGCGAGACCTGGTTCAAAATTGGCGTGTTGATTGACCCGCTTGGCGCGGCGACCCTCTTCTTCGTCGCCTGGACGATCTTCATGATCTTCCTCTACAGCGTTGGTTACCACAACTTTGGCCAGCCCAAAGGCGATCATGACCGCCCCGGCCTGCCGCCGCACGGCGCGACAGTCACCGACGCGCACGGACACAAACACACCATCCCCTCGGTTGAGCCGATGTACAGCCGTTTCTTTGCCTTTTTGGGGCTGTTTGCCTTCGGCATGTACACGCTGGTGGTGTCTGATAATCTGCTGACGCTCTTTGTCGGCTGGGAAATCATGGGGCTTTGCTCCTACTTACTCATTGGCTTCTGGTACGGCAAGCCCTCCGCCCGCAACGCGGCCATCAAAGCCTTCATGACTACCCGCGTTGGCGATGTGTTCATGCTTTTGGGCATTGTTTTTCTCTATTCGGTTACCGGTACGCTTTCCTTCCGTGAGATTTTCACCAACGAAGAACTGATGCATGCTCTGGGGACAACTGCCACGCCTGTGCTGGGGCTTTCGGCGGCCGGGCTGATCGGCCTGCTGCTCTTCATCGGCACAGTCGGCAAGTCGGCGCAGTGGCCGCTGCACGTCTGGCTGCCGGACGCGATGGAAGGCCCGACGCCGGTCAGCGCGATGATCCATGCCGCCACGATGGTCTCGGCGGGCGTCTATGCTGTCATCCGTATGTTCCCGCTCCTCAGCCTCGACCCGGCGACGATGTCCATCGTGGCCTTCATCGGCGCATTCACCGCCCTCTTCGCCGCCACGATTGCCGTTGCCCAGAATGACATCAAGCGCGTCCTGGCCTACTCGACCATTTCGCAACTCGGCTACATGATCGCCGCCCTCGGCATCGGCGCCTACGTTGCCGCCGCGTTCCATCTCATCACCCACGCCTTCTTCAAGGCGCTCCTCTTCCTCGGCTCCGGCTCGGTCATCCACGGCATGGAGCACGGCGTCCTGCACACCGGCAACCATCACGTGGACCCGCAGGACATGTTCAACATGGGTGGCCTGCGCAAGAAAATGCCCATCACCTTCTGGACCTTCCTCATCGGCGGCTTCGCCCTCGCCGGCTTCCCGGTGGTGACCGCCGGCTTCTGGTCGAAGGACGAGATTCTGGCCGATGCCTTCGCTCACGGCCACTTGGCGGTCTTCATCACCCTGGCGGTGGCCGCCTTCCTGACCGCCTTCTACACCATGCGTCAGATCACCCTGACCTTCCTGGGCGAACCGCGCACCGAAGAGGCCAAACACGCCCAGGAAACGCCCTGGACGATGACCGTCCCGCTGATCGTTCTCTCGGTCTTTGCCGTGACCTATGGCTGGGTCGGCATCCCTGAGCATTTCCCCCTCCTGGGCGGACTCGTCCCGAACTGGTTCCACGAATTCGTCGGCAGCACCCTGGCCGAACATCCCGAAGCGGTGCCGTTCAGCCCTGTCCCGCTGCTGACCTCGCTGGGCGTGGCCCTGGGCGGGCTGCTCCTCGGCTGGCTGGTCTATCGCAACGTCAAATCGCCCGCTGAAGACAAACTGCAACTGCCGGTTCTCAAGAACAAGTGGTACTTCGACGAAGCCTACGACTTCCTCTTCGTCAAACCGGCTTACTGGATTGCTGAAACCCTGGTCTATAAGTGGATGGACAAAGGCGTGCTGGACGGCATTTTGCACTTCATTGCTCACATCACCGGCGTCATCGGTGCGGCCATCCGCAACTACATTGACCTGCGGGTGATCAACGAAACCATCGGCGACGGGACGGCAAACACGGTCAAGTGGATGGGCTTCAATCTGCGTCCCGTCCAGACAGGCCGTATTCAGCAGTACATGCTGGCTTCTTTTGTTGTGCTGATTGTAGTCGGCGCAGTGCTTTATTACTTCCTGGTCATGGCGTAGGCGGGAGGCACAATGGACTTTCTGAATACCAACCTGCTTTCTCTTATCCTCTTCTCGCCGGTTGCCGCGGCGTTGATCATCTTTTTCCTGCCCAAAGACGAACTGAAACTCATTCGCTGGACAGCCTTGATCTCCAGCCTTGTGCCGTTTGTGCTTTCTCTTGTCCTGTGGTTCCGCTTCGACCCCAACAAGACCGGCTTCCAGTTTGAAGAGCAGTATATCTGGTACAAGGCTATCGGTTCGTCGCTGCACCTGGGCGTGGACGGCCTTTCCCTGACGATGGTCTTGTTAACCACCCTGCTGACTCCGCTGGCCATTTTGGCTTCCTTTACGATTAGCGAAAAGGTCAAGGCCTACATGATGCTCTTCCTGTTCCTGGAAACGGGTATGCTGGGCGTCTTCCTGGCGCTTGACCTGCTTATCTTTTTCGTCTTCTGGGAAATTGGCCTGGTGCCGATGTATTTCTTGATTAACCAGTGGGGTTCGGCCAATCGCAATTACGCCTCGCTCAAGTTTATGATTTACACCATGGGCGGTTCGCTCGGCCTCTTGCTGGCCACCCAGATGCTTGGCGTCGCCTTCGGGACCTATGACCTGACGCGTCTGTTTGACCTGTGGCCCTCGGCCCAGGCGCTGACCAACATCCCGCCCTGGCTGACTATTTCCACCATCAAGACCATTGCCTTTTGGGCGTTTGTGATTGCTTTTGCCGTCAAGGTGCCTTTGTGGCCGTTCCACACCTGGCTGCCCGATGCCCACACCGAAGCCCCAACCGCCGGCTCGATGATTCTGGCGGGCGTGCTGCTGAAACTTGGCGCTTACGGATTCCTGCGGCTGGTTCTGCCGCTTTACCCCGAGCAGGCGAAATATTTTGCCGGCGCCTTAGCCTTTTTGGCGACAGCCGCGATTGTCTTTGGCGCTTTTGGCTCCTACGGGCAAACAGACTTCAAACGCCTGGTAGCCTATTCGTCGGTCAACCACATGGGCTTTGTTGTGCTTGGGATTGCCGCGGCAGCCGCGGCGTCTGGAACGACCGACGCGCACATTGCCCTGAACGGCGCTATCCTGCAAATGTTCAATCACGGCCTTTCGGCGGCGGGCATGTTCTTCCTGGTGGGTGTTATCTACGAACGTACCCATACCCGCAATCTGAACGACTTTGGCGGTCTCTTCCCGCTGGTGCCGGTCTATGGCGGCATTCTCATCTTTACCAGCATGGCCTCGCTTGGCCTGCCCGGCCTGAACGGTTTTGTCTCTGAGTTTTTGGTGGTGCGGGGTGCCTGGCCAATTTTGACGACCTATACTGCGATCAGCATGCTGGGGCTGCTCTTTACCGGCGCTTACATCCTGAAAGGCATCAAGCAAGTTTTGCATGGCCCGCTCAATGAACACTGGGCGCACGGCGAGCATAAATTAACCGAAATCAACACACGCGAGATCATCGTCATGGCCCCGCTCATGGCGCTCATCCTGGTGATTGGCGTTTGGCCGGCCTGGATTCTGGATGTGATTAACAGAGCCGTGGTGGCTTTGTTCTAATCGAGGTGCCGCATGACATTTCCGATTTTGAGCATTATCGTTTTCACCCCGCTGGTTGCGGGTATGCTCATCTTGCTGTTCCCCGCCGAACGCAAGACAGAAGTCCGCGTGACCGCTTTGGCGGCTGCAACCTTTGCTCTCTTTCTTTCTGGCTGGGTGTATGTCCAATACCTGATTAACAACCTGACCGGTTACCAGTTTCAGGAGTATGTGGACTGGCTGCCGGCGTTGGGCATTGGCTACCACGTCGGCGTGGACGGGATGAGCACGCCGCTTGTCTTGCTGACCGGCGTGGTGATGTTCACCGGCGTGTTGATTTCCTGGGGCATCGAGGACCGGCCGCGCGAATTCTTCGCCTTCCTGTTCATCCTGGCGGGCGGTGTGTTCGGCGTCTTTGTTTCGCTCGATCTGTTCCAACTGTTTTTCTTCTATGAGATCGCCGTCTTCCCGATGTACTTGTTAATTGCTATTTGGGGCTGGGTGAAGACGCGCGAATACGCGGCCATGAAACTGACCCTTTACCTGTTTGTGGGTTCGGTGGTTTCTCTGGTCGGTGCCCTGGCAATGTACTGGACCAGCGGCATGCACACCTTTGACATGCTGCAACTGGAGCGCGCAGGCTTCACGCCAGAGTTTCAGCGCATCTGGTTTTTGCCGGTTTTCTTGGGCTTTGCAGTTCTGGGCGGCATTTGGCCCTTCCACAACTGGTCGCCGGATGGCCACGTGGCTGCTCCGACCGCCGTCTCGATGTTCCATGCGGGCGTGCTGATGAAACTGGGCGCCTTCGCTGCCCTGCGCGTCGGCATCATGCTTTTGCCGGAAGGCGCAAAATACTGGTCGTGGCTGATTATGGCCTTTGCGGCTATCGCCGTAGTCTATGGCGCTTTTATCGCCTTTGTGCAGACCGATTTCAAGTATATGGTCGGTTTCTCGTCTGTTTCCCACATGGGCCTGGTCATGCTGGGTTTCTCTACCCTTAACTCGCAGGGGCTGCTTGGTTCGGGCGTCCAGATGTTTTCGCACGGCGTCATGACGGCGCTCTTCTTTGCCGTTGTCGGCATGATTTATGACCGGGCGCACACGCGCGAGATCCCAGAACTGGGCGGCATGGCAAAGGTTATGCCGTTTGCGGCCATCGGCTTTATCATAGGCGGCCTGGTCTCGATGGGCATGCCCGGCTTCTCGGGTTTTGTAGCCGAGTTCCCGATTTTCATGGGCGTCTGGCATGTTCAGCCCTGGGTGGCGATTGTGGCAAGCATTTCGATTGTCATTACAGCAGCCTACATCATGCGCAATATCCGCGACGTTTTCTTCCGCCCCATGCCAGAACACCTGGAAGGTCATATTCACGATGTAAATGTGCTGGATAAGATCGCCATTGTCCTGCTCTGCTTGCTGATGGTTGGTTTGGGGATGATACCCTCGCTGATGGTGCCGATGGTGCAAAGCGGCGTGGACAACATCCTGCGCCTGCTGGGAGGTGCATAAGTGACCGCTTACAATTCCACCATGATCCTGGCTATCTTGCCGGAAATTCTTCTGCTGGTGCTTGGCGTACTGGTATTGCTCTTTGATGTGGTCTGGAAAGGGGAAAAACGCCGCGCACTGGGCTGGCTGACGGCTGGCGGGACGGCGCTCATTTCCATTGTCACCCTGTTGATAGGACGTCCCGGCGAACCGCAATCCGTCTTTGGCGGGATGCTGCGCTTTGACTGGCTGGGCTTTGCTTTCAAACAGATTTTCCTGCTGGGAGCCATTGCAACCGCTTTGTTTATGATGGATATCGAGAAACTGAGCCGGCGCGGTCAGGCCTACGCCCTTTTGCTGACTGCTACCCTGGGGATGAGCCTGATGGCCTCTGCCGCCGACCTGGTGATGCTCTACCTGGCAATTGAGACTACCTCGATTCCGCTCTACGTTTTGGCCGGATTCTTGCTCGATGACGATCGCTCTGCCGAAGCGGGATTCAAATACCTGCTCTTTGGGGCCATGACCTCTGCCGTGCTTCTGTACGGCTTCAGCCTGTTGTATGGCTTTACCGGCACAACCAGCCTGACATCTTTTGTCGGCAGTTTGCCCCTGGCGCTGGGGCTGGTTTTTCTCATCGTGGTTGGACTTGGCTTTAAAATCTCGGCTGTCCCCTTCCACTTTTGGGCCCCAGACACCTATGAGGGATCTCCTACTCCTGTTGCCGGTTTCCTTTCTACGGCTTCTAAGGCCGCCGGCTTTGCTGTGTTGCTGCGTTTGTTCCTGACGGCTTTCCCGCAATTTGTGGAACAGTGGGCGGCGGTTCTGGCCGTTCTGGCGACGGTTACGATGACGGTCGGCAACCTGCTGGCGCTGGCGCAGAAAAATATCAAACGACTGTTGGCCTATTCTTCCATTGCCCATGCTGGCTATATTTTGATTGGCGTGGTCGCGGCTTCTAAGTTGGGCGTTGCCAGCGTCATCTTCTACCTGATTGCTTATTTGTTGACCAACCTGGCGGCCTTTGGCATTGCGGCCGCTTTTGGACGCGCGGCCGGCTCGGATGAGATTGCCTCTTATGCGGGCCTTAGCCGCCGCTCGCCGGGATTGGCCTTTGCCATGCTGGTTGCCTTCCTTTCACTGGCGGGCATGCCTCCTTTTGGCGGCTTTATTGCCAAGGTGTTGGTCTTTACTGCCGCGGTTGAAACCGGCTGGGTCTGGCTGGCGGTGGTCGGGGTGGTCAATTCCATTATCGGTTTGTACTACTACCTTACTGTGCTGAAAGTGGTCTATCTGTATCGCATGGAAGGCGAGAACGAGGAGCAATATCCGATTCCGCTAACGCGGCCGTATGCCCTGGCGCTGACGACGCTTTCGATCGCCATTTTGGTCATTGGTGTTCTGTTTGCACCCTGGTTTGATTCTGCCAGCCTGGCTGCGCTCAATCTCTTTTGATTGTCAGGCAGGCATGTTATAATTCCGCCGCTATGAAACAGCCCGAAGAACCCCCCAAATACTCCGTCCCGGCCGTCCTCAATCAGATGGGCAGCCTGGCGGCGCAGATTGCCGGCCTCAGCCTGGTGCTGATTCTGGGCGCGGTCTTCGGCGGTCAGTGGCTGGATAAACTCCTCGGCACCGGTCACGCCATTTTGATTGCGCTGGTGGTGGCGATCGGGCCGCTTTCCCTCTTCCTGACCTTCAAACTGGCGATTCGGGCGGTCAAAAACCTGCCGCCCATCCCGCCGACCTCTGGCAAAAACCAATCTGACGAAAAGGAGGATTGACGGGTGAGCAGCGAAGCAAAACCCAAGAAACGTTTTCACATCAAGACAACGCTCATCCTGGGGTTATTTGCCCTGGGAATTTACGCGGCGTTTATCGGACCTTCGATTCTGAAGCCGATCAGCCCGGTGGTTGTCCTGCCGCCGGAAGAGACCGGCCTGACGATTGCGGGCTTCCCGATCACCAACACCATTGCCGCCACGCTCCTGGCAGACCTTGTGCTCATCATTCTGGCGATTTCTGCTTACCGGTTCTATCGCAAAAATGATGGCGCCCCCAAGGGTTTGCTGAACGCCTTCGAAGCGATTGTTGAGTTCCTCTGGAACACCGTCGAAGGCTCGGCCGGCAAGTGGGCCAAGCGCATCATGCCGGTTGTGGCCACGATTTTCCTGCTTATCTTCACTGCCAACATGATAAAGATGGTGCCAGGCTTTGAAAGCATTGGGCGCTTGAAGCAGGTTCACGAGGGGACAGGGTACGCGCCTGTCGCCCTCCTCCACATCGGCGACTTTACCCTCTGGACGATTGACAAGGGTCAGCCGGTGGAAGCGGAGGCGCACACCGAAGAAGCCGCCGCGGCGACCGAAGAACACGCTGCCGCTCCGGCCGATGAACATGCCGCCGAGGGCGCGCCCTGCACCGCCTGCGAAGTGGTCCCGTTCCTGCGCGGCACCGCCACCGACATTAACTTCCCCTTTGCCCTGGCGGTCATTACCGTCTTGCTGACCCAGGTCTACGGCGTGTGGGCGCAGGGGCCAAAGTACTTTGAGAAGTTCTTCCAGGTCAAGCAACTCATCAGCGGCGGGCCGTTCGGCGCCATCAATTTTGGCGTCGGTTTGCTCGAAATCATCCTCGAGTTCGCCAAAATCCTCTCGTTTGGCTTCCGTCTCTTCGGCAACATCTTTGCGGGAGCCTTGCTTTTGTCCATCATCGGCGCGTTGACGGCGGTGGCCGTCCCGGCCGGGTTGTATCTGTTTGAAGTCTTCTTCGGCATCATCCAGGCCTACGTGTTCTTCCTGCTGGCGACGATCTTCCTCAGCGGGGCGACCGTGGCGCACGGCCATGAAGAGCATCACTAGAGAAAAGAACATCCTACATCAAGGAGAGAAACATGGAATTCAATCAATTCTTCGTTGACGGTTTGAAACTTTTGGGTGCGGGCATTGCCATGCTGGGCGCCATCGGCGCCGGCGCGGGCGTAGGCATCGCTGCCTCGGGCGGTGTGCAGGCCATGGGTCGCAACCCCGACGCGGCTCCGATCATCCAGACGAACATGATTCTGGGCATGGCCTTTGCCGAAGCGGTCGCCATTTACGCCCTGGCCGTCGCCCTGATTATCATCTTCGTCGGCTAATGCCGGGAAGGAGTCCTGATGGATAAACTCGGTCTCAATCTGGGGTTCTTCCTTTTCCAGGTATTCAACTTTACCGTTATGGTCATCCTGCTCTATGCCTGGGCCTATAAGCCGATTGTCCGCAGTTTGGAAAATCGCCGCCAGAAGATTGCTCAGTCGCAGGAAGACGCCCGTATCGCTGCCGAAGCGCGCGCCAACGCCGAAAAGGAAGCCGCCAAAATCATCGCTGAGGCCCAGGCCAAGGCCGGACAGATCGTCCGCGAGGCGACCGAACGCGCCGAACAGGCCGCCAAAGACGTGCGTGCCGCCGCCGAAGCCGAGATCGCCAAAGCCCGCGAATCGGCCCTGGCCGAAGCCGAGGGCGAGCGCAACCGCATGCTGGGCGATCTGCGCGGACAGGTGGCTGCGCTGGCCATTGCCGCGGCGCAGAAACTGGTCGGCGAGGCGCTCGACGAGAAGCGTCAGCACGCCCTGCTGAACGAATTCTTCTCCGGCGTCAAGTCGGGCAAGGTGGTCATCCTCGAAGGCGCGGAGATTGCCGGCGCCTCGGCCGAGGTCACCTCGGCCCTGCCGCTGACCGCCGAAGAGCAGGAGGCGGTCAAGAAAGATGTCCTGGCCAAGATGGGCAAGCAGGCGACTGTGACCTTCCGCGTTGACCCCTCCATTCTGGGCGGCCTGATTATCAAGGTCGGCGATAAGGTGCTGGATGGCTCCGTCGCCGCCCAACTCGAAGGCCTGCGTCAGTCGTTGAAGTAAACTTTCCCTGTTCAGTAAATCACAGACCTGACCGGTACGCCGCCGGGCAGGTCTGCTTTTTTATCTTGGCGATGGTTAGTAACTGCCTACCCTCCCGCAGGTTTTGGCGCAATGCCCGGGCCAGAACATATCTCCACGGATTCCCGGCATTGCTTGCCGCCCCGTTCTAACCTGCGGGAGGGTTAAGGGTAGGCGATTGCGATGATTATCCAAAATCCATTCTCGTCATCCGGTTATAGTTCCCAGCCAACCCTTTCGTACCATCCACTTGGCGATCTCCAACACAGGGACAATCGTCACGGCCAGCGCGCCAACGATCAACCAGTCCACGAGCGGCAGATAATACGTTCCAAAAGCGTCGTGGAGGAACGGCACGTAGATGATCACGAACAGGAGCGCCAATTCCCACAGGATGGCCAAATTGAGCCACTTGTTCGAGAACGGTTGGTTAAAGATCGAGTGCCTGTCGGAGCGGAAGTTGTAGGCTTTGAAGAACTGAATCAGCACCAGCGAGACGAAGGTCATCGTCATGGCTTCTTCGAGACTTTTGCCCGCGTTGAGCGCCCAGGTGAACAACCCCAGGTTGATGATGGCCGACCACAGTCCGCCCAATACCATCAGCGTGACCACCGGGCGGGTGAAGATGCCCGTGCGCGGGTCGCGCGGTTTGCGCTTCATCAGGTCTTTTTCGGGCGGATCCACCGAGAGCGCCAGGGCAGGCAGGCCGTCGGTGGCCAGGTTGACGTACAGGATTTGAACGGCAGTGAGCGGCAGCGGGAGTCCAAGCAACGCCGAGCCTGCCATGAGAACGATCTCGCCAATATTCGACGAGAGCAGGTACATCAGGTATTTCTTGATATTGCCAAAGACGCCGCGCCCTTCCTCCACTGCCGCGACGATGGAGGCGAAGTTGTCGTCGGTCAGGGTCATCGCGGCCGCCTCTTTCGTGACGTCGGTGCCGGTGATACCCATCGCAATGCCGATATCGGCCTTCTTCAACGCGGGCGCGTCGTTCACGCCGTCGCCGGTCATGGCGGCGATATGTCCGCGCGATTGCCAGGCGGTCACCACGCGCAGTTTGTGGGCGGGCGAAACGCGCGCGTACACGCTGATCTCCTCCACAGCGCGCTGAAGTTGCTCGTCGCTCATGTCTTCCAGTTCGGCGCCGGTCACCACGCGGTTGCCGTTGCGCAGAAGCCCCAGTTCGCGCGCCACCGCCTGCGCCGTGACGGGGTGATCGCCGGTGATCATCACCGGGCGGATGCCCGCCTCCGCGCATACCTCGATGGCCGCTTTGGCTTCGGGGCGCGGCGGGTCAATCATCCCGACCAGCCCGAGGAAGGTCATGCCCCGCTCGGCCGAATCCAGGGTTGCGTTCGGTTTGTAGGCGATGCCCAACACGCGCAGAGCCTCGCTGGCCATTTCTTGGGCGCGTTCGAGAATGAGCGCGCGTCCCGCCTGATCGAGCGGCTGAGGGCCGTTATCCATCAGGACAAAATCGCAGCCGTCCAGAATCACTTCCGGCGCGCCTTTGGCATAAGAGGTCAGTTTGCCGTCGGTCTGATGGACGGTGGTCATGCGCTTGGCTTCGGACGAGAACGGGATTTCGTGGACGCGCGGATAGGCGGAATCGACCGCCTCTTTCTGGACCCCGGCCTTGGCCGCGGCCACGACCAGTGCTCCCTCCGTTGGGTCGCCCTTGATGTCCCAGCCGCCGCCTGGAAGTTGAACCATTTTCGTATCCGAGGCGAGCGTGGCCGCGATGAGCACTTGGCGTAAGGCAGGGGATGGTTCGACGGGCGATCTGCCATTCGTCGAGAAGCCGCCCTCGGGGGCATATCCCGCGCCCGAAACGTTGAACAACTGTCCCGCCGTGAAGATGCGGCGGACGGTCATCTCGTCTTTGGTGAGCGTGCCGGTTTTATCCGAGCAGATCACGGACGTGCTGCCGAGCGTCTCAACGGCGGGCAGGCGGCGGATGAGCGCGTTGCGTTTGACCATCTTCTGTACGCCGATGGCCAGCGAGATGGTGACCACCGCCGGCAGGGCTTCAGGAACAACGGCCACTGCCAGGGCAATGCCGAAGATGAGCATTTCGATGAAGGGTTGCCCGCGCAAAAGGCCGAGGGCGACGATAATGGCTACCACCACGAAGGCGGCGCGCGCCAGGGTTTTGCCGACTTTGTCCAGGTTTTGCTGGAGCGGCGTGCGAGTGGATTCCACATCCTGCAACATGCGAGCGATCTTGCCGAACTCGGTCTGCATACCGGTGGCGACGACCAGCGCCCGGCCGCGCCCATAGGTGACCGCCGTGCCGGCATAGACCATGTTCTTGCGATCGCCAATCGGCAGGTCTTCGTTGGGGATTTCCCGGGTGTGCTTCTCGACCGGCACCGATTCGCCGGTGAGAGCGGCCTCCTCGACTTGCAGGTTGACGGCTTCGATCAGGCGGGCGTCGGCAGGGACGCGGTCGCCGGTGTGGAGGAGGATCACGTCGCCGGGGACGAGGTCCCTGGCGGGAATCTCCACTTCCTCCCCATCGCGCAGGACGGTGGCAGTGGGCGCGGCCATCTGCTTGAGCGCTTCGATGGCGCGTTCGGCGCGGTATTCCTGGATGAAGCCGAGTAACACGGCAAACAGGACAATAACCGCAATCACGATTGATTCAAGGCCGTGACCGAGGAAGAGGGAAATAGCCGTCGCGGCGAGCAGGATCAGGATGAGGACGTTCTTGAACTGCTCCAGCAGAATCTCCCAGGGAGAGACGCGGCGCGCGGCCTGCAATTCGTTGGGACCGTATTTTGCCAGCCGCGCGGCGGCCTCTGCTCGGCTGAGTCCCTTGTCTTGACTTTCGAGTTTTTCAAAGGTATGTGAAATGGCAAGCATGTGCCACAGGTTATTTTGCATTTACTTTGTTCCTTTCTTTTGAATTGGAGATGTCTTCGCGTTTGGGCGTGCGCGATTTAAACATGAAAATATCCAGCAGGTAGATCAGGCCTGCCATGATGGGCAGGAGGAGTAATGCCAGGATTTCCTGGATATACATCATGATCTCCTCGAACCAGACCGCAACCGCCGTCCCGCCCGCGCCGGTCGCGGCGACGGGCTTCCAGATGCGGCGAATGGCCGGGAAACGGATACCAGGTTTGGGTGAGTCAGACACGGCAATCTCCTTTCACAGGCGCGGAGGAAATCCTATTCTTCCTCCGCGTGAATTGGAACAGGTGCGAATTTCATCGCCCGACGGGTGAACCAAAAGTAAGCCGCAAGGACCGCGCTCCCGCCGACCAACAAATAGGGGAAAAACTTTTTGAGATAGGTGCTGATGAGCGCCCACTCGTGGCCAAGAAGGTAGCCCGCCCCGAGGAGCAGGGTGCACCACACATACGCGCCGATAAAGGTGGTAACAAAAAAGATAGCAAAGGGCATGCGCGCCAGGCCTGCAGGGATGTTGATGATGGTGCGGATTCCGGGCATGAGACGCCCAACCAGCACGATTCCTGCGCCCCAGCGGTGGAACTGCGCCTCGGCGCGCCCGATGTGCGCCGTGTCAATGCGGAACCAGCGGGTTAGTTTATCCACCAGCGGACGCCCGCCCAGGCGCGCCGCCCAATAGGTGATGGATGAGCCGGTGACGCTCCCCAGCGCGGCGTATAGGCCGCCGAGGAAGATCATCGAGGGCGGTAGTTGATGCTCAAAGATCAGCATCCAGCCCGCCAGTCCGAGAATGATCTCGCTGGGGGTGATGCCTGTGGCGTTTTCGAAGGCCAGCAAGGCTGCCACGCCCAACCAGCCCCAGGCATCATAGACAGTCTGCGCGGCGGATAAAACGTAGGCTTCGATTTCGGCAATCATTGTCCTTCTCTCTACCCAATATCGAGCAGGTCGCTAAGAAAGGATTTTTTGCGCTTCTTGTACCCATAGTGGGCTTGGTAACGGTCGTCATCATCGTCGTCGTCCCGAAACCATTGCTTCTCGTAAGCGGCGGAACGCTCGATAATCTTGTCCAATTCGCCGCGGTCGAGCCAGACGCCGCGGCATTGCGGGCAGTAATCAATTTCGATTCCTTCGCGATTGGTAATGAGCAAGGTGACATTACAGGTTGGACAATTCATACACACACTCCTTTAATAATGAATAAACGTAAAACAACCGGACAGTTAAGCCGGAGAATTCAGGCGCAGCGTAATACACTCGTTGTCGAGCGGGCGCTATTTAGTTGTTGGAGTATCTGGGAGGTTGAAAAGCAGGGGTCAGAGAGGCAGGATCAACGTTCAGGCGCCCTGTTTCGATGCCCAATCTTGTCTCACTTGTGAATGCAGAATTTTCCCCCGCAAAAAACGCATCTTCTTCAAATTCTGTCTGATCCGAATCAAAGTCCGTTCCCTCTGCTATCATGCCGGCGCCCTGAAACGAAAAGGGGCTGCCCAGGCCAATGCAGAGGATAAGAACGGTTAGTAAGACACGAGAAAGATGCGAAATCACCATTTCAATAGGCATCTAAACCACAAAAAAGACCAACGCCAAACGAGCGATGGTCTTGCGCCTTCTATCGGACAGCCGGGAAATTTCTTTCCGTATTGACGACTGCCCGTCCCGAAAAAACAGGCGGCTACTCCCCATCGGAGTAGTTGAAGTTTACCATGACCCATGAGGAGGGTCAATGCCGGGCGTTTTGGTGATTGCTCAAACACCAAGGGCGCGGAGTACCTCAAAGGTTCACCAAGGCTTTTTTTGATTTTTGGTGCTCCTTTGCGTTTCCCTTGAGTCCTTTGTGTTGAATCCTTGCATCGTTGCTCAACTTCGCTTTGCCCGGCTATACTCACCAACAAAAAGAGGCCAAAAAAGCCCTATCCCCAGAGATTTTATTCTTGACAAGTACTTTTTTTAGTAGTATACTTTGTGTTACAAAGTACTCTTTGCTGAAAATATTTTCTAAGAGGTGCGCAATGATTTTCTCGCGAAATCGTTTTCTTCACCTTCTCTTGGCCAGCATTAAGTTATATGTTCGAGAACCGGCGGCGACCTTCTTCACCCTTATCTTCCCTGCCCTGCTCCTCACGGTCAGTGGTTATTCTTTTGGGAGAGAAGTGGCCTTTATCACTGCTGCCGGCCTGGAAATGCGCATTCTTGACCTGATGTTGCCGGCGACGGTGGCCTGGGTAATGGCCAACCAGGGGCTGATGGGGTTGTATCCTAGCCTCGCCATGATGCGAGAAACGGGAATCCTCAAGTATTACCGCGTCCACCCTATTCGCCCCGTACACCTCTTCCTGGCGGAGTACATCAGCGGCCTGCTCATGCTAACGGTCTCTTTATCTGTATTGCTGATGGTGGATGAGATCCTTTTTGGATTGCGCTACGATGGCCAAGCATGGCTCATTCTGGCGAACATTCTGGTGGCTTATACGGCTTTCTTTGCCCTGGGGTTTGCCCTGGCCGGCTTAACCCCCACCGCTCGTCTGGCTCAGGCGCTGGGTAGTCTGCTTTTCTTCCCGATGATGTTCCTTTCCGGCGCGTTTGGTCCGCGCGAGACACTTCCCCCCTTCCTCAAGTTTCTCTCTGATCTCAGTTCTCTGACCCACGCTACCGACCTGCTCACCGATTCCTGGGTCTCCGGCCCTATTTCTCTGTCCGAAGCCTTTGCCCACTCTCTCCACTCCTTCTCTGGGACACCATTCCTTGGGCGTGTATGGTTCGCGGAGGTGACAGTCGCTCAGAGCTGGGCATACCTGCTGATGGTGGCGCTGGTGTCGTCCCTGGTGACCCTGCGGGCGTTTCTATGGGATGAAGAATCGCGACGGCGCCGGAAGGATTTGCCCGCCACTGCTCCGCCGGCTTGCAAAGAGGCAGTCCTCTGTGTTCACGATTTGCACAAGACTTACGGCACCGTGCGCGCCGTGGACGGGGTCTCCTTCGAGGTGCGCAAAGGGGAAATCTTTGGTTTGTTAGGGCCCAACGGGGCGGGCAAGACCACTACGCTGGAAATTGTGGAGGGGCTGCGCGCCGCCGACCAAGGTCAGATTCGTCTGCTCGGACACAACCCGCTGACAGAACAAAATTCCCTTCTGCAGCGAGTGGGGATCCAGTTACAGGAGGCAAACCTGCCTTCTCGGCTCAAGGTACGAGAGATTTTTGCCCTCTTTGCGGCTTTTTACGAACGGACGTTGCCCGCAGAGCATTTACTTGAGATGCTAGACCTGCGGGAACAGGCCAACCGCTTCTTTGGCAAACTCTCCGGTGGGCAAAAGCAGCGCGTTTTTGCCGCGTTGGCTCTGCTCAACGACCCGGAGGTCATCTTCCTGGATGAGATTACCACAGGGTTGGATGCCCATATTCGCCGCTCAATCTGGGGGTTTTTGCGAGAGTTACGCCGCCAGGGAAAAACGATTGTGCTGACCACCCATTACCTGGAAGAGGCCCAGGCCTTGTGTGACCGGGTAATCATGCTAAACCGAGGCCAAATTGTGGCTCAGGGTATCCCTGAAGAACTGATTGAGCACCTTGGGATGGGTTTCCGCCTGGAAGTAGAAGTCGGTGACCATAAGACTATTTCACCCGAAACCATCCAGGCTTTGCCCGAGATCAGTCGCTGGACTCAGGACAATGGCACCCTCACGCTCTATCTGCGCGCCGTCGAGGACACAGAGAGAGTGCTTGCCGCCCTGCGAAGCCATGGCATTCCCTATCGCAGTTTGAAAGTCCAGTCGGCTAACCTGGAGGATGTCTTTCTGGTTCTCACCGAGACCCAAACCCAACCGGAGGCTTAGTTCATTTTGATTTGGAGGCGTTCTATGACCGAATATCCTATCTTACCGGAAGAAGCCCAAGAAGCCCTGAAAATTGTCGAGCAGACCGTTCGTCAGATGCGTCGTGCCGTCGTCCGTGGCGGAATGCCCCATTTCCTTCTCCTGTGGGGCATAGTGTGGGTTCTTGGCTTTGGCAGCACCCATTTTCTGGGGCTTGAATCGCCCCAGGCAAGGACCGTCTGGCTGGTGCTGACTGTGCCAGGAATCATCGTTTCCATGCTAATCGGCTGGCGCCTGAGCGATCGCGTGCGCAGTGTCTGGTTTGGGCCGGCTGTAGGGTTTTTCTGGCTGACCTGGGTAATATATACTTCCCTGATCGTGTTTTTTGCCCAACCCCAAACGGGGATTCAAACCTCCCTTCTTATTTCGCTGTTTGCCATGTTTGGCTATGTGACCAGCGGCATTCTCTATCGCAGTTTTTTCCTTAGTGGATTTGGAGCACTGATCACCGTGCTCATTATCGTAGGTTACCTGTTTCTCCCCGACTGGTTCAACCTGTGGATGGCCGCCCTGGGCGGGGGCAGCCTGATTGCAGCCGGACTTTATATGCGCTATGCCTGGAGATGAGCCATGGCCCGTTTTGACGAGACCATCCACCAACCGGTTCGCCTACGTATCATCGCTGCCCTAAACGCCCTGCCCGAGGGGGCCCAATTGGACTTCGGCACCCTGCGGGAAATGTTAGAGGTCACCGATGGCAATCTTGCTACCCACTTGCGCAAACTGGAGGAAGAAGGCTACATTACGGTGGAGAAGACCTTTGTCGGTCGCCATCCTCGAACATACATTGTCCTGACGCATAAAGGCCGCTGGGCCTTTGCCGAGCACGTCCAGGCTTTGCGCGAGATTTTGGTGAACGATAAAAGCAAGCCTGAGTCTGGTTGATCTTTGGCGTTGTTTCCAAATTGAGAATTGCCTGCAATCGTGCTCCTTTGTGTTGAATCCTTGCATCGTTGCTCAACACCAAGGGCGCGGAGTACCTCAAAGGTTCACAAAGTTATTTGCAATTGCCTACCCTTAACCCTCCCGCAGGTTAGAACGGGGCCGGCAAGCAATACCGGCAACCCTGGAGATGTCTTCTGGCCTGGACATTGCGCCAAAACCTGCGGGAGGGTAGGCAGTTGCGTTTTTTTCGTGCTCCTTTGTGTCTCCCTCGTGCCCTTTGTGTTGAATCCCTTTACGTTGAATCGCCCCACAGTTGACCCGCCTGACTTTTTTGTGGTAAAACTAGCCAGCCTTCGAGACTGTGGAGCGTTTGACCATGAAACCCCTTCCTGCCCTTTTCGTTGACTTTCCTTTTCAATTCTCGCCAACTGACCTGCCCGACATCCCCATCACCGGCATCGCCATAGACAGCCGCCGAGTGGAGCCGGGACACCTCTTCATCGCCCGGCGCGGCGGCTCGACGGATGGACATCGCTTCATCCCGGCTGCCATCGAACGCGGCGCGGCAGCCGTGGTGGGCGACCAGGAAATCGGCGGACTGCCCGTCCCCTACATCCGCGTCCCCAACTCGGTCGAGGCCGTGACCTGGCTGGCGGCCGCCTTCTACGACTGGCCCGGCCGCCGCCTGACCGTCATCGGCGTCACCGGCACCGACGGCAAGACCACCACCTGCAACCTGCTCTACCAGATTCTCCTGGCGGCCGGCCTGCGCGCCGGGCTCATCTCCACCGTCAACGCCGTCATCGGTGACGAAGTGCTGGATACCGGCTTCCACGTCACCACGCCCGACGCGCCCGATGTGCAGTTTTACCTGGCGAAGATGGTCGCCGCCGGGCTGACGCACGTCGTCCTCGAAACCACCTCGCATGGCCTGGCCCAGCATCGCGTCGACGCCTCGCAGTACGATATCGCCGTCGTCACCAACATCACCCACGAACACCTCGACCAGCACGGCTCTTACGAAAACTACCGCGCCGCCAAGGGACGGCTGTTCGAATTGCTCGCTCGCACCTGGCCCAAACCGCAGGGCAACCCCCGCTTGGCCGTCCTCAACCGCGACGATTCCTCCTACGACTATCTGGCTTCCATCGTTCGCCCTCCTTCGAGCGCCGTCAGTTACGGCCTGAGCGCCCCGGCCGACCTGCGCGCCGAGAACATCGTCTACTCGCCGCAGGGGATTCGCTTCGAGGCGGTGGGGGAGGGCCTCCGCCAGCCGGTGACCAGCCCGCTGGTGGGGGCGTACAACGTCTCGAACTGTCTCGCCGCGCTGACGGCGGCCGTGCGCGGCCTGGGCGTGGACCCGCAAGCGGCTGCCCGCGGCATCTCCGCCCTGACGGGCGTGCCGGGCCGCATGGAGCGGATTGACCTCGGTCAGCCGTTCACCGCCATCGTGGACTTTGCCCACACGCCCAACGCTTTGCGCGTAGCCATTGAAACCGCCCGGCAGATGACCGACCGGCGGGTGATTGCCGTCTTCGGCTCGGCGGGGCTGCGCGACCGGCAGAAGCGCCGCATGATGGCCGAAGTCTCGGCGGAACTGGCCGATATCTCCATCCTGACCGCCGAAGACCCGCGCACCGAGTCGCTGGAGGGTATCCTCGAGGAAATGGCCGCCGGCGCCCGCTCGCGCGGCGGCCGGGAGGGGGAGACCTTCTTCCGCGTCCCCGACCGGGGCGAGGCGATCCGGCTCGGGGTCCGGCTGGCCGAGCCGGGGGATATCGTCCTCGCCTGCGGCAAGGGCCACGAACAGTCCATGTGCTTCGGCGAGACCGAGTATCTCTGGGACGACCGCACCGCCATGCGCGCCGCGCTGGCCGAATTGCTGGGCGTCCCTGGCCCGGCCATGCCCTATTTGCCGACGCAACAGAAGTGAAGTCTGTCTTTGGAGGAGAGAATGACCGACCTTTGGCATACTCCCGTGACGTTAAGTGGTAGATTTGTCCGGCTGGAGCCGTTGAGCGAGGCGCATATCCCCGGCCTGATCGAGGCCGGGCGGGACGAGAGCATCTGGAAGTACATGCTTTATGGCAATCTCTCTGTGCCGGAGAATATGGCCGCCTGGGTTCGCGCCATGCTCGGCAAACAGGCCGCCGGGACCGACCTGCCGTTTGCCGTCGTCCATCTCGCCAGCGGGCGCGTGGCCGGAGCGACGCGCTACATGGAAATGCGCCCGCCGCACCGCGCGCTGGAAATCGGCGGCACGTGGTACGCGCCCGAGTTCCAGCGTACGGCGGTCAACACCGAATGCAAGTACCTGCTGCTGGCGTATGCCTTCGAGACACTCGGCTGCATCCGCGTCCAGTTCAAGGCGGACGCGCGTAACGAGCGCTCCATCCGCGCCATCGAACGGCTGGGCGCGGTGCGCGAGGGCGTGCTGCGCAGTCACATGATCACGCCAGACGGGGGGGTGCGCGATTCGGTGTATTTCAGTATTCTGGATCGGGAGTGGCCGGAGGTGAAGAGGAGGCTGGAGGAGAAATTAGGGATGTGGAGGCCTGTTGCTTAAGATGACGCCAGGATACGATAGAATATGGTGGTTACATATACCAAATCCTCCAGTGAGAGGACAGGATGTTATGGTAGGGGCTGATTGCAGACATTGGGAATGTCAGAGCAACAGGGAACAATGTTATCCGAGGTCCCTACCAGTCGTACTTGGGTCTGTCCAACAAAAACATCGCCATTCGTATGGAAATATTTGAGAAGTATTTCATAGGTGCCAGGACAGGATATCCATACCCTAATGCTTCTACCCTCTCCAGACTGGGAAGCAGGAGGAGCAATACCCCAATCATAAAATGTTTCACCAAGATGCGGACCGCTGCGGACCTCATCCCAGCAGGCATGCCCTTCCCAGAGTACATATACGGCATAATTACTTTCCCAAGAGGAACTCATGTCAATTCCTGGGACATTCACAACAACATCAAGTTCCCAATTGTCGGGCCACCCACCAGGAAAATCTGTGATGGTAAAGGTACTTCCTGGTGCAGGGGAGAGAATCGTGAGCACTCCGGTGGTAGGACCCACCGGTGTGTGTGTTGGTGTCGGCGACGGCGGCAGGGTGGAGGTGAATCGCCATTCGGTGGATTCTGTACACGTGGTCCCATCGTTTAGCGTAGACGTAAGACTAAGGCGGAAACCAGTGAGCAGGAATTTCACTTCCGACCGCCAGTTGGAGATGCCCTGGTAGGAATTTAGTTTAAATCTATCCATGTGCTCATCAAGCCCCTGATAGGGAAATTCCATTCTCACATTTCCGCTTCCGAAAGTGACCGTGACTGGCTGTTGGAATCCGGTCTTATCGGTCCACGTGCACGGCGGGGTTGGGCCTTCCGGCACCCACTTCACCACGGTGTAGTTATGAGTGCCTTCGTTTGCCTTTTCTTCCGGTGTGAGCCCGGTTGGAATAGATGTCGGCGGGGGGAATACGACATGCGGTGTGTCGGTCGGGCTGGGAACTACCACACTGGCACAGGGAGCACAGGAACCTCCACAGTCAACCCCACCCTCATCGCCGTTCTGCCAGCCATCTGAGCAGGAGGGAATGGCACATAATCCGTTCGGATTGCAAAACTTCGACTCGCAGTCATACCAATAGATGCAGGGCCGGATGATAGTACCATCCCCTGAGCAGGAGAGAGCATCCCGGCCGCTGAATGGATTTATATTAACTATCGGGATATAGTCCCGGCTCAGTGTGTAGAAGCCATCGATTGGGTCCTTGTAAAGGTCGAATCCATACCAGGCCAGCGAGCGGGTCTGGGCCAGCGAGTTGACGAAACCGAGGCGGTAATATTCATTTGTTAAGGTGGTTGGGGTGTGCAGGTAGCCTTTGCAGGTGATCTGGTCACTGCCGAGCAGCGCGACTGTATCCTTTGCATCCTGCGCATCCATGAGTAAACCAAGCGTCCCGGCGTTCTTTGAAGTGACACCCTCGATGGCGGTCTGCAGGGCGGTCTGGAAATCATCGATCGCCCCCCTGAATTCTGGATGAGGTGCAGGGGAGGAGCTCATCAACCGGCATTCGTTTCCGGTCAGGCTGCTGTCAACGCGGAAATGGTAAACATTCGTGCGGGCGATCGAAAGGTCGCTTGGCAGGAAATCCTCGTTGAACCATCTGGAGGAAAACGCCAGTCCCCAGGAGTAGGTTCCGTCCTTGAGAGGGTCTTCCGGCGTCCAACTGGTGGAATTGAAGTCAATCCCTTCTCTGTCGCAGTGATAATTGCCGGTTCCCCACGAATTCCAGCAACTCCATCGTTTGCCGTTCTGCCATAAGTCCGCGCCCCGGTCCAGGAAGAAGGCGAAACTATCATAATCCTGGTTGTCCCCTCCTGTTCCTGGCCAAGTCCAGCTGAAAGTGGGCTGTGGGGGACAAACAGTCAGCGAGGAGGGGGCGGGCGTCTCTGCCACGGGGGGGACGGGCATGCGTTCCTGCACCGGGATAGATAGCGTGGTCTCGACTGGGTTGCGGGTCAGATCGTCCATGACGGTGACCGTGATCAGGACCTCCACCACCGGACTGGTGAGCGAAACCTGGTTCAGGGGGATTGAG
>JAIOAQ010000031.1 GCA_019873735.1 Chloroflexota bacterium | reverse complement strand
GCGCCTACCATCCCCTGCGACCCGGCAGACGGTTTGTATTGCGGCTCGCCATCCTGCTGGAGCACGCTTTCATCCAGTTCGGCCACCTGCCAGGAGTAGCCGGTGCTCGGATTTGAATCCAGCGTGACCATCAGGGTCTCTCCCATTTTGAGCGTAATCGTCCGGCCCTGGTCGGCCTTACCGGTTGAAATTTGTCTGCTCCCACAGGCAGACAGGCCAGCCACAACGGCGACAAAAACGAAAAGCAAAGACAACGAGCGGATAAGTTTTACATACATGGGCGTCTCCTTTCTGTCTCTTGAGACGTTTTTGTTGTCCGTTTGTTCCCCAAAGCCGGGGCAGGAGATCGGCGCGGATGCATCAGAATCGCCGATGCGCGAAGGTTACTACGATTATCCACCAATTTTGCAGATGAACGCAGAAAAAAACTCCGAGAACCCGTGACTTCGCTGCAAAAACAGAAATCTCAACGCGAAGCCGCCAAGCCGCAAAGAAAATGCAATTTCCAGTGCATGCGTTTTTCGGTTTCGGATTATGCGTAAACAAGAAACAGACCTAATCTTGGCGGCTTTGCGCCCTTGCGTTAGAAACGCCCTTTTTGCAGTAGAGTCACCCGTGGAAATTTGTGCATTTGCAGACCTTCCCTGGCATGTTTTGCGCGCAAAGAATTGTCCAAGCCGTTGACAAAAGGCGGGCTTTCCGCTAATCTTGGGCTATGCTTCAGGTTCCGCTCACCCCCGCGCAAATCTCGATTGTCGAAGCGCCGCTCAATGCCCGGCTGTTCCTTTCAGGTCCCGCCGGCAGCGGCAAGAGCACTGCGGGGGTAGAACGCATACGCTGGCTGTTGCAACAGGGAGTGGCTGGCGAATCCATCCTCCTGCTCACGCCGCAACGCACATTACAGGAACCCTACCTGGAATTGCTCTACAGCCCGGAACGTGCCGCCGGCGGCGAAGCCACCCCGGCTACGCTGGGAGGCCTGGCGCGCCGGGCAGTGGATCTCTTTTGGCCTCTGGCCGCCGAAGCCGCCGGTTTCGCCCATCCCGAACAACCGCCCATCTTCCTGACACTCGAAACCGCCCAGTACTACATGGCTTATCTGGTGCGGCCCTTGCTGGAACAAGGATATTTTGAATCGGTCAGCATTGACCGCAACCGGCTGTATTCCCAGATTCTCGACAACCTGAACAAGTCTGCAGCGGTTGGCTTTCCCTATACCGAAATCGGCGCCCGGCTGGATGCCGCCTGGTACGGCGACCCGGCTCAGCGCCGCGTCTATGCCGATGCTCAGGAATGCGCCAGCCGCTTCCGGGCATACTGCCTGGAAAATAACCTGCTGGATTTCTCCCTGCAAATTGAAGTCTTCTGGCAATATCTGTGGCCTGAGCCAATCGTGCGCCAATACTTCACGCGCACCTACCGCCATCTGGTTTATGACAATGTCGAAGAGGATGTCCCGCGGGCCCATGACTTGATCCGCGACTGGCTGCCCGAATTCGACTCGGCATTGCTGATTTACGACGAGGACGGCGGTTACCGCAAATTCCTGGGGGCAGATGTGGAAACCGGCTGGGCATTACGCCCGCTGTGCGACCAACAGGTCACACTGGACAAAAGCCTGGTCATGTCTGCCGAGATTGCCCGCCTGCGCGCAAACTTGCTGCAGGCCATTTCGCCGTCAGGGAAGGCCCCCGGCGGCCGGCCGGGTCCGGAACTGCAAACCATCCAGACCCGCTTCTATCCGGAGTTGCTGGATGCGGTCGCCGCCGAAACCCGCCGCCTGCTGGACGAGGGACTGCCGCCTGCAGAAATCGTCCTGCTCTCGCCATACCTTTCTGATGCCCTGCGCTTCTCCCTCACCAACCGCCTGAGCGCATACGGCATTCCGGTGCGGACACACCGTCCGTCGCGCTCCCTGCGGGACGAACCGGCGAGTCAGGCATTGCTGACGCTGGCCGCCCTGGCACATCCGCAGTGGGGAATCCACCCCGAACGCTTCGACGTGGCCTACGCCCTGATGCAGGCGATTGAGAACCTGGACCTGGTGCGCGCACAATTGCTGACCGAAATCGTCTATCGTCCGCGCGAGGCGCGCCTGTCCACCTTTGACGAAATCCGGCCCGAAATGCAGGAACGCATTACGTTCCTGTTCGGAGGGCAGTACACGGCCCTTCGAAACTGGATCATGGCCTATCGTGAGTCAGAACCGCTGCCGCTGGATTATTTCCTGCGCAAATTGTTCGGAGAAGTCCTCTCGCAGCCGGGCTTTGGCTTTCATTCCAACTTCGACGCCGTGCGCGTGGCGGCCAGCCTGGTCGAATCGGTCAAGAAGTTCCGCCAAACGCTGGAGCCGACTCACGCCGATTTGGGACGCGAGTATCTGACCATGCTGCAGGAGGGGGTCATTGCCGCTCAGTACCTCGAAGGCTGGCGCACCGAGCAGGTGGATGCCGTGTTGGTCGCGCCGGCGCATACGTTCTTGATGATGAATCACCCGGTCAGCGTCCAGTTTTGGCTGGATGTGGGCGCTTCGGGCTGGACCGAACGGCTGGCTCAGCCGCTGACTCAGCCCTATGTGCTTTCGCGTCACTGGCCGGCCGGCCGTCTGTGGAGCGACGCCGACGAGGTGGCCGTGAACACCGAATCGCTGGCCCGCCTGACCACCGGCCTGCTCTGCCGCTGCAAAAAGCGCCTGTATCTCGGCCTGGCTGAACTGGGCGAATCGGGCTTTGAACAGCGCGGGGCGCTGGTACGCGCTTTCCAGAAGGTGCTTTACCATGCATAACACTCGCTCCTTCCGCCTTGTGACAATGATTGCTTTCGTGGTGCTGACCTTTGGCCTGCTTGCAGCCGCCATCGCCCGCCAGTGGCAACTGATCCGTCGCTCTCCGCTGGCCACACCCAGCAAGGCATACCTCACAGAAGCCTGTGAATGGCCCTGTACTGCGCCGCCCGAAACGGATCAGCCCGCGGCTGTCAGCCCAACCGAAACGCCTACGCCAACCGAGACGGCGACACCCGTCATTCAGTGTACCCCGCCGCCATGTGATCTCAGCGCCGGCGAGGTGTATTTCTGCCCGGACGTTTGTCCGGGAGGCTGCGGCACCACCTGCGCCACCGCCACGCCGCAACCCCTTTGCACGCCGCCGCTGTGCGCCATTGGGACCAGCGAGGTATATTTCTGCGCCGAAGCCTGCCCCGGCGGCTGCGGCACCACCTGCGCCACCTATACGCCAACCGCGGAGAATTAATGCCATGAACGACCTGGACGGACAAATCGCGCTTGTCACCGGCGCCGGCAGCCCCAATGGCATCGGCTTTGCCTCGGCCCGGACGCTGGGCCTGCACGGCGCGGCCCTGGCGCTGGTCAGCACCACCGAACGCATTTACCAGCGCGCAGCCGAGTTAGAGCAGCAAGGGATACCCGCCAGAGGCTATGTGGCCGACCTGACCCGGCCAGAAGCCGTTCGAAGCATCATCGCCGATCTTCACGCCGCTTTTGGCCGGCTGGATATTTGCGTCAACAACGCCGGTATGACCGTCGTCGGCGAAGAAGAGCAATTTTACGGCTATGTGGACGAGATCTCGCTGGAGGACTGGCATCTCTCGCTTGAACGCAACCTGACCACATGCTTCCTGGTGACGCAGGCGGTCTTGCCGCTCATGCGGGCGCGAAAATACGGCCGTATCATCAACATCGCCTCTACCAGCGGGCCGGTACAGGCCTTTGTGGGAGATGCCGCCTATCACGCCGCCAAAGCCGGCATGTGGGGGTTCACACGCGCCTGCGCCCTGGAGACGGCGGCAGACGGCATCACGGTCAACGCCATTGCGCCCGGCTGGATCGCCACCGGCTCGCAACTGGCAAGCGAGGCCGAGGCGGGTTTGCTGTGTCCGATGAAACGCTCCGGCACGCCGGAGGAAGTGGCCCACGCCGTCTGGTTCCTGGCCGCACCGCAGGCCTCCTACATCACCGGGCAATTGATCATCGTGGACGGCGGGAATTCTGTGCCGGAAGACCGGGCCTGGAAGCCATGACATTCAAACCTCGCCCATCTCAAGAGAACATCCTGCGCTACCGCGGCGGGCGGCTGGGGATTGCCGCCGTCCCCGGCGCGGGCAAGACTCACATCCTCTCTGCCCTGGCGGCACAAATCATCCAAAGCGGCGCCCTGCAGGAAGACCAGGAAGTGCTGATTGTCACCCTGGTTAACTCGGCTGTAGACAACTTCGAAGCGCGCATCAAAAAGATGTTTGAAAACCCGCTGCAGGCGCTTTACAAGTACCGCGTCCGCACCCTGCACGGGCTGGCGCACGACCTGGTGCGCGAAAAGCCCGGTCAGGTAGGGCTGGAAGAACGCTTCAGCATCATTGACGAGCGCGAGGCTGCCTTCATCCGCCGCGAAGCGGTCAACGCCTGGCTTGCTTCCAACCCCAACGCATTGAATGATTACCTCGACCCCGCGCTGGAAGAGTCGCGCCGCGACTGGGTACGCCGCGACCAGTTGCCCGATTTACTGGACTTGCTGGCGCTGGCCTTCATCCGCTCGGCCAAAGACCGGCTCCTGACCCCCGAAAGCCTGCGCAATAAACTCGATCAGAGTCCGGCCCCCTTGCCGCTGGCCGAACTCGGCTGGAACATCTACGCCGACTATCAGCGCGCCCTGGCCTACCGCGGCGCGGTGGATTTCGACGACCTGATCCGCCTGGCGCTGACGCTGCTTGAAAACGACCCGGCGTATCTGGAACGGCTGCGTTATCGTTATCCTTACATTTTGGAGGACGAGGCGCAGGATTCCAGCCGAACGCAGGAACGGATTCTCTCTCTGTTAAGCGGCGAGGACGGGAATTGGGTGCGCGTCGGCGACCCCAATCAAGCCATCTTCGAAACCTTTACGACGGCCGATCCCGAACTGCTGCGCGCCTTCATCCGCGAGAATCCCCACCTCGACATGCCCGAATCGGGGCGTTCTCAACCGTCCATTATTGCGCTGGCCAATTACCTCATTGACTGGGTGATGCAGGCACATCCCAACCCTCAAGCGCGCGAGGCGCTTTCTCTGCCGCATATTGAGCCTGTGCCGGCGGGCTACGAGCCGGCCAACCCGCCCGACGACCCGGCCGCGGTGCGGCTGATTCCCAACAACTACGCGCCGCAAGAAGAACTCGAAGCCGTGGTCAAGTCGGTCAAGGCCTATCTGAATTCGCTGGCCGAGGTGCCAGAGGAGGCCAGGCCAACCATTGCCATTCTGGTGCCACGCAATCAGCGCGGGGTAGAGGTGATCGAGGCGCTGCGAAAGCGCGGTATCGAGCCGCTTGAACTGGTCTCCAGCACATCCGAGACGCGCGCCGCTGCCGGCTCACTGAATCACCTGCTGGCTTATCTCTCGGAGCCGCAATCGGCGCGCAAACTCGCCAGGGCCTACGAGGTCTGGCGGCGGGACTGGCGCATCGAAAGCGAAAAGATGGAACTGGTGCGGGCGGTGGAAAATCTGCTCCGGCATGTCGGCAACGTGGAAGACTTCGTCGCCCCGCGCCCGGCCAGAGACTGGCTGTCCAGCCTGAGGGAGTCGGAACCGGAGCAGGTCGTGCAGGAACTGGAGGCCTTCCGCGTCACCCTGCGGCGCTGGCTGGCGGCAGTCACCCTTCCAATTGACCAGTTGATTCTCACCCTGGCGCAGGATGTCTTCACCCAGCCTTCCGAACTGGCTTTGGCTCATAAACTGGCGCTTGTCCTGCATCAGGCGGCAAAAGAGCATGTGCATTGGCGTCTGCCGGAATTGACATCCGAACTGGCGGTCATCGCCCGCAATGAACGGCGCTTCATCGGCTTCTCGGCAGACGATTCGGGCTTTGACCCGGAACAACACCGCGGCAGGGTGGTGGTGACCACAATGCACCGCGCCAAGGGCCTGGAATGGGACCGCGTTTACCTGATGTCGGTCAATGACTACGATTTCCCCTCCAACTTGCCGGGAGAGCGCTTTATTTCGGAAAAATGGTTCGTGCGTGATGGGCTGAATCTGGAGGCCGAGGCGCTGGCTCAACTGGACGCGCTGGAGGCCAACGATGCCTATGCCTGGTACACGGAGGGAGCGGCTACGGCTGAAGCGCGGCTGGACTATGTGCGCGAGCGTTTGCGCCTGCTCTATGTGGGCATCACCCGCGCCAGACGGGAGTTAATTATCACCTGGAACACGGGCCGCCAGGGGGATGCCCGGCCGGCCCGCGCCTTGACCGAACTGATGAACTGGTGGGAAGCGCGCGGGGTTTAGCCTTCGGCGCTTTCCAATCGGGCGCGCACGCTGCGGACTTTATCGGCCATCCGCTGGGCGCGGTCGGTGCGCGTGCCCAGTTTGATGATCGTAGAGAGGCGCGGCACGCCCATGGCATGCAACTCTTCGTGACAGCGCTTGACTGCCGCCATGACGACATCCCATTCGCCTTCTACGTTTGTGCCGTTGGCATGCAGTTCGCAGGTCAGGCCGGCGTCTTTTAGAATCCGCTCACAGACGGCGACATATTCCGAAAGCGAAACGCCGACCCCAATCGGGATGATGGTCAAATCCATGATGACATGCATGAGAACCTCGCAGTAACTACTCAGCATCCCGCAGGTTTTGGCACAATATCCAAACCAGAGGGTGTCTCCTTGATCGCTGGCATCGGTTGTCGGTCTCCTTCTAACCTGCGGGAGGGTTAAGAACAGGCGGTTACACCTCCCAGACGAGAAAGGGGACTTATCCTGTCCCAAATTGACGGTCGCCGGCATCGCCCAGGCCAGGCAGGATGTAGCCGTGTTCGTTCAAGGTTTGGTCAATGGCCGCCAGGTGGATGGGGATATCGGGATGGGCCTTTTGCATGGCGGCGATTCCCTCCGGCGCGCCGATCAGCCCCACAAACTTGATTTTTTTCACGCCCCAGCGTTTCAGGATGTCGGCTGTGGCAACCGCCGACCCGCCGGTAGCCAGCATCGGGTCCAGGATGAGACAAACCGAGACGCGCGGCTCGATGGGCAATTTGTTGTAATATTCAACCGGCTTGAGTGTGCGTTCATCGCGGTACAGGCCGATATGCCAGACTTCTGCCTGAGGCATCAACTCCCACACGCCTTCGACCATTCCCAACCCGGCGCGCAGGATCGGGACCAGGCCGATTTTCTCTTTCAGTTCCACGCCGCCGGTGACTGCCAGGGGAGTCTCGACTTGCTTTGGCACGGTTAGAAGGTCGGCTGTGGCTTCGTATGCCAAGAGGGCGGCAATTTCGCGCACCAGTTCGCGAAATTTTTTGGGTTCGGTATTTTTATCGCGCAGGCGGGTCAGTTTGTGGGCTACCAGCGGGTGAGGCGAGGGGAAAACGTTGGACATGCAGACCTCCGCAAATCAGGTTGCCTTTATTATAGCCTCAAAGGATAACTGCCGGCCCGTAACCCTCCCGCGGGTCTGCTGGAGACCAGGCGGTTACGTCAAAGGGGTGTTTGCCGCTGAGGTTTCATTGTCCACTGCATTGTATAATTCGTATGTGGAGGTGCTTCATGCCGCGCATTCTATTCCTTGCTTTGATTTTTGCCCTTTCCGCTTGCCTTTAAGGAAACGACGATGCCAGAATACACCTCTCCCCCCAATCTGCAACTGTTCCGCCAGCAAGTCTGGGAGATTGTAAAACGCATCCCAACGGGCAAAGTGGCCACCTACGGGCAGATAGCCAAAATGATCCCCCCGCCAGGCGGCATGCACATCAAGGATTACCTGGCCTTTGGCGCCCGCTGGGTAGGCGGAGCCATGGCCGCCTGCCCGCAAGGCATCCCCTGGTGGCGGGTCATCAACGCAAAAGGCGAAATCAGCCTGCGCGGCGGCGCAGAGGAACAGCGCCAACGCCTGGAAGCAGAGGGCGTGACCTTTAATGAGCGCGGCCGTGTGGACCTGACGAAATACGGCTGGGAACCAGGCCCATTGGGCGAGTGAGCCGTCAATGGCTTTCTGCCGTCATCCCCTTGACGATATTCCCCAGAGTCTCCAGGGCTTTTTCAATCAGGTAATTGAATTCGGCGGCATTCAGGCGAATAAAGTGATTAAACTGACCCGAGGCTGAAAAAACATGCCCCGGCGCCAGCGTGATGCCCACCGAGAGCGCCACCTTATAGAGCCGTAGCGCATCCACACTCTCCGGCAATTGCACCCACAGCACAAAGCCCCCCGCCGGCCGCGAGAGACGCGTCCCGGCCGGGAAGTAACGCATCACCGCGCTGGACATCAATTCAATATTGCGGGCATACTCACGACGGATGCGCCGCAGGTGTTGGTCATACCCGCCGCTTGCAAGAAACTCGGCAATCACGTATTGGGCCAGAGTCGGCGAAGCCGCGCTGACCGTAGATTTCAGCCAGGCAACTTGTTGCTGAAATTGACCCGCCGAAACCCAACCCACACGCAACCCCGGGCTGATATCCTTTGAAAAAGACGAAACCAGCAGCACCAATTCCTTTTTGTCAAACGCTTTACACACCAGCGGGCGCTTGCCGCCAAAGTAAATTTCGCCGAAGACATCATTTTCAATCAACGGAATCTCATGCCGGTTGAGCAAATCCACCAGCGCCTTCTTTTTCTCATCCGGCATCTGGCTGCCAAGCGGATTGCTGAAGTTGGACGAGACCAGCACCGCCCGCACCTGATTGTGCTGCAAGGCAAAGGCCAGCGCATCCAAACTCATGCCTTCATTGGGATGACAGGGGATTTCCAGCGCCCGCAAACCCTGTACCTCCAGCGTCTGCAAGGTGCCAAAATAGATCGGCGATTCAACGGCCACAATGTCGCCGGGACGGCACACCGCCCGCAGGCACAAATCAATGGCTTCAATTCCGCCGGAGGTAATCAAAATATCGTTGGGCGCCAGGTTGCAGCCTGCGGCTACAATCCGGCGGGCAATTTGCACCCGCAGTTTGTCCAGCCCCGGCGGGAATTGATAACGATGAATCGCGGCCTCGCCCTGACGGGCAGCCTGAATCAGCAGACGGTTGATTTTCTCCAGCGGCAGATATTCCGGGTTGGGCAACGCTGCCCCCAACTGGATAAGGTTTTGATTCTGCGAATCGCGCAGCAACAGCATCACCAGTTCATGCAGGCTGACCTCCGTCGGGTCTGGCGGCGAGGACGGGGGCTGGGGCTGCGGCAAAATTTCATCCACCTTCTGCCGGACATAGAAACCCGATTGCGGCCGCGCCTCAATCCAGCCCTGCGCCTCAAGCAAGACATAGGCCTGCACCACCGTCCCCATACTCACCCCTTGCTGACGGCTCATCTCGCGGACGGAGGGGATGCGTTCTCCAGGACGATATACCCCCTGCCGAATCAGATCTGCCAGGCGCTCAGCCAGGCTCTCATACTTCAATTGAGGCGGTTCCATAGATACACTTCCTGCAAAATCGGCTGATACAGTTGATTATAGCATCAACTGTATCAGCCGCAGTTGGCAAAACGTGCTTCTGTACTTTTTGTGCAGAAACCCGATAATAAAAGCAGACAGAAAGGAGCATACCATGTTAGTCCATGAATATATGACCCCCAACCCGGTAACCGTCTCGCCAGACGCCTCCGTGCCAGATGCATTGCGCATCATGCGCGAGAAATCGTTCCGACGCCTGCCCGTTGTTGACGATAAAGGCGCGCTGGTTGGCATTGTGACCGAAAAAGACTTATTGGCCGCCCTGCCCTCGCCGGCTACCACCCTGGCAGTTTGGGAAATCCCAGAAATCCTCTCCAAACTCAAGGTCAACAGCGTCATGACCGCGCATGTCGTCACCATCTCAGAAGATGTGCCGGTGGAAGATGCGGCGCGCGTCATGGCCGACCGTCAAATCGGCGCGCTGCCCGTCATGAAGCGCAACATGCTGGTCGGCATCATCACCGAGTCCGATATTTTCAAAGTCCTGCTCGAAATGACCGGCGGACGCCGTCCCGGAGCACGTGTGACCGTTGCCGTTCCCGGCGCAAAAGGGACGTTTGCCAAGGTACTGGGCGCCGTCACAAAGGCGGGCGGTGACATCGTTGGCGTAGGCATCGCCGAGATCAAAGGCAGCGGCGGCACCAAATGGCAGGTTACCGTCAAGGCTCAAGACGTGCCGCTCGATCAACTAGAAGAGGCTCTCCGGCCGGTGGTGGACGACATCCTGGATGCGCGGGTGATGTAGTTCCACTCAGGCAGGAAATCCGGCCAGCGTGCTGGTTGCCCGTAAATTTCGTCTGCGACCAGGGCAAAATCAGCACGCTGGCATCCCGTTATCTATCCCTAAAGGAGAAACATAAATGGCAAACCGGGCATATGATGTCATCATGGTTGGCGGCGGGGTGATGGGGTGCGCCACCGCCTATTATCTGCTCAAATTTGAACCCAAATTAAAGGTCGCGTTGATCGAGAGAGATCCCACCTATGCCAAGGCCTCCACGCCTCTCTCCGATGGCAATATCCGCGTTCAATTCAATGTCAAAGAAAATATTTTAATGTCCATGTACGGGCTGGAAGTGCTGAAAACCTTTGCCACCGATATGGCCGTAGAGGGCGAAAAGGCGGATGTGGGTTTCCGTCAGCAGGGCAACCTGTTCATCGCCAGCGAAGCCAGCCAGGAGGAGGCGCGAGCCGGTCTGGCTCTGCAGCAGAGTCTGGGCTGTCAGGTCGAATGGCTGACCCCCGAACAGGTCAAAAAAGTCTATCCCTTCTATAACCTGGAAGGCTGCGCCGGCGGCACGCTGGGTCACCAGGATGGTTCCATGTCTCCGCTCGATTTCCTGCTGGCATACAAACGCAAGGCCGTCTCGATGGGCGCCGAGTTCATCCAGGCAGAAGTGAGCGAAGTGCTGCGGGAAGGGAAGCAGGCAACGGGCGTTCGGCTGACAAACGGCGACGTGTTCACCGCCGGTTCAGTCGTCAATTCGGCCGGCCCTTGGGCCCCCAAGGTGGCTGCCACCGTCGGCGTGAACCTGCCCATCCTGCCAACCAAACGCCAGGTCTTCGTGCTGGAAACGGAGGCCCGCTCGGAAAAGATCCTCCCCGCCATTTTCTTCCCAAGCGGCCTGTACCTCTTCCACGAGGGCGCCGGGCATTTCACCTGCGGCAAGTCACTTGCCACCGACCCGGTCGGCTATGACGACTTTGAATGGGACCGACGGATGTTTGAGGAATATCTCTGGGAGGAACTGGTCAGTTACCTGCCCGACTTTGACCGGCTCAAAGTGACGCAAGGCTGGGCCGGTCTGTACGAGATGAACACCTTCGACGGCAACGCCATCCTCGGCGAGTGGCCGGAACTGAAAGGCTTTTACCTGGAAAACGGATTCTCCGGGCACGGTTTTCAGCAAGCCCCAGCAGTGGGACGTTACACCGCCGAACTGATTCTGGGCCGGCCGCTCAGCCTGGACCTCTCGGCCTTCAACGCCAGCCGCATCCTGGAAAACAAGCCGCTGCCAGAAAGCAAACGCCGGATCATCTAACGTTTTGCGCCGCTCAAGCCGGAAGCACTTTCGGCGGCTTCCCGCACAGGCTGGACGGCTTGCAGCCTGTGCGTTTGTACGCTTGCCGCTTCCCCTTCGTCAACCAGCTGCAAAAAGGGTAAAATTGGCGCGGGTAAAAAGGAACAAGATCATGCAGGCTAAACTCTCCACCTGGCTGCACAAACGCTCGACCGGACCGGTCACATTGGCCGCGCTGGTGATTTTCATCGTCTTCACCGCGCTGGCCCTGCCCACTCAGGCAGCAGAAATGGCGCGCAGTACGCACGGCGCGGATTCGCCCGACACGTCCCTTCTCTACACGCCTGGCGACTTGTACCAGATGGCCGAGGCTTACGGGCCGGAGGGACGGGCGGCCTACATACGCATCCGCTTTACTTTTGACCTGCTCTGGCCGGTGTTGTACACGTTCTTCCTGGCGACCTCTGCCAGTTGGCTGCTGCGCCGGGCACTTCCGGCCTCCAGCCGCCTGCAAAGGCTGAACCTTGTGCCGGTGCTGGGCATGCTGTTCGATTACCTGGAAAACATCTGCGCCGCGCTGGTGATGGGGCGCTATCCGGCGCACACGCCTGGGATAGATGTCCTGGCGCCGGTCTTTACCTTCCTGAAGTGGATTTTCATTGGGGGGAGTTTTATTCTGCTGTTGATAACAGCGATCCTGGCCCTCTGGCGCGGCAAAGAACGAGGGTGAAGTCAGGCATTTAGCGGCTTAATTCCACCACCAGGGCTTCAAGCGATATTTCCAGCGGCATCTCACCGCTTTTGGCGGCATAATCTATGGCCAGCAGACGGCGATAGATTCTTTCCAATCCGTCCAGCGAGAAACGTGCGGCCTGATTTGTGATTTTTGGGGCGACAAATTCATGCAAGTGCAACGCCTTTTGGACATCGGCCAGTTTGCCGCCGCCGTCCAGAATCTCGCGCGCTTGAAGCAATAAGCGAAACTGGCGGATGATCATCCCGAAGACCGAGAATGCATCCCCCTCTTCCAACAACCGACTCAAGAGACTCTGCGCCTTACGCCCGTCGCGCGCGCCCAGCGCGTCCACCATCTCAAACACATTGGCCGTCGCGGTCAAAATGCTGACCTGTTCTACATCTTCTAATTTAATGGGGCGAGCGTAATTTACGTAAGTCAGCAGTTTGGTAATTTCCTGAGCGGCCTGGCGCGTATCCTCTCCGACCATGTCGGCCAGCCGCTCAGCAGCATCGGTGCTTATTTCCCCGCCCTGGGCGCGCGTCTCTTTGATCACCCAGGCAGGCATTTGCTCCAAACGGGGCTGTACACAGCGAATTAAGGCCATGCCTAGACCGGCCTTGGCCGTCCCTTCGACCAGCCAGTGCTTATCGAGGGCGCCCTTGCGGTTCTCAACAAATTCATGCATCACCAGGCGGGTGGTTGGCGGGACTTTGCTCAAAAATTCAATGAACTTCTGCCGGGCCTCAGGGTTGTTGTAGCGCGCCGAGGGATCGGCCAGCAGGACCAGGCGTTGAGAGGCCAGAAAAGGCATCGCGTTGACGGCATTGTTCAATTCGTCATCATTCAAAGCCCGCCCGTCCAGGCGGGTGACGTTCATTTCTGCCGTCGTCGGATCAGGAAAAGCCGCCAGGAACGACCGCACTTTACGGCTGATTTCCAGGTCGTCATTGCCATAAACAAAGACCAGATTCGCGTTTTCGGCCAAGTTACCCTCGCGTCACCACCCGATGCACCCCAGGCCAAACAGGGTACACGTCCACAATGGTCAGATCGGCCGGGTCGGCCTCTGTTGTCACACGGGCTTGCAGCGCCGGCCCAAGCGGCTGCGAGAGGATGAAACCGATGGTCGCCAGGACGACGACAAACGGCAGGCGGGCCAGGCGTTCGCGTCCGCTGCGGGCATTGCCCATGCCCAGCCAGGCCAGCAGGCCGGCGAACAGGCCAGAAACGGCATAATTGGTTCCACAACCAGGATGGACGGCCAGATGCCGCTCACCCGATTGTAAACGCGTCAGCGCCTGGACAACCGCTTCGCGAAGCGCGGCTGTGGGGACATTGCCCAGGATAAAGAAGCCGGTCGGGTTGGAGTGGCCACCCAGCCGTTGACGCGGGAAGCGCTGCCCCAGAATATGCAGCGTAGCATGTTCAAGGGCATGATTGCGGCGAGTTTCAAGAATCAGAGGCAGGTCAAGGAGTGTCATATAACAATTATACCTTTGAAGACCGGGAACCCAACCAGCAAGGTGGCCAGAAAAAATAAGGCAAAGAAGAGGGAGAAATAGCAACCAATGTGCCAATCATTATGCTCCTGACCCTCTTTGCTCAGAAGAGGGTCAGGAGTTTAACTCTTAATGAAGTGGGACAGGTTTTCCAGCCTGTTCAAATCTGGCAGTCACAGAGACGGTCGCTTTCAGGGGCTAATTTGCCAGAGCCGCGGTTCGGTAATGTCGCAGCGTGTGCCGTAGTCTTTGTTTGTGCCAGAGATAAGGCCATAGCCAAAATAGCCCTGGAGCGGCTTGTCTTTAGAAAGCGAGTATTCTCCGATGAAGACGTCATCTACGTAAACGTAGGCTTTGTAATCATGCACCGCCAGGCTAAACTTGGCTTCGGCCGGGTTGCCAAAGTCAAGCCGCCCGCTACCGCGCGTCTTGCCCAGTTCGTAATAGTACTTGAGATCATAGTAGGCGAAAAAGATACGCGCTTTGTCCAGGAAAATGCCATAGCCGCGGCCATCGTCCTGTGTGGCAAAAGCAATGCCGCAACCGGAAGTCTCCGAAGTGGGGCCGGCAGTGGACCATTTGGCATGCGCCGTAAAGACAAAACTCTCTGGCTCGTAATCATAGTACCACTCACGCGTTGACCACTGCCGCTGCGCCCATTCTTTGTGATATTCCGGCAACTCAATGTATTTGCCCTTGGTTGTGGGAATATGTCCCGCTTCTTTGAAGCGTTCTACCTGGGTCAGGATGTCATCATAACGCTGGGTGGCGGCCACATCGGGGGTGAAAGTCGGCTTGAGGGTGGCAGTTGGGGAGGGTGTTACTGTCGGCGACGGCGTTTCGGTGGGTGTCGGCGGCGGCGTAGGCGTTGCAACCAGCCCGCCCACAGTGCTGCACGCCATTACAAAAAGCACCGCAAGAGAAAGGAAGAGAAAGGTACGTCGGTCCATGATTAACCTCCTTTAGGAACACCGGACCAAAACCATGCAGCCAAATTCACGGGAGCATCCCCCCGTAACGGCCCATCGAAACCAAAAATCGCGATTCAATCAGGTAATTCGCCTTTTGCCATCCTCCTTGCTGCCTGCAAAATCTCATGCGCCGAGCGGAGCGTACCTTCGCCCACTTCGCCCAACATCTGCGAAAGTTCCAGCAATTGGGCATCGCCTTCCAGCAGGGCTACCCGCGTCAATGTACGCCCATCGGCGATCTCTTTCTCCACCCGCCAGTGCTGGTCTCCAAAGGCTGCCAGTTGCGGCAAATGGGTGACACAAAAGACCTGATGACTGCGCGCCAGATTCCAGAGTTTGTGGCCAACGGTCAGCCCAACGCGGCCGCCAATGCCCTGATCAATTTCGTCAAATATCAGGGTTGGAATCTCATCGGCGTTTGCCAGCACATTCTTGAGGGCCAGCATCAAGCGCGAAGTTTCGCCGCCAGAGGCAATGCGCGCCAGGGGTTTCAATCCCTCTCCGGGGTTGGGCGCTACCAGAAACTCCACGCGGTCAAAACCGGTTGCGTCAAAGCCCAATTTTTGCCCATCAGGCATGGGCACGCCGGCCTCATCCGGCCGGGTTTGGAAATCTACGGCAAAATGGGCGGCAGCCATTTTCAGGTCGTCCAACTCGCGTTCAATGGCCGCGCCCAGGGCCGCAGCCGCCGATTTGCGTTTCTGCGAAAGCGCCTGCCCCTGGGCCGCCAACTTCTCCAGAAGGGCCTGCTGGTCGGCTTCCAAAGCGGCCAGACGTTCGCTGGCGTGGGTGATATTCTCCAAATGCCGCCGCGCCTCAAGCCCAAAAGCCTGAACTGCCTCAATGCTGCCGCCATACTTGCGTTTCAAGCGCTGAATCAAATCCAGGCGTTCCTCCACCTCCTCCAGGCGTTTGGGGTTGAATTCGATCGCCTCGAGGTAATCGCGTAAGGCACGCGTCAGATCGGCCAGCGTTTCTGTCAGATTGACGGCCTGCTCGGCAAAAGCGGCCTGGCTGGAGTCGATGCGGCTCAGACTCCCGAGGGCCTGCGCGGCCCGCCCCAGCAAATCGCTGGCCGAGGGAGAATCCGGCGTGCCGTCATCCAAAGCCGAAAGCGCCTGCTGAGCCAGTTGAGCCAGCGACTCGGCATTTGCCAGGCGGTCGCGTTCCTGCTTGAGTTCTTCATCTTCGCCGGGTTTGAGGCGCGCGGCTTCAATCTCTTCGGCCTGAAAGGTAAGCATTTCAACGCGGCGCTCGACATCGGCCTGCGCCCGGCGCAGTTCGTCCAATTCGCGGCGCACCGTTTGCAATTGCTGATACGTTTCGCGGTAGGCGGCCAGTTCAGCCTCCACGTTGGCATAGCGATCCAATAAGCCAAGATGAGCGCGCACGTCCAGCAAAGAAAGGTGCTCCGACTGGCCATGAATATCCACCAGGAAACTGCCCAATTCTTTGAGCATGCTGACATTTACCGTCCGGCCGTTGACGCGCGCAATGTTACGCCCTTCGCGGCGGACTTCACGCCCCAGGGTGACATAATCGGGATCGTCCAACAAGTCTTCGCGCTGCAGGATTTCATGTACAAACGTGCGGATGCTGCCCTGCAATTTGAACACGCCTTCGACTACGGCCCGCTCGGCACCGCTACGCAAGACGGTTGCGTCTGCCCGCCCGCCAACGAGCATCTCCACGGCGTCGAGGATGATGGATTTTCCGGCCCCGGTTTCACCCGTCAGAATCACCAGACCAGGCCCAAGGTCCAGTTCGAGCCGGTCAATAATGGCAAAGTTTTCAATGCGCAGGTTCGTCAACATGTCATTTGACAATCCGTATTCCGGAGAATTGAGCATACGCCACCGGCGTAGCCATAATCAGGTAAACAAGTTGCCAGAACAAGGGGGAAAACATGTAAAAAGTGTCCACGAGGCTTTCCAGCCCCCCAAAAAGGACCACTACCATACTCCCCAGACCCAAGACAAGCAATATGGGCAACGCGCCCAGAATCATTGCCGCCACCAGAGTCCAGTTCAGGGCGCGGGCATGCCGGCCTCGGATGATGCTGCGCAAGACATTGCCGATGAAGACGCCGGCTGCCGGTGCCAGGAAAAACATAAAGAAACCCCAGATGATCGAAGTGATCAACAAGGTACCCAAGCCACCGAGGAAAGAAAGGAAGCCGCCCAAAAAGAAGACGATGAGGTAATCTCTAATGCCGGCAGTGTTGAAGACCTTTTGCTGTTCCTGTACGCATGTCTTGCAGCGATAGCCGGTAGGCGTGCGAACGGCACACGCAGTACAAATATATTGTTCACAGCGGTTACAGCGCAAGACGGTCTCGCGTTTGGGGTGATTGACGCAGTAATGAATTTCGCTCATCGAAATGCCTCGGTAGAAGGGTTTTGATTCATGTGGGCAGTCAGGTTGCGGTAGAAATAACCCGGGTCGCCAAAGCGGACAAATTTGGCCGAAAACTCTCCGGCGCGGACTTCAATGCGGTCTTCTTCGGCCAGGCCAACCGGGAACTGTCCGTCCACGCTCAAGACAGCCTCCCCTTCTTTAACCACCATGCTGGCCGAGGAACTATCTGAAAGGACAACCGCCCGGTCCACAGAAAGGTGGGGCGCGATGGGCACCAGGACGATGTTGCGGGCCTCTGGCGGCAGGATCGGGCCGCCTGCGGCCAAGGCATATGCGGTCGAGCCGGTGGCAGTGGCGGCAATCAGGCCATCGGCAACATAGGTAGTGACCAGGTGTCCATCCAGGATTGCGGCAATGCGCACAGGGCGCAGGTGCTGCCCGCGCGCGACGACAGCATCGTTGAGGGCGTGCCAGACGCCATGTGATTCGCCGGAACGTATATGTTCCACCCGCAGCATCATGCGTTCTTCCATCCAGGCTTTCCCCTGCAAGAGTTCACTCAAGGCTGCGCGCCACTCATCCCGTTGGACTTGAATGAGGAAACCAAAACGTCCCAGGTTGATACCCAAAATCGGCAGGCCATGGGGGGCGCAAAGGTGGCCGGCCCTCAGCATAGTGCCATCTCCGCCGACGGCAATCATTAAATCGAATTCCCCGCCGCGCACCCGTTTGCGCAGCGTTTCATCTTGAAGGGAACCAAGCGGCGCCTGCAATCCATGAGATTCCAAATAGGCCGCAATGGACTGGGCTTCAAGCATGGCATCTGCCATCTTGGGATGGGTTGTAATGACCGGCCGGCGGGGGACAAAGGCTTCTACTACCATATTCCAATTATACGGGGAATTTTGCGCCAGAGAGAGATTCTGCCTATATCAATCGCTGCTCACATTCCTGACGATAGCCACACCTGGCGCAGCGGCGAGGTTCTTCATGCGAGCGCGGCACCTCGCGGCGCATTTCATCCCGCCGTAAGTCGGCCAGGGCATCCAGCAAAGCGTCTTCCAACTCAGGGGTGTAGTCCACTGCGAAATCGCGGTCGTCGTAGTGGAGAATGGCATATGGCGGGCGAGTATTCATCGTCCGCTCAACCAGCAGGCAGTAGGCCGCAACTTGAAAGATGTGTGAATCATAGGGCGCGGCGGGAGCGCGTCCGCTTTTGACCTCCACCGGAATGATACGGCCCTCCTGCTGAACCAGGTAATCCGGCTTGCCGGTCAGTCCCAGTTCCGGCTCATAGAGCGGTTTCTCCAGCGCCCCCCAGGCGCGCGTGTCTGTGTAAATGATACGTCCGCCCGGCAAACCCGCCTTCATCCGCTGGCGCGCCGACTGCCAGAAGAGAATCAGAGCAAGCAAGGCAAAGACAAGGGCAAAATAAAGCATAAAGCCAGGCCAGAATGAGAGGTTAGAGCAGGCGCAGGGTGAAATAGACTGTCAGCAAAACGATTGCCGTCAGCAAGGAGATCAATGCCAGGGCACGCCAAAGGCCGGCCAGCAACACCTGCCGCCCATGCCGGCGGTGGAGTTCCGTCCCGGCAGCCAGATCGCCTTGATTGGCCGATTCCAGCCCCTGACGCTGATACCACCAGGCACGGCGGCAATAAACATACGTCCCAATTTCAGAAGCGCGCACCGGTCTCATAGCACATTTATTCTAACACAAGTTCAGGCCCTGGCAGCCTATCCTGTCCTGCCTGTTCAAAAGGGCAGGTAGTTGCCAGCCAAGTCATTAAACCCTCCCACAGGTTAGAACAGGGCTGGTAACCGATGTCGGCAATCATGGAGACATCTTTTAACTTGTACATTGCGCCAAAACCTACGGGAGGGTAGGCAGTTACCTTTGTGGGGAGTGGCTATTTGGGTGGGCTTTTGACCTGTTTTCAAGGGCAAATTCGCAAAAAAGCCCACGAGTTTAGCCACTCCCCCTTTGTGCTAAAATAAGTTCATCAGAAGAACTTGGGTTAAAATAAGCCATCCGACATCCCGCCGACTCTGCTGCCACCGCCCTTTGAAACACCAGAGTCTTTTTGTTCAAATTGCCCCAATGGACTGGAGAAAAAATGTCCGGATTCGTAGAAGTAGAAATTGATAGTGTGCGCGCCAGCCTGATGTCTCCCCAGCGCGTGGTTGTCCTGCGCCAGGTAGGCACCGATCGGTATCTGACCATCTGGGTCGGGCCATACGAAGCCGAAGCCATTACGGTTGCCCTGCAGGAAATTGAGATGATTCGTCCACTCACGCATGACCTGCTCAAAAATGTGTTTGCTGCCTTCAATGCTATTCTCCAGCGGGTAGAGATCGTTTCTCTGCGAGAGGACATTTACTACGGCAGCATCGTGGCAGAAGTGAATGGACGTACGATTGCCATTGACTCGCGTCCATCCGATGCGATTGCCCTGGCTGTGCGCGCGCATGTCCCCATCCTGGTCAGCAAAGACGTCATGGACAGTGCCGGCTTTGTACCGGAACAGAACCTGCGGGAGGAGGCCCCCCAGGCTTCAAGCGCCCCCGCCTCGGCTGCTTCCACCCCGTCAGAACCGGGTGAGGACCGGCTCTCTGTCTTTGAAGACTTCCTCGAAAAACTCGAGCAAGAAAAGAAAGACGACGACCAGAAAGACGATGATCAGCCCGATAAGCCCCAACAGCCATGAGTGACTTACCGCCTCCCGACATGCCATATCCCGATAACCCGCCTGCTCTTTCGGCTGCCCCTGGCATTCCTCACAGCCGCGAGGCGGAAGAGGCTGTCATTGGGGCGGTTTTGATTAATCCCGAAGTCTATTATGACGTTGCCTCATTCCTGCAGGCAGAGGATTTCTACATTCACCGCCTGCGTTGGATTTGGGAGGCCTTTACACGCCTGCACGAACAACGCATTCCAATTGACCTGTTGACCGTCACCGAAGAACTGGACCGCGTGGGACAACTGGGAGAGATCGGCGGCCCGGCCTATCTCACCGCCCTGGTCAATCAAGTGCCCTCTTCGCTGCATGCCGAGGCCTACGGGCGCGTGGTGGAAGCGCACTCTTTGCGGCGGAAGATGATCCATGCCGCCAATCAGGTGGCCTCACTCGCCTACACCGAAGAAAACTTGATTGACACCGTCTTGAGCGAGGCCGAAAAAGCCATCTTCAATGTTTCCGAACGACGGCTCAAGCGCGATGTTCAGCCGGTGCGTCAGGTAATGTCTGAAGTCTATGACCGCATTGACGAACTGGCCCGCCGCGATGAGGAAATCTTTGGGGTGCCGACCGGCTTCATTGACCTTGACCGCCTGCTCTCAGGCCTGCAGGCTTCAGACCTGATCATTATTGCCGGCCGCCCCGGACAAGGCAAGACCGGCTTTCTGCTCTCCGTAGCCCGCAATGCGGCTTTGATTCACAAAAAACATGTCGCCATCTTTTCGCTGGAAATGTCCAACGAACAGGTGGCCCAGCGTCTGATTGCCCAGGAAACCGGCATTGACAGCCAGCGTCTGCGCACCGGTAAGTTAACTGATGAAGACTGGCCGCTCTTCACCCACGCCATCGAAGTCTTCTCAGATACCCACATCTTCCTGGATGATACGCCTGCAATCACACCCTTGCAACTGCGCACCAAATGCCGCCGCTTACATTTGGAATATGGCCTTGACCTCATCATCCTTGATTACCTGCAACTCATGGGCGGCGACACGCGTACCGAAAACCGCGTTCAAGAGGTCTCGTACATTTCGCGCAACCTGAAAGTCCTGGCGCGGGAACTCAATGTGCCTGTGCTGGCTGCCGCGCAGTTGTCCCGCGCGGTGGAACAGAGGACAGACAAAAGGCCCGTCCTTTCGGATTTGAGAGAATCGGGTTCGCTCGAACAGGATGCCGACGTCGTCATGTTCATCTACCGCCCCGATCAGTACGAAAAGGATACGGCCAAGCAAAACATTGCCGAAATCATGGTGGCCAAGCACCGCAACGGCCCGGTTGGATCGGTGGAATTGATTTTCCGTCCAAGCCTGGCCAAATTCGAAAACGCTGCTACCCGGCGCGTCGACTTAGCCGAGATTTAAACCGCCTATGAAGAAATTTCCCGGCTTCAGCGAAAAAGAGACCTTTGCCCCGTTGCCAGATAGCCTTTTCCGCAGCCTGGCAGACTTTGACGATCTGAACGAATTGAAAATCCTGCTCTATGCCTTGTGGCGAGTAGCCCGCATGGAGGGACCGTTTCACGCTCTCAGCCCGTCAGACTTTGAGCCATTGGGCTTGAGCGAGGAGGAACTACGCTCGGGCCTGGACAAAACCGTCTCACGCGGGACCCTGATCCGGGTCCGGCGAGACCCGGACGTATTCTACTTCCTGAACAGCCCGCGCGGCCGGGCCGCGTGTGAAGCCATCCGCAACGGCATCTGGCATCCGCACGACAAACCTGCCTCCGGGCCGCCGCGCGAGCGGCCAAATGTCTTCCGCCTGTATGAAGAAAACATCGGCCCGCTGACGCCTCTCCTGGCCGAGACGCTCAAAGAGGCCGAGCAAATTTACCCGGCAGAATGGATTGTCGAAGCCATTCAGATCGCGGTTGAACGAAACAAGCGCAACTGGAAGTATGTTGAGGCCATCCTGAAACGCTGGAAGGAAGAAGGTCATGCCCAAAAGCAGGATAAACGAGACGCTCAAGAAAGCCGCCGCTATTCCGAAGGCGAGTTCTCCGAATATCTCCGAGACTGATCGCGCCGCGCGCCCACAAAGCGCGGCCCCCACCCTGGGCGATCCGAATTGCGAGTATTGTCACGGCGTGGGCTATGTGCGTTACGATGTGCCGCCGGGCGACCCGCGCTTTGGCCGGCTGGAGCCGTGCGTCTGCCGGGCAAGCGAGATTGCCGCCGGGGCGCGGGCGCGCCTGTTTGAGATGAGCCGCCTCGACCGCCTGAGTCATTTGACCTTTGAAAATTTCGACCCGAAGGGCAACCCAAAAGCAAAATTCATGACGTCCCAGGATATTCACAGCCTCGAAACAGCCAAAGAAGCGGCCGAGAATTTTGCCCGTCACCCCCAGGGCTGGCTGCTGCTGGAGGGCGGATACGGCTGCGGCAAGACTCACCTAGCCGCGGCAATCGCCAATTTCGCCGTGAACATGGGAACGCCGACGCTCTTCATCACCGTCCCTGACCTGCTGGATACCCTGCGCTTCGCCTTTAGCGACCCGGAGACCACCTTTGAAGCGCGCTTCGAAGAAGTGCGCAACGCCGACCTGCTGGTGCTGGACGACTTCGGCACGCAAAACGCCACCGGCTGGGCGCAGGAAAAATTGTTCCAAATCATCAATTACCGTTACATCAACAAACTGCCGACCGTCATCACCACCAACCTGATGCTGGACGAAATCGAAAGCCGCATCCGCTCGCGCCTGCAGGACGAGGAATTCGTCCGGCGGGTGCAGATCACCGCGCCCGATTACCGCCGTCCCACCGAGACGAGCAACCCCGGCATTTCCATGCTCTCTCTGCCCGAAATCAAGGCGATGACCTTCAGGAACTTTGAGACGCGGGAAGATGAACTGGGTAAGGAAGCCGTTACAACCGTCACGGTGGAGAAACAGGATCGCTTTGGCAACAAGGTCAGGGAGAAACAAGTCACCCGCGTCACGGTGACGGAAGAGGACCTGAAGTCGCTGCGCAAGGCGGTGAACGCTGCGGTGGCCTTTGCCGAAGAACCGCAGGGCTGGCTGGTGCTGCTCGGCGGCTCCTTCTGCGGCAAAACCCATCTGGCCGCGGCGATTGGCAACTACCGTCTCGACCTGGGCGGGCAGGCCATTCTCGTTGAAGTCGCCGACCTGCTCGATTATCTGCGCCAGACGTTCAGCCCCAAGTCAGACGTTTCCTTTGACCGGCGTTTCAACGAAATCAAGACCACCCCGCTGCTCATCCTCGATGATTTGAAGGAAAGCGGTACCAGTTCCACCTGGGCAGAGGACAAACTGACTCAGATTCTCAATTACCGTTATTATTCCGGCCTGCCAACGGTTTTGACCTCCACCCTGACGGCGGAACAGTTCGCCACGAATTACCCAGGCCTGTGGTTCAAGATTTTAGACGCGGAGAAATGCCGCCTGCAGGTGATTGATATGCCACCGTATCTCGTGCATGCAAAGGGGGGAAAGGGAGCACGAAAGAGAAAGCAGGGTACAGCGTAGAATTTCTAACGCAGATCAAGACAAACTCGCGGGCTATTCGTCGCGCACAAAAGCCACTGCCACGCCATCTTGATACACCTGTCTCCAATCTGAAGCGTGCTGCGCCGCTTCGATCAGTCCCTTTTGCGTTTTGGGCAAAAGGAGCAATGCCTGCACATCATACTTGTGCAATTTTGCTTCCCAGTCGCCTTGAGCGGCGCTTATCTGAAGATAGTCGGACCAGATCTCGGTCGGGTAGAGGTCAAAGCGCGGGTCAGCAAAGACCTGGCACTCCGGTCCGCAGGCCCACATCAGATAACTGCTAAAGCCGATATCGGAAAAAACACGGCGGGGCAGGCCCTGTTTCTCTAAAAAGGTCACAGCCTCTACCGGCGTTTCAGAAGCGTAAATATCACGCTTCTCTGGAGACAGCGGCCAGTACTTTCGCAGCCAGGGCACCGAGGCCAGCGCCAGGAAAAGCAGAATAATGGCAAAGGCAGCATTAAAGACAGGCACCTCCGCCCGCGTTGTGCGCGGCGGACTGGACATTCGAAGGCTGAGCCTCTGTAACATGACGACAAAAAGAGGAGCCTGGGTCAGGCCGAACCAGATGACGGCTCGCCCATAACGCAGTCCCAGCGCCGCAAAAAAGAGCAGGGATAACCCCTGTGAGAGCGTCAGCCGCGGCCGCGCGGCCAGCCAGGTGAGCAGGAGGGCGGCAAGCAAGGCAAAGAGCAATCTTCCCTCAAGTGTATGCAGTGAAGTCGGCTGCCACTCGTAAATGTAATTCTGTACGGAGGGAATGCGCGGCATATTCAAAACATAAGCATACACGCCAAAGCCGCGCGGGTTGACCAGTGTGCCGGCCAGTAAAACCGTCAATAATGTCAGCGGCGGCAAAAGAAGGGCGATTTTCTGCCGGCGTAAAGCATGAAAGGCAGCCTCTGCCAGCCAAAAAGCGGCAAGCGCGACAGGAATGAAAAACGTGGCGTGAGAATTGACCCATAGCACCATGACCACAAATAATGAGCCTGCCCACACCAGGCGTTTAACACCCGCCCGAAAGGATTCGATTCCCAGCATGCACAGCGCCGCCAGTGGATAGACCAACAATTGCGGGCGGATATTCCAATTGGTGATCCCCGCTGCAGCCGCAAACAAGGCGCCAGCCGCAGCCAGACGCCAGTTGCCAGTCTGGCGCAGGCCCAGCCACAGGATGAGTGCATAGGTGAATGTCACCAGAAGGCTGGAGACCAGAATGCTCCACTCTGCGCCGCCCAAACGAAACAGATGATACAGCAGCCACTGAGCCAGCCAGTAATTATAGACGGGCAGATAAGGCTGCCCCTCCACGGTAAAGGAGAATACATCCAGGGTTGGGATTTGGCCGGTTTGCGCCAAAATCCGGCCATAAGCCAGGTGAAACCAAAAATCGTTTGGACGAATGGGATGCGTATTGACGAATACAAAAACCCCGCTCAGCACCACCAATGCCCATAAGTGTTCTATTTTCAGCCGCAGGGGTAGCATGTGCTGTCTCATCATCATAATAATAAATGATGTTTAAAAAAGTGAGACCCTGTTGAACAGAGTCTCACCTTGCAGTTTCATGGGTAAGGCAGCGAATTAGCCACCAGCGCCACCCAGTTCGGTGTTGATGTCAGTGAAGATGGTAGAGATCGTGGGGCCAAGCAGACGCAGAGCCACAATAACCACAATGGCAACCAAAACAAGAATCAACGCGTACTCAACAAGACCCTGGCCCTTTTCCTTCGGAGCGAACAACATGGACTTTCACCTCCTTTCCGGATTTGGATTTCTTCAAGCGGGGGCCTGAAGATGATTACATTATACGGGAATGAATAGAAAAAGCAAGTAGAAAAGACCCTTCGAGGGTTACAAAAATGTAAAGTTTGAATTTACGATTCTGAAATGTATGCAGCAGCCGGAACGACAAAAAACACCCGCGTTCCTTTGCCTGGGGTACTGTCCAGTTCAAAGGAACCGCCCATCATTTCCACGCGTTCACGAATTAGTTTCAGGCCCAATCCATTATTAGAAGCGGTTTCCAGGTCAAAGCCTTTGCCATTGTCATCCACCGTGAGTTTGACCTGATTCTCGCCAACATCCACATGTACTTTCACCAGGGTGGCTTCGCCATGACGCGCAGCATTGCCAAGCAGCTCCTGCAAGGCGCGGAAAATCATCACTTCCAGATAAGGCTCCAGCCGGCGCTCGGCCCCAGAAACGACGACACTGACATCCAGTCCGGCCTGCTCTTTGAACGTATCGGCATAGCGGCGAATGGTGGGAATCAAGCCTAAATCATCCAGCATCATGGGACGCAATTCAAAGATGAAATTGCGCACCTTCTGAAAGGTGTTCATTGCCGCGACCTTGAGGTTGTTCAACTCTTCGCGCGCCTGACCAGGGTCCACATCCAAAAGGCGCATGGCGATCTCGGCTTGCAAGATGAAGTTGGAGAGGGCCTGCGCCGGCCCATCATGCATCTGCCGCGAGAGGCGCTGACGTTCGGCCTCTTGGGCATTGACCAGCATCTCCACGCTTCGCAAGGCGCCTTTGCTCCCGCCGCTGACGCCCGAGGCCCGATCAGAAACAGAGAGACTCCGCGCCTGCATGAGGACGGCCCTGAGCCGTTCCAGGTGAGATTTATCCCCTTGCAGTTTTTCCAGTTGTCCACGCATCAACAACAAACGCTGCTGGGCATCCATGGCCGATTCGTAAGCCATGCGCAATTCCTCTAACGTTATCCTGTCGGCCTGTGCCAGCAGCTGTTGCACATGAGATGTAATTGCGGCGTTGCGCTGCGTAAGTTTGTTAACTTCATTTTGACTTTGCTCAAGCATCAACGTGATCTCGCGCAGAGAACGTTCAACGTCTTCGAGTTCAGCATCCAGGTTGAGTTCTGTACCCGATGGCAGGGCTTCAACAGGCTGATTAGGCATTGCTCTTACTCCTGTGATTTAAGGGTGGTATCCTGCAATTTGACCCAACCGCGTTTCAGGGCGTAAACAACCGCTTGCGTCCGGTCTTCTACGCCAAATTTGCGCAGGATAGAGGTCACGTGGTTTTTGACCGTCTGATGGCTAATGCCAAGGACGGTCGCAATCTCTTTGTTGCTCATGCCACGCACAACATAGGCCAGCACTTCCATTTCGCGGTCGGATAGCGGGTGAAAGGGGCTACCCGGTTCGCTGTAAGGACGACGGGCAGTCTCAATCTGGGTTTCAATCCAGTGTTTGAAATCGCCGATCGTAAAGGTCTGCCCACAGACCACGTATTTTCCGGCAGCAATCGCACGAATGGTATCTGCCAGTTGTTTGGGATCAATGTCTTTGGCGCAATAGGCAGCCGCACCGGCCAGGGCAGCGTGAAGCGCCTGCTCTTCGTCGTCATAGCCGGTCAAGAGCAGGATGCGGGTCGGCAGTTTCTCTTGAGTGACCTGATAAGTGATCTGCTGTCCGTTCAGGCCGGGAAGGTTGACATCCAAAACGGCTACCTGGGGACGCAGGGAACGAATTAACTGCAAGGCGGTTTGCCCGTCGGATGCCTGCCCTACAATGTGAAAATCCGGCTCCAGGCTCAGGGCTTCTACCACGCCCTGCCTGAAAAGAGGATGGTCATCTACAACTAAAATGGTGATTGTTTCCATCTGTCTTCCTGCTTGATAGATTCAGCAGACATAACTGCTTACTCTTAACCCTCCCGCAGGTTAGAACAGGGCTGGCCGCGGATGCTGGCAATCATGGAGACGCCTTCTGGTTTGAACATTGCGCCAAAACCTGCGGGAAGGTAAGCAGTTACCAGCAGACAAAGTATAGCACAGGTAAGCGACAAGGAAACTCTTTCTTGCTTGTCAATCTGCATTCGCGGCTGCTTTGAGTCGGTCCAGCCAGAGACGCGGCGGACGGACAGCCCACCATTTGAGCCAGTACAAAGCCAGGATGAGAAGCGCGCTTGAAAGGACCATCAGCCGGTACGTTGTATGCTCCAGGGAATCGGATTGAAAAAGAGCCAGCCAGGGCAGAAAAGTCAATGCTGTGACCCATAGACCCAGCAGCAAGGTAGAAACAGACGACCAGCGCTCGGCCGAGGTTGCAAATACAAGCAGCGCCGGAAAGGTCAAGAGAGACAAATTGGCAAGTTCGACCGGCAGTCCGAGCAAGGGGGTTGCGGCCAGCGTCAGGGCGGCTGTCCAGGCAAAACGTCGCCACGAACCGTCGCGGCAGGCAGCGCGCCACTCCAGCAGCAAAGACACGCCCAACAGGACCGTCAACCCCCAGGCCAGTTTTTGCCCAATCCCTGGCCACCAGTGTTGAAACACGCTGAAGGTCGAAAAACCTTTTCCAATACGCAAATTTGAAAGAACCGAGTGGTAAAAAGGTTGCGGCCAGTCTGGCAGGAGAATGGTGGTAATAGCAAGCAGGATGCCCAGGCTGATGCCGAAAAACGAGAGAAAACCCCAGCGGCGCCGGAAAAAGGCCCAAAGCAGGATGAAAATAATTAACAGCCCGCCGGCCTCCCATTTGAACGTGGAAAAGGCCAGGAGGATACCTGCTGTCTCATCTGAGCCATTTTGCAAAGAAAGCAAGACGCCGGCAAAAAGCGCGCCCAAAAGCAGGGAGATGTTGCCATCCAGCAATGCGATCACATTATATTGCCAGAAGAAAACAAAGAGAGACAACAGAAACACAGAGACAGGGTGCGGACGCCAGTCTAATAACCGCAGGTGAAGAATCAGTGTTGCGGCAAGTGCAATCTGCAAAAGGATGGTCCAGAGCAATAGCGCCAGGTTGGCGTTCTTAAGCGCTGAAAAAGGCAAATAGATTAGCAAAATGTAGAAGGGATAGTCCAACCAGTATAGGGGAGAATTGTCTGCCGATAAAGAGGTACCAAAGACATCACGCCGTATCTGGGCTGTCGGCTCGGGCCGGTAGGGGTTTATTTTTTGAAACAGGAAGTAATGGGCTCCCGACCAATACAAGCGGAAGTCGCGGCCAATCTCTGTGCTGGCGGTCAGACGAGCATTGGCAAAATATAAAGCGCCCAAGATGGTCAGGACGATCAATACCAGCAGGATCAGGAAAAAAAGTTGTCTTGAACGCAATCAGGCCTCCAAGCGCGATGCAAATTCCGCCGTGTACTACCGGCTAGTTGCTGTCCTTGCGCCAGGCAGAAGCCCGGTCCAGGGCAGCCTTCTCTTCGGCAGCCAATTCTACCTGCAATGCGCCAAGATTGTCATCCAATTGTTCAAGTGTCCGCGGGCCGATAATGGGACTGGTAATCACCGGATCGGCCAACAGCCAGGCCAGGGCAATTTGAGAAATTGTGGCCTCGTGTGCACGCGCCAGTTCGTCCATCATGGATAACAGAGCCCAGTTCTGCTCTGTAAAAGCATCCTTCAAGTCCGCGGCGCGGACGCTATCGGGTAAAGGTTGGTTGCGGCGGTACTTGCCGGTCAGGAATCCGCCCTCCAGTGGACTGTAGGGGATGATGCCGATTTGATATGTGGCGCACACGGCGCGCAGTTCGGCTTCAAACTCGGCGCGCACGATCAGGTTGTAGTGCGGCTGAAGGACATCAAAACGCGCCAGGCCCAGCCTGTCAGAAGCCCATAAAGCCTGCATTAACTGCCAGGCGGCATAGTTGGAGGCGCCGATATAGCGCACCTTTCCGGCATGCACCAAATCGTCCAGCGCCCGCAAGGTCTCTTCAATGGGAGTCTCGTCATCCGGCCAATGGGTTTGATACAGGTCAATGTAGTCCGTGCCCAGACGGCGCAAAGAAGCCTCCACAGCCTGCAGGATATGAGCGCGCGAGAGGCCGGCGTCATTGGGACCATCTCCCATGCGGCCACGTACCTTGGTGGCAATCACCACCCGATCGCGCGGCACGCCGGCCTGCTTCAACCACTTCCCGATAATCGTCTCTGAAACACCGCCAGGATTGCCCGGCACCCAGGTGGAATAGATATCCGCGGTATCAATAAAGTTGATACCGGCGTCCAATGCGGCAGACAGGATGCGAAACGAGAGCGCCTCATCTGCCGTCCAGCCAAACTGCATTGTCCCCAGACACAAAGGGGAAACTTTCAGACCAGCACGTCCAAGTTTTCGGTATTCCATTGCGCCACCTCAATAAGAGAATGTTGGTAAGTGCTTACCCTCCCGCAGGTTTTGGTACAATTGCCAACCCACAAGACATCTTCCTGATTACCGGCATCCGCTTGCCGGTCTTGTTCGAACCCGCGGGAGGCTTAAGGGCAGGCAGTTACGAGCGTTGACTGATTTCAGTTTGAAGACGTTACCCGAATACAGTGTACAATAAAACTTAAATTCCAGCAACAGAGCAAAGATGGACGAACGAACCCACGAATACATTGTCACCCGCTTGAGCAGAGGCGTCAGCCCGGACGAAATTGCTTACGAACTGTGCGAAACAAACGGCTTAAACTGGCCAGAAGCAGAAGCATTGGTACAACATGTACAGAGCGAAAAAGCCCCCATGATTGCGCGCCGCCAATTCCCATTGCTCTTCCTGTTGGGAGCCGTCGTGTTTCTGGCCGGTGCGGCCGTGCTGATTGAGGCATTATGGTCGCTGGCACTTGTGCTGGGGAAAATCAATCAGCCTGAATTTCCGAACTCTGGAAAGTTTGGTCTGACCATTGCCGTTATTTTGAGCGCGCCGGATGTATTGGCACGGGTGGCTTTTGGGATGGCTGTCATCGGCGGAAGCATTATCGGAATGAAACAGGCATGGTACAACGTGTTCTACAAAGATTAGCGTTTCATTAGACTTTAGCCGTCTGCTTGACTTTGTGTCTTCATTTGTTGTATAGTTTATGACGGTCGTAAATCCGCGGCACGCTGCCATTTGGCTGTTGTGCCGCGTATTTCGCCCATGATCAAAGTCACTAAGAGGCAGGACAAGGAGACCGGATGATTCGAGTAAACGGACTCACCAAAGACTACGGCGCGCGGCGCGCAATTGAGAACCTGACCTTTGAGGCCAGGCAAGGCGAGATACTGGGCTTTCTCGGTCCAAACGGCGCCGGCAAAACCACCACCATGCGTATCCTGAGCGGTTATATGCCGCCCACCGCCGGCAGTGCGCAAGTTGCCGGTTACGACATCATCAGCGAATCGCTCGAAGTTCGCCGCAGGGTAGGATACTTGCCTGAGACTGTCCCCCTGTACAACGATATGACAGTCTTCGACTACCTGAAATTTATGGCCGACCTGCGGCATCTCCCCCGCGCAGAGGACCGGGTAGATACTGTGCTCGACATGGTCGGCCTGATTGAGCGCGCCGATGGCTACATTGGCAATTTGTCCAAAGGAATGCGCCAGCGCGTGGGCCTGGCACAGGCTTTGCTGCACCGGCCGGAAGTGCTGATTCTGGATGAACCGACTATCGGCCTCGACCCGGCTCAGGTGGTAGAAGTGCGCAACCTGATTCGCGAACTCGGCAAAGAACGAACCGTGCTGCTCTCAACGCACATTCTTTCGGAGGCCCAGCAAATTTGCGACCGGGTGGTGATCATCAACAAAGGCCGCATTGTCGCCGAAGACAGCCCCGAAAACCTGCAGGCACGCCTCTCCGGCGCACAGCGCGTCAGCCTGCGCGTACGCGGCGAATCAGATGAGTTGGTGGAGAAGATTGCGGCCATCCCCGGCGTTCAGGAAGTCATTGCTCTGCCCGAAGGGGTGCTGGAATTTCAACACGCACCCGGACAGGATGTGCGGCCCGAAGTAGCCCGAACCATCGTGCGGGCCAATTACGACTTGCTGGAAATGCAGCCAGTTGGCATGAGCCTGGAGGAAATCTTCCTCGAACTCACCGGCAAAAAGAGAAAATAGCGAGGCAACTATGCGTAACATGTGGATTATCGCGCAGCGCGAGTATAAGCACTACTTTGTCAGCCCAATTGCTTACGTGATCATGTTCACGATTCTGGTGATTGTCGGCATCATCTTTGCACTCAACATCTGGCAGGCAAGTCAGCCAATTGTCATGTATTCCCCGTATGTCCCCGATGTCAGCATCATCACCGGACCCATGCTGTTCATGTTTATCTTCTCCATCCCGGCGTTGACCATGCGCCTGTTGGCCGATGAACACCGCACCGGCACGCTGGAACTGCTGCTCACGGCTCCGCTGCGGGACTGGGAACTGGTGGCCGGCAAGTGGCTGGGCTCATTCCTTTTTGTGCTCACCCTCATTGTTCTCTCTCTCCTCTACCCGCTGATCCTGCACTTGCTGATTGAACCGGGGTTGGATTTGGGTGTTCTGCTCACCAATTACCTCGGCATGATTCTCATTTCTGCTGCACTGCTGGCAATTGGCGTAGGCATCTCGGCCATGTTTAGCAACCAAATTGCGGCTTTCTTTACAACCCTGGTGGTGCTGGTAGTATTGTGGTTTCTCATTGGCGCCCCAGCCGACATTCTGCCGCGCTTGGGTGACTTTTTCCGCTACATTGACCTTCGCGACCGCTTCTACAATTCCATGGCAATGGGCGTCCTCAATTTATCCGATATTGTTTACCCGCTCACCCTGCTCGTCCTTGGCTTGTTTTTGGGTACGCTTACAATTGAGGTTCGGAGGTGGCAATAATGGCTAAGCCGCAGAAATCCGCCACAAAACCAAAAGAATATGCGGTCTACGGGCTATGGCTGTCAGCCGCCGGCCTGGTGTCAGCACTGATCCTGGGCGGGCTGAAATTCCTGGCCTTTTCAGATTTATATACACCGCCCGATATAAAACGCCTGAACCTGGTGTTCTGGATCAGCGTGGGGCTGGTCGTCATCGGGCCGTGCATTTACGCGCTGCTGAACCCGCAGGGTGTGCGCGACTTCCTTTCGGGGCGGCAAGCACGCTATGGCAGCAACGCCCTGGTAATGACGCTGGCCGTCCTGGGCATTTTGATTGTCGTCAATGTGATCACATTTCAAAACCCATACAAATGGGATCTGACCGAAGGCAAGGAAAATACCCTGGCGCCTGAGAGTTTGGAAGCCCTCAAAACGCTGCCTCAGCCGGTAACGGCGCTGGCTTTCTATTCAGGGCGCATGTCCACCGAATTTGTCAATAATCTGCTGATGAACTTCCGCTCCAGCAGTGAGGGCAAATTTGACTATCGTTTCATTGACCCCGAACTCAACCCTCTGCTGGCCCAACAAATGGGCGTCACACGCGATGGGATGATCATCCTGCAGATGGGCGAACAGAAAGAAATCGTCACCTATGCTTCAGAGGCCGAGATCACCGGCGCGTTGGTGCGCCTGATGAATCCCGAAGCCTACACCGTTTATTTCCTCACCGGGCATGGAGAAAAGGATATCGAGCAAAGCAACGAGAACTCCATGACCTGGGTCAAACAAACGCTGAGCAATAAAAATTACATCGTCAAAACACTTAACCTGCTTGCAACCAACGCCATCCCGGAAGACGCGGCTTCTATCGTAATCGCCGGGCCGACCAAGCCGGTCTCTGAGCAAGAGGTGGCTTTGCTGAAAGCCTACCTGCAAAAAGGCGGCGCTTTGGTCGTGCTGAGCGAACCGCCCGTGCTGACCGACTTTGGGCAGGCAGAAGACCTGCTGGCCAAAATGCTGGCCGAAGATTGGGGCATTGCCCTGGACAATGACCTGGTGTTGGACCCCACTGTCAACCCGCCTTATATGGCCGTTGCTGCCCAATATAGCAGTCACGCCATTACCGAGAAAATGGGCACCCTGGTTTCCGTCTTCCCGAAGGCGCGCACGCTAACCCTGCCGGACGCCCCTGCCGGCAAGATGACCACGCCTCTGGTGCTCACCACCGAAAACGCCTGGGGCGAAACCAGCCCAAGCAGAGAGGACATTGCCCCGGCCAGTTTTGATGCCGAGACCGACAAAGCCGGTCCGCTGGTGCTGGCGGCAGTCAGCGAAGACCAATCCAGCCGGGTGATTGTCTTTGGCGATTCTGACTTTGCATCCGATACTGCTTACAGTTCTTACGGCAACAGCGACATGTTCATCAACACGATAGACTGGGCTGTTGGACGAAAGACCTTTGGGATCACTCCTAAAGACACGCCGGAACGCAGTTTCAAATTCTTAAGCCAGATTCAATTGATCGGGCTGATGCTGAGCGGCGTTTGCCTGATTCCCGGCCTGGTGCTGGTTGGCGGGTTGGCGGCCTGGGCCGCGCGGCGCAGCCGAGGGTAACGTATGCTGAAGCGATCTACCGTTTTTGCTCTCATCCTGCTGGCAGCCTTGATTGGTCTGTTGTTCTACCTGTCGCGCAATAAGCAGCAGGAAGAGACAGATACCGTCATTGACATGCCGCCTACCACCTTCCTCTTCGATGAGACAAACGGGCAGGTAGAAGGTCTGACCATCACGGATGCAAGCGGCAAAACCGTCTCGGTGCAGCGGGATTCCGCCGGCTGGCGCTATGAACAACCTGTCAGCATGGAAGCAGAGGCGGATTTTGTGGAAGCCGCCGTCAGTCAGGTAATGAGCCTGAGGGTGTTAAACAGCCTCGAGATTCCGCTGGCGACCGTCGGTCTGAACCGGCCGGCGTTTACCATCACTGTTCGCTTTGATACGGCGAAGGAAGCGATTCTAAAAATTGGGGACGCCACGCCTACCCAAAGCGGATATTACGTTTTGAAAGAAAACGGCGAAGTGGTTATCGTCAGCAAATCTGGCCTGGATAGTTTGCTCAAACTTTTCTACAACCCGCCCGAACCGCCGACGCCGACTTCCCAAACCGACGAGAATCTTGCGGCCACGCCCACCGTCATGCCTTAGCCTGAAAGCAGGCCGCTTTTCAGCAAAAGGTATTGATTTTCATCACAAAAAAGAGTATGCTGAACACAGAAATTAACTGGCAAGGAAACTGAAAACTGCTTATGGATATGGAGAAAATTCTTATTGTTGAAGAAGAGGAAGAATATCCTGCGATTGCGCGTTTAATCGACCTGGGCCGACAGAAGACCTACGTCACGATTGACGATATTTTGCATTTCTTCCCGGAGGCAGAACAGGACGTTGAACAATTGGAGGAGGCCTTTGCGGCTCTCCTAAGTGCCGGGATTCCTTTTATGGAAGATACCACCACAGGCGAACCCAGCGAAGACGATCTGGCCACTGTGGAGGCGGTGCCGGTTGAGCCGGAACCGGACTTGAACCTGGACGACTATCTGGCTAACATTGACACAGATGACACCATCGGCTTGTACCTGAAAGAAGTCAGCCGTGTTCCGCTCCTGACCGCCGAAGAAGAAGTGGAACTGGCCCAGCGTATCGAGCGCGGACGGATAGCCCGCGAGGAACTGGCGCGCGGAAACGTCAGCCTGAGGCGGCGCGCCGAATTGCGCAAACTCATCGAGGACGGCTGGTCGGCCCGCGAACACCTGATCACGGCCAACAGCAGGCTGGTGATCAGCGTGGCAAAAAAGTATATGGGGCGCGGCGTGCCCTTCCTGGATTTAATTCAGGAGGGCAATATCGGTTTGATTCGCGCCACCAAAAAGTTCGATTACCGGCGCGGACACAAGTTCTCGACGTATGCCACCTGGTGGATTCGTCAGGCCGTGACGCGTGCCATTGCCGATCAGGGGCGCACCATCCGCGTGCCGGTGCATATGGGCGACCAGATCAACAAACTCCTGCGCGTCCAGCACCAACTGACTCAACGGCTGGGACGCGAGCCTACCGTGGAGGAAGTAGCCGAAGCGCTGGAAGTGCCTCCGAAAAAAGTGGAAAACATGATTCAGGTGGCGCGCCGCCCGCTCTCGCTGGAAACGCCCACCGATGACGAAGAGGATTCCGTCTTGGGAGACTTCATCGAAGACGATGAGGCCCTGCCCCCCGACGATACCGCCACCTACAACCTGTTGCGCGAGCATCTCAGCGAAGTGCTGAACGGTTTGCCCCCGCGTGAGGTGCGCATCCTGCAATTGCGTTACGGCTTGCTTGACGGGCAGGCCTACACGCTGGAAGAAGTCGGGCGCAAGATGGGCGTGACGCGCGAGCGCGTGCGCCAGATCGAAGCCCAGGCGCTGAGCCGGCTGCGGCACCCGTCAATCCGCAGAAAATTGCGGGATTACCTGGGCGAGTGATGCCAGAATTTTGATCAGCAAGGACAGACGTTTTCAAACAGCGTCTGTCCTTTCTTTTTAAGGGCTTTTCCCCTTTCTATACCTTTGTACAGCGTAAATTAAGTTTTAGAAATTTTCCCTCACCCTACCCCTCCCCCCACTGGGAGACCCCCCGACGGGGACAGGTGGGCAGGGGTGAGGGCGAGAGCGGCAAATCCAAAACTTGCAAATCCTCCCTTCACAATGTACTTAGAACCTATCCGAAAAATATTTGAAAAAGGAGACGAACCCTGATAGAAAGGGGATTCTCTACAATCCTCTAACAAGGTAACGTCTCCATGTCTAAGGATAGCACAAAATCGA
>JAIOAQ010000030.1 GCA_019873735.1 Chloroflexota bacterium | reverse complement strand
TTAGCAAACTCGGCGAGACCTTCCGGGACGTGAAGCGCTACAAAGAGTTTGTCAAATACGCCCTCGCCTTCCTGATTTACAACGACGGCATCATGATGCTGATGGACAACGCCGCCCTGGTAGCCGCCATCCTGTTCGGCTTCCAGACCTCGGAACTGATCGTCCTCATCATCATCCTGCAAATTGCGGGAGCGGCCGGAGCCTTCCTCTTCGGCTGGATCTCCAACAAGTACAGCAGCAAACAGGCCATCACCTACGCGCTCATCATGTTGACAGCGGTGATCGGCTCGCTCTACATTACCGATTCCAAGACGCTGTTCTACTTCATCGGCGCGCTGGCGGGCTTCTCGCTCTCCGGCGTGCAGGCAGTCAGCCGCACGATGGTCAGCCAGTTGTCGCCGCAGTCGAAGACGACCGAGTTCTACGGCTTCCTGTCGGTAGCGGGACGCACCTCCACAGCGGTGGGACCGTTCGTTTTCGGTTCCACCTTCGCGCTGATGCTCAACTGGTACACCAACCGCAACATTGCCCTGGAGATTGCCAACCAAAATGCAATGTACTGGGCGCTTGGCACGGTAGTGGTCTTCCTGCTGGTTGGCCTGTTCATCCTGATGAACGTCCGAAAAGTCACCCACAAAGACCCGCTTACCTTCGATTAGCCCCATGGCGCAAAACCTTCACCCCTTTCGCAGACGCCCGATCCGTTTCATTCTGAAACAACTTTCCATCCCGGCGTTCTCGCTGCTGACGCGGCTGGAAATTCACGGCGAAGAAAACCTGCCGCCGGGCGGCCCTCTGCTGGTCGTTTTCAATCACTTCAGTTTCATTGACCCGGTAGCCATCGTCCGCGCTGCGCCCTGGCCGCTGGAATTCGTCGGCGGGGCGGTGACTCCGCACGCGCCGGTCTGGACACGCATCATTCCCTTCCTGTGGGGTTACCACAAACTCTACCGCGGCACCGGCGCGACGGATGCCCTGCGGGCGGCGGAAAACATCCTCAAGCGGGGCGGCATTTTGGGAATCGCCCCCGAAGCCGGGAACTGGGCCACCGTCCTGCGACCGGCTCGCCCCGGGACCGCCTTCCTGGCGACGCGTACCGGAGCGCCGCTCCTGCCCGTTGGGCTGGACGGATTCACGGACGTCTTCCCGTCCCTGTTCCGCGGCCGGCGGGCAAAGGTGACGGTCAATATCGGCAAGCCGTTCGGACCGTTCACCGTTTCCGGCTCCGGGCGCGAACGCCGCGCCCAACTGGACGAGATCGGCCATGAGATCATGCGTCATATTGCCCCCTTGATCCCGCCCGAAAAACGCGGCCATTACTCCGACGATCCCGCCATCCGCGAGGCCGCCCGGGGAACAGAAATTTACCCCTGGGCAGACAAAATCGAGGGGCAGGTGGTGGGCGAAATTCATTGATGGAGTCGTCTGATGATAAGCAGAGATGTCTCCGCCTCATCTTCCCAAGCAGGCCGCTGGGCCTGGAGGATAAGTCTTGTGACCGCCCTCTTTTGGGTGATCGTAGCCATAGCCTACGCGGCGCGTCCCTGGAAAAGCATCCCCGACCAGCCGGTATTGCGTTGGACGTTCGCGCTGGCCATGCTGGTCATCGCCGCCGGAATCGTCTGGCTGGGGAATGGACTGCGCAAAAAGCAGAGACGTTCTTACTTTCTGGCACTGATTTTTCTCGGCAGCAACATTGTCGTCACTTTCTTTGACGATTTTGGGATCGGCGATTTGATCTACCTGTTGTATGTCATCGTCTTGTTCGCGTTGCTGATTATCAAGCGGCAGCACTTCGTCGGTTCGGCAACAGATTAACATGACCCGCATATCCGCGCCGGGTTAAATTTTTGGGACCGCACTGATGAACAGCGCGGTCCCAAAAGGCAGGCTGGGGGCAAAGGATTCGAACCTCTACTAACTGATCCAGAGTCAGTCGTCCTGCCATTAGACGAGCCCCCATCGTTAGCGGGCGATATTCTACCACGCCTCGACACAGAAGTCAAATTCACGGCGCCAGTGCGCCGGTGCGACGGATGCCCTGCGGGCGGCAGAAAACATCCTCAAGCGAGGCGATATTTTGGGAATCGCTCCCGAAGCCGGGAACCGGGCCACCGTTCTGCACCCGCCCCGGGGCCGCGTTCCTGGCGGCGCGTACCGGCGCGCCGCTCCTGCCCATTGGCCTGGACGGGCTGACGGACGTCTTCCCGTCCCTGTTTCGCGGCCGGCGGGCGAAGGTGACGGTCAATATCGGCAAGCCGTTCGGACCGCTCACCGTTTCCGGGTCCGGGCGCGAGCGACGCCCCCAACTGGACGAGATCGGCCACGAGTTCATGCGTCATACCGCTTTTCAACGATCGAAATGTAAAACGACCACGTTGCCCTCGTAGGCAGACGCCAGCCGTTCAGGCAAGTCCCCCACGCTGGCAAGGTAACGTTTGCGCGACCCGAAACCGGGAACGACCAGCAGGTCCGCTTCGCTGGCAACGCGCGCGTAATCGAACTTCAACCCGCCTCTGAATTCCTGCACGGTGCAGGGCTGGTCGGGGTCGAATTCCCCGACCATCTCCGCCACCCGTTTGTAGTCGCCGGTATTCGACAGGATATGCAAAGGTACGTTCAAAGCCTTTGCCATGGTGAAGTTCGCCTCCAACATGCGGCGCAGGGCATTAGGAGCCAGCGCGTTTTCAGGCAGGATGAGCGCCACGCGGCGGACAGAGTTGACAGGCTGGGGCAGTTTGCCGACCATGACAGGCATTTCCGACCCCCAGATGACCTCGTCCAGGATGGTGCCGAGGATGCTCTGCTGGAGAGCGCGCTTGCCGCGCCAGCCCATCAGGACGAGCGAGGCTTTCTGCTCGATGGCGGCGTGCAGGATCCCGCGGGCATACGATGTGGAAACGCGCGGCAGCAATTCGACATCTGCCTGTGGGTCTCCCAGAATGGCGGGGACTCGCTCCAGCAACTCCCGCTGATGTTCCAGCCCCACCACCTGTCCGCCCACCTCCTGGGCTACGTGCAGAGCCACAAGTTTGCCGCCGGAGGCTTTTGCCAGCAGGCTGCCGAATACGATCAGGTTCTCCTGGGTCTGCAGGTTGGCAAGCGGGACCAGGATGCGCCCAAAAATCGGCGATACAGGCTCTTCTTCGCCTGCTTGCCGCAGGCCGGGAGCAAAATGCTGCACCAGCGTCGGGGATGTGATGGAAGTCAGCAGGATCATCAGAATGGCCGCGTTGAAGAGGGTCGCGTCGAATAAGCCGATTTGCAAGCCGATGACCAACGTGGGGATGGTAACCGCCGCCTGCGCGTGCGACAGGCCATAGGTTGTCCAGAACTCCACCCGGCTGTAGTGGAACAGGCGCCCGGTCAGCCAGGCCGCGGCGAATTTTGAGACATACGCCACCACGATCACTCCCAGCGCCACCACCACCGTCCTTCCATCGCGCACGAACGCCAGGGGATCGGTCATCATGCCGCTGTAGAGCAGGAAGATCGGGATGAAGAAGGACTCGCCCACAAACAACAGGTGGCCGGAAACCGGGCTGTGACGCGGCAGGGTAACATTGATAGCCAGACCGGCCAGGAACGCCCCCACCACCTCGTGCACACCGATCAGTTCTGCCATCAGCGCCGACACGAACAAGACCACCAGCACGAACTGGAATTCCACCGCATGCCCGGTGAAACGGCGCAAGAACCACTTGCCCAGCCGCGGCAATCCCAGGATGACCAAAAGCCCAAATACAGCCAGCATCCCGAACAGACGCAGGAAATACCCGGCCTCGAGACCGCCGTTGCGCGCTCCCAGCACTGTCGCCAGGACGAGGAACGCGCCGATGTCGGTCAGCACGGTTGCCCCGGCGGTAACCGCCACGGCTTCGTTGCGCGTCACGCCCAGGCGGGTCAGGATGGGGAAGGCGATAAGAGTATGCGAAGCAAACGCCGAGCCAAGCAGCACCATCCCCGGCAGGTTGAGTTTCAACAGCCAGCCGAGCGCCATGCCCATCAGCATGGGGGCGAGAAAAGTCAGCAGGCCAAAGACCATCGCCCGCCGCCGGACGCGCACGAATTGGTGGATGTCCACTTCCATCCCGGCGCTGAACATCAGGTACACCAGGCCGATGGTCGCCAGGAACTCGATCCGGTCGCCGCCATCGAGCAGACCGAGCACATAGGGGCCTACCAGCATCCCGCCCAGGATGATACCGACAATCCCGGGCAGGCGCACACGCTCTGAAAGGATGGGCGTGATGAGGATAATACTCATCACCAGCAGGAAAAAGGCGACCGGTTCCCGGATTGGTTCGGTCATAGAGTGTTCTCCTCAAACCACGCCGGGAACATGTGGGAATTACACAAGCGGACTTCCGGGTGTTCTTTCATGAACCGGCGCAGGCGGGCGTCGTGCGTACCCAGCACCAGCCGGATGAGCCAGGCAGGGCTTTCATCGTTGTAGACCGCCCCGGCGTCGGCGGCGTTGAAGAACCAGCCATCTCCGTCCCGCACCGCCACGCCGCATTGACCGCGCGTGTGGCCGTGCAGCGGCACCAGCCACATCTCCGGCTCGAACGGCAGGCGGATGGCGTCGAAGTCGTACCATTTTTCGTCCCCCGTATCGTAGAGCGCCCAGTCTTTCACCGCGGTAATGTGCCGCCGGATGTAGGCCGCATCCGTCCAGCGCCGGGACCTGCCGGTGAAGGCCTCGTACTCACGGCGGTGGACGTGTACCTTCGCCCAGGGAAAATCCGGCAGGCCGCCGCAGTGGTCGAAGTGCATGTGGGTCAGGATGATGTGACGCACGTCTTCGGGCCGATAGCCCAGCCGCCGCACCTGGTTGACCGCCGCCTGCTGCGGGTCGAGGGGCGCGTAGAAGAGGAGCGGGAACAGGCGCATCATCCAGTGCGGGTTGGCGTAGTCCTCCAGGCCGGGGCCGGTGTCTATCAGCGCCAGGCCGTCGTTCGTCTCGACCAGCGCGCTGACCATGCCGGTCTTCAACTTGAACGGGGGACGATTGTCGCAGGTGAAGACGTTGAAAATGTGAATACTCATGATGAATTCTCCTCGAACCATTCCAGCCACATGTGGGCCGCCACCAGCCGGACCTCGGGATGGGCCGCGGCCAGCGCCTTCAGCCGCGGCACATGCGGACCGATCGTCGGGCGGTAGAGGGCGACGGGGCCGAAGCGGAAATCCAGGTTGGCCGGCACGGCGTCGCCGCAGAAGAACAGCCAGCCGGCGCCGTCCTGGATGGCCACGCCGCAATGACCGGAGGTATGCCCCGGCAGCGGCACCAGCCAGATCTGCGGCTCGAGGCCGGGGAGGCGCAGCGCGTCGAAGCCGAACCACGTCTCGCCGCGCAGATCGTGGAGGACCCAGCGCGGGCCGTGGGCGAAGTCCGCCCGGTTGTAAGCCAATTCAGAGAGTTGGCGGGGATGCCGGAGCGTCTCGTGCTCGCGTCGGTAAACGTGCACCAATGCCTGGGGGAAGTCCGGCAGGCCGCCGGTGTGGTCAGGGTGAAGATGCGACAGGACGATATGGCGCACAGAGTCCGGGTCACGGCCCGAAGCGGCGATCTGGCGCACCAGCGCCAGGTCCGGGTTGCGTTCCGCCTGCATGATGGTCATGAAGACGCGCATCATGCGCGTCGGGCGGACATAGTCATGCAGTCCCAGGCCGGTATCCACCAGCAGCAGGCCATCGTTCGTTTCGACCAGCAGGCAGACCGCCCCGATCTTCCGGTAAGGAGGCCAGGGCAGACGCTTGGTGAAGCCGTTGAAGGCCCGGATCATACGAGTCGGGCGCGTATCTGTTTCCTGAACACCCAGCCCACAAAAAACAGCGCCGCGATCAACAGCGGGACGCCCCCCAAGACCAGATAGGCGCTGCGGTCCACGCCAAAGGCGAAGATAAAGTACCAGGTGCCAAAGAGCAGAAAGCCCACTGCTCCAACCCATTCCCGGCGCCAGCCGAACAAGAAGAACGCCAACAAGATGAAGGCCGGGATACTATGCAACAGGAATGCCAGGATCGTCTCCCAGAAGCGGCCGCCCATGCCGAACACGTCCAGCGAAAACATCCCCAACAACAAAAGGAACAGGATGCCCAAGAGGCGCGGCGCCCAGAAAAGAACGGTGCGACTTGTTTTGTTCATGGCGACCTCTCCTCTCATCATAGCACAAAATCAACAAATAATACGGAGATGAGCCTGCCTGCGCTCATCTCCTCGATTTGATTTTCTCTGGCGCATCTCTGCGGCTTACACCAGCAGCCGCAGCGGCTCTTCCAGATACACCGCCAGGGCCTGCAGGAACTGGGCTGCTTCAGCACCGTCGCTGACGCGGTGATCGACCGAAAGGGTGGCCTTCATCCGCCAGCCGACCTTGATCTCGCCCTGCTCGACCACCGGCACCTGCCGCGCCGAGCCGACGGCCAGGATGGCCGCCTCCGGCGGGTTGATGATGGCGGCGAAGTTTTCCACGTCGAACATGCCCAGGTTGGAAATCGAGAAGGTCGAGCCTTCGATGTCTTCGGGCTTCACCTTGCCCTGGCGCGCCCCGGCCGCCATGCGCTTGACCTCGGCGGCAATCTGGCGCAGGGACTTCTGGTCGGCCTCCTTGCAGACCACGGTCAGCAGGCCGCCCTCCACGGCCACCGCTACGCCGATGTTGACCGCCCCGTGACGCAGCACCTTGTCGCCGGCGAAGGAAGCGTTCAGGTTGGGGAACTGGCGCAGGGTGAGCGCCACCGCCCGGATGATGAAATCGTTGACCGAAACCTTCTCCTCCTCCGGCAGATAGGCATTGACCTGCGCCCGCAGCGCCATCAGGGCATCCATCTTGTACTCGTGGGTCACGTAGAAATGCGGGACGGTGGACTTGGCCTCGGCCATCCGGCGGGCAATCGCCTGGCGGAGTTTGGTCAAGGCAACCGTTTCCTCTGCCGCAGACGGTGGACGGTGGACGGTGGACGGTGAAACCACGGTCTGCAGTCCACGGTCTACGGTCCGCAAGGCTGCCTCAATGTCGCGGCGCACAATCCGCCCGCCCGGCCCGCTGCCGCGCACCTGACTCAGGTCCAGGCCGCGCTCGCGGGCCATTTTCTTCGCCAACGGCGAAGCCTTAACGGGACCCGCCGCGGGCGGCGCGGCGGCCTCCATGGCGGGAGCAGGCTGACGGTCCGGCGCCGAAGCGGAAGCAGCCGCGCCGCTCACCGATAACTGTTCACTGCTCACTGATGACTGTTCACTGCTTACTGATGACTGATCACTAACCACTGATGATTGTCCACCGGCCACCGATAACTGCTCATCAATCGCCTCGTCCGCCGAACCCACAATTGCGATCGGCGTGTTCACCGGCACCACCGCTCCCTCGTCCACCAGCAGGCGGCGCACCACGCCCGAAACGGAGGCTTCCACCTCCACGGTCGCCTTGTCGGTCTCAATTTCGGCCAACACCTCGCCCTTGGTCACCGTCTCGCCTTCTTTTTTGAGCCAGCGGACGAGCGTGCCTTCGGCCATGTCGAAGCCCAGTTTGGGCATGTTAATCGTCTCGGCCATTACTTCAGCACCTCCTTGACCGCCGCCGTGATGTCGGGGACTTGCGGCAGGGCGGCCTGTTCGAGCGTGCGGTTGTAGGGCAGCGGCACTTCTTTTTGGGCGACGCGCAGGATGGGCGCGTCGGCGTAGTCGAAGGCCTCTTCGTAGATGCGGGCCGCCACTTCTGCCCCCACCCCGTAGGAGCGCCAGCCTTCCTCCACAATTACCGCCCGGTTGGTCTTCTTGAACGACTCCAGCACCGGCCCCATGTCGAGCGGACGCAGGGTGCGCAGGTCAACGATTTCGACTTCGATGCCCTCCTTGGCGAGTTCGTCCGCCGCCTTGAGCGACAGTTCCAACCCCTTGGCGTAGGTGACGATGGTCACGTCCCGCCCCGGACGCTGGACTTTGGATTGGCCGATGGGGATGAGGTACTCGCCCTCGGGGACTTCGCCGCGCACCTGGTACATGGTGGCATGTTCGATGAACAGCACCGGGTCATCAGACCGGATGGCTGTTTTCAGCAATCCCTTGGCGTCTTCCGGCGTGCCGGGCGAGACGACCTTCAGGCCGGGGAAGTGGGCGAAGACTGCGTCGGGGGTCTGGGAGTGGGTGGCGCCGAGTTGACGTCCGCCGCCGCCCACCGCCCGGATCACGAGCGGAATGCGGAATTGCCCGCCGAACATGTAGCGCAGTTTCGGTGCCTGGTTGACAACGTAATCCATGGCCGAGAAGGCGAAGTTGATGGTCATCAACTCGGCGACCGGGCGCAGCCCGACCATGGCCGCGCCGATGGCCGCGCCGAGGATGGCGTTCTCGGCGATGGGCGTATCCTTGACCCGCTGCGGCCCGAAGTGGTCGTAGAAGCCTTTGGTGACGGCATACGTTCCGCCCCAAACGCCGACCTCCTCGCCGAGGATAAAGACCGCCGGGTCGCGTTCCATTTCTTCCCAAAGTGCTTGCGAGATGGCCTCGCGCATCGTGATTCTTGGCATAGTGACACCTTTTTCAACACGAAGGGCACGAAGGGGGACACAAAGAAAAAAGCAGAAAAAAACTTTGTGAACCTTTGTGATCCTTCGCGTCCTTTGTGTTTAATCCTCTACATAGACATCCTTGAACAGCTCTTCCATCCCCGGTTCGGGGCTGGCTTCGGCAAACTCGACCGCCTTCTGGGTATCGGCTTCGGCGCGGGCTTCGATTTCGTCCAGTTCGGCGGCGGTGATGTTCTTTTTCTTCAGCAGGGCGGCGCGGAAAATGCCGATCGGGTCGTTATCCTGCCATTTCTTGACCTCGTCCTGCGAGCGGTAGCGCTCCGGGTCGCCCATCGAGTGGCCGCGGAAGCGGTAGGTGACCGCCTCCAACAGGTAGGGCTTGCTCTCGCTGCGGACGTAGTCTATCGCCTGTTTGGCCGCCTCGTACACGGCCAGCACGTCCATCCCGTCGACGCGGCTGTTCTTCATCCCGTAGCCTTCGGCCTTCTGGCGAATCTCGCTGACCGCCGAAGCGCGCTCCACCGACGTCCCCATGCCATACTGGTTGTTTTCGCACACCCACAGGACGCGTAAGTTCCAGGTCATGGAGACGTTGAGCGCCTCGTGGAAATAGCCGATGTTGGTCGCTCCGTCGCCGAACATGCAGATGGTGACGTTATCGTTACCCTGATACTGGTCGCCGAGGGCCAGGCCGGCGGCGATGGGCAGGTGTCCGCCGACGATGGCGTGCCCGCCCCACATGTTCTTCTCGACCGAGGCCATGTGCATCGAGCCACCCTTGCCCTTCGAAGTGCCGGTGACTTTGCCGAGCAATTCGGCCATCACTTCGTTGGCCGAGATGCCGCAATTGATCGCCACGCCGTGATCGCGGTAGGCGGTGATGACCCGGTCGCGCGGCTCGCGGGCGGCGATCAGACCGGTGGAAACGGCCTCCTGACCGATATACAGGTGCATAAAGCCGCCGATCTTCCCGGCCTGATACAATTCAGCGCCGCGTTCCTCAACGCGGCGGATAAGCACCATCTCGTAGTACATTTGCAGTAGTTTTTCTTTGTCCATACACGCTCCCAATACAGACGAATTATATCGGATTTTTTATCAAATTTGTGTAAGAAAATGGGAGGTCAAACGTTGTCGGCGGCGAGGGGGAATCCACAGATGGCGCAGAAAGCGCAGGAGGAAAATTTGCATGATTGTATGCTATAATCCTATTACCATATCGGTTCGTTCGCGAGGTGTAAGATGGAGGCCGTTACAATTTCTTCCAAGTTTCAAATCGTCATCCCTGCCGCCATTCGGCAAAAATACAATGTTAAACCGGGTTATAAGGCTGTCTTCATCCCCTACGAAGGCAGCCTGCGGATGATATTCGTCCCGCCTGTTGAACAGGCGCGCGGCATGTTCCCCGGGCTGGATACCGACCCGCAGCGTGAAGAAGAGGACGAGGCGCGATGAACGTTGTCGATTCTTCTGGCTGGCTGGAATACTTTGCCAATGGTGCAACCGCAGATTTTTTTGCGCCCGCCATCGAAGATGAAGAGAAACTCCTTGTGCCGGTCATTTGCCTGTATGAGGTCTTTAAACGTCTGCATCAACAGCGAGGCAAAGAAGCGGCGCTGCAAGGCATCAGCCGGTTGTATCGCGGTCGAATTGTTCCCATTACCGATGAGATTGCCCTGCTTGGCGCGCAACTCGCGCTGGAACACAATCTGGCAATGGCAGACAGCCTCATCTACGCCACCGCCCGCGCCCACAATGCCACCCTGTGGACTCAAGACGCGCACTTTGCCGGCCTGGAAGACGTGCGGTATGTGGAAAAATGAGAACGCTTTGACCCCGACGGGCTCAATGTAGGCATCAACATCGGCGCGGCGGCGGGTCAAACCGTGCCGCATGTGCATCTTCACATCATCCCGCGCTATGCCGGGGATATGGAGAATCCGAGGGGAGGAGTGAGAGGGATGATTCCGGGCAAGCAGGATTATGAAGCGAGGTAAATCAGTCTGATCAAAATCACTGGGACGGATGACAAAGTCGGAACAAATTCCCACCATCGTCCAAAAGATTTCCCTGGCGGCGCGGGAAAAATGTGGCTAAAAACCACCTCGGCGCACCGTTGCGGGTGCGCCGTTTTTTGCGGCCAGGCTCTCCGTCCGCCCTTATGAGTGGCAAGGGTGGGGGTCGAACCCACGACCAAGGGCTTATGAGTCCCCTGCTCTACCACTGAGCTACCTTGCCAAAAGCGTGCGAATTTTATACCGGTTAACTGGATTTGTCAATTGAAAGTGCTTGCCCTTTCAAAATTTCCTTGCATCCCATAAAAGTATGCTGTATAATCTCCCCGCCTCGCCACCGTAGCTCAGCTGGCAGAGCAGACGATTCGTAATCGTCCGGTCAAGGGTTCAAATCCCTTCGGTGGCTCAGAAACAGGAATTGAAGGTCAGGCGTTTGAAGCGCGCGTGACCTTCAATTTTTCATATACTTCGGGGTTGACACAATTGGGAAGGCGTTCCCCCCTCAGTCCGGCAAGCAGATTTTCGGCCGCCATGCGGGACATCTGTTCGCGGGACGAACGGCTGGCGCTGGCTATATGAGGCAGGATAATCAGATTATCCAGTTCTAACAACGGGCTGTCCATCGGCAACGGTTCGGGGTCTGTTACGTCCAGGGCGGCGGCAAAGATGCGGCGCGTCTTGAGCGCCATATACAAAGCCTGCGGATCCACCACCGGTCCGCGCGCGGTGTTGATGAGCACGGCAGTCGGCTTCATCAGAGCAAGGCTGTCTGCATTGATAAGGTGATAGGTTTGGCTCGTAAGCGGCGTATGCAGACTCACAAAATCCGACTCGCGGAGAAGCGTTTCGAAATCCACCGGCTGCGCCGGAAGGGAGGCTGGCGGGACAGCGGCAGGATCATAGTACAGAATGCGCATGCCGAAACCGACTGCGCGCCGGGCAACAGCCTGACCAATGCGCCCATAACCGACAATGCCCAGAGTAGCGCCGCTGACATCCATGCCCAGCAGCAAAGCCGGCCCCCAAGTTTTCCACTTTCCCTGGCGGACAAAACGCTCGGCTTCCACCACACGACGGGCAGCAGCCAGGAGAAGCGCAAAGGTCAAATCGGCGGTTGCATCGGTCAGTATGCCGGGGGTATTGCCTACCGGTATGCAGCGCGCCGTTGCCTCTGCCACGTTGATATTGTCGTAGCCAACGGCATGATTGCTGATGACTTTCAACTGCGGCCCGGCGGCATCCATGACCTCGGCATCTATCTGGTCGGTAAGCAGGCAGAGCAGGCCATCCACGCCGCGGACACGTTTCAATAATGCCTCGCGCGGCGGCGGGAGTTCGTCGGCCCAAAGGTCAACATCGCAAAAATCCTGCACCAGCCGCAGGCCAGAATCGAGTATCAGGCGGGTAACAAATACCTTGGGTTTGGACATTGCGCCTCCGCAAGTCAAAATGGATTGATCCGGCAGGGTTCAAACCATCCAGAGATTGCGCCCAATCACCACCAACAGAGCAATGAATGTAAGCGGAAGAAAAAGGTACAAAAACACAATCATCCGGTCGGCCAATTCTGCCAGCACATTTTCCAGGCGCTTGAAGCGAACAGAGAGCCACAAACCGGCCGCCGCTACCAGCACTGTTCCGCCCCACCACAGCGGCAAAGAGAGGATGAAGGCCTCACGCAAATCGGCATTTGCATACAGGCCCAAATGGAGCATGGCAGAGGCAGGCAGCAAAAGGGCCGGCACCACCCCATGCGCCGAGAAATGATTGCGCAACCATCGCGCCGGCAGAATCACGCCCAACGCCAACAGACCAAGCAAGAAAACCACACTTTCAATAAAGTTGACCACAAAGATTTCACAGAAAGCAATGGCAATATCGCCGAGAGTCATATAAAGCAGCCAGGAGGGCAGTTTCCAAAAGGTGACTGCCAGGCTCCAACCATAGGTCACAAAGACAATCAGAGCATAGACAGGGATGATTTCCTTGAAAGGAGGGAAAAGTTTCATCTGCATAGTCTCCAGCAGGAGGGGCACTTAAGAGATGCAAGTCACTTTCGATACGGGCGGTTGGCATCTTCGAGAGCGCCCAGCAATTCATCCTGCAGTTGGCTGGCAATGGATGTCTCTTTGGCGTACAAATCGTCCATCTCCTCCGGGTCGGCAGCCAGGTTATAGAGTTCAAATTCTTTCTCATAGGCCGGAAAACCCAGATAGGCGATCAATTTATAGTCTCCCCGCCGCAAGACAAAAGTGCCTTTGGTGAGCGGCAGAAAAGCCGAGTCGGCCATTGCCTGAACCGAAAAGATGGGACGCTCGTCGGCCTGGTAATCGGCAAAAGCGGGCAAGACGCGGCCATCCAGGCCAGAGGGAATTTCGCGGCCGGCAAGCCAAAGCAGTGTAGGAAGGATATCTACATTGCTGGTGGGGGTATGGACATCCTGACGTCCGGTCTGACCCGGAGATGAGATCAGCAGCGGGATGTGTATCACGCCTTCATACATCAGATCGTCGCCATGGCCATAGTAACCGCGCTCAAACATCTCACCATGATCAGAGGTGACAAGCAGATAAGTATTGTCCAATATCCCCTCGGCCTCCAATGCGTCCAGCAAGCGGCCAAACTCAGCATCCACATTTGCAATCAACTGGTCGTAACGCAAACGCTTTCTCAAGACATCTTCATCAGAACGCGAATCGCCCAAAGGATGTGCTGGCTTGTCTGGGGGGCGGTAACCGTCATCAAACAGGCGGGCATATTTCGCCTGCGGGTTGTAGGGGTCATGGGGAGAGAAAAGGTGAACATAAGCGAAATAGGGTCGCTGATTTTGCGCCAGGCGTTTAATTTCTGCAGTAACGCCAGCATACACCTTTTGATTATCAAAGGCCAGATTGTAGTTAACAAAGACGGGCGCTCCATAGGGGTAACCCGCCACACCCTTGCGATAAAAGCGCGTCTTGCGCAATGAGTTGACGCTGTTCAAGTAGCCGCCAAGCCAGGAGGCCGGCACGTGTGTGCTCAACACAAAGAGGTGGTCTTGAAACACCTGGAGACTCAGCCTTGAATCGGGCGGCCAGGTATCAAAAGGAATATCATCCCCTCCCAAACTAAAAGCGGTTGCGGGCAAGCGCTCGTCCACATCTACCGAAAATTGCCGCAGCAAACCATCGGCCAAAAGGTTTTGGGTAAAGGCGTAGCGATAATAATCCGGGCCAAGCAGACGAAAGAGGTTATACCCGGCCGCAGAATGGCTCACTAAACCGCTAAAATGCAAAGCGCGGTGATGCCACGGATACAGGCCGGTCAGCATGGAGGCCGTGCCGCTGGTCGTAAAGTTCCCGCCGCTGTAGTGAGCATGATAGACGGTCGCCCGCCGGGCGAAACGCTCCAGGTTAGGAGTGGTGAGTCGCGGATAGCCATAGAGCGACAAATTCCGCGCCGACATGGCGTCAAAGACAAATAGAATGATATTGGGACGCTTGTCGGCGGCCATAGAGGCAAGACACCACTCGCCAGGGAAGATGTCCGTCAAAAGCGCGCCGGCAGAAAAGGCCGCCGCCAGTTTGAGAAATTCACGCCGGGATAATCTGCTCATTCATCTCCAAAGGAAAGAAGCAGGCGCCCGGCTTCGTCGTAATATGAACGCGCAGAAAACGGGCGCCCGCTTCGATAGGATTCTAGGACATGCGGCAACAGTTGAAGCAGGTCGTCAAAGCGCAAAGGAAGTTCAGAGAGGCGTTCAAACGCCACCCATTCAAGCGTCCCCTCTGATGATGGGCGGGGTTCGCCGGTTAGCGAATCGGCGGCAAAGACATAGATGGCAACACCTGTGTCCTCGCCCGTATCGTTGATCAGGGTGCCGCACAAATGCAGGCTGGCCCGCAAGCCGGTCTCTTCCAGCAACTCTCGCCGGGCAGAGGACAAGGCATCCTCGCCGCGCTCAATATGCCCGCCGATTGCATTGTATTTGCCGGCCCAAGATTTATGTGCCGCACCCCGAATCAGGAGCAGCGTTTCGCCGCGAAAGACGAAGACCAGCGTGCGCGGAATGACACGGTAGCGCGCCGGATGAATGGCCTGATCAGAAGACAAAATCAACCTCAGTCCGCAAGGTCGCTGACATCCTCATCGCCTGCCGCTTCGCCAAGGTAGGTGGAGGCTTTGGGCATAACCGGAACAGCCTTTACATATTTCTCAACATATTGGCGGGTATCCTTCAGTCCCAACATGCCAAAGAGTTTATCGAACTGGGCTTCCCAGGCTGCCCCCAAAGTGCGGCGTACATCCGCCGGCAGGGCATACATTTTGGCCTTGAACGGCCCGATGGAACTCTTGCGGGTTTTATAGTAGAACTGCTCATCGGTCATATCAGGCTTGCGCTCGGCAGCAGCGTTCACATCCAGCCAGGCATACATCTCCTTGCGGAAATCTGCAGGAATGGTTTCGAAGAAGATGTTCTGGAAATTGGTGGCCAAATGGACTTCGCAGGCTTCTGCCTCAACAAACTTGCCAAAAGCATCTTCTGGCAAGGTGGAGGCCCCATGTTGAACCGTGCCGCCCATCCCGTAATCGCACCGCGCAACCCGGCTCAGGTTGCACAGCGTATCAAAATCTACGCTAACCTTGGCAATCGAGCCATCTGGCAGGACAACGCCGCCATGCGATGTGCCGGTCTGAATGCTGATCTTGCTCAAACCGGGCGCCCCGGCAGCCAGGCGCTTCAATTCGGCACGGTAACCATCCATGTAAGCGCGCAACTCTTCCTCGGTGGAATTGTGGCCGCCCACTTCGCCGATCTCGCCGCCGATGGAGATGGTAACGCCACGCGGCTCAATCTGCCGGATAAAGGCGCTGAACATAGCCGATAATTCATAATTGAGTTTCTGCTGTTCGGGGACGGTCGGCTTGGAAATATCTACCAGCGTGGATGTGTCAATATCAATATTGAAGAAACCGGCATCAATGGCCTCGCGCGTCAAGGCGCGCACGGCTTCCAGTTCCGCTTCAGGCTCAGAGGCGTAGCGTTTCCCTGAAACCTGAAAGTGGTCTCCCTGAATGAAAACGGGACCACGATAGCCCTCGGCAATCGCCGCCGCCAGGATATTGGCACTGTATTCGGCCGGACGTTGGCCGGTATAACCGATTTCAGAGCGGGCAATTTCAAAGATGAGCGCCGAGGCATTGATCTTCTGCAGCGCCCGGAAAACCGCCCGCGCCGCGTCAAACGACAAGATGCGCAGGTTAATCGCCGGGACGGTAAACGTCAGCGGGCTCTCTCCCCGGCCGCGAGCCATGTACAGTTCGTGAATCGACGCCGGGACGATGCCCAAACTCAGGGCGGCCATGCGAATCAGATAACGGGACCAGCCCTGGGCCGCGCCAGAACCGAGGGCCGACACTTCCACCAGTTTGCCCACCAGGGCGCGGAGTCGGCCTTCATCCACAACCGTCACATCATGCCCGTCTACCTTCAGACTCCCTTCGGTCAACGCTAACAATTCATTTAGTTCTTGAGACATGCTGCACTCCTTTGGAGAAAATATAGTCACCAGGATGCTTGATTATAATCACAAACTCAGGCTATAATCGTACCGATAGAGGCCGTTGCTTGGATTTTTCGTATATTGAGCAGGAGGTACCCATGACAGATTTATTTGCTCGCGTAACCGGAGACCAGGATTTTGTGAAAAAACTGGCCTCGAATATCCCCGGCTTCCAGGGCTACATTGAGCGGCAAAACCGCCGCGCGGCCGATAAGTTGCTGCGCGAAACCGTAGCCGACCGTTTCGATGAATTATACAAACGGACGTCGAACATTCAAGCCGACCTGGTCAGCCAGGGACAGATTGCCCTGCTGGACGATATGGAGAAGGCGGCCATCCAACTGCGCACCTTTGCCGACAAGATTCGGACAGCCGCATACGGCTATTCCGGCTTTTTTGACGCCATCAAAATCAACGAGGAAGAACTTGCCAGTCTGTACGCTTTTGACGCTTCCTTTTTTGACCTGGTCGAAAAAATTGGAAGCGCACTGGATAATATCGAGGCCTCGGCAGGCGATGAAACCGGCTTAATGGCAGCCATTCGCCACTTGATCTCATTAAGCCGTCAGGCTGTTGAGACCCTTGATCGTCGCTCAGAAGTCATCACCAACGCTGGCCAGTAATTGAAAAGACGCGCAGAATAGAGACGCACGACCTGCGTCTCTATTCTGCATCCTGTTATGGAGGCAAAATGTGGCACGAGTACATCAACGCGTCATCCATTGACGAGGCTGTTGAGGTTCTGGCGAAACGACAAGAAAAGGCTCGGGTAGTTGCCGGCGCGACCGATTTGATTCTGGAAATCGAGCGCGGTGTGCGCCGCGGCATCGAGACGCTGGTAGATATCACCCGCATCCCCGGGCTGGACCGCATCACGCTGGATGAAGACGACGTCATCCATCTGGGGCCGCTGGTGACACACAATCACTGCGCTGCATCCAAGTTGTTGCGTGAGCGTGCCTTGCCGCTGGCGCGTGCCGCGTGGGAGGTAGGTGCGCCGCAAATCCGCAATCGCGGCACGGTGGCGGGCAATCTCATCACTGCCAGCCCGGCCAACGACACCATCACTCCCCTGATGGCGCTGGGGGCATGGGTGGAACTTGCCTCGGCCAAAGGCCGCCGCCGCGTAGCGCTGAGGGATTTCTATATGGGTGTGCGCAAAACGGTCATGCAGGCCGATGAAGTGCTGGTAGATATTGCCTTTCCGGCGATGAGGAATACGCAACGCGGCGCTTTTATCAAGACCGGATTGCGGCGGGCGCAGGCCATCTCGGTGGTCAACGCGGCGGTCATTCTGGACCTGGAGAGGGGGCGCGTTAAGACGGCTGTCATCACGCTGGGAGCGGTCGCGCCCACCATCATCCATGCCCCTCAGGCAGAGGCCTGGCTGAGAGACAAAGAACTCAACGCCGAGACGATCGCCGAAGCCGCCCGCCTGGCCCAACAAGAGGCGCGCCCGATTGACGATTTGCGCGGTTCGGCCGCCTACCGGAACGAGATGGTGCGCGTTGCGGTCCTGCGCGGGCTGCGCGCCATCCTCCATGGTCAGGAGCAGGCCGGGATGCCGTCTGAGCCGGTGTTGCTGTGGGGAGCGCGACATCCCGCCAGCGCCCTGGATGGGTCCACAGCCCACCCGGCCCAACCCATCCAGACGAAGATCAACGGCCAAATGTACACGTTCACCACCGGCCACGAGAAAACGCTCCTGCGTCTGTTGCGCGAAGAGGCCGGCCTGACCGGCACCAAAGAAGGCTGCGCAGAGGGCGAATGCGGCGCCTGTACGGTGTACCTGGACGGCAAGGCCGTGATGGCCTGCCTGGTGCCGGCGCCGCGAGCGCATGGAGCCGAAATCGTCACCATAGAAGGCCTGGCAAAAGAAGAACAACTCCACCCCGTGCAGGCCGCTTTTGTGGAGGCCGGGGCGGTGCAGTGCGGATATTGTACGCCGGGCTTCGTCATGTCGGCGGCCAAATTGCTCGAAGAGCGCCCGCACCCCTCCCGCGAGGAAATCGCACAGGCGATTACGGGCAACCTGTGCCGCTGTACCGGCTATTACAAGATTGTAGAGGCCATTGAAGCGGCCAGTCGGGCATAAAGAAGATGAGCAAGTATTACACTTATCGCCAAGTGAAGCCAAAGCCGCGTCAAATCCATCCCATCTGGCGCGGGATTGGCTGCTTGATGTTCCTGATTATCCCGGCCATTTCGATTTCCGCCGCCTGGCTGATTGTAGATAACATCTGGATGCAATTGCCCTACTGGATGGTAGCGCCTATTCGCCTGCCGTGGTACATGTACCGTTATCTTCCTCAGACAACCTATTTCCTGGGATCAATTTTGGGCCGGGAAAAACTGCTGGCCTATATCATTTTCACCCTGCTGATTCTGACTGTGCTGAGCGGCATACTTACCTTTGTATATGCCGTCATTTATCGCGTGATTGGCCCGCCGCGTTACTCGCCGGTCGATGCTCCGCCGCCAAAAGTAAAAGTGAAACGTTACCGACGCTAGTGAGGTGTGAGGATGTCAACCAAAAATGTGATTGGAACTTCACCTGTACGCCTGGACGCCCGTGAAAAAGTAACCGGTAAGGCTATTTTCCCCGGCGACCTGTCCATGCCAGGCATGCTGCACATGAAAATCTTGTTTGCGTGGCGCCCTCATGCCCGCGTGCTCCGCATTGACACCACTGAGGCGCGGGCAGTTCCGGGAGTGGTTGCCATCTTTACGGCTCAGGATGTGCCTGTCAATGAGTATGGCCTGCAGGTCAAAGACCAGCCTGTATTATGCGGCCCGGGTTCGTCAATAGAGGGAGGGGATGTCGTCCGTTTTGTGGGAGATCAAGTCGCGGCCATTGTAGCCGAAAGTGAGCAGGCAGCCGCCAAAGCCCGCGATTTGATTCGCGTGGAATATGAAGACTTGCCTGCCGTCTTTGACCCTGAGCAGGCGATGCAGGCAGATGCGCCGCTCGTCCATCCAGAGCGGGGCATGTCAAATATATGCGTGCATTACAAAATCCGCAAAGGGGATGTGGAGGCAGGCTTCAAACAAGCCGATGTGATTGTGGAGGGCGAATACCGCCTTCCGTTTCAGGAGCACGCCTACCTTCAACCCGAGGCGGGCCTGGCCTACATTGACGAGGAGGGCCGCGTCACCATCAAAGTGGCCGGTCAATGGACGCATGTGGATCGCGAGCAGGTAGCCCACGCCCTGGGGCTGCCAGAAGAACAGGTGCGGGTCGTCTACCCGGCCATCGGCGGCGCCTTTGGCGGACGCGAGGATATGTCGGTGCAGATCGTGCTTGGGCTGGCAGCCTGGAAATTGCGCCGCCCGGTCAAAATTATCTGGACACGGCAAGAATCCATCATCGGTCATGGCAAGCGCCACCCGGCGGTCATTCGCGTGCGCTGGGGAGCGACCAAAGAGGGAAAACTGGTAGCAGCCGAGATGAACTTTATCGGCGATGCCGGCGCGTACATGTATACCACCAACAAGGTGTTGGGAAACTCAACGATTGTATGCACGGGGCCCTACTTCATCCCCAACGTCAAAACGGACGTTTACGGCGTCTATACGAACAATGTGCCCGGCGCCGCTTTTCGCGGTTTCGGCGCGCCGCAATCGGCTTTTGCCGCCGAATCGCAAATGAACAAACTGGCCGAAAAACTCAACCTCGACCCGGTGGAGATTCGCCTGCGCAATGCCCTGCGAGACGGTGACACACTTTCGGTTGGCACGCCGGCCCCCGGCCCGGTCAGCATCGTTCAGGTTATTGAGGCAGCCGCGCGTCAGGCCGGCTGGAAAGAAACGCCCCAGGGCTGGCAGGCTCCGCCCGTCGAACAACCATCCGAGCCGCACCTGAAACGCGGCTGGGGATTCGCGGCCGGATTCAAAAACGTGGGCTTTAGTTTCGGCTACCAGGAAAACTCCTGGGCGCGCGTCGAACTGCATGGCAAGTCTGAAATCGAGCGCGTGGTCGCCTATCACGCCGGGGCAGAGGTGGGACAAGGCACACACACCGTCATGGCCCAGATGGTCGCAGAAGCGGTGGGCGTCCCATTCGAAAAAGTCACCATGGTTGTTTCGGATACGGCCAATATGGGCAATCCCGGCAGTGCGTCGGCTTCGCGCATGACCTACATGGCCGGCAACGCCCTGCGCGGCGCCGGATTGGCCGCGCTGGAAAAATGGCACGCTGAGGAACGCCCGGCAATTGCCGAGTATACCTATCTGGCCCCCAAGACAACCCCCTTTGAAAAAGAAACCGGTTATTCAACCCCCAATTTTTGCTACGCCTATGCGGCTCAGGCCGTTGAGGTGGAGGTGGATACAGAAACCGGCGAGGTGCGCCTGTTGCGCGTCATTGCCGCAGACGATGTGGGGCAGGCCATCAACCCGAAGTTGGCCGAAGGCCAAATTGAGGGCGCAGTTGTACAGGCGCAGGGATACGCCATTCAAGAGAATTTTGTCACCCAAAACGGACGGGTTTTGAGCGACCAGTTAAGCACGTACCTGATTCCAACCATCCTGGACATCCCTGGCGAGATCAAGTCGGTCATCCTGGAAGTGCCGGATCCAAACGGACCGTGGGGAGCGCGCGGCCTGGGCGAGTTGCCCTATATCCCCCTGGCGCCGGCTGTGACAGGCGGAATCCACGCTGCAACCGGCACGTGGGTAGATGAAATCCCCCTCATCCCAGAACGTGTGCTGCGCAGCCTGGGAAAGATCACGTAAGCGCCAGCCCGTCCACCCCGAACAATCGAAACAGACGCGGGGTGTTGCAAGCAAACCGAATCCGCTTGCAGCATCCCGCGCTCTAGCCAAAGGGAAGAATGAATTTATGCCCGCAAAATTGCTCACCACTCTCATTAAGCACCGATACAAATTGGCCATCTTCATCCTGCTGGCAGCGGCTTCTATCGGCTGTATTCTTTTAATCGGTGCACGCGTGGCCTACAGCGACTCGCTGCGCCACATCAACCTCGTCTGGAATCTCTTCCTGGCATGGATTCCTTTCGTCCTGGCCTATGCCGGATACGCCGTTTCCTGGAAACGGAGAACGCTCTACCTTGCCTTGCCCATCTTTGCTTTTCTCTGGCTGATCTTCCTGCCCAACGCGCCTTACCTGTTGACCGATCTGCAGCACCTCAACCAGCCGGTGACCAATGTGCCGCTCTGGTATGATGTGCTGCTAATGATCTGGTTCTCCTGGACAGGGATGTTATTGGGCGTCATCTCGCTGTATCTCATGCACGAAATCGTCATCCGCACCTTTGGAAAAGTGGCCGGCTGGCTCTTTGTCCTGGCGGTTTCGGGCCTGAGCAGCCTGGGAATCTACCTCGGCCGTTTCCTGCGCTGGAACAGTTGGGATCTGCTGCAAGAACCGCAAGAGGTCATCCGGGACAGTCTCTCGCTCTTAACCGATCCCAGCCGCAGCACAATTGGCTTCACCTTCCTGTTTACGGCCTTCTTTCTCTTCGTTTACCTGACCCTGTACGCCTTTGGGCATGTGCTGCAAGAACAGAAAGAAGTGACCGCCCCCGCCCGGCCGCCTCAAGTATGAGCGCCATTGTGTTAATTCGCGGCGGCGGTGACCTGGCCAGCGGCGTGGCGATTCGCCTTCTCCGCGCCGGGGTGCGCGTGGCCATCACCGAACTGGCCCAGCCGCTGGCCGTGCGGCGCAGCGTGGCTTTTGCCCAAGCAGTCTATGCCGGAGAGGTATCTATCGAGGGCATTGTTGGCCGCCGGGTCGAAGACCCAGCCGATACCTTGCGCATCCTGAACATCTTTGCGAAGCAGCAGGTGCCGGTGATCATAGACCCAGAGTGCATCTCGGCCCAGAACCTGCACCCCAGCGTCATCGTGGACGGGCGGCTGACCAAACAACCGCCCGAACCCATCGGTTATTCTCCCATGCTCTATATTGGCCTGGGGCCGGGCTTCGAGGCCGGTGTCAATTGTCAAGCCGTGATTGAGACCAAGCGCGGACACACGCTGGGGCGCGTTTACTGGCAGGGCCGCACCGAACCCGATTCGCGACTGCCAGAAGGCAATCCGCAACGCGTGCTGCGTGCTCCGTGCGCAGGGATTTTGGAATCCGAAAGTCAGTTTGGACAGCACTATGAGCCAGGAGAAGTCATTGCCCGCGTGGCCGGTCAACCCATCCAGGCCCCCTTTGCGGGTGTATTACGCGGCCTGCTGCACCCCGGCCTGCAAGTCACTGCCGGCATGAAGGTGGGTGATCTTGACCCGCGCGACGACCCGGCCATGTGCAACCTGGTTTCAGATAAGGCCCTGGCAGTAGGCGGCGGCGTCCTCGAAGCCATTCTGACCAGACCTGAAGTGCGTCTGACACTCTGGTAGGTTGGGAAAGCAAGATGCTCCTGGCCGCCGCTCTTCGCCTGCTCCCCCACATTGGCTCGTCAGCCTGGCCCGTTGTCGCGTTTAGCGGTTCGGGAGGGAAAACAACGGCGATGTTTGCGCTGGCACGCCAATTGCCGCCGCCGGTGATCATCACCACCACCACCCATCTTCATGTCAACCAAAGCCGCCTGGCCGACCATCGTCAAATCGTTCGCCGATCTCTTTCAGACCTGGACGCGGCCTCGGACGGCATAACGTTGGTCACCGGCCCGGTTGAGGGGGAACGGCTACAAGGCCTGGATGGCGCTCAGATTTCGTGGCTACACGCATTTTGCCGGAAAAACAACCTGCCACTGCTCATCGAGGCCGACGGCTCACGTCTGCGCCCATTGAAGGCGCCGGCCGCCCACGAACCGGCGATCCCTGAATTTGCAGACCTGGTTGTAGTGGTTGCCGGCCTTTCCGGCACAGATAAGCCGCTTAACGGAACGTGGGTCCACCGCCCGGAAATCTTCGCGCGCCTGAGCGGACTGATCCCAGAGGCCGAGATCGGCGTTGACGCCCTTGCAAAAGTATTGACCCACCCTGAAGGCGGGCTAAAAGGCATCCCGGCAAATGCCCGGCGGGTGGCCCTGCTCAATCAGGCCGACACGCCGGATTTACAGGCAAAGGCCAGACGGCTGGCCGAGGCTCTCCGCCCGGCGTTTCCATCGGCGCTGATCGCCTCTTTACAACAAGATACCATTTACGCCACCCTGGAACCGGTTGCGGGCATCCTCCTGGCAGCGGGCGAGGCACAACGCCTTGGCCGCCCCAAGCAATTGCTCGAATGGCGCGGCCAGCCGCTGGTACGCCGCGCCGCAGAGGCCGCGCTGGTAGCGGGCCTCTCGCCGGTGATTGTGGTCACCGGGGCTTACGGCGAAAAGGTTGCCGCCGCGCTGCAGGGCCTGGCGGTGCAAATCGTCTCCAACCCCGATTGGCAGAGCGGACAGAGCACGTCCATTCAGGCCGGCCTGCGCGCCCTTCCGCCCGAAACCGGCGCGGCGGTCTTTTTGCTGGCCGATCAGCCCGGCCTTACGGCGGAAGTGCTCCGCTCGCTGGTAGAACATCACAGCCGGGAATTGAATCCCATCCTTGCGCCGCTGGTGGACGGTCAACGCGCGAACCCGGTCTTGTTTGACCGGTTCACCTTCCCTGACCTGCTGGCTTTGCGCGGTGACGTAGGCGGACGCGCCATCTTTGACAAGCACCGCCTGGCCTACTTGCCCTGGCATGATCAGCAACTGAGGCTGGATATTGACACGCTAGACGACTGGGAACGCCTGCAGGAGATGGAGCAATGATCGGAGCAGTGGTGCTGGCCGCAGGTCAATCTCGACGCATGGGACGGCCCAAACTGTGCCTGCCGTGGGGGAAGACAACCATCCTGGGCCACGTCATTGACACCCTGGCTGCGGCCGGCCTGGATGAAATTGTGGTCGTAACCGGCGCCGCACGGCAAGAGGTCGAAGCGGCAATGGCCGCGCAAAGAGAGCGGATTCCCCTGCACGTTGTCCACAATCTGGCCTATATGCAGACGGAAATGCTTGGCTCCATTCAAACCGGCCTGCGGGCGTTTTCTGACCGGGTGGAGGCTGCGCTTATCGTCCTGGGCGACCAGCCTCAGGTCCAGGAAAGAACCGTCAAACTGGTGCTGGCCGCATACAAAAATCATCAAGCAGGATTGGTGATTCCCAGTTACAATCAACGCCGCGGACACCCCTGGCTGGCGGCGCGGCATTTGTGGCCGTCGCTGCTGGCGCTTACCCCAACGCAAACGCCGCGCGACTTTCTGCATCTTCACGCTGCAGAAATTTTATACGTTCCGGTAGAAGACGACAGCATCTTGAAAGATGTGGATACACCGGAGGAATATGCCTCCGAAAAACCCAAATAAGGAGCATTCATGAAAACGCTGCTCATCCTGAACCCTATTTCTGGCCGCGGTTACGCCGAGAAGGCCGCGCCCAAAATCGAAGCCTGCCTGCGGGCCAGCAACGTGGATTTTGAACTGGTGCGCACTGAATATCCATGGCATGCAGCCGAACTGGCCGAGCAGGCAGCCCGGAACGGTTATGACCTTGTGGCGGTGGCCAGCGGCGACGGAACGGCCAATGAGGCCCTCAACGGCCTGATGCGCGCCCGCGCTGCCGGTTTCAACCACACGGCCTTCAGCCTCCTGCCGGTTGGAACCGGCAACGACTTTGCCTACGGCATGGGCATGCGAGGCGACGTGGAAACCTGCTGCAAGGCGTTGACCGAGGGTCAGCGCTTCAAAATGGACGTTGGGCTGGTGAAGGGCGGAGACTATCCAGAAGGCCGCTATTTCGGCAACGGTGTCGGCGTGGGTTTCGATGCTGCCGTTGGGTTTGAGGCGGTCAAAATTCGCTGGACGCGCGGCCTGCTTGCTTACCTGATCGCGGCGCTGCGCACTGTGTTCATTTACTATCAGGCACCCACCGTAAGAGTCACTTACGATCATCAGGAATTGACGCAAGCCTCGCTGATGGTTTCGGTCATGAATGGGCAGCGGATGGGAGGCGGCTTCTTCATGGCCCCGCGCGGCAAACCGGGAGATGGCCAATTCGATTTATGCATTGCTTCCTCGCCCGGCAAGTTGCGCATCTTCCAACTGATTACCTTCTTCATGAAAGGCACGCAGGCCACTCAGCCAGAGATCACTACCGCCCAGGCGCGTCATGTCACCGTCACCGCGCTGAAAGGGACGCTCCCCGCCCACTGCGACGGCGAAACGCTTTGTTACGCCGGACAAGAACTGAGCATGGAGATCATCCCGCAGGCCCTGGATTTCATTACAATAGCGCAACCATGAGCATGGAAGCCGATGCTTCTCCCATCCCACTCGAGCCTTTGCTCTTTGAGCCAAAAGCCGACTGCCGCAGCCGTTTGCTGCGCTGGGGGACGTTGACCCTGATTCGCCTGGCCACGAATACGCTGTGCCGGCTGGACATCTCAGAACTGAAACAGGTGCCGGTGCGCGGCCCACTGATCATTTATACCAACCATACCGGCTCGCTTGAAGTGCCGCTTTTGCTGGCACACCTGCAGCCGCGGCCGATCACCGGTTTTGCCAAGGCCGAAACCTGGGACAATCCTTTTCTGGGAGAGGTGTTCACGCTGTGGGGCGCCATCCCTCTGCGGCGGGGCGAGGCGGATACTCAGGCCATGCGTCTGGCCCTGGAGGCGCTCAACAAAGGCTGGATTGTAGCCGTTGCTCCAGAGGGAACGCGCAACCGCACCGGCCGTTTGCTGCGCGGCCAGCCGGGAATCGTGATGCTGGCGTTGCGCTCCGGTGCACCGTTGCTGCCAATTGCTCACTGGGGCGGAGAGAAATTCCGCTCCAATCTAAAGCGGCTAAAGCGGACCGATTTTCACGTCCGCGTGGGAGAAGTATTCCGCCTGGAACCTTTGTCAAGGCGGCCAACACGAGAAGAACGGCAGGCATTGACCGATGAAATGATGCGCCGTCTGGCACGTCTATTGCCAGAAGAATATCGAGGCGCATACAGCGATGTTTAAGCAATAAGGTTTTAGAAAATTGTCTATCGCCAAAAATTCAAGTAAACTATTTCATAAAGCGCTACATCCAGTCCCAAACAGACAAAAGGAGCCCCCATGACCAACCTTCAACAAAAACTCGCCATTCCCCCAGACCGCCTGGAAGCGGTCAACGCCGTCTTCACCGACCCGAACTCGCAGGTGATGCAAGATTTCCTGGCTGTGGTCGCCAAATACGGCGCGCCGGAGGAGATCAACGCCAGACACCGCGAAAACCGCAAACTGGAAAACCTGCTCAAGAAAGTGGAAGCCAAAGCCCCGGCCTACGTCGAGGACCTGAAGTGGCTGATGGAGCAGCGCGACCGGGGCGCGTTCATCTCCGTTGCCGATTACCGCACCCGCGTCCTGGGCGAGCGCGCCCGGAGCATGACCTTCGCCGACGACTACGCCGTCACGCTCGAGGTCAGCGCGCTGCAATACTTCCCCTGGATCCGCCCGATGTGCGAACGCGCCATCGCCGAGGGCAGCCTCGTCCCCGGCCGTTTCATCGCCGTCCGCAAGATGAAAGAGTCGGAGGCCGACGGCGACCTGCCCGCCATCGTCGCCGCGCTGGACATCATCGGCGCGTCCTTCGTCGAGACGCTCGACACCAAAGGCACCGACGGCTCGAACCCGCACCTCGGCGGTCCCGCCACCATCACGGGTTACTTCGGCGGCATCGGCCAGCCCAACGAACACGCCCTGCAATGGCTGGATGAATTCCTGTACTACTACACCAACTACGGCGTCCAGCACGTACTCAACTTCAACGCGGGAACGATCCTGCTCGGCTTCCTGCTCTACAAACTGGGCGTGAACATCAACTTCAAGATCAGCGTCTTCTTCGGCTCGGATAATCCCTACCATGCGCTGTGGATTATGACCATGGCAAAACTCTTCAGCCGCGACGACGGCACGACGCCGCTGATCGGCTTCAACTGGTCGAACTCGATCAACAACCAGACCATGGAACTGACCGCGCAATTCAGAAAACAACTTGGCTTCGAGAGAGTCATCCGCTTCGAGCATCACATCACCGAAACGTGGAAGAGCATCGTCATCCAGCCGTACAACCGCCGCGCCGAACTGCTCGAAATCGCCGACCATGTTGCCAACATCGCCGCCAAACACGAAGGCGGCGACCCCGAAGTGGAACAAACCCTCCCCCACCCCTCCGACATTCTGGATTACTTCCGCGAGAAAAAGGAAGTCATCGAAAGCGGCGACTGGGACGCCCTGCAACTGAACTTCATGCACAAGGTGGCGGCGGCCAATCACACCGCCCGCGCCCTCACCGAGAAGGGCCTCTCCTTCATCGCCGCGCCGAATCTGCACAAGTAGAGAGCAGAGAGAGACTTTGATCTGTTGCAATCATGGAAAAGTGGGGGAGTCTTTGCGAGGAGGTCGCTTGTCTGCCCCTGCCTTTTTGGGGGTGGCGCGCCGAAGCAATCCCCGCATTGGCTGGGAGACTGCTTCGGCGGGAAAGCGCCGCCTCGCAGCGACACAATCCTTGTTTGCTTGCAACAGAAAAAAAGCAGAGACGCCAAGGTTCATGCCCTGCGCCTTGGCGTCTTTCATTCAACTGGAGCAATTTATGAAAAAATTTCATCGCGTTCTATTTTCAATCGCCATCCTGACACTTTTTCTTCAAGCAGCCGCGCCTGTCACGCAAACGACTGAAGTTACAGTCTATGGCACATTGACGGACACAGAGGGCAGGCCGGTGACAGGATTCGTCTCTGTCAGCAGCAAAGACTGGGAATCGCTGGGATGGGCAAAAAGCAACACAAATGGCGTGTACAGCATACGGGTGCCGCACCGCGACGGGTACATTGTACAAGTGGAACCCGCGCAGTACATTCAAATAGGGGCGGCTTCTTTTGCAGCGGGCGTCCTCGATCAAAGCCAATACGCCCAGCCTGTCAATGACAAAGCCGAGGTGAATTTCATCCTCCAGCCCGGCGGCGCTCTCTGGCTGAAAACCTACACCCCCGAAGGGGCTTACGTTTTCCAGCAAGACAAATACAGTGATTGGAAAATCGGAGTCTATCATCTGGGCACTCCCCCCACTGCCCCCTCCCTCCAGTACATTTACCATCAGGGAGTGCACTTTTGGGGCTGGCAGGATGGCAGCGATAAAAACCATATCGTCGCCCTCGTTCCGGCAGACACGCCGGTTGAAATATACCTGCATTGGCCCGTGCCAGAAGTGGGAGATACCTTCATCCACCTCGACAACGACGGACAGGGATACAGTATAGGGCGCGGAAAAGTCCTGCCAATCAACGTCCTCTACGAGGCGGCCCGGACCGAATACCGCCTCTTTCAGGACCGTCTGAACGGTTACAACGCCAACGGCTACACCTTCAGCGACGAAATTGGTCAGTGGAACAACGAAGCGGCTCAGTCATTGGAAGAAGCCAATCGCACCTGCCCAAGCGGAAATATCTCTGTCTGCATTCCCGCTTCGTACAATGTTCTGAGCCGCATCCTGCGCGCCCGCGAAGAGACAGTGCTCCAGGCTGCTCAGCAGGACATCGAAACGTACCGCAAAACCGACATCACCGTCCGCCTGACCGATTGCAGCGGCGCGCCGCTTGCAAATACCTCGGTTCAGTATCAACAAACCTCGCACGACTTCATTTTTGCCGCCGGCTGGCCAGATGGCGCCAGGCAGGCGGAAGTCCTGGCGCAAGCCGGCTTCAACAGCGCCGCCAGTGAAGCCTGGTGGAACGAGGTGATGATTGCGCCGGGTAACTACAATTATCAAGATTCCAACTTCACCTCAATCACCAACGCCGGCATGAAAATTTCCATGCACACCGGCGTCTGGATTTCGCCCGGCTGGGTTCCAGCGTTTGCCCTGAAAATGAGCGCTCCCGAACTGGCGACGGTGGCACACGACTTCAGTTACAACTTCACCAAACATTACGCGGCGCGCATGAACATTTACAACGCCTTCAACGAACCGCAAAACGCTTTTGGATTTATGCCGCTGACCAAGCAAGACATTGTGGACATCACCGCTGCCTCTGTTCAGGGCGCAAACGAGGGCGCGCCGGGGATCCCCACCTATGTTAACTTTTACAACATGTACCTGGGCGATCTGGGCTGGACACCCAATCCCGACAATGCCACCTACCCCTATCCCCGGGAGATTCTCGAGGCGATTCTGGCGCAAAACATTCCCTTCGATAACATTGGCCTGGAGTTTTACAACGGGGTCGTTGCACCCACCATTGATATCGGCATTTTCAACGATACCCTCGAAGCCTACAGCCATTACGACAAAACCATCTTCATTTCCGAACTCTCTTACGGCACAACCGAAGACCTGACAAACTATCTCGATAAAAAACCCTGGTACCGCGCTGGCTGGCACGACGGGCACACCGATCAGGCCCAGGCCGAATGGGCGCGCTACGCTTACACAGTGGCCTATAGCAAACCCTACGTCACCGGGGTCATGTGGGTTTCGGCCAGCGAACTTTCCCCAACGGAGATGTTCTCGGGCGACGGCCTCTTCAACCTGGATGGCAGCCCGCGTCCCATCATCAAGTCAATTGGCGGACTGATTCAATCCTGGACGACCAGCGGAGAGGCGGCGACCGCTTCGGACGGGACCCTGACCTGGCGCGGCTTTGCCGGCGACTATACCCTCACCTGGGTCAACCCGGACGGAACGCCTGCCTCGGCGCAGATTCATGCCGGCCAGGGCGCGGCAAACGAATTCGAGGTCCAGGCTTTGGCTTGTGCGCAAATCACACCCGTTGCCACGTCAACCAGCGCCCCGACGCCAACCGCAGAACCCGGCGCCCCACCCTTTCCCGCCTGGGCAATTGCCGTGATCGTTGCCCTGCTGCTGGGAGTAACTTACATCATTTCACGGCAAAAAATATCATCGAAGAGATAGAGGCCGCTTGACCGCCAGGCACTTGAAGTTCTGAAAATTGGGGGCAAAAAATTGTGTTATTGTGGCTACGCGCAGCGCAGGATAAAACATCTCCCCCGGCAAACCCCGCCGGGGGAGAGTCCGCTTGCATGAATCGTCGCGCCGGCAGCGCCGCAGGCTGCCGGGCACGTGCGTCCCCGCCGCCGATCCCTTTGGCAGACTTACGCCGTGACCGGCTCTGCCGCGTAGGTATAGCCTCCCTGAACAGCCTGCCGGCTCTCAAGGTATCTCAGCACATACTGCCCGCAATTGCTGCCGATTTGATTCTCCCGCACCTCCCCAATGCTGACGATGACCTCGTAGCCGGCAGCGCGCAGCCGCCCGGCCAGTTCTGCGCCGCTCGCCGGATCGTGCGGGTCAATGTACGAGACCAGCCCATGCTGAACGGCGCGGCAGGTGGGGTTGACCGGCGTGATTTTTATCAAAAACTTCTGCGGGTCGAAGTGGCGCAGCAGGACTTCCGGCTCGACCGGCGAACCCGCCGCCAGCGCGAAGTTGAGCGTGATCCTGCGGTCGCCGGGGCGGAGGAAACGGTCCGCATAGGCGGCCATCCGCTCGAAGGTCCAGGTGCGAACCGGGATGAGACGGCGGCGCAGGCCCGGGTCGGTGGTGTGAAGCGAAAACTGGAATTGAAAGCGTCCGCCGGGGTAGAGTCTGTTCTTGATGTCAATCAGCCGCTCGAAGAAGGCGTCCGTCCCGTGCGGGGCAATGGTCGAGATGGAAGGCATCAGGCCGGGCGCGTCGAAGCGGCGCGGAAGTTGCTCCAGCGCCTCCAGCACGGCCATGTTCAGCGCCGGCTCGCCCATGCGGGCAAACTGAATCTTGAACTTGGAGGCCGGCACGCGCCGGTCGGGATACCAGCGCCCCACCATGTAGTCCACCTGGGCGAGAATCTGCTCCGCCGAGGGCTTGCCCTGATACTGGCCGCCGGCGTCGCAAATCTGGCATTTGACGGGGCAGCCAAAGAGGGTGGAAACCATCAGAATCCAGCGTTCGTCGCGGCGATAAGGCGGCTGGAGCGCCTCGACAAACTCGATCATCTTGCCGTCCATGTCGGCCATGTAAACGGTGGCAACCTCTTCGCTGCCGGCAACTGCAAAAACTTTCATTCGTCAACTCCTCGATTGGCGTAAATCTGCATCGCGGCGCGCAGGCCTTCTCCGGCGGCAATCGCCGCCTGGCGAAAGTGGCCGCTGTGAACGTCTCCAACAAAGTAAAGTTTACCATGTTTGGCCAGCGCGGCCTGCCGCCGGCCGACGTTTTCGGTCAGGAAGCCCAGGGCGGGCTCGCGGCCGATGGCGAAGAGCAGGTAATCAGTGAATAGTGAACAGTGATCGGTGAGCAGTTGAAGGCAACTGGCGGAAGCATCGAACTCGACACGCTGGAGGGTGATTCGTTCCCGGTAAGCGATGTTCGAGTTGGCGGCAACGCGCTCGCGGAGAAGCGGCAGACAGGAGGTTTCGCATCCCCGGTTGAGGATGGTGACGGCGTTGCCGCGTCCGGCCAGGTTGAGGGCGTAGTCAAAGGCCGCGTCGCCCGCGCCGACGATGACGACCCGGCTCCCGCGCGCCGCCGCCAGGTGACGCACCTCGCTGAAGACGCGTCCGCGCCCCGCTTCGGGGATCGGAACCGGCAGCGGGCGCGGCTGCGTCCCGGCGGCAAGGACAACCACGCGCGGCCGGTACACGGTCCGGCGTGTTTCGGCCAGCCAGGTTTCCTCGTAATCCAGCCGCAGGAGTTCGTCCTGCGTCACCTCCACGCCAAGCCGCCGGAGTTGGCGTTCGAACAAGGCGGCCAGTTTCGGGCCGGGGATGCCGTTCGGGAAGCCGGGGTAATTCTCCACCAGGTTGGCGTTGAGCAGCAGCCCGCCGACGGAATCTTTTTCCAGCAGGATGAACGGCACGCCGCTGCGCTTCAACTGGATGGCGGCGGCAACCCCGGCCGGCCCCGCGCCGACAATCAGGATTTCCGGCTGCCCGGTCATCGGAACGCCTCCAGGATTTCCTCCGTCAGCGCAGGGATGGCAAAGCCGTGCGTCAGGTTGAGCAGCGCGGCGCGGTGGAAGGCCTCGGTGTAGGTGGCCGTGCCGTCGGCAACGAAGAAGACCTCGAAGCCGCGCACGAAGGCGGCGCGGGCGGTGGTCTCGCAGCAGAGATGGGTCATCACGCCGGTCACCACGACCTGCTCCGCGCCGGCGGCGCGCAGGACTTGCTCGAGTTCGGTCTGATAGAAGGCATCGTACTGGTGCTTCTCGATGACGAGGCCCTGCGTCACGTCCAGCGCGGGGAGGATGGCGCTGGCGGGCGAATCGGGGGCGAGCAAGTCGCGCCACCAGCGCGCCATCGAAGCGGCGTCGGCGGGCGTGTTGGTGTGACGCGTGAAAACGACCGGCCGCCGGCGGGCGGCGAAGGCGGCAATCAGCCGCTGCAGGTTGGGCAGGATGGCCGGGGCGCTGGGGACGAAAGCGTGCGAGGCGGGGTCGAGAAAATACGCCTGCATGTCCAGCACGAGCAGGGCAGCGCGGCGCGGCTCCAAAGCGCTTCCCCGGCGAAAATCGGGAAGCGAAGCAAGCATGGACTTCGCGCGCGCCGCGATGGAGTCGGGAGAGAAGTAGGCTTCTTTTTTCATCGGAACGGGTGCAAATTTAGCATAGTTTTTTGCCTGTGAAAAGCCTCCGGCGACAGCAATTCTGCCATTTAGAAAGGCTGCTCTACCGTTTTTGACGGGAAAATCGTAAACGCCTACCCTCCCGCAGGTTTTGGCGCAACTTCAAAACCGGAAAACGTTAACCTGCGGGAGGGTTAGTTGATTACGGAAGAGCCGAAAAGGCTGCCCAATCCTGCAACAGCAACCGCGTGCCGATTCAAACGTATATCTTCACGGTAAAAGCGATTGTCACGTGGTCTTGCCCGTCAAAAGCGCAGACAAAGTTCTATCGGGCGCCGCGCCAATGTGCTACTTGTACCCTAGCCCGGCATCGGCTATAATGCATTCATGGATCACCAAGGAGAGATTAAATGGCCCGCATTTTTGACGTAATCGAATACCCGAACGAAATGGCAGATGAAATCGTCCACCGCTTCCCCGAAACCGGCAGCGGCGATTTCCGCCTCGGCTCACAAGTCATCGTACGCGAAGCGCAGACAGCCGTATTCTTTCGCGACGGCAACGCGCTGGATAAATTTGGTCCTGGCCGGCACACCATTGCCACCGCCAACATCCCCCTGATTACCCAAAAACTCCAGGATATTTTTACCAGCGGCAAGACCGTCTTCACGGCCGAAGTGTACTACGTCTCCATGAAAGAGTTTGCCAACCGCAAGTGGGGCACGCCTCAGCCTATTATCGTCCGCAATCCGGGCATGGGGCTGGGAGTAGCACTCTTGCAGGGCTTTGGCACTTACTCTTTTCAAGTCTCAGACCCGCAACAATTCGTCACCCAGATTGTCGGCACGCAAGGTTTCTACCGCACGGGTGACATCGAGGAGCGCCTGCGCACCATGCTCCTGTCCAAGTTGCAGGATGCCCTTGGTGAAACAGCCATCAAGCACAGCGTCCCGGAGATGATCGGCCTGACCGAAGAACTCGGCGCTGCCGTGCGCGCCAAGGCGCAGGACGACTTTGCCGCCATCGGTTTGATGCTCAAGTCCTTCTACATTGGCAACCTCAAGCCGTCTGAGAAATCGGCGCAAGAACTGCGCGACATGGGCATGCTCGACATGGCCACCTACACCCAGTTACAGGCCGCCGACGCCATGCGCGACGCGGCCCAAAACCCGAGCGGCGGAGCGGGTCTCACCGCCGGAATCGGCGCCGGCATGGGAATCGGGAACCTGATGCAACAGGCCACCTCGGGCGCCATGCAGCAGCAAGGTCAGCCAGCCGCATCCGGCGCGGCTGCCGTCATGCCCGACGTCATGACCCCGACCGAAGCCGCCTCCTTCCTCAAGGTTTCTGAAGAGGATGTCATCGCTGCCATTACCTCGGGCGAACTCAAAGCCAAGAAGATCGGCAACGCCTACCGCATCAGCAAGGCAGCCCTGGAAGAATTCCTCAAAGGATAGAAAACCAAAACCGAATCAAAAAGACGCCCTTTCTGAACGGGCGTCCTTTTTTTGATCATTCACACGTCAGGCCTGCAACGCGGCCATCACATCCGGGACCATCTCCAGAATATCGCCCGCGAGGACCGAAGCGGTTCCGCCCTGACGCTCGGCGGCTGCCAGCCCGGCCCGGGCATGAATCCACGCCCCGGCAACGGCCGCTTCGTATGCATCCAGCCCCTGGGCGCGCAAGCCCACGATCAAACCAGCGAGCACATCGCCGGAACCGGCCCGCGCCAGAGCGGGCGAGGCCACGGGGATCGTAACCGTCTGACCGTCTGGAGCGGCCACCACCGTAAAAGCGCCCTTCAACACCACCACATGTCCCCATTCGCGTGCAAACTTGCGGGCAACCTCCAGCCGGTCACGCTGGATTTCGGCCACCTTCAAACCGGTCAGGACAGACATCTCGCCGGGATGCGGCGTGAGCACCGCGGGAGCCGGCAAGCGCTTTGGCCAGTCTGAAATGCGGGCCAACAATTTCAAACCATCGGCGTCGCATACAATCGGCGGCAGAGCAATATCTTCTGCGGCCGGTTTCTCGTCCCCGGTATGAACAAAGCCAATGCGCCCGCCGCCCTTGCGCAGGGGCACCTTTCGACCTAACAGAGCCTCAAGGAATTTATGGGTCGTTTCTTCCAGACCAAAGCCGGGGCCAACCAGCAGGGCCGTTGCCCGCTCCAGGTTCTCAAACACCACCGAAGCGGCGTCTTCGGCGATCACCCCCTGCTCATGCGGCAGAAGCAGCCAGGTTGCCTCAGGAAATTGTCCGGCCAGGGCAGAATGCAATGGAGAAGGCACGCCCAGCGTCACCAGGCCGGCGCCGACACGATAGGCGGCTTTTCCGGCCAGCAGAGCCGCGCCCGTGTAATTGAGCGAGCCGGCCACCACCAGCGCCGTCCCAAACGTCCCTTTGTGAGCATCCAATGGGCGTTCCGGCAAAAGCATAGCAACCTCGTCGGCTGTGGCCACCCAGTTCTGGACGGCACTCCAGGCCGGAAGAGTCTCGCTCAGGCCAATCTCTGCCACCTCAATTTCGCCCACATACTCAAAAGCCGGCATACTCAATAAGCCGCGCTTAACCGCCGCCATCGTCACCGTCAGGTCGGCGTGGATACACTCTTCGGCCGCCTCGCCCGAATCGCAATCCACCCCCGAGGGACAATCTACAGCCACGACAAAAGGCGGCTCGGGGGCTGCGGCAATCGCCGTCTTGGCCGCATCCAGGACGCGGGCCACATCTCCCTTCAGAGGCAGGCGAATGCCGGTGCCAAGCACGCCATCCAACACGATGTCGGCCGTTTCCACAAACGCCGTCAGGTTTTCAAAAGCAGGGTCCTGTTCTGCCAGCATCATCTCGCCGCCAGCCTGTTTCAGGCGTTCCACCAGCGGGTCGCCTTGTGCCTTGCGGTTGACCAGGTAAGCCCGCGTCCGCCAGCCGTTAGAGGCCAAAAGGCTCAAAGCCACCAGCGTATCGCCGCCATTGTTGCCGGGTCCCACCAAAGCCAGAATCTCAAGGTCTTCTTCGTCAGTAGTAAAAGGCAAATCCAGCAAAATGGCAGCCAGATTGTGCCCGGCGTTCTCCATCATCTGCGCATAGGACAGGCCCGAAGCATCGGCCTGCTGTTCAATTGTGCGCATCTCTGCAACGCTTACCAGTTTCATAAGGATCTTTGCTCCTTCGGCAATGATTGCCCGCCAGAGATCAACTATCCACGCAGGCGGGACAGGAAACTTTCCAGAGAATATCAACGCTGATTCTACCACCGGCCAAAAGCACAAAGACGCCCCCGGATGGAGCGTCTCTTCTCTTGGTGCGCTGGGGGGGACTTGAACCCCCACGCCTTGCGGCATATGGCCCTCAACCATACCTGTCTGCCAGTTCCAGCACCAGCGCAAGCAGGTGGTATTATAATCATGTTCAGGGACTTGTCAATGCAAAATCGGTTGCAGTCTTGCATTGCCGGCAGACACTACCCGTCCCCCTCCAGACTTAATTTTATCGGCAGGATTAAGCAGCGTGCGGGCCGCACAAAGAGGGATCTACGCTCGCAATTTTGAAGGAGTTGAGAAATGATAAAACGGCTGATGCAATTTTTTGTCCCCCCCTCCTTTCCAGGCAATGAAACCAAAACGCATCAGGCGGCTCTATTGCACGCCATTCTCCTGGTCTCGCTGACCATGGCGATTCTCTATACTGTCAGCGTGCCCTTCGCGTATAAAAAAACAGGCATATACCTGGCCGTTGGGCTGACGCTCATCTTGATTGACACGATATTGTTTTTACGCGTGCGGTATGGGCGCCTGAAACAAATTGCCATGTTCTATATCTCACTAA
>JAIOAQ010000029.1 GCA_019873735.1 Chloroflexota bacterium | reverse complement strand
GGCTTTGAAGGCACCCATCCAAGTGCAATGCGGCCGCGTTCGGCTTCGACTTTTAAGATTTCCACTTCGATGATGTCTCCAACGCGTAAAAGCGTGCCGGACGGAATTTGGGAACGATGCAAGAGACCGTCTTGTTTGACGCCAATGTCAACAAAGGCGCCAAAATCCACGACATTGCGGACGGTTCCTCTCAACCCCATACCGGGTACCAAATCTTCAACTTTGAGCACATCCGAGCGCAGGATAGGCGCGGGCGCTTCTGCGCGCGGGTCGCGCCCCGGGCGGACGAGCTGTTCGAGGATGTCTTCTAAAGTAGGGATGCCGCAGTTCAACTCGGCCGCCAGCGTTTCGATGGGTTTCTTTGCCAGCAAGGCATCCAGTGCAGGTTTGCGTTCTGCGGGGGTGATGTCGGGGGTCAGGCCGGCCAGCCGGAGGACGGCCCGGGCGATGGCGTAACTTTCGGGGTGGATTGCGCTGGCATCCAGTGGTTCATCGCCGCCGCGAACGCGCAGGAATCCGGCTGCCTGCTCGAAGGCTTTCGGCCCCATGCCAGAAACCTGGCGCAGGGCTGCCCGTGAAGGGAAAGGGCCATTTGCGTTGCGATGGGCAACGATCTTTTCGGCCAGTTTTGGGCCAACGCCGGCAACATAAGTCAGGAGCGCGGGGCTGGCCGTGTTGAGGTCCACGCCTACGGCGTTGACCACGCTCTCGACCACGCCATTCAGTGCGCCGGCCAGAGCGGCTTGATCCACATCGTGCTGGTACAGGCCCACGCCAATCGATTTGGGGTCTATCTTAACCAGTTCGGCCAGCGGGTCTTGGGCGCGGCGGGCAATGGAGACCGCACCACGCAGGGAGACGTCCAAATCGGGCAGTTCGGTACGCGCCAGCGAGGAGGCCGAGTAAACCGAAGCCCCCGCTTCGTTGACGATCAGATACTTCACAGCCGCCGCGCCACGCGTCAGTTCGGCAACCAGTTTCTCGGTCTCGCGCGAAGCGGTGCCGTTGCCAATGGTCACCAGCGTTACTTTGTGCCGCTCAATCATCTGCTGGAGGGTCTTCAAGGCTTCATCCCACTTTTTCTGCGGCTCGTGCGGATAAATGGTGCCGGTATCCAGGAGTTTGCCGGTTGGATCCACAACGGCCACTTTGCAACCGGTGCGATAGCCGGGGTCAATACCCAGCACGGTTTGCCCTGCCAGTGGCGGTTGGCTGAGCAATGCGCGCAAGTTTTCGGCAAAGACGCGAATGGCATGGTTATCGGCTTTCTCGGTCAATTCACGGCGTATGTCGCGTTCGATGGCAGGCAGGAGCAGGCGCTCGGCGGCGTCGCGAATCGCCAGTTCCAGTTGTTCGGCCATTGGGCTGAGCAGGTTGGCCGGGAATTCGTCGTCTATCACCGTGCGCCAATCCCGCTCTGGGATTTCGACTCGCACACGCAGGATGCCTTCCTTTTCACCGCGGTTGAGGGCCAGGATCTGGTGCGGTTGAATGTGGTCCACGCGGCTTTTGAAGGCGTAGTAGGATTCGTAAATGCGCTTTTCATCCACAGCGTCTTCGATTTTTTCGGCGATCAGCACGGCCCACTTGAGCGCTTTCTCGCGCACGGCCTGGCGCACTGCAGCGCGGTCGCTGATGGTTTCAGCCACAATGTCACGCGCGCCTTGCAGGGCTTCTTCTGCGGTAGTCACCTGACCATTCAGGTAGCCTTCGGCAATCTCTGTGGCAGAACGGTCACTGCGTGGCTGCCTTAAGATGACTTCGGCCAGCGGCTCCAGTCCCTTCTCGCGAGCAATTGTGGCGCGTGTGCGGCGTTTGGGTTTGTAGGGCGCATACAGGTCTTCAAGTGCGGTCATCGTCTCGGCGGCCTGAATTGCGGTGCGCAGTTCGTCGCTTAGATTGCCCTGCTCCTCAATCGAGGCCAGGATCGTGGCGCGGCGCTCGTCTATGGCGCGCAGACGCACCAGATCATCGGCGATGATGCGCACCTGTTCGTCGTCGAGGGAGCCGGTCATTTCCTTGCGATAACGGGCAATGAAGGGCACGGTATTGCCGTCATCTAACAGGCGGATGACGGCCTCGACCTGGGAGGCTTTAACTGAAAGTTTGGATGCGATTTTTTCGGCGTGGGTCATGGCAATTGAAACTTGTCTGGTTGGGGGAAAATGACGGGCGGTAAATCTGTTGCCGAAACGGCAGGATCAAATTCTGGGCCAGTCTAGCAGCAGCGTCTCTGCCAGCAGCCGTGAATTGACATTGGCTTCCAGCTGTTCGCCGGCCTTTTGGAGAGCAGACACTACGCGAGAGCATTGACTCAGGTCAAAGCGGGCCGCCAGATGTTCGATTTCCGGCAGGCGATCAAAATTAAGGGGGGGAATGTGTGCTCCGCTGGCGCGCCGCATCACATCCAGCCAATAGGAGAGCCAGATGAGCAAGGTCTGGCGCAGGTTCTCTTTGTCCTTGGCCAACAACTCGGCATAAGCAAAACGCTCCACACGGCTGGCAGAAAGCAAGCGGTGCAAGTCGTTCAATCTTTCTGTACGCATTTCCAAAAGTTGAGGCGATGCGCTTAAACGCAGGGCATGGCCGGGCCTGCCGCCAGAGATATGTGCCAGCAAGCGCGCCTGGGATTCGCTCAGTCCGCGCTCTTGGAGGGCAACGGTCAATTCGTCAAACGACAGAGGCCGTAAACGCAAGATTTCACAGCGCGAGACAATGGTGGGCAATAACTGGTCTGCATGCTCGGCGGTCAGGAGCAGGATGGCGTGGGCGGGGGCTTCCTCCAGCGTCTTGAGCAGCGCGTTCGACGCGCTGGGGTGGGCCTCCTGGAAGCGCAGGAAGAGCGCCAGGCGGTAATTTCCCTGATACGGTTTCAACACCAGTATCCGGCGGACTTCGCGCACCTGCTCCACTTTCAGCACCCCGCCTTCTTTTTCAGCCTGGACGACGCTCAGGTCGGGGTAGTGCATGGCTTCGATTTGCCGGCAGGTCTGGCAGGTTCCGCAGGGCTCGCCGGGGGCAGGCGGATTGGGGCAAAGCAGCGCCTGGGCGAAGCGCAGCGCCAGGGTGCGGCGTCCCACCCCGGGCGGCCCGGCGAAGAGGTAGGCGTGACTGACCGCCCCGCGGCGCAATTGTCCGCGCAGCAGGTCAACTGCCCATGCGTGGCCGATGAGATTCCAGTTCGTCATGTGCGGTAATTTTGGATGAGATGGGGCGAGGAGATGTGGCCAGCGCACAAGTCGTTGAGGGGACATTCCTCGCATCTGGGCTGATCATGATTGAAACAGTAATTTGTGCCGATGTAAATCAGGCCGTCGTCGAATGCAGCGATGGTCTGTTTGGCCAGCAAAAGGAAGGGATGCTGGAGCCTTTGAATCTCGAATTTGGCCGGTTTCTTTTTGTGAGTTACAAGGTGTTGGACAGCGATCTCGCCATAAGCTTCTTGAATTTCCTTTGGAAGAGGTCGGGAGGTTGGCATGCCGCGAATGTTGGTTACGCGGATGTAATCCAGGCCGCCTTTTCCCTGTCCCTTTTGGATGACCTGTCTCTTGATGTATTCTTCTTCCGAGGCCCAGTGCAGGAGATAGCCAGTTCGCCAAAGGACGCGACCGGCGTTTGAGTCGTATGGCACTTCAAAAGAATACGGTCCCCAGCTCGGTTCTCGACGGCGGGTGAGCGCATACGAGGAGATGAGCCATTTGGCAAATAGATGGCAGGCTTTGTCGCCAATTGCTTTGCCAAGGCCGTAGCGCTCATGGTCTTTGAGATTGTTCGTCATTCTTTCAGCAGAGGGGTAACTTTCAAGGTAATCGAGCAAAGGCGAAAAGGAGGGCTTATCCCCAAGGTCTTTTTCGAGGAGAAGGGGCAACGCCAGAGGAACGCCCCATCGAAAGACGGCGTAATTCAACACCTGCCTGGAATTGTCCATGAACAGGTTGTAGCGGCTGGCGCGGGAGCGGTTTTCCTGCGCCCACTCTTGCGCTCGAATAGCTTTGATGGACTGGTGCTGACTCAGAATCTGGTTGATCGCAATGCCAAGCTCCTGAAAGAAAGAGAGGGGGCGGTGTAAAAAGCGTATTTCCCGGCTGTACAAGTCGTTGGTGACATTTACCAACAGGTTTCGGACGCCGACGATGTCAGGCCCCTGGTCAATAACAGCGTTCAAGAGCAGGAAACGCGTGAGAAGTTCGCGGCGGGTGATATTGCTTCCATCGGTGTCATCCAATTCGTCCACCTTGATCCTCTTTTCCTCGTCCAGCATGTTTTTGAAAATTGCTACTGATGAAAGCTGGGGAGCAGAGGGGTGACTCTGGCCCTGTTCTGCAATACGGCTGATTAATGCTGAGATGGTCATGCTGGTCTCCGCGGGTGATTACAACGTGTTTATCTCGAATGACATTTGAATGGCAGAGTCGGGCTTTTTCTTTTTTTCGTTGCCATTTCCATTGGATGCCGGTTCGTCTATGTCAATCTTGTCAAAAATAGCTACCAGTTGTTGTGTGCGAAGAGAAAGCGGTTCGTTCAGGCGCGCTCTGGCCAGCCGGGCATATTTGGGGATAATTTCGTATCCGACCGCCTGACGCCCCAGGTGATGAGCAACTTTTGTCGTCTGCCCAGAGCCCAGGAAGGGGTCCAAAACCAGATCGTCGGGGTAAGAATACAGCGTAATTAGCCGATAAGGAATTTCCTCGGGGAAGGGGGCGGGGTGATCAATCACATCGGGAGGCACAGGCGCAATGTGCCAGATGTTGTTGGCAATATCCAAAGTAAACAGACGATTGATGGGGTATCTGGCTGCTTCTTTTTCTTCTTCCGTTCGGCCCTCGTAAATCTTTGGTCCAGGTTTTTGAAATACCAGGATGTATTCGTTCATGATGTTTGGGTAAAAGTAACCGGGATGCGGCTTCTGAATGCTCACCCCGGCCCGCTTGACACCTGCCGTGCATTTGTGCCAGATGAAATCCTGATAGAAAACCCAGCCATTTTCTTCTCTGGTCATTTGGGCAGTGAAGTCAAAAGGCACAGGGAAGAGCTTGCCTTCCAGCAACACAGTACCGATGACCACAGCGCACAGTCCGCCGGGTTTGGTGACCCGGAAAACCTCTCGAAAGACCTTTCCCAGCCAGTCTAAATAATCCTGGTAACTTTCATAACCGTTGGCATACTTGCGCGTGCGATAAAAGGCCTGCTTGTTGGTGGCGTGGATATCGTAGTCAATCGCATTCCAGTAGGGCGGCGATGTCACCGTCAGCGCAACGCTGTTGTCTGGCACTTCGGCCATGTTTTCACACGATTTTTCGTAAATATTGACGCTCATACTCACTCCTCACCCGCTCTCAGCCGCAAATAGGACTGATAACGTTCCGGCCGCACTTTGCCGGCCTCCACCGCGGCGCGCACGGCGCAGCCCGGCTCGGACTGGTGGGTGCAGTCGCTGAACTGGCATTCGGCCACCAGCGGGGCAATCTCAGGGAAGTAGCCGTCCAGTTCTTCCGGTTCGGTATCCCACAGGGCCAGGGAACGGAGGCCGGGGGTGTCGGCCACGTAGCCGCCGCCCTCCAGGGGGAACAACTCGCGCACGGTGGTGGTGTGGCGTCCCTTGTTGATCGCCTGGCTGACCTCGCGCACCGCCAGCCCCAGTCCCGGCTGGACGGCGTTCAGCAGGCTGGACTTGCCCACGCCGCTCGGCCCGGCCAGCGCCGAGATTTTGCCCGTCAGCCGCGCCCGCAGTTCGTCCACGCCCTGGCCGGTCTTGGCGCAGGTGTAGATCACCGGGTAGCCGATGTCGGGGTAGAAGCCGAACAGCCGCTCGGCCTCGGCCTGCCCCACCAGGTCGACCTTGTTGGTGACGATGACCGCCGGGATGCCCTGTTTCTCGGCGATGACCAGGAAACGGTCGAGCATGCGCAGGCGCGGCTGCGGCTGGGCGCAGGCGAAGACGAACACCGCCTGATCGGGATTGGCCAGCAGCACCTGTTGATAAACGCCCTGCGGGCGCGGGTCGAGCCGGACCAGGGCGCGGGCGCGCGGTTCGACCGATTCGATCGTCCCCGTCCCGTCGGGATGGATGCTTACCTGCACCCGGTCGCCGACGGCGGCGATGTCACCCGTGCGGGGACCCCGCTTGAGGCGGCCGCGCAGTTGACAGGTAACGCGTCCCTTTTCGGTGGCAACAGTAAAGAAACCAGATTGCGAGCGGACAATTAAGCCGGTAAGGGTTTCCGTCATAGGCTTTATGGTCGTGGCGTAGGCGTGGCTGTCTCTGGCGGTCTGGGCACTCCAATCGAAGATTCCCACCAATAAATTGTCTGTGGGCTGCCAACAAAGTAAGACTCGACAACCCGTTTGAAGACGGGCGCTGCCCAATCCGAACCTTGCCCGGCGTTTTCCAAAATCACGGCAACGGCGATATCGGGTACGCCCTCGATATTGGCATACGTGTAACCGGCAAACCAGGCATGCGGTTCTGCGCCGGTTTCTGCTGTGCCTGTTTTACCGGCAACCGGAATGCGCAAGCCGCGCAGGCGAAAGTTGGCTGTGCCGCGTGGATTCTGGACTACCGAGACCATGGTCTCTTGCAGGAGTTTGAGGGTTTCGGGGCTGAGCGGCAGGGTGCCACGCGCTTCGGGTTTGAAGACGGCAATGGGCTCACCCGTAAGCGGTTGGATGCGTTCCACAAGTTGAGGACGGTACAGCGTGCCGCCATTCCCGATGGCTGCAACAAAGGTGGCTACCTGTAAGGGGGTAACCAGCACACTCCCCTGACCAATGGCGCTGTTGGTGGCATCAATATCATTCGCCGGGTCGCTGATATTGCCCGTGCTTTCTTCAATGCCGATGCCGGTTTTTTCGCCCAGACCAAAGGCGCGCGCCATGTTGCTGATATTGGTGATATGACCGGCGCGATACATCCCCAGGCCAATATGCCAGAACCATGGGTTGCAGGAACGCATCAGGCCTTCAGGCAGAGTCAGGATGCCGCTCGGTTTGGTCTTGCATTCTTTCAGTTCGGGGTCTTCCCGCAATTCATTCTGGCAGTATTCCCAGGTCCAGTCATATAAGGTGCGGTCGGTCAGTTCGGTGAATTCATACTGGCAATCGTACGTTGATTCGGGGGTATATAACCCGCTTTCCAGGGCGGCAGAAAAAGTGATGATTTTGAAAACTGACCCCAGCGGGTACTCTCCCTGCGTGGCTCGGTTGTACATTGGCCGGGCCGGGTCATTTAGGACCTGGGCAAGAAGGTAGCCGTTGTGTGGATTTTCGGGCGCAAACAGGTTGGCGTCAAAGGTCGGCGAAGAGGCCATGGCCAGCACGCGCCCGGTATCGCGCTCCAGCACAACCACTGCGCCATTGAATCCGGCAATTGCCCTTTCGACATTCCTTTGCAGGTTACGGTCTATGGTGAGATAGAGCGACGCGGCCGGTTGAGGTTCGCTTTGACCCAGTCGAGTGACGACATTGCCCGCCGGGTCAATCACGTAGAGGCTGCCCCCGCGTTTGCCCGCCAGATATTCTTCGCCCCATTTCTCCAGGCCGCTGTAACCAATTTTCTCATCACCGCAATACCCCTTGCGCTTATATTCGCTCAGTTCTTCAGCCGGGACAGAGAGAACATACCCAAGGGTTTGAGCAGCCAGGTTGTCAAAGTAGAACCGTCCGGTATAGGGGGAAATCCGCAAGCCATCGTACTTGCTCAGAGACTCATAGCGGGGTTCGGCAACGGATTTGGGCGCTTCACCGACGGGAACGTACATTTGCGGCCCGTAACTGTCAACCATCTGCTCAATCAAGGAAGATGGCACGCCGGTCAAACGCTGCAACTCGCTGAACAGGCTGTAACGCGCTTTCTCGCCAAGTTCTCCGGGGATGACACCCAGGGCATAGGCCTCGCTCTGAGCAACCAGGGGTTGCCCGTTGCGGTCATAAATGTCACCCCGCGCCGGAGCGCGGCATTCCATTGCCAGGCGGTTGCCGCCGCTCAATTCGGGCAGAATCAGGCCGTCATCCCACTGGACGCGCCAGGCCTCGTTTTCCAGGCTCAGTCGAGCGACCATATCGCGTTGCAGGTCACCCAGCAAAGCCGTCTTATAGGTGACGCGAAATGCAACTTGAGCCGTGTAAGGACTGATGAGCGCCGAAAGCACCTCATAGTCCAATCCCGTTAGACTCATTGTGCTCATCGCTTCTGTATAACGGGTAGTGAAGTCTTCCTGGCTGATGTTCTCCCGACTCACTTTCGACAGAAGGGCGTACATGCCAGCATAGTCTTCCTTTTTCCACGCATCAAGGAAGGCGCGCACTGCTGCCTGGGCATCAGGAGCCGGGACAATGGTCACCGCTGGCGGCGGCAGTGTAGGAGTGGGTCCAAAAAGTCCCAATCCGGGTGCGTTCCCGTTTTTGGGGGCGCAGGCCGCCAGCGTTAGAAGCAAAACCAAAATGAGAAGAGAGATACGTTTCATATGCAGGAGTATACCTTTTCATCCAACCTGTTCACCGGCTAAAATTCGACGTGAGACAGGGCATTTGTAATTGAGTTCAACCTGACAGGCAAGCGGCACATCCGCAGCCGGAAGGACATTGATCAACTTCAGCGTGCGTACAAGGTGACAAAGCGGTAAGCCCATCACGCTGGCAAAACAGCCTTCCAATTGTTCAACCGGCTGAAAGCGTGGATGCTGAATGGCATATGCGCCGGCTTTGTCAAGCGGATCTCCGCTCAGGACATAAGCATGGATCTCGTCATCGCTATAGGCGCGCATAGGGACCTGTGTGATGCAGATGTCGGTGAGCAAACGGCCATCGCCAGGATTGAAAACCGCGAGAGCGGTATAAACCTGATGCGTGCGGCCGCGCAGACGCCGGAGCATAGACTCGGCTTCTGCCAGGTCTGCCGGCTTCCCCAAAATGGATGAGCCATCTATCACTGCTGTGTCGGCTGCAATAATGATCTGACCAGGCCGCGCGTATGTCTGTGCTGCTCGGGCTTTGGCTTCTGCCAGACGTAAAACATAGGCCTGCGGAGTCTCGCCGGGTAGCGGCGTTTCATCCACATCGCTGACGACCACATTGAATATCCAGCCGGTAAGTGCCAGCAATTGCCGCCGGCGGGGCGAATTAGAAGCCAAAAGCAGAACAATTTTTTCGGACACGGACAGGATTCTAACACATGAAGAGATGGCTTATCTTAAATGCCGGTGAATACTCTGGCGAGTTCAGCAGCAGGGATGTAAAATGTCAATACAACTTTCCAAGAGGAGGCTCATGTGGACCTGCTTAAACAACGCATTCTGAAAGATGGCAAATGTCTCGGCAATGGCATCCTGAAAGTAGATGGCTTCATTAACCATCAGGTGGATCCACTTCTAATGGATGCCTGCGGTCAGGAACTGGCAAGGCGCTTTGCCCATGTGGGTGCAACCAAAGTGTTGACAGCCGAAATTTCCGGCATTGCGCCGGCTGTGATGACAGCCCGACATCTCAATTTGCCGGTAGTCTATGCCCGCAAGACCAAGCCGATTACGATGCCCGACCAGGTCTTTTTGACACTGGCGCCTTCTCACACCAAAGGACGCATGGTAGAACTCATCGTCTCGCCGGAGTACCTTGCCGGCGGTGAGCGGGTCTTGATCATTGACGATTTTCTTGCCACGGGCGCAACCATTAACGGACTGGTACGCCTGGCACAAACAGCCGGCGCGACGATTGTGGGCATTGGCACACTGGTAGAGAAGACTTTTGAGGGCGGCCGCGAAGCGCTGGCCTATCTGGGGGTGCCGATCGAATCGCTGGCGGTCATTCGCTCAATGGAAAACGGCCAGATCGTCTTCGCCGAAGACTGACCACCGAACACTGATGACTGATTCCCTCGCCATCCTCGACTTCGGTTCGCAGTACGCCCAACTCATCGCCCGGCGCGTGCGCGAGGCCCATGTGTACTGCGAACTCTTCCCCTGGGACGCGCCGGCCGAGACCGTCCTCGCCCTGCGGCCGCGCGGCTTCATCCTCTCCGGCGGACCGGCCTCGGTCTACGCTCCGGGCGCGCCGACCCTGCCGGGCTACGTCCTTGAGTCCGGGCTGCCCGTCCTCGGCATCTGCTACGGAATGCAGTTGTTGACCCACACCCTCGGCGGCCAGGTCAACCCCTCGCCGGAGCGGGAATACGGCCCCGCAACGGTCGAGACCCCGCGCTCCAATCCTCTGCTCTCTGCGCGCTCCTTCCCCGTCTGGATGTCGCACGGCGACCGAATCACCGAATTGCCGCCCGGTTTCACCGCCCTGGCAAAATCTGGGAACAGCCCCTTCGCGGCGATGGGCGATGTCTCCCGTAACTACTACGGACTGCAATTCCATCCAGAAGTGAAGCACACCGAGGGCGGAGCGGAAATCCTGCGCCGCTTCGCGGTCGAAATCTGCGGCTGCGCGCCGGACTGGACGCCGGCCTCCATCATTGAGGAGAGCATCGCCCGCGTGCGTGCCCAGGTGGGCGGCGAACGCGTCCTGGCGGCGGTCAGCGGCGGGGTGGATTCGTCGGTGGCGGCAGCCCTCGTCCACCGCGCCGTTGGCGATCAACTGGTGGCCGTCTTCGTGGATACCGGCCTGCTTCGTCAGGGCGAGCCGGAGCAGGTGGTGCGCACCTTCCGCCAGGAGATGGGCGCCGAACTGGTGGCGGTGGACGCCGCCGATGAGTTCTTCGCTGCCCTGAAAGGCGTCACCGACCCGGAGGAGAAGCGCCGCATCGTCGGTGAGAAGTTTATCCGCATCTTTGAGCGCGAGGCGAAGAAACTCGGCGCGCCGAAATTCCTCGTCCAGGGCACGATCTACCCGGACGTGGTCGAATCGGCCGCGCCGGACCGCAACAAGGCGGCGCGCATCAAGAGCCATCACAACGTGGGCGGCCTGCCGGAGAAGATGGATTTCACCCTGGTCGAGCCGCTGCGTTACCTGTTCAAGGACGAGGTGCGGGCGGTGGGCGAAGCGCTGGGGCTGCCCGAAACGCTCGTTTGGCGGCAGCCGTTTCCGGGTCCGGGTCTGACCGTGCGCGTGCTCGGCGAGGTGACGCCCGAACGCGTTGCCCGTCTGCGCGCCGCGGATGCCATCTTCACCGAGGAGTTGTCCCGCGCCGGCCTGCTGGGCAAAGGAGCCGGCACCAGTCAGGCTTTTGCCGCCCTGCTGCCGGTGCGGTCGGTGGGCGTGATGGGCGACGAGCGCACCTATCAGGAGACCTGCGCCCTGCGGGCGGTGGTGACCGACGATTTCATGACCGCCGATTGGGCGCGCATTCCCTACGACGTGCTGGCCCGGGCGGCCAATCGTATTGTCAACGAAGTGGACGGAATCAACCGTGTAGTGTATGATATAACCAGTAAACCCCCGGCAACCATTGAATGGGAGTAGGGGATTACCGGTGAAAAAATGCGTAGATTCTTTTCGCTCATCCTAAGCCTGAGCCTGACCCTGGTATTTATCGGCGTCGTCTCTGCCCAGACATCTGCCTACGCGCTTTTGAGTACGCCGGATGTTTCGGCTTTTCCTGATATCTCAGTGCTTCTGGATGTTTTTGACGCCAGCGGGCAATTTGTAACCGGCCTGAAGCCGCAGGACCTGACGCTGCTGGAGGACGGTCAGAGGCGTACTTTGGACAGCCTGACGCCCTTTGAGCCAGGCGCGCATGTTGTGGTGGCCGTCAATCCTGGGGCGCCTTTTTCCATTCGCGATAGTGAGGGCAAAAGCCGCTACGAACGCGCCATGGCCGTTTTGCAGGAATGGGTGCAATCTCGGCCAACCGACAGTGCCGATGTCTTTAGCCTGGTGACGATTGCGGGGCCGCAAGTCATATCGGCATCCCCTGCTGACTGGCTGATAAATTTCAGCGCCTATCAACCGGATTTCAACAAGGTCAAGCCCAACCTGCAAACGCTGGCTTTTGCCTACGATACGGCTACCACCGCCCAAAATGCGCCTGGGACAAAAAGCGCCATTCTCTACATCACCCCCCATTTTGACGAACGTGATATCAGTACGCTGCAAGCCTTGCAGGAACGTTTGAAAGAGAAGCATATACGCGTTTTTGTCTGGCTGTTGGATGGAGAAAACTATTTCACTCACCCGAGCGCGCTTGCCCTCAAAGTCCTGACTCTTGAAACAGGCGGGCAGTATTTTGCCTTTTCGGGAATAGAGGCTTTTCCCGATCCCGAAACTTATTTCTCCCCTTTGCGCCATGCTTATCGTTTGAAATACACCTCCGGTGTCCAAACGGCCGGCGCGCATACGCTGGTGGTGGAAGTACAGGGGGGTGGGCAGACCTTAAGCACGCCGCCTCAAACCTTTGAAGTAGATGTCCAGCCGCCCAATCCTTTTTTGCTTTCCCCACCTGTGCAAATTGTCCGCCAGCCGCCGGCTGACGACCCCTATAATGATGAAATCCTCGTTCCATCAGAACAGACTCTCGAAATCCTGGTTGAGTTTCCCGACGGTCACCCGCGGGCACTGACGCGGACAGCCCTGTATGTAGATGACCAAATTGTGGCAGTAAATGAAAGTGAACCGTTCAATCGTTTTACCTGGGATTTGAATTCTTACACCGTCAGCGGCCTGCATCACCTGAAAGTGGAGGCTGTGGACAGTTTGGGCCTGTCACGCATCAGCCTGAGTGTCCCGGTGGCGATTACGGTTGTCCAGCCGCCGCGTGGCTTTGCAGCCTTTCTGGGGCGGTATCGCACTGCCATTACAGCCGGCGGGATTGCTCTGGCCGGATTATTGCTGCTGGGTGTCTTGTTCTGGGGGAACATCCTGCATCTGCCCGCGCCGGGCGGACAGGAGAGAAGGCATCGGCGGGCTTTAGATCCGGTGACGCAGTCGGTTCCAGCACAGACAGAAAGGATTGCTGCTGCTTCTGGCCGTCCCAAACAGATGCCGTGGGCGCGTCATGCCCAGAAAACCGAGCAGGCGCCGGCTTATCTTGTCAGGCTGAATACCGCCGGTGAACCGCTTGGCGGCAATCCCATCGCGCTCAATAGAAAGGAAGTCACATTCGGCGCCGATCCGGTTCAGGCCATTATCATCCTGGATGACGAATCGGTTTCCCCCTTACACGCCCGTCTCCGGCAAGATGATACGGGGAACTTCATCCTGGCCGACCAGGGTTCGATTGCCGGAACCTGGTTGAATTATGAACCCCTGGATAATAAGGGCCGTTTTCTAAAACATGGTGATATCATTCATTTTGGGCAGTTCGTGTACCGGTTCGTGTTGAATCCTGCACCTGAAACACCGCCGCCCAGCATCACGCCGGAGGCATCTGAATGATTCGCTCATCGCATGCTCATCTGTATGTTGCTGCTGCCAGTCATGCTGGCCGTTCTGGGAAAAATAACGAGGACCGCTACGCAGTAACCTCATATCTACTCGATAAGAAGTCGGCTGTTCCGGCTTTGCTGGCAGTTGTGGCCGACGGCATCGGCGGTCACCGCGCCGGAGAAGTAGCCGCAGAACTGGCCGTGAATCACATCACGCAGGTTGTCGCCCAAAGCGACGGTCAAACCCCTCAGAAGACATTGGAGCGCGCCGTACAGACCGCCAGTCAGGCCATCGCCGCGCAGTCCTCCAGCAAAGAAAGCCTGAGCGGGATGGGCGCCACGTGTGCCTGTGCCTGGATTATCGCCGACCGGCTTTTTACGGCCTCAGTAGGCGATTCGCGCATTTACCTTTTGCGGGAAGGGGCAATTCGTCAAATTACGGTGGACCATACCTGGGTGCAGGAGGCTACCGATAAAGGCCTATTGACTGCCGAACAGGCGCGCGAACATCCCAATGTACACGTCATCCGCCGCTATCTGGGTTCACCCGAGCCGCCGGAGGTGGATTTTCGCCTGCGTCTGCGGGCCGGAGAATCCGACATCATGGCAGGAGCCAATCAGGGGCTGGTATTACGCCCCGGCGATTCCCTCTTAATCTGCACCGACGGCCTGACCGACCTGGTTTGGGATGACGAAATCCGCGATGCGATCCTGAAAGCCGACAGCCTGCAAATGGCTGCCCAGACTTTAATTGATACGGCCAATCAGCGCGGCGGGCACGACAATATCACAGTTGTTTTACTGCGCGTGCCAGATGAGACCCAGGTTCTGCCCGCCAGCCGCAGCCGCGAACGCTGGCCCTGGATAGTGGGCGGTATAGTAGGGGTATTACTGGCGTTAACGCTTATTCTCATTTTGGCCTGGTATCTATCGCAAACAGCCGGAGGAGGCGTGCCCACACCCACAGTAGCAGAGACCTGGCTGTCCACTATTCCCAGCACCCCTTAGAGACAGATTCTATTTTTCGAACAGGCTAATGGATTCGATGTGATAGGTTTGGGGGAACAGGTCAAAGGGCGTTACCTGTTTCAGGTGATATCCCCCGGCAATCAGACGACGCGCATCACGCGCCAGCGTAGAGGGGTCACATGAGACATAGACGATTCGCTCCGGACCGAGAACCTGCAACGCATCCAGCACCTTTTTCTCAAGCCCGGCGCGGGGCGGGTCAAGGATGACGCAGACAGGCCCGGTAATTTGCTCTGCCAGAACAGGCAGGCAGATTTCTGCCGGGGCCTCATAAAGTTCTACATGGTCAAAGGCATCCAGGTTGACGACGAAATCTTCGCAGGCCGAGGGGGAAACCTCAATGCCAATCAGCCGCTGACAGCGCGGTGCCAGAAAGGCGCTGAACAAACCCACCCCACAATAGACATCCAAAAGAGTTTCCATTCGCTGCGGCAGGAGCGATTCCACATGCCGCACCATCTCTTCTGCCATGCTCGTGTTGACCTGGAAGAAAGAGCCTGCCGAGAGACGAAACGGCCGCCCGAGAATTTCCATGGTCAGGTGCTCACTGCCGGCCAGCACAAGGGCATCTCCGTCAAACAGATGGACAACCGAGATGCCGGCCTCCAGTTCTACACTTGGGGGATGAGCCGTTTCAGATTCGAGAATCAGCATCAGGTCCCCGCCCGAACCGCTCAGGATGGAAACACGTGTGAAGGGCGCACCGGCTTCAAATTCCAGGTGCGGCCACAAAGCATTGAGCGCTGTCTCGGGCAAATGGCATTCATCAATCGGTACAACTTGCGTCCCGCCGGCTGACTGGAAACCCAAGCGTCCCTCCGGCGTCAGGTGAAACTGGATTCGGTTGCGATAATTCCAGGCTTGAGGCGCAGGGACGATGGGCTGTACCGGCGGCGCCTCTATTTTTCCAATGCGCTCCAACTGGTCGCGCAGAATGTGGGTTTTCACCTGGCATTGTTCCGAATAAAGCAGGTGCTGGTAATGGCAACCGCCACAGAGGCCAAAATGCGGGCATTTGGGCGCAATACGCGCCGACGCCGCTTCTAACACCTCGAGCAGTTCAGCATGAACAAAGCCGCGTCTCTCATCTACAAGCCGGACGCGCACGCGTTCGCCGGGGAGAGCAAAAGGGACAAAAACGGCGCGGCCGTCTTCCAAGCGGCCCAGCGCCGTTCCGCCATAAGCCGGCCGGTCGAGGGTTAGCAGTGCGGTTTTGGTCATGAATGGAACAGGACAAGGCGGTCAATGGCCGCCTTGCCGCTCATTACTTGACAAACAAAGCCAGCAACTGATTCTGGAAGATGGAGATTACAATGAGAATGATAAAGAATATGCCGGCCAGCAGGCCAATTCGACGCAGATCACGTTTCACATGGCTGTAATCTTGAGTGATATCAGATGTGCTATGTGGCGTGACCGCCGGCGTTACAGGCGCGACAGTCGGCGTTCGTTTTACTTGACGTTTGGATTTCTTGCTCATAAGTTCTCCTAAGGGTTTTGAAGTTTGGCAAATACCACAATGCGTTGGTTATCCACCAGATACGGATAGCAGGAAATTAAAGTGACGGTCGGTTCACCGGTCGAGGCCATCACATCAACACGAGTCGGTTCAACGATTTCGGTGCGGGTGACGATGTAAACGTACTGCTTTTGCTGGGAGTACAGGATGACCTGATCTCCAGGCTGCAGACGGTCGAGGTAACGAAAGATTTCACCAAAGATGTCATTGTGCGCTGAAAGCACCACATTGCCGCGCTGACCAGGATTGGCAGAACCAATATGCTGCCCAACACCTTTCTTCAACTGTTCCCAACCGTCGCCTTGCACAATGGGGGCATCCACGTTGATGGCCGGGATGCGGATACGGATGGCTGTTTCGAGGCCAGGAGTGGGCACCGGCAAATTGGCAATGGACTGGACAATTGGGCGCAAATGCTCCGGGATTTCAGCCTCGTTCGGGCGTGTATTCCCGCTGGCATCGGGGGGCGTATGTCCCGAAGGCAGGACAACGGCTGTTACCAGCGGTGTGGGGGTAACCGTTTCTTGTGCCAGTGCTGCGGCTACCTCGCGATTCAGGTCACGTAAAATGCCCAGCCCGTTGAACAGGATGAAAACCAGTCCAATCACTGCCAAAATCTCAATGCCCAGCAGCAGACGGTCCACCCAGCGGCGGCGCGGGGCGACGGGCGCCTGGGGGGATTCGTCTTCTGGTGTGTCTATCACCGGGCCAACGCGCAAACCTTCCAATGCCGCGGGGGGCAGGTCGGGCGCCAACATCACCACCCGGCCGGTACGGCGGAAATGGTCGAGGCGGTCGCTGCGCAGGCGGCGGCGCTTTTCCACCAACAGGCGGCGTAGTTCATCCACGCTTAAGTCTTCGGGCGTCCGTTTTCTGGGCATTGCAGGGGGATTATACCGCAATGTTTGTTGTTGCCTGCTGAGGGACGCTCGCAATTTGTCACGTGTCAAGCCCAATGAAAACCTTACCAACGATGGTCAATTCCTGCCATTGTTCCGCCGGTAACGTTTTATTTTGATAGGCCGCCCACCCTTGACAAATCCCCCGCCCCGCCTATAATTCCGCCCGATATGGTCACATTCCTCCAAACGCGAGATTTCCTTTCTGAGCCGGTTGATTTTGTTTTCCCGTTTGCCCGCTAGAGAGCCGTTATCGGCTCTTTTTTTTGCCTGTTTACGGCCTCCGACTATCAGACTATCAGACTCCCAGACTACTTATGAGACTCCCCGCCCTGATTGACCCCCATGTCCACGTGCGCGAGCCCGGTCAGACCCACAAGGAAGACTGGGATACCGCTACCCAGGCCGCCCTCGCCGGCGGCGTGACGACCATCCTGGCGATGCCCAACACCAAACCGCCCATCTTCGATGCCGCCACCCTCGACCTGGCGCTGGGCGCGGCCAAAGCCAAAGCCCGCTGCGACTACGCCCAATTCCTCGGCGCCGGCCCGAGCAACGCCGACTGGGACAGGCACCAGGCGCTGCTCCCTCAGGCCGCCGGGCTGAAAATGTACCTCGACTCCACCTTCGGCGAATTGCGCCTGGACGACATGACCCTCTGGCAGCAGCACTTTCAGACCTGGCCGCGCAACCTGCCCATCGTCGCCCATTCCGAAAGCCGCAGCATGGCGGCGGTCATCCTGCTGGCGGCCATCTACGACCGGCCGGTTCACATCGCCCACGTTTCGCTCAAAGAAGAAATCCTGCTCATCCGCGCCGCCAAAGAGCGCGGCCTGCGCGTCACCTGCGAAGTGACCCCCCATCATCTGTTCCTGACCAGGGATGATATTGTTCCCTCACCCCTGCACCCCTCTGCCATCGGGATAGGGGAGGAGGGTGAGGGCCGATTCTCCGTCCGCCCGCGCATCGCCAGCCGGGAAGACGTGGAGGCGCTGTGGGCCAACCTCGAGGTCATTGACTGCTTCGCCACCGACCACGCCCCCCACACCCTGGCCGAGAAGGACGGCGAGAATCCTCCGCCAGGCTTTCCGGGACTGGAGACTCTCCTTCCTCTCATGCTGACTGCCATTGACGAGAAACGATTAACCATTAACCAACTCATCGAAAAATCTGTCACCAACCCGCGCAAGATTTTCTCCCTGCCCGAACAGCCCGAAACCTGGATCGAGATAGACGAAAACGCCCGCTGGGAAATCCGCGCCGCCGACCTGCGCTCGAAGTGCGGCTGGACGCCCTTCGAGGGCTGGCAGGTCAAGGGTCGCGTCACCCGGGTCGTCCTGCGCGGACGCGAAGCCTTCAAAGATGGCAAGGTGCTGGTCGAGCCGGGATATGGCCAGAACGTCCGCCAAAAATAAAAGAGCACAGCGTTTGTCCTGTGCTCCTGAAGCGTCAAAAGGTGAGTTTATTTCTCGATCAATGCGCCGGTGACGTATTTATGCAGGATGCTGGAAATCAAGGTCTGGTAGGGAATGCCCTCGCGCAAGGCGCGTCGCTGCAGGGCAAGCAGGTCTCGCTCAGAAATGCGAATGTTGACGCGCCGGTCTTTGCGAAACGTCGCCCGCGCATACGCCTGATATTGCGCCGCCTGCTCTCTGATATTTTGCACCGACTGCCATTCCTCATTTTCGTAGGAGGCCAGCAGTTCGAGTTCGTCCGGTTGGAGTTTCAGGTCGCTCATTTTTCAGATCCTTTCAAGTACTTGCGGGTCGCTTTGCGGCTTGGAATGATCGTCTTCAAGAAAATTTCGCTTTCGGTTTCGACAAATGGCACCAGATAGACATAATTTTCCACTTGCACCACGAATATCTTTTGCCCCTGGTACTTTTTCTGGTTGGGATGTTCCAGCACGTCCAGCAGGAAGCCTCTCTCGATATAAAAGACAATCTCTTCAAAAGAGACCTGTCTCTCGGCGAGAGACAGGGCATTCTTTTCCTCGTTCCACGAAAAGGTTTTCACGCTCAAATTATAGCCTTTTGTGTGCCTTTTGGCAACACTAATCACCAATCCTCAATCACCAATCACCAATCCTCAATCCTCAATCCAAAGGAGTTTTCCATGACCATCAACAAACACAACCGCACCCACCTGCCCCTCGGCGACCACAAGAACGCGCCCTGGTATGGCAAGGACATCCTCTCGGTCAAACAATTCGACCGCGAAGCCCTCGAGTACGTTTTCGCCGTCGCCCACGAAATGCATGACATGGTGGATCACATCGGCACCTTCGACCTGCTCAAGGGCAAGATTCTCGCCAACCTGTTCTACGAACCCTCCACCCGCACCTCGTCCAGTTTCACCGCGGCGATGGAACGGCTCGGCGGCTCGGTCATCCCCATCAACGAAGTGCGCTACTCCTCTGTCGCCAAAGGCGAATCGCTGCCCGACACCGTCCGCACCCTGGAATGCTACGCCGACGTCATCGTCCTGCGCCACCCCGAGGTCGGGTCGGCGGCCATCGCGGCCGAGGCGGCCTCCAAACCGGTCATCAACGCCGGCGACGGCATCGGCGAACACCCCACCCAGGCCCTGCTCGACGCCTTCACCATCCGCGAGGAAATCGGCCACATTGACGGCCTGACCGTCACCCTGCTCGGCGACCTGAAGCACGGCCGCACCGTCCACTCCCTGGCGCGGCTTCTCTCGCTCTACAAGGTCAAAATCAACTACGTCTCGCCCGACATCCTGCGCATGCCCGCCGAACTGATTGACGAACTCAAGCAAAAAGGCATCGAACAACACGAATACACCACCCTCGACCCCTGCCTGCCCGAAACCGACGTTCTCTACGTCACCCGCGTCCAGAAAGAGCGCTTCGCCGACGAGGCCGCTTACGAGTCGGTCAAGGGCGCCTACGTCATCAATTCCGAGGTGATGAAAGCCGCCAAAGAACGCATGATCGTCATGCACCCCCTGCCGCGCGTCGGTGAGATTGACCCGGCCTTCGACCGCGACCCCCGCGCCGCCTACTTCCGCCAGATGGAGTACGGCCTCTACGTCCGCATGGCGCTGCTGGCGATGGTGCTGGGCAAGGCGTAGAAGCGGACATAAAGTAACAAGTACACAAGTACACAGGTACACATGGCCATATGGCCACCTATCCACTTGTGTACCTGTTACCAGTGTACCTGTATACCTGGCTACCTGTATACCTTTCTGCCCCATGGAAACCTTCTTCACCTTCCTCGCCAAACGCGTGGACGACTGCTCCTCGCTCCTCTGCGTGGGCCTCGACCCGCACCCGTCCGATCTCCCGGCCCCCACCGCCGCGGCGGCGCGGACCTTTTGCCTGCATCTCGTTAAACAGACCGCTCCCTACGCCGCCGCGTTCAAGCCCAACGCCGCCTTCTTCGAGCGCTACGGACCCGACGGCTGGGCTGCCCTCAAGGAGGTCATCGCCGCCGTGGCCGAAGAATCCACCCGGCTGGGGTCGCCAATCCCGGTCATCCTCGACGCCAAGCGCGGCGACATCGCCTCCACCGCCGAAGCCTACGCCGCCTCGGCCTTTGAGCATCTCGGCGCCCATGCCATCACCCTCAACCCGTACCTCGGCAGGGATTCCATCGAGCCGTTCCTGGCCTACAAAGAGAAAGGCGTCTTCCTGCTGTGCAAGACGAGTAATCCGGGGGCAGGCGATCTGCAAGATCTCACCATAGACCGTAGACAGTTGACCGTAGACCGTCCACCGTCCACGGTCGACGGTCCACCGTCCATGCCCCTCTACGAGTATGTTGCCCGCCTCGCCCAAACCTGGAACACCGGCGACAACATCGGCCTCGTCGTCGGGGCGACCCAGCCCGAGGCCCTCGCCCGCGTCCGGGCCGCCGCGCCCGACCTGTGGTTCCTCGTCCCGGGGGTGGGCGCCCAGGGCGGGGATTTGGAGACAGCCCTCCGGTCCGGGCTGCGGGCGGACGGGAAGGGTGTGCTCATCAACGTTTCTAGAAGCATATCCCGGTCCGAGAAGCCGAGGTTGGAAGCGGCGAAGTTGCGGGATGAGATGGCGGAGATTGTTTCATCGTTAATGGTTCACGGAAAACGGGCGACACCCCTCATTAACCATAATCCATTAACCATCCTCGCCGATGATCTCCTCGCTGCCGGCTGCATCAAATTCGGCGAGTTCACCCTCAAATCGGGGCTGAAATCGCCCATCTACATTGACCTGCGCCAGATCATCACGTACCCGAAACTGCTCGAAAAGATCGGCGCGGCCTACCTGCCCATCCTGGAAAAATTGACCTTCGACCGCATCGCTGGCTTGCCATACGCCGCCATCCCCATCGCCACCGCCATCGCCCTGCAAGGCAACTACCCCATGATTTACCCGCGCAAAGAAGCCAAGGATTACGGCACGAAGGCCGAGATCGAGGGCGAATATCACCCCGGCGAGACAGTCGTCGTGATTGACGACCTCGCCACCACCGGCGGCTCGAAGTTCGAAGCCATCGAAAAATTGACCGCCGCCGGGCTGAAGGTGCGCGACGTGGTCGTGCTGATTGACCGCCAGTCCGGCGCGAAAGAAGCCCTGGCCGAGGCCGGCTACACCCTCCACGCCGCCCTGACCATCACCCAGTTGCTGGATCACTGGGAGAAAACGGGGAAGGTGGAACGCGAGAGGCTGATCCAGGCGCGCTTATTTCTGCAAGAAATGAAAAATCGGAATTGAATTCCGATTTTTCACCCTACCTGCTGCTATGCTTGCTTGCTCTGTCTGCCAAAAACCGAATGCTGACATTTGGCGCGCTCCGTTCAGGCAGAAATTTTTTTGAGGTAAAATCGAACCTGATTTGCCAGGAGAAGATATGCTGCAAGCAAACACTACCGCTGAACTCTTTGAAATTGCCATCCGTTTGGAGCGCGCCACCGAGTCCTTCTACACAGGATTGGCGCAGATGTTTGCTCACGAACCGGAGATTGCAAAATTCTGGAAAACGTATGCCGAGGAAGAGGCCGGTCATGCTCGCTTTCTGGAAGACCTGCGAGGTAAATTGACTGCTGAACAATTGGAACGGCCGGTCGATGCGGCGCTGATGGAGATTGCTCACCGGCAGGCGCAGAATCTGCCTGATCAGTGCCTGGCTGAAATTACGAACCTGGATGAAGCCTATCAGAAGACCGTGGAGGCCGAAAACTCAGAAACCAACACCATCTTTGAGTTTTTGGCTGCCGATTTTTCTCTGACTAACCCTTCAGGCAAGTTTCTGCGTCATCAATTGCACAGCCACGTGGAAAAACTGACCAATTCTTTTCCATCCCCCTATCAAAGCCGCTTGAAACGATTGGAAGTCAAAGCGCTGCCGCTGAACCCTGACGTTAAGCAGAATTCTTAACTCAAATGAGACAGCAGGAGATTAACCATGTCTGAGAAACAAATCACCGCGCTTTTTGATGAGTGGAATCAAGCCCTTCTCACAGGGGATCCTAAAAAAGTGACCGCTCTTTATGAGACGAATGCCATTTTGCTTCCGACTGTTTCCAACAAAGTCCGTCATAACCATGCCGAAATTGAGGACTACTTTGTTCACTTTCTTGCCAAGGGCCCGAAGGGAGCAATTGACGAGGCAAATGTGCGAACCTTTGGTCAAATTGCCATTAACTCAGGCATCTATACGTTCTCATTCAAAGATGGCTCTTCCTTACAGGCTAGGTTTACATTCGTATACAGGTGGAATGGTCAGCGCTGGATGATTGTGGAACATCATTCATCGAAAATGCCTGAATAATAGACTCTGTTCGCTCTTTCCTTCTCGGAGCCTGCCATGTCGCGCCTTCTTCCCCTTCTTCAGCGCTGGGCCAACTGGAAAACGGTCACCTTGTTGGCGGTGCTTCTCCTGCTGTTCAACCTGGTCATCTTACCGGCGGTGGCCGGCCCGGCCGAAGCCGGCTACACCCTCCACGCCGCCCTGACCATCACGCAGTTGCTGGATCACTGGGAGAAAACGGGGAAGGTGGAACGCGAGAGGCTGATACAGACGCGCTTATTTTTGCAAGAAATGAAAAATCGGGATTGAAAATTGGAAAAACAAAGCGCTTTCTTTGAAGTCTGAGAGGATTTCAAACAGGTTGCAATCCCCAATGTCATCAAAGACGGCCCAGCAGCGGCTGGTCGGGCTGTTTTACCCACATCTCCAGGTCGGGGGCATGTTCCTCAAGTTCATGATGGATAAAAGTCTCAATCAATTGAGTCACACTGCCATAGCCACCCCAGGGGAATAGAATCGGCTGGCGGAATTTTTCTTCAGGCATGGCACGCAGTATCTCTTTCAAGGTATTTCGAGTCTGTCGCCATTCCTGCTTGACCTTATCAAGATCAAGAGTCTCGCGTGTCTCAACGGTTTGAGCATTGAAATGATCAATGCCGCGCGCCGCCGGCGTCCCCGATTCTGCACTGCTAATATGAGCCCGCAAGGCAGCAATGACAGCATCATCCCAGCCGGTCATATGCGCCAGAAAGTGATGAATGGTCCAGCCAGGATAAATTTGCTTTTGCGGATCAACCTGCGGCAAAATGGCTTCAATGCGGCTGCGGGCTTGTTCTAACCGTTGAATAAGTTGCTCAACATCTTCCATGGTCAAAGAAACCTCCAGATCAAGTTTGCCCATACAACTTGCGATGGACAATGCTCAAAGCCCTTACTTGTTCGGCCGCATGATAGGAGGAACGCACCAGCGGCGCTGCTTCCACCCACTTGAAGCCGATCGCGCGGCCATATTCGCGCAATTCTTTAAATTCTTCTGGCGTGTAATAACGTACAATCGGCAGGTGCTTTTTGCTCGGCTGTAAATATTGGCCAATGGTCAGGATATCCACTCCCCAGGCACGCAAGTCACGCATGACAGCCTTGACCTCTTCAATATCCTCCCCCAGGCCCACCATGATGCCGCTCTTGGTCAGAACTTCGGGATCGAGTTTTTTAGCATTGCTCAGGATGGCGGCTGCCCAGGCATAGTTATCTTGCGGCTGGACCTGCTTGAACAGACGCGGCACAGTTTCGACATTGTGATTCAAAATCTCCGGCCGGGCATCCATGACAATTTTCAAGGCCTCAACAGAACCTTTGAAATCCGGGATCAAAACTTCAACCGAACACCCAGGTAAGAGTTCGCGAATGCGGCGAATAACCATTGCAAAGATGGGTGCGCCGCCATCAGGCCGGTCATCGCGGTTGACAGAAGTAATCACGGCGTGGCGCAAATTCATCGCCTTAACGGCCTGAGCAACACGCTCAGCCTCACCCCAATCCAGCAAAGCTGGCTTTCCATGCTTGATATCGCAAAAGCCGCAAGTACGGGTGCAAATATCGCCCAGCATTAAGAAGGTGGCCGTCCCGGAACCCCAGCATTCGCCCATATTGGGACACATTGCCTCCTCGCAAACCGTATGCAAGGCCTTTGAACGCATCAGCGTCAGCAGGTTCTCGTACGTTTCACCGGCGGGGGCGCGCACTTTGATCCACTCAGGGCGGCGCAGGGGGGTGGTGTTGATTTTTTCGGGGTTGACTCGCTCCCGGGTTGGGGTAACAGCCATAGGGTCCTCTCTGAATCGGATTTGATTTGTCCGATTATATCACTCTACTTTTCGGACAATAAGCCGCAGCCCCTTCACATCCAGGACTTCGACAACATCTCCCTTGCGAATGGGAGCCGAGCCTTCGGCCAGTTCGGCACTCCATAATTCGCTGCCCACCTGCACCTGACCCTGCGGGTCAATCCTGGTTTTAGCGGTTCCCGTTTTATGGACGAGGGATTCCTGTCCCGTGCGGATGGGGACCTTTTGCGCCCGCAAGGCAAAGCCAATAATCACAGCAAAGCCCAGACCGGTCAACAGCCCCATCAGGATAACCAAGGGGACAGAAACGCGCTGAAATTGTGGTGTGCCGGGTGAGTTGAAGAGCACCAAGGCCCCGACAATAAATGAACCAATGCCGGCCGCCGTCAGTGCGCCATGCGTAGGTGCTTTGATATCCAAGATGAAAAGCACAAAGGCAATGGCCAGGAAAGCAATGCCAAACCAGTTGACCGGCAGCACGCCCAGGCCGTAAGCAGCCAACGCCAAACAGACCACACCAATGAAACCGGCCACCCATCCGCCCGGGCTGGAAAGTTCAATGAAAATCGCCTGTACGCCAATGGTCAATAATAGAAAGACAATGTTGGGGTTGACCAGCATAGCCAGCAACTGCTCAATAAAACTGGGGGCAACTTCTTCTGTAACGCTATTGGCAGTGCGAAGCGTGCGCGTTTGTTCACCGACTTGCACTTCAAAGCCATCCAATTGACGGAGCAGGTCATTAATATCTGTAGCAATGAAATCAATCAGGCCCACTTCAAGGGCTTCGGTAGCCGATGCGGCTTTGGCTGTTTCAATGGTAGCCTCAGCCAGGGCAAGGGCTGCCGGGCCGCGCCGCTCGGCCAACGATCGCACAGTAGCCTTGGTGATTTCTTTGGTCTTGGTTTCCAAAACCTGGTTCAGGTCTTCGCCCTGCAGACCTACCGGGCTGGCGGCGCCGATCGCAGTTTCAGGGGCCATGGCCGCAACATGGCCGGCCAGGGTGATAATCGTCCCGGCGCTGCCGGCCCAGGCGCCTCGCGGCGCAACATAAACAACAACCGGCACCTGGCTGGCGCGCATCTCGGTAAAGATGTTTTGCGTAGTGCCCAGGTCGCCGCCAGGCGTGTTAAGTTGTAAAATCACCAGGTCGGCATCGCGCTGCTCAGCCAATTTCAAGCCACGTGCAATGTACTCCCGCATGGCCGGCGTGACAGGCCCTTCGGCTTTCAGCACCAGCACGCGTGACACATCGCTTTGTGCATTCGCAGAAAGCAATGAAAATCCTGCCAAGGCGATTAAAGTCAAAATGGCAACGATAAATCGTTTCATAATCTCACCTGATGTCAGTATTATAAGCGCAAAAGACGCAATTAACCGACCACATCCCGCTGCCCATCTCCCGCCAGATAAATTTGTGACTTCACTGCAAAAACTCACCGCGGAGACGCCGAGAGCGCAGAGTTTTCTTTCATCCGGCCTATCCCCATCCTGTTCAAAAGGGTAGGCAGCCTAACCTACAAAATCTGTGGACGATTTCCAATGATGTCTAACCCAAATGCGGTATGATAGCAACAAACCAAGGAGGCACAGATGCAAATCAAGAAACCGATCTTACTCCTGATCTTTTTTCTAGTGGTAGCCTGCCAGACAGGACAACAGTCGCCAACCCCTTCATCGGCAGAGACGGTTGCGCCACTGGATACGCCTGCACCCACCCCGACTGAAACGCCCGCACCGACGGCAACGCCTGACTACCCCGTACAGGGTTATGGTCCGCGTGATTTCCCGCCTGAAATTAACCCACTGACGGGGTTAAAAGTTGATAATCCAGCCCTGCTGGAACGCCGCCCGATCATTATAAAAATTTCCAACCTGCCGCGCGACGTCCGCCCGCAATGGGGGCTAACAGCAGCGGATATTGTCTATGAGTACTACACAGAAGAAGGTTCAACCCGCTTTGCCGGCATCTATCTCGGAAACGACGCAGAACAAGTGGGGCCGATACGTTCAGCGCGCTTCTTTGATGCCAACCTGGTACGCATGTACAAGGGACTTTTTGCTTATGGAAGCGCCGATAGGCGGGTAAGCAACCGCCTTTTCAGTGCCGAGTTCGCCAACCGCCTGATTCTGGAATGGGAAGCCGGCTGCCCGGCCATGTGCCGTTATGACCCGAATCTGTACAATTCCCTCATCGGAAATACGGCCGAGATCAGCGCCTATGCCAATCGCAAAGGAATTGCCAACTCCCGTCAAAATCTGGATGGGATGTTCTTTCAAATGAGTCCGCCGCCTGGAGGAGAAGCGGCGAACAGCGTATATGTCTGGTATTCGGCAGTCATCTATAACCGCTGGGACTACGATCCCGCCAGCGGGAAATATCTACGCTATGCTGACGCCGACAATGCTCTCAACGGTCAACCTGAAAAGTACGAACTATTAACCGACCGCACCAACAACCTGCCGGTCGCGGCCGATACGGTGGTGGTTTTATTGTTGAATCACACGTTTTACTCTGTCAACCCAGAGATGGTTGAAATGGAGTTTAGCGGTTCCGGCCCGGCCTATGTTTTCCGTGATGGGCGTGGGTACATGGCTCAATGGCAGGTACAGGCCGACAAAGTCGTTTCGTTATTTAACGCAGATGGAACGCCCTTCCCTTTCAAGCCAGGCCAAACCTGGTTCGAAGTAATGGGCAAGACAAGCATCATTCAGCAGAATCCAGCCTGGCGTTTTGAAATGCGTTTTCCTTGAGATTCTCGAAAGGAGCAAATTAGCATGAAACAAATTTGTGTTCTGACAGGCGGCGGAGATGCGCCGGGGTTGAACGCAGTCATACGCGCCGTCGTCAAGACGGCCATCAACGTTTACCAGTGCCGGGTGTTCGGCGCACTGGATGGATACGACGGTTTTCTCAAAGAGGACGGCATCATCCCGCTTGACCTGGCAGCAGTACGCGGCATTCTGCCGCGCGGCGGGACAATCCTGGGCACTGCCAATCGCGGCAATCCCTTCGCCCGTAAAGTTATTCGGGATGGCAAGGAAGTCATTGAGGATGTTTCAGATGATTTTTTGCAGGCTGTCCAACGCATGGGGATAGATGCCCTCATCGTCATTGGCGGCGACGGGACTCTCCACGCCGCCCTGGAACTGTACCAGAAGGGTGTACCTGTGATTGGAGTGCCCAAGACTATTGACAACGACATCGGCGGGACAGAAGTCACCTTTGGTTTTGATACCGCCCTGACGATTGCCACCGAAGCCCTGGATCGTTTGCACACCACAGCCGAATCGCATCATCGTGTCATGGTGCTGGAACTGATGGGGCGGGATGCCGGCTTCATTGCTTTACATGCAGGCGTTGCAGGTGGAGCCGATGTGATTCTGATTCCGGAAATCCCCTTCAAATATGAGGCCATTCTGAGGAAGATTCGGCAGAGAGTCCAAAACGGCTCGCACTTCAGCCTGATTGCCATCTCAGAAGGCGCTCATCCGCTTGGCGGCAAACCGGTCTATGCACGACGCGGCGACGAGGTATATGTCCCCCGCTTGGGAGGGATAGGCGAACAGGTTGGGCGTTACCTCGAAGAGCAGGGATTTGAGACTCGTGTCACCGTGTTGGGACATATTCAGCGCGGCGGCACGCCTACCGCCTTTGATCGCTGGCTGGCAACGCGTTATGGATCTGCCGCGGTTCACCTGGCAGTCGCGGGCCGATTCGGCCACATGGTTTCCCTGCAAAATGGACAGGTTGTAGATGTCCCACTCGAGAAAGCGCTGGCCGTTCCCAAACGAGTCGACCTGAACGGTGATGCTGTTCGCGCTGCACGCGGATTAGGTATTTCATTCGGCGATGAATAAAGCGGAAGGCCGCCCTTGCGGACGGTCTTCCTGTGCGCGCTGTGGCCCCTTATCGAAGAACGAGGAGGGATGCCACAGCGCTTCGTTTGGTACTACTATCCATTTTGGGCACCACCTCCTCTTCATAAGAATGGCAGGCGGTTGTTTCCCCTGATGATGGTAGTATCACACAAATGTAATTGAATGTCAATATGCAGTCCGCCCATCTTCAGGGCTTTCTCAAAGCCACAAACTTCCCCTCTTTCGGGGGCCCGCGGCTGAAAAAAACGAGACGCCCTCGGTAAGAGAGCGCCTCTGCTGGCGGGGAGGGCGGGATTCGAATATCATCCCCCTCGGGGGCCCGCGGCTGAAAAAAAACGAGACGCCCTCGGTAAGAGAGCGCCTCTGCTGGCGGGGAGGGCGGGATTCGAACCCGCGGCTGAGTTACCCCAGCACTCACTTAGCAGGCGAGCCCAATCGGCCTCTCTGGCACCTCCCCAGTGCGTGTGCAGAAGTAAGGTTGTAGAGTCCGGAGTTTCCCAATCAACCTTACATCTTCCTGCTTTCTTGCACGATCAAAACACCAACCCACGATACCGAGCGGAGGGAGAGGGATTCGAACCCCCGGTGACTTGCGCCACGACTGATTTCAAGTCAGTTGCCTTAAACCGCTCGGCCATCCCTCCGGGCGGGAGAGATTTTACCATAATTTTGAACGGCATCGGAGCATTTGTATCGAGCGCCTCTTATCCCGACAAACTTGGTATAATTTACATCCTATGAACGCGAAATATCACATTTGGACCGAAGGCTGTCAAATGAACGTAGCCGATTCGCAGCGCGTTAGCATGGCGCTGGAAAGCCTTGGCTACCAATTCACCGAAAAAGCCGAGGAAGCAGATGTCATCGTTCTGAACACCTGTGTGGTACGGCAATCGGCTGAAGATAAAGCCTACGGCCGCCTGAGTTCACTCAGGCCACTCAAAGCCCAAAAGCCTGAGATGGTCATCAATCTAATGGGCTGTCTGGTCGGCATTCGCAACAGCGAGCCCTTGCGCCAGCGTTTCCCATTTGTGGATGTCTTTTCCCCTCCATCAGACCCCGGCCCGCTGATCGCCTATCTGACCCAGGGCGAAGCACAGGCGATCGAATCGCGCCGGACGGCCGAACTGGCTGCCGCTATGGACGGCGATTTCCTCCTCCCTGAGCGAGAACGCGGTAAACTTGTCTCGGCCCATGTGCCGGTTGTATTGGGCTGTTCTCATGCCTGCACTTTTTGTATTATCCCCTCCCGCCGCGGCGGCGAACAGTCACGCCCGGCAGAGGAAATTGTGAGCGAGGTGCGTTCACTTGTCGCCCAGGGCGTGAAAGAGGTGACCCTGCTTGGCCAGATTGTAGACCGCTACGGCAAAGACCTGCCCGATGGTCCGTCCCTGGCTAACCTGCTCCGGATTCTGAATCAAGTAGAGGGGTTGGAACGGATTCGCTTCCTGACCTCCCATCCAAATTACTTTGGCGATGACTTAATGGATGCAGTGGCCGAACTGCCAAAAGTCATGCCGCACATTGAAATCCCCATTCAGGCCGGCAGTGACGATGTCCTGAAACGCATGCGCCGCGGTTACACTCAGGCTGACTACCGGCGTATTGTAGAAAGAATCCGCCAGCGCATTCCCGATTCGTCCATTGCTACCGATGTTATTGTGGGTTTCCCCGGCGAAACAGAGGCGCAATTCATGGAAACTTACCGCCTCCTGGAAGATCTGCGGCTGGATTCGGCGCACCTGGCGCGCTACTCCCCCCGGCCGGGAACGGTTTCGGCACGCAATTTCCCCGATGACGTGCCAGAGGCCGAAAAGATGCGCCGTTTCCGCATGTTGGAAGAATTGCAGGAAAAAATTGTTGGCGAAATCAATGCCCAATTGCTGGGCAAACAAGTCACAGTGCTGTTTGAAGAAAAGGTCAAAGGCCGCTGGCGGGGACGCACCCCCACCAACAAACTGGTCTTTGTGGAAAGTGAAACCAATCTGCGCGGCCAGGTTTTGCCTGTGACCATTACCTGGAGCGGGCCATGGTCTATGCAGGGCCAATTGGCCCGAAAACAGACAAACGAATTTCCCACCTGAACCTGCGGTGGGAAATTCGTTTTTTATGCAACCACCTACCCTCCCGCAGGTTTTGGCGCAATGTCCAAACCACAAGACGGCTTCGCAAGTGTTGGCATTGGCTGCCAGCCCCATTCTAACCTGCAGGAGGGTTAAAGGTAGGCAGTTCCTTTTTTACGGCATGGATTAGGGCAAAGCATTATTAATATCGGTAAACAGTTCACTAATGGTGGGACCAAGCAACTGAAGGGCAACAATGACAACAATTGCAACCAAAGTGATAATGAGCCCATATTCGGCCAGTCCCTGCCCCCGCGGGCGGGTAGTCACAAAAATCACCTCCTTTGAAAATAAAGATCCAGCGTCTGTACTGTCTTGCAACCGTTATCGGCTGGTGAGAGTATTATGACACAATTCCATAAAAAGCGAAATACTCGCATAACCCGCATGTGAAAATTCGCCACCACATCCTTTGCCACAGATAGTTTAAGAACCCGTGCTCATCTGTGACATCTGTGGTTTAAAAAATCTTTCCAAAAGTGCTTGTATTTATCATTTTTTGACTGTATACTGAATAAAACTTATCCCTACCCTTGGAGAAAAAAAATGAACAGAACAATTGCAATCATAATCACTGTTGTTGTTGCACTCTGTTGTTTATGTGCGGCACTTTTTGCCTGCATCTTCGGAGGAATGATTGTCGCCGGCGAACCCATCAGCACAACCATCAACGGCGAAACAACCCAACAGGTCTATCCTCCTACTTATGGCTTTGCTCTGCTGTGCCTGTCTGTTTTGTTTGTCCTGGTGCCAGTGGCGGTGGGATTCTTCACACTACGAAAGAAACCGGCGCAGGTAGAGACGATTGCACCGGATGAGCCGCTGCCCCCGGCAGCATAAAACGGTGGAATGAAAACAAAGAGGTCTGACAGTCTTCCTGTCAGACCTCTTTTGTGTTTGCGCTCCCTTTATCAGGCGCGAATTTCTTGCCGCTGGAAAAGAACGTATCCCAAGGCAAAAAGCAGAATGGTAACAGCCACCAGGCCCGTCAGGTGAGGCCAAATCATAATCAGACTCTGGCCCAGCGGCAAAGGTGACCCCAAAAGGGCACGGTCCAATTGAATCGGCAGGACAAGGCCCAATGAACGAACCACCGGCTGAAGGAGAATGACGGCAATCTCACCATATAGTGTGGTGGGCGAAATGCGCGCCAGCGCCAGTTCGAGTTCACCAAGAGCCAGCATATCTCCTATGGTAAGAATCTGTTTCGGCCCTAGGACAGGCACCAGCAAGCCGGCAACAATATCCCAAAAAGCGGTGAAGAAAAGCCAAACAGCAAGCGAAGCCAGTGCAGCCGTAGCCGGCGAGCGAAAAACAATGGAGAACAACAACGCCAGCGCGGCCCAGATTCCGGCGTAGAAAATGGTGGCAAACAGGAACATCAGGGCACGACCGGTCTCTTCTGCTGTTGGCGGGACGCCCAGCCGCAGGATGCCAATGCCAAAGACCAACAACCAGATGGCCGAAAAGACAACAGCCAGGGTGGCAAGACAGGCCAAAAATTTTCCAAACAGGAAGGCATCGCGATAGACAGGCTGCGCAAGAATGCGCGAGAGCGTGCGGCGGTTAAACTCGCTGTTCACGGCATCAAACGCCAGTGCAATGGCAATCAGCGGCACCAGAAAGCCGAGAAAACCAACCAGGGAGGGCAAAGGTTCCTGGGCGGTGGTGAACAGGCGCAAATAGAGGAACTCTTGACTGCCACCGCTTACGATATCGTTCAACGCCGTATAAACCGATCCAAGGGCAGTCACCAGAATCAGGATTTCGAGTATGCGCATGCGCGCGCCGGTGAGGTGATCTGCCATTTCTTTAAGGAAGACCGCGCTCAGGCCTGTCCATGGCGAACCCTCACGTCCACTGGTCGAGGTAAAACGCTCAAGCAGCCGCATGTTTCGCCTCCTCAAAATAGCGAGCATAAATCTCATCCAGGCTCTGCTGTTCGACGTTGAGCGAGAGGAGCCGGCCGCCGGCTTTGACAACGGCTTCAGCCGCCTCTGCCCTTAAATCGTCGCGGGCCTCCACTTCAAAGCGGTTGGCTCCTGCATGATGGGCCTGGATTACCTGGGGTATTCTTTGGAGAGCGTCAGAGAGTTTTTCGGCCGGCCCATCAGCCTGGATCTGAATCCGATATGCGCCGCCCAATACCTGGCGCGCAAGTTCGGCTACCGTCCCCTGCAAGGCCATTCGGCCGCGGTTGAACAGTCCCACGCGGTCACAAACCGCCTGCACCTGGTGCAGGAGATGGGACGAAAGCAGGATGGTGATGCCGTCCTCTTTCAGGCCGCGAATCAGGCCCAGGAATTCGCGCGCCAGTTCCGGGTCCAGGCCTTGAGTCGGTTCGTCCATGATGATGAGGCGCGGTTCCTTGATCAATACATCCGCCAGACCAAGACGCTGGCGCATGCCGCGCGAAAATGTGCCAACCCGCTGATGGGCCACCTCGGTCAGTTTAACGCGTTCCAAAGCGGCATCCACACGGCGCTCGATTTCACGGTAGGGAATGCCGTTTAACCTGGCAATGTACGTGAGATTTTCGCGGGCGGTCAGGTCATCATAAAAGCCGACCTGATCGGGCATGTATCCTGTGCGCGCTTTGACGCTCAAGGGTTGGCGCGCCGGATCAAAGCCCAACACGCGCACCTGGCCTTCGGTGGGTTCGGTTAAGCCGAGGAGCATGAGGATGGTGGTGGTCTTGCCCGCGCCGTTAGGGCCAAGCAGGCCAAAGACCTCGCCTTCCCTGATGGCCAGGTTGAGATGGTCCACCGCGAGGAAATTGCCGTAGCGTTTGGTCAGGTTGTTTGCTTCCAGTACAAACTCGCTCATGGCTCCTCCTTGCAGGGAGTGCATTAACGCCGGCCAAAGCGCACAACTGCCAGGGCGACAATCCCCAATGCAACCGCGATAAGGACAACACCAACCACACCCCACAACGTGGAAGCGCGCGCCGTCACCCGAAAATCTGTAGATTTACTCACCCCGTCGCTGGGCTGAATTCGGAAGGTGAGCATGTAGTCGCCAGCAATGGCTTTCTCCGCCGGTTCAACACTGGCGGTGATATCCACTTCGCCATTGGCAGGGACTTCGACCACCTGTTCCGGATCCAGCGTTACTTTCCAGCCTGCCGGTGAGGAAACGTTGATTTTGACACCCTTGGCCGGTGAGTTGCCGCTATTGCGCAGGGTCAACTTGATGGACGTTGAACGCCCAAGATACACATCGCCAGAGAGACGGCCATCCGGCGTGGTCAGATTCAATTGCGGCTGTCCGACCACTTCGGCAGTAAGCGTCAGGAGCGCGTTCAGGTCGCTGCTTTGCGCCATGACATTGATGGGGTATGTCCCAACCGGCAGAGAGGTCAATGGCGTGACCGAAATATCCACGCGCTGAGAACTGCCGGCTTTGATGTCGGTCGGCAGATTGGTAATATCCTTGCCCGACGATTTGAATGTGACGGCAAACTCTCTGGGAGCATCAGCCGATAAAGTAACCGTGACGTCGTCCTCGCCCTCGTTTTTGAGGGTAGCGCTGAAATTGAAAGGCGACTCAGAACTGCCCCGCAACGTGGGAAATTCGGATTCAAAGGTAAGACGTGCCGGAGCCTTGTCTTTGACGATCAACTCAATGGGGAATTCGGCCTTGGCAGCCGAGGCCGTGGCAAGAGCCTTGAACTGATAGACGCCGGGGGTAACACCTTCGGGCGGGGTGACGCGCAGTTCCACATCTGCAGTGGAATCTGCTTGAACAAAAGTCGAGCGAATCACGCGGCCGCCGCCGCGATATTCAGCCGACCAACCCTTGGGAAGGTCTGCCACATCAAGCGCGACGATTTGCGCCACCGGCGAACGGACGGTCATCCGCAAGGTAACGGTCTCACCAACGCCAATCACCATAGACGGATAAGCCGTACTGATGGAAAGAACCGATGAGCCGCCTTCCTGAGCGTGCACGGGGGACACCCATCCAAACATCCACCCGCTCAAGAGGACAGCCAGAAGCAGAATACGGAAGAAACGCATACTTCAACCTCCTTTCGTAACAACAGGTATCCACAGGCAGGGTATTTGGATATTTTGGCTCTCCCGTTTTTGGCGGGAAAATATTCACCACAAAGGGTCGCAAAGGTACACAAAGGCTTTTATTCCTTTGTGCGGTTTTTTTGTCTCCTTTGTAATCAAAAAAACGCATCCCGTTTATAACGATAGAGCCGATAGTTTTTAGACCGATAGGGTTTTTGACCGGTGAAGATTGTAAGAATTCTTTGTTAGATTTTCATCAGAGGCGATTAAGCGTGGATTAGAGTTTGTGAAAATTCCCCCAAGTTAAAAAGGCCGAGAGACGATCTCCCGGCCTTTTGCTGCCTGCGTACTTCTAAAACCCTTCCAGTTTGCTCAAATCTGCAATTCCTTTGGACAACCCGGCAATCTGCCCCACCAGCGCCAGGCGGTTTTGCCGCACCTGCTCGTCCTCCGCCATCACCAGCACCTTATCGAAGAAGGCGTTGATGGCGGGGATGAGTTTGACCACGATCTCCAGGAATTCATTGACGGTGGACGGTGGACGGTGGACGGTGGTTTGAACCGCCTGGAACAAAGCCTTTTCCTCGGCCTCGACCAACCGTTTTTCGTCCACGGTCCTCGGTCCACCGTCCACGGTCTTCGGCCCACCGTCCACGGTCTTCGGTCCACCATCCACGGTCTGACTGCGCAGGATGCGGACACAGCGGGCATAGCCAGGCAAAATCTCGCGCCAGTCCTCGCGCTCGACCCACGCCTGCAATTGCTTCACCGCGCGCGCCGCCCCGGCCGGGTTGTTGGATTGCTCCGCCAGTACCGCATCCACCACGTCGTAGCGGTAGCCCATCTCTTTCAAGACGACCGACAGCCGCCCGGCCAGAAATTCGAGCACCTGCCTTTGCGCTTCTTCGCGGACCTCAAGCGGCTGCAACGCCGCAGATCGTTTCACCGCCTCAGCCAGATCGAAATCGGCGTCATGCTCGATGAGCGGCTGGACGATGCCAATCGCGGCGCGGCGCAGACCGAAGGGGTCTTTCGCGCCGGTAGGAGCCAGCCCCGCGGCAAAAAGACCGACGAGCGAATCGAGGCGGTCGGTGAGCGCCAGGGCGAGCCCGGCTTTGGTCTGCGGCACGGGTTGATACTGCTCGGCAATCGCTTGCGCCACCGCCGGGTCTTCTCCGCTGCGCAGGGCGTACTCGCCGCCGATGATGCCTTGCAGCGAGGTCATTTCGGTCACCATTTGAGTCACCAGATCCGCTTTGGCTAAATACGTTGCACGTTGCACGGCGTCACGTTCCACCTTGGGAAGGTGGAGCATCTCGGCGATGTCGGCAGAAAGTTTGAGCATACGCTCGGATTTGTCGAGCATGGAGCCGAGTCTGGTGTGGAAGGTCAGTCCCGCCAGATTCGGGCGGAAGTCTTCGAGTTTGCGCTTGAGGTCTTCGCGGACGAAGAAGTTCGCGTCGGCAAAGCGCGCCCCCAGCACGTGTTCGTTGCCCTGACGGACGAGGTCGAGGCCGAGGTCGTCGCCGTTGCGGATGGCGATGAAGTGGGGCAGGAGGGTCGAAGGTTGAAGGTCGAAGGTCTTGGAGTCCGCGACTTTCGACTTCTGACTTTCGACAGGGAAGTATCTTTGGTGCTTCTTCATCACGGAGATAAGCACGTCTTTGGGCAGTTGCAAAAACTCGGGGTCAAAGCCGCCCATCACCGCCGTCGGCATTTCGACCAGGTTCGCCACTTCTTCGAGCAGGTCTGCCTCGATGATGGCTTCGCCGCCGACGCGCGCCGCCGCCTGCTTCACCTGCTCCACGATGGAGGCTTTGCGCTCTTCTTTATCGAGCATGATTCCCGCTGTGCGCATCAGGTCGAAGTATTTTTCGGCGGAGGGGATGACGATTTCGGGCGAGCCGTAGGGACGCAGGCCGCGCGTCAGGTTGCCAGAGAGAACGCCAGCGTATTCAAAGGGGATGACCTGATCGCCGAAGAGCGCCACCAGCCAGCGGATGGGACGCGAGAAGAAAACACCGCTCTCGTTCCAGCGCATGGACTTCTCGAATTTGATTTCGGCAATCAGTTTGGGCAGCGCTTCGGCCAGGACCTCGGGCGCGGGCCGCCCCTTCTGCCTGACCACCGCGAAGACGTATTTGCCGCCGTTCTCCTCGCGGACGATGAGGTCTTCCACGCGGACGTTGTTCTTTTTGGCGAAGCCAATTGCTGCGGGCGTGGGCGACAGGCTGGAAGCCTGTTCCACAAAGGCTTTATCGGCGGGCGGACCTTTGACGAGGTCCTCGCGGTCGGGTTGATGCGGGGAGAGAGTGTCAATCGAAACGGCGATCCGGCGCGGGGTCGCAAAGACGCGGATCTCGCCGTGGGTGAGACGAAGTTCATCGAGCAGGGACGGGAGGCGGGTCTGGAGTTGTTCGCGGGCCGCGTCCACATCCGAGGCGGGGAGTTCTTCGACGCCGATTTCGAGGAGGAAGGACGATGGACCGTAGACGGTGGACGGTGAATGGACGGTAGACGGTGGTCTATCTACGGTCTGCGGTCTACCGTCTACGGTCTTGCGTAGCGGATAGCCGGCCTGCTTGCGCTGCTCCTCATACCCCTCCGCCACGCGCTTTGCTAATTCTCTCATTCTTCTAAAGAACGCTTGCCGTTCGGCAACACTGATGGCGCCGCGCGTGTCGAGGATGTTGAAGGCGTGCGAGCATTTGAGGACGTAGTCGTGCGCGGGGAGGATGAGGCCGCTGGCGAGGCAGGCGTCGGCTTCGGCAGAGTAGAGGTCGTACATGGCGCGGACGCGCTCGACATCGGCGATTTCGAAGTAGTATTTGGAGTGTTCGAATTCTTCTTTGCGGCGGATTTCGCCGTAGGTGACGCGCTCGTTCCAGGGTTCGTCCCAGATGGCTTTGGCGTTATTGAGGGCGATGAGGATGCGCTCGAGGCCGTAGGTCAGTTCGACCGAGACGGGGTTGAGGGTCACGCCGCCCATCTGCTGGAAGTAGGTGAATTGGGTGATTTCCTGCCCGTCGAGCCAGACTTCCCAGCCCAGGCCCCAGGCGGAGATGGCGGGCTGTTCCCAGTTGTCTTCCACGAAGCGGATGTCGTGCTGGCGCGGGTCAAT
>JAIOAQ010000028.1 GCA_019873735.1 Chloroflexota bacterium | reverse complement strand
CAGCCGAATTTTTGTTGACGATTCCATACACTCTATGGTATCATCCAGCCACCTACCAGCCATGTGCTGGATTTCCGTTTTAGAAACAAGGAGAGAGTTATAAGCGCCAACGAATTTCGAGTCAACGAGTCCATCCGGGTGCCAGAAGTCCGCTTGATCGGGCCAACGGGTGAAAACATCGGCATTGTTGCCATCCGGGAAGCCCTGCAAATTGCCCGCGATGCGGAGATGGACTTGGTGGAAGTCGCCCCTAACTCCCAGCCGCCTGTCTGTCGGGTGATGGATTTCGGGAAATTCCTGTACGAACGCGAGAAAAAAGAGCGCGAAGCCCGCAAATCCCAGACGAAGATCGAAGTCAAAGAAATTCGCCTGCGTCCGAAAACCAACGAGCACCATCGCGGCTTCAAAGTGGACGATGCCCGCCGCTGGCTGGAACATGGGATGAAAGTGCGCGTGACCATCCGCTTCCGCGGCCGAGAGATGGATTACCCCGAAATTGCGCTGGAAGATTTGCGTGAGATTGCCGAAAGCCTGGCAGACATCAGCACCATTGAACAGCCACCGACCATTGAAGGGCGCACCATGCTGGTCGTCCTGGCGCCCGTCAAAGGCAGCAAGAAGAAAGAAAAGGCTGTCAAAGCAGAAGAGCCGCAAGCCGCACAGGCCTAGCCGGCCATTCACCTGGTTCGTTGAACTCCGCGGGAGTTGGACCAGCCCGCGGTATTTTTATGTGAAAGGAGTGATTCGCTGTGCCTCGCAAAGTGAAAGCAGGCAAATTCAAACTCAAAACCCATAAGGCGACCTCAAAACGGTTTCGCCTGACAGGTTCGGGTATCCTGGTGCGCACCAAAGGCGGAAAATCTCACCTGCGCCGCCGCACGTCTGAACGCACCAAGGCCCTGTTCACGGAGATGATTCCGGTCAAAGGACGCGGCATCATCAAACGTGTACGGCGCCTGGCTCCTAATCTCGAGGAATAAGCCCCTCGGTTCGTTTGTATCCACTTTTTGATTTGCGACTGCCGGGTGTACGCAACTGGCGACAGGACGTAAAGTCACTGCGCCGACGCCCGGGAGCACGCAGGAGGTAAAACAATGGCTCGTATCAAAAGCGGTCCCTATGGATGGCGCCGCCACAAGAAAGTCTTGAAAATCACAAAAGGACAGCGCGGTACGCGCCACTTCCTCTTCCGCCGCGCCAATGAGGCGATGCTGAAGAGCCTGTGGTATGCCCACCGCGACCGCCGCACCCGCAAGCGCGACCTGCGCCGCCTGTGGATTGCCCGTATCAATGCGGCCGCCCGCCTGAACGGCACCACCTATAGCCGACTGGTTGCTGCCCTGAAAAAGGCCAACATCAGCATCAACCGTAAAATGCTGGCAGATCTGGCCGTGCACGACCCTCAGGCCTTTGCAGCAGTGGTCGCCAGTGCCAACCAATCATAAATCCTTAGATATAACCAAGAAAAAAGGATGGCTTGAACCATCCTTTTTTGTTATCCGCCACCAGGGCGTGGAGGAAATTTGCAAAAACTTACGTGATGCTGCAATCGTTTCAAATCAGTCAACAATGCCTATCTCTTTGCCAGCGCGCGTGATCACCTCGATCGCATGATCAATCTCATCCGGTTCATGCGTGGCAATGACCGTCGCCCGCAAACGCGCCAGGCCTTGCGGAACCGCAGGAGAAACAACCGGCAGGACAAAAATATCATTGTGCTGGCAAAGCCTGGTCATGGTAAACGCCTTCTCATCATCTCCACAGATAACCGGCACAATAGCCGTTTCGGTCAGAAGGGTATCAAAACCGGCCGATTTCAAGCCAGTAATGAACTGCCGCGTATTGGCATTCAATTTTTCGACCCGCCAGGGTTCATCCAGGATGACCTTGAAGGCTTCGTTGGCCGCAGCCGCCTGCGCCGGCGGCAAGGCTGCCGAGAAGATGTAACCCCGGCTGGCGTGGCGCAAATAAGTGGCAATGTCCCGATTAACCGCCACATACCCACCTACAGAAGGAATGGTTTTGCTGAGCGTCCCCATGAGAATATCCACCGAACCCACCATATCAAAATGTTCTTCAATCCCGCGCCCAGTCTTGCCCAAGACGCCTGTAGAATGGGCTTCATCAATCATCAACCAGGCATCGTATTTGCGGCAGAGGGCAACCAGTTTGGGCAGATCAATAATGTCGCCATCCATGCTGAAAACCGCATCGGCAATGACGAGTTTGGCGCTGTCGCTGGGGACCTGCTGTAAACGGTGTTCAAGGTCCTCCATATCATTGTGACGAAAACGGCGGAACTCCGCTCCCGACATCAGACAGCCGTCTACAATAGAGGCGTGATTGATTTTATCTGAGAGGACATAATCGCCACGCCCCATCAGGGTTGAGATGACCGTCAGGTTGGTCACATAGCCAGATGAGTAGGTCACCGCGGCTTCACGATGCTTGAAGGCGGCAATGGTCTCTTCAAGTTCATTATGAATCGCCAATGACCCGGCTAAGGTACGCACGCCATGTGTGCCGGTGCCATACCTGTCCACGGCAGCCTTCGCAGCGGCGTTAATGCGCGGGTGGCCGATCAGGCCCAGGTACGAGTAAGAAGCGAAGATGGTCATCTCTCGTCCGTTGACCACCGAGCGTGCCCCGCCGCGCAAGTCAGTCGCGGGTAAGTTGTAGAAGTACAAATCGTTGGCTTTTAAGTATGAGACGCGCTCCACCATGGCGCGAATACGACGCGCAACCGCGTCATCGGCTTTTCTTAAGTCCATTGAGAATGCCTCCAAAAAAGTGTAGCGATTATTCCACCGACAGCCGGTTAAATTTCAACGCCAAGCCAGGTGCGAATAAGATAACCGATGCCAAAACTAAAAGCAGCCACCCCAAAACTCAAGCCAGCCATTTCAAGGAAACGCCGCCGGAACGATTCGTCTGTAGCAACAGAAATGTAATAGTTAAAGACGGCAATAATCATAATTGCTATTCCCAATGAAATAGCCAAATCAATCAGATAGTTTGGAAAAAGCAAGTAGGGCAAGATCAGGGCTGCAACCGTAAAAATATAAGCAATGCCGGTATAAACTGCTGCGCGCACAGGATGCTTTTGGTTTTTCTCTGAGCGGGTGGAAAGGTACTCCGAGGCCGCCATGGAGAGCGAAGCCGCCACGCCGGTAATCAGTCCCGAAAGAGCAATCAATTGGGTGTTCTGCAGGGCCAGCGTCAGTCCGGCCAGGGCGCCGGTCAATTCTACCAAAGCATCATTCAAACCTAAGACCACTGAACCGGCATAGCGTAAACGTTCCTCATCAAGCATGCCAATGAGAGCCTCTTCATGAGCATCTTCTTCATGAATCCAGGTCTCAATGTTTGGTATCTTTCCCCTGAGCAAGTCGTAATTCTTTTGAGCATCTTCTTCGCCGCGCTCCATTAACTTAATGCCAAACGTAAAGCCAAATATGCGGCTGACCAACACATAAAACCAGACCGCCCACATGTTTGGGGCAACGTCTTTTTCGGTGTAACGTTTCCATCCCTGGTAATGGCGGAACTCATCCTCGGCAATCCGCTCCAGAATTTGCCGATTCTTCTCCGGTTTAACAAAAGCAGCCAATCGTTTGTAGATGTTGTATTCGGTAATCTCGTTGCGCTGGAAGCGTTCCAGTTGACTGCCAATAGCCTCTTCACTGTGCATATAACAGCCTCCAAAGGAAATGATGGCCCTATTTTACGCCATTTTGGACAAGATGTAAAAAACAGGCTGGCGCATGGGATAAGACTGCCATTGCTAAATGATTGTAAGGTCGGTACACAAGTAGAAAGTTTAAACCACTTTTTGGGATATGGATTTTTATCCATAAATCTCTGTTAGCACGCATTTAGAACACATGACAAATGAAACTGTACCGCCCCTGCAAGATATGACATAATACCCATTTGAAAATCCCCGAATGTTGCAAAAGGAGCGTTTTATGAGCAAGGTTACTATTGAAGATGCCCTTGAATATCACCGTTTAAGAGGCAAACCCGGTAAAGTCGCCATCGTCCCGACCAAGCCAATGGATACGCAACGCGATCTGAGCCTGGCTTACTCTCCTGGCGTTGCTTATCCGGTGTTGGAAGTTGAAAAAGACCCTGAGATGGCCTACGAGTACACATCCAAAGGCAATCTGGTGGCGGTCATATCCAACGGTACGGCCATTTTGGGTTTGGGCGACCGCGGCGCCCTGGCTTCTAAGCCAGTCATGGAAGGCAAAGGCGTCCTATTCAAAAAATTTGCCGACGTAGATGTCTTTGACATTGAAGTGGACAGCCACGACCCCGACGAGGTCATCCGCGTTTGCAAGGCCATTGCTCCGACCTTCGGCGGTATCAACCTGGAAGATATCAAAGCCCCCGAGTGCTTTTACATCGAAGAAGAACTCAAAAAGATGCTGGATATCCCCGTCTTTCATGACGACCAGCATGGTACGGCCATCATCTCGGCCGCGGCACTGGCAAATGCTCTGGAAATTGTGGGCAAAAAGCACGATCAGATTCGAATTGTGATTTCAGGCGCCGGCGCTTCGGCGATCTCATGCGCCGAATTGGCCATCCGCTGGGGTGTGAAACGCGAGAATATCATGCTGGTGGACAGCAAGGGTGTTGTTCACGCCGGCCGGACAGACCTGAACAAGTACAAACAACGTTTTGTCGTGGAAACAGACGCCCGTACGCTGGCAGATGCCGTTCGCGGCGCCGACGTGTTCTATGGCCTCTCGGTAGCCAATGTGCTGACTCCAGAGATGGTCAAGTCTATGGCCGAAGATCCCATCATCTTCGCGATGGCCAACCCCGATCCCGAAATCAAACCCGAACTGGCGAAAGAAGCCCGCAGCGATGTCATCATTGCCACCGGCCGTTCTGACTACCCGAATCAGGTCAACAATGTGCTCGGTTTTCCGTTCATTTTCCGCGGTGCGCTGGATGTGCGCGCCAGGGCGATCAACGACGACATGAAGTTTGCCGCCTCGCAGGCTCTGGCCGCGCTGGCGAAAGAAGATGTGCCGGATTCTGTTCTGCGCGCTTACGGGGTAGACAACCTGAAATTTGGACGCGACTACATCATTCCCAAACCGCTTGACCCGCGTGTCCTGCTTTGGGAATCTCCGGCCGTGGCCGAAATGGCAATGAAAACCGGCGTGGCCCGCAAAACCATTGACATTGATGAATACCGCGAACAACTGGCTTTCCGGCAAGGCAAAGGCGCTCAGGTACGCCACTTCATCATGAACAAGGCCAAATCTTCGGGAGGGAAGAAACGGGTTGTCTTTGCTGAGGGCGAGGAGCAAAAGATCATCCGCGCTGCCGCTCAAGTGCAGGATGAGAAAATCGGCATCCCTGTGCTGATTGGCCGCAAGGATATTATCGAAGAGAAAATCAAAACGCTTGCCCTGGATTTCAAGCCGGAGGTGGTGGACCCAAGAGACTTTTCCAAACTGGACAAATACGCACAGGCTTTGTACGAATTACGTCAGCGCAACGGCATGACGCTTAGCATGGCGCAGAAGCGGGTGCGCGAACCCAATATTCTTGGCCCCATGATGGTGAAAATGGGCGATGCTGATGCGTGTGTCTCTGGCCTGACCTATGAATATCCTGAAGTCATCCGCCCGGCGCTGCAAATTCACCATACGCAAAAGAGCGCGGCCCGCGCGGCGGGGGTATACCTTATGATCGTCGAAGACCGCGTCTTCCTGTTCACAGATGCCACGGTCAACATTGACCCGACGGCTGAGGACCTGGCCGAGATTGCCATTCTGGCCGCAAAATTTGCCCGCCAGTTAGAAATCGAACCGCGCGTGGCTTTTCTGTCCTTCTCTAACTTTGGTTCAACGCCGCATCCGCTGGCCGAAAAGGTCCGCAAAGCGGTCGAACTGACCAAACAGCGCGACCCCAAACTGGTGGTAGATGGTGAAATGCAGGCCGATACGGCTGTTGTGGCAGAAATTGTAGAAGAACGCTACCCGTTTAGCGCGGTCAAAGATGCAAATGTGCTGGTATTCCCCTCGCTTGAAGCGGCCAACATTGCTTATAAACTGCTGGCGCGGCTGGGCAACGCCAAGGCAATTGGCCCCATTCTGTTAGGTTTGGGAGCGCCTGTCCACGTTCTGCAAACCGGCGATGATGTCAATAACATTGTCCAGGTAGCGGCTGTGGCCGTTATGGATGCCATGAGTCGGAAGTAGTAAGTTACCTGCTCACAGAAAAAAACGCCCCCGATGCCGCACAAGACATTGGGGGCGCTTTGTCTCTGCACTCAGTGGATTTCGTCGCAACGGTTGAAGAAATTCAATCCATCGCCTCCGTAGCAAATGTCCAGACCTGGCTTTGGGCCGCCATCCAGAGAGTCGCTATCCGGGCCGCCAAGCAAGATATCATTATCGGGGCCGCCGTTCAGAATATCATCTCCCGCGCCGCCAACAATACAATCGTCTCCTCCCCTGCCGCGCAAGAGATCGTCGCCAGCAGTGCCAAGAAGCAAGTCGTTTGCGTTGCTACCATCGCCTCCGATAACAAGGTTGGTTAGAGTGATGCTGGCGCATTCATCCGGCTTGAGCGAATCGGCGAGGATGGGGAAAAACAGGCTGGAGAGGCCTGAAGGGGCAATGTAGTTGGCAGCGGTTAGAAAGACGTTGGCAAGCAGCGCCAAAAAGCACAGAAAAACAACGATTAAGACAAGCAAAGTTCTACGCCGCATATCAGCCTCCTATTGGGCAGACGGCTTGTCTTCCAATGTACAGATATAGCGAACATTTTCGGTCCAGACGGTGTACTCGTAAGCAGCATCGGATTGGCTCTCAATCATTGGTGCGCCAATTTGTTGAGCAATGCGGGCCAGGTCATCCAGATTGGCTACTTCAACGGTAACGGGCGCTTGTTTGCCGCTTGGCATTGCAGGCGGCTGTGAAACGCGCACGATGAGGTGGCCATACCTGGCGCGGTATTTTTCAGCATCACTCATGGCAGATACAAAGGGCAGGCCCGGCCAAGCAAGGATGAGTATCCCTGCCAGGGCTCCAATCAAAGCAAAAGCGGAAAAAATGCGGACCGGCAGCACAGCCAGACGTAAACCGAGGAAAGAAAGCGTATTGGCCTCTTTTCGGCTGCCCTCGAGCACGCCTTTCATTTGCCAGTTCAGAGGGTCTGTTTCAGCATTTGAATCTCGATAGAGGTATAGTTGAATGGGATCAAGCCCAAAGTCCAGCGAGGAGACAATTGTTTCATCATAGGGGCGCTCGCCAATTGTTCCGTTTTGTTTAATCTCGGTCTTGATCGAGATGTCAAATACAGAACGGTTCAAACCGGTCAACTTGGCCATTTTCTCGATGTCCTTGCGAATCTCGCAGATATTGAGCCTGGTTTGGGTTCCAAAGACGCCATTTTGAAAGGCGGTTTCCGGAATCAGTTCATAGGTGCGCTTCCAGCCATTGGGCTCGCTGACCAGGACAACGGTCCGGTATGAGCCGCTGACGGAAATAGCAGCCGGGGAAGTGAGGGCATAGACGATGGTCACGTCTAACGTACAGTTCAACGCAGGGAAAAGGGGTTCACCCGGCTGGACGGTATTTGAGTCATAAACTTGAGGGTTTGCAGGTGCGGTATAACTGTAGGTGACGGCATGGGTGTAGGGCAAGTTGTCACTAACTGTACGATAGGCGGGCGTTGTCAATGAGAGCAAACCCAACACAACAGAAATGAAAAGGAGCAAGGAAAGCGAAAAGAGAACGGCCTCGCGCGTGGCGGGGTCGAAACTGGAAGTGTTGATCTTTGGCCAGCGCCAGGAGAATTTTGGTCGCTTTTGAGGGCGGGAGGTTGTAAAAAAGGACTTGAACATCAGAATGCCTCCTGCAAAACTCATTAAGATTGCAACGTTTACCGGCTGCCGCAAGAAAAGCACCCAGCGGCCCAGACGGGGGATGTGAATCCAGGCTTCGCCAATCAGGTCTTCCTGGCTTGGCCGATAGCCATCCAGCCAGTCGTTGTGATCGCCCTTAAATACGTAACGGTCATTTTCGATAGCCACCACGCGGTGGATCACGCGCCCTAAACCAGGATAGTTATAGGCGATGATCTTGCCCACTTCTACATTCGTAACCGGTTGGAGGATGACCAAATCGCCAGTGTGATAGAGCGGCTCCATGCTATTGCCATTGATAATGGCATAGGCCGATCTCCCACCCAGCCCAACGGGGCCAAAAATGACCCACAAAACGGCGAGCAGGAAAATGGAAAGCGTTGTCCAAGAGAGCGAGGGGTGACGCTGGTTGAACATCTTGCTTACAGAATATCACGCCGGCAGTGCACAGGCAAGTGTTTTGCAAAGGTAAAAAATGCCCGGCCTATCGCAGACCGGGCTGAGGGGAAATGCTTTGCAGGCCAGGGATTACGGCTCAACTGCTTGAACAGCAACGACGCGCAATTGTGTAGCCGCGGCCACATTCATACCACCGGTAATCGGGCAGGTCCAGCGTGCGCCGCTGTTGGTGCAATCGTACCACGAGCCACCGCCATTCAACTGCACCTTGACGGTATCCGGGGCGCCCTGGGCTCCCAACGGAGCAATGGTGAAGCGAACAGCGGTGATGGTGCTTGGATCGGCGGCGTCCAATGTGTAGCGAATGGCCGTCACATTGTAGCCGGAAATCTGGTCGCTGCCATCGCCTGCGCCGCTTGGCTCAACCGTGTTGGTATTGGCAAACGCAAAAGCGGCAGCCACCAAAACAAGCATGAGCATAAAGACGGGCAAGAAACGGGCAAAGAAGCGATTGTACATATAGTCTCCTACATCAGTAAAAAATTTGAAGATGGCTTTGTAAACTACATTGTTGCCGTTATCTTACCAAAGGGGAACCTGGTTTGTCTGTCAGGAATCTTTGACTTTTTTGCTTGTTTTTGGCCTTGCTTGCAATTTTGTAAACAGCAGGAAGGTCCTATGCAAAAAATAAAGGATGCCCCCGTGCTCCAACAAAGAATAGGACAAGGATAGACGGCGTCAATCCAGATTGGTCAATTGATGTCGGATTGCAAATCGCACTAGTTCGGTAATATCCCCCACGCCCAGTTTCGTCATCAGGCGGCTGCGATAGGTCTCAACCGTTTTTGGAGAGAGGCCGAGTTTTTCGGCAATGACAGCGCTGGACTGTCCCTCAACGGTCAGTTGCAGGACTTCGCGTTCGCGGCCGCTGAGCAATTCAAGCGGACTGGCAGGACGCTCATTCAGGTATGTTTCCAGAGCCGCCAGGTCAATTCTGGGGCTAAAGACGCGTTCGCCGCGCAAGACAGCGCGCACCGCATCCACGAGTTCGCTGCCGGCAGATTCCTTGAGGATGTAGCCTTGGGCACCAGCCTGAAGGGCGCGATAGACATGTTCCAAATCTGAATAAACTGAAAGGATGATTACCCTGATCTCAGGCAGTTCATCAGAGAGGCGGCGAGCAACCTCAATGCCGTTCAACTCCGGCATCGCAATGTCCAAGATGACCACGTCTGGCAGAGAGGCGCGAATGGCATCCAGCGCGGCGCGTCCATGCTCGGCCTCGCCAACAACGGTAAAATCGGGGTGAGATTCCAGCAAAAGCCGCAGGCCGTCACGCAGAATTTGATGGTCGTCAGCCAGAAAAATCTTTGCCTTCACTTTTGCTCCAGAACAGGCACGGAGGCTATCACCCGGGTACCGGCACCGGGGCTGGAATCAATCTGGAAGCGTCCGCCAAGCGCCTCGGCGCGTTCGCGCATGATGATCAGCCCCCAATGCTTACCAACATCGTGATTCTGCAGAGAAAAGCCATCCCCCTTATCTTCCACGGTCATGGAAACGCAGCCTGTTTCTTCGCTCAAGCGGATGTCCACCGTCTGGACGTGAGCATGCTTGGCAACGTTGCTCAAGGCCTCCTGTGCAATCCGGAACAGGCCGATTTCAACTTCGGCTGGCATGCGAGTTTTTCGCAGGCCGCGGTCATCTACTCGAACAGAAATCCCTGTCCGCTTGTAAAACTGCTCGGCGTACCAGTAAAGGGCCGAAGACAGGCCGTACATATCCAGCATTGGCGGACGGAATTCGGCCATTGAATTGCGCAGATTTTCAATGGTGCTTTCCACCAGTTTGATGGTGTCATCAAGACGGCGGGCAAGCCCTGCCGGGCATTCATCCGGCAGATTTTTACGCACAAGGGTGATGTTGATATTGATGGCGGTTAAATCCTGCCCTACGTCGTCGTGTAACTGGCGCGCCAGTTCTCGAAACTGCTTTTCCTGAATTTGGACCAGTTGCTGGGAAAGCCCCCGCAAACGTTCTTGATTAAGACGGCGTTCTTCCAAAAGGCGGGCATTTTGAACCGCCAGCGCAATTGGGCTGGATAAACCCTTGAGGAACTTGATGTCCTGCGAGGTGTACTCGTTGGGATTTTGCTCCCGCGCCACACAAAAAATTCCCAAAGGTTGTTCATTGGCAATCAACGGAAGCGCCTTGACGCTGTAATACCCTCGTACCGGCATCAAGGCCTGGATTTCGGGAATCACAATTTGCAACAAATCCTGCTGAGAAATGTTTCTTGCCGAAAAAACGTTCCCATCCTGAATGGCCTGCATAATCACCGTTGGAGTAATCGGAAAAGTTTTTCCTCTCAGGGCTTGCTCAAAGCCGGCCAGGCGGTCAGGGTCCTGGTGGTAAATCCCCTCCACTTTGTAAGAAGCGTTGTCGGGCGAAAAAATGATGATGAAGCACATATCGCCAAGTATTCTAGAGACCCACTCGGCAATTTCCTGCAGCAAGGGTTGGTAATCCTGCATGCTACTCATCAACAACTGGGAAAAGTGAGCCAGGGTCTCGGCGCGGTGCTTTTCTTCTTCCAGCCGCAGGTTGATTTTTTCCAGTTCGGCGGTACGTTCAGTGACCTTACCCTCCAGCCGCTCGGCCAGTTCCCTGATCTGCTCTTCGGATTTGAGCCGCTCAGAAATTTCCTGGCCAAATAAGAAGAAAGTCAGATTGCCGCTCTTTTCAACATGGGGGTAAAGGTGAACGAGCACTGCCTGTTCACCCTCTCTGACTTCAAAGCGTTCCGGTTGACGCAGGCGGGACGAACGCGCCATCCCCTTCTCAAGCAAAGGCTTGCCAACTTCCCAAATATCCGAGAGTTTGGAACCCGGCAAGGAGGTCGCGGGGCGCTTCAGCCAGGCAGCGGCCCTTTCGTCAGCAGAAAGGATGCTCCCTTGCTCATCCAAAACGATGGCAAAGGCAAGGGGATGCTTTGCCAGCGTTTCTAAATCCTGGTGGAGATTGATAAAAAGGTTTCCGGTTTGGGCAGACTTGAACATACGATCTATTCTTGCCATTCAAGTTCGTATTCGCCGATGTAAACCGTATCGCCATTCTGCACGCCGGCAGCGCGTAAAGCCTCGTCCACGCCCAGCGTTTCCATCAGCCGCTGGAAGCGCCGCACCGAGCCATCATGTTCCCAGTAGGTCATGGCGGCAGCGCGCTCAATCGCCGCGCCAGAGAGCCGCCACTCATCGGCGCCCACTTGCTCAATGTGAAAAGCCCGCGGGTCTTCGGCCGGGCGGTACACCGGAACGGGCAGATCAGGCGATTCCAGCGCGGGGGTCTCTGCCAGTTTCTGCACTGCCGCCAGCAGCACGTCACGGACATTGGTGCGCGCCAATGCCGAGATGGCCAGTAGTTCAATATGGTGCTTCTTAAATCTGGCTTTCAGTCCAGCGTACTTCTCTTGCACTTCGGGCTGGTCTATTTTGTTGAGCACCACAATCTGCGGTTTTTTCGTCAGGCCCGGGTCAAAGAGGGCCAGTTCGCTGTTGATTTGCGAGTAATCGGCCAGCGGATCGGGGGAGAGACCGTCCAAAAGGTGGATCAGGACACGGGTCCGCTGAATGTGCCGCAGAAAATCGTGTCCTAACCCGGCGCCGTGACTGGCACCTTCAATCAGGCCGGGGATGTCGGCCAGGACGACAGTAGTCTCATCGTCCACTTCGGCTACCCCCAGGTTCGGCTCCAGCGTGGTAAAAGGATAAGGGGCAATCTTCGGTTTGGCATTGGTAAGGGCTGAAAGTAGAGTGGATTTCCCGGCATTGGGCACACCCACCAGGCCAATGTCGGCAATAAGTTTCAATTCCAGGCGCAGGGTTTTCTCCTCGCCGGGCTCGCCTTTCTCTGCCGTGCGCGGCGCCTGGTTGGTGGGACTCTTGAAATGGGTGTTACCGCGGCCGCCGCGCCCGCCTTTACAGACCAGCAATCGCTGCCCGGTTTGGGTCAGATCGCCAAGCATTTCGCCGGTCAGGGCATCATAGACCACCGTTCCGGGTGGGACCGGTACAATGAGCGCCTCGGCCGATTTACCGAATTTGTTGTTTGAACCGCCATTGCCGCCGTCTTGAGCAATAAAACGCGAGGTGTAGCGAAAAGAAGCCAATGTGTTCAAAGTGGGCTTGACTTCAAGGATGACATCACCGCCGCGCCCGCCATCGCCGCCATCTGGCCCGCCGCGCGGGACATATTTCTCGCGGCGAAAATGCACTATCCCGTCGCCGCCTTTACCGGAACGCACATAAATTTCTGCCTGGTCTATAAACATCTATGCTCCATCATTCAGAAAAGATTATACCGTACAAACCATCGCGCCGCCTCAGCCGCGGCATCACAATCTTAACGCAAAGCCGCAAAGGTTCAAAGGCGCAAAGTACAATCTAAATTCCCGATTGATTCTCACATCTTTCTTTGTTATGATGGAAGCAACAGGGACTGACGGGAACATCTCCAGCGCCCATGACGTCTTTGAATGGCATCTGAGTCCGCAAGGCAACCTTAGTTTAAGACAAAGGAACAGCGCTCTTGCAGAAAACACCCACGATTGGGGATATTCTCTGCTCAGCCGTAATAAAACCCTGTACTCAACCCACGTTACCTATGTTGAAACGAGGCTTATCATGAAATTGAAAACGGTTCTTTTTATCTTTGTATTAATTCTCATTTTGACCGTCCAGCCGGCCCTGCCGGTCAAAGCGGCCTACTGCGACGCAGCCCAGTTTGTGGCCGATATAACCGTGCCAGATGGGACTGTGCTTGCACCGGGCACCGTCTTCAACAAGACCTGGCGCCTGAAAAATGTAGGCACATGCACCTGGAGCACATCCTACAGCGCCGTTTTTGACAGCGGCGAGAAAATGGGAGCGCCGACAGCCGTCAACCTGGCCAGCAATGTTGCCCCTGGCCAAACGGTGGACATTACCGTGCAAATGACGGCGCCAGCCAATGCCGGCACCTATCGCGGCTACTGGAAGTTACGCAATGCCAGCAACGTCCTCTTTGGTCTGGGGACAAGCGCCAACAAACCTTTTTGGGTTGAAATCAAGGTCTCCAGCACCACCACAGGCGTAGTCTTCGATTTCGTCGCCAACGCACCCAGCGCGACATGGACGAGCGGCGCAGGCACGTTGTCTTTCTCCGGACCAGAAGGAGATCCCAAAGGCTTCGTCCGAAAACTAGATGCCCCCAAACTGGAAAACGGCGTTGTAGATAACCAGCCCGGCCTGCTTACTGTGCCGCAAAACGTCCAAAACGGTTACATTCAGGGAGTCTTTCCGGCCTTCACGGTTCAGGCCGGCGACCGCTTCCAATCCATCGTCAACTGCGAATATGGAGCCACCGGCTGTTATGTCACTTTTCGGTTAGATTATCAAATCGGCGCTAACCCTGTGCGCACTTTCTGGACATTTGACGAGAAGTATGAGGGCAAATACTACCGCGTGGACAAAGACCTGAGTTCACTGGCGGGTCAGAACGTCAGGTTCATCCTGACCGTCCTGGCCGCCGGCTCGCCGGCCGGAGACCGGGCCGTGTGGGGCGCGCCGCGCATTTTGCGCGGCGGCGGGGGCGGCGTGACCGTTGTCCCCATCACACCGTCCGCCGTTTCCGCTTGCGACCGGGCGACATTCATTGCCGATATCACCGTCCCCGATGGCACGATTTTCGCCCCCAACCAAGACTTCACCAAAACCTGGCGCCTGAAAAATTCCGGCACCTGCGCCTGGACGACTTCCTACTCTCTGGTATTCGTAAGCGGCGACCAGATGGGCGGCCCCACCGCGGCCAACCTGCCCATCACCGTCGGCCCAGGCCAAATGGTAGATCTGACCGTCGGCTTCAAAGCGCCATCTGCGCCGGGTAATTACAAAGGCTACTGGCAATTCCGCAACGCCAACGGCATCCCATTTGGAATCGGCCCCAATGGCACCAGCCCATTTTGGGTCAGCATCAACGTGGGAGGCAGCGGCACCAGCCCAGTCTCTGGTTATGACTTTGCTGCCAATGCCTGCAATGCACAATGGTACAGCGGCGCCGGTGCCCTGCCCTGCCCCGGCACAGAAGGCGATAACCGCGGTTTTGTCCTTAAACTGAACAACGCCGTGCTGGAAAACGGCACCCCTTCTGGTCAGCCGGGTCTGCTCACCCACCCGCAAAACATTGACTACGGTTACATTCAAGGCGTCTATCCGGCCTACAGTGTCAAAAACGGCGACCGTTTTCAGTCCATCGTCAACTGCGCCAGCGACGCAGCTAACTGTTACGTCACTTTTCGCCTGGATTACAAAATTCCCGGCTCCGGCGTCGTCAAGACCTTCTGGAGTTTTAACGAAAAATATGAAGGCCGCTACTATGCTGCCAACGTGGACCTCAGCCCACTGGCCGGACAAAACGTCCAGTTCATTCTGACCGTCCTGGCTTATGGCAGCCCTCAAGGCGACCGGGCAACCTGGGTGGCCCCGCGCATTGCCGGCCCCGGTTCAGGCCCGACCCCGACGGTGGCTCCACCAACCCCAACCATCATCCCGCCGACGAATACCGGCGTACCGCCGACAAGCACCACCGTCCCCCCGACGCCGACATCTACCACCATCCCGCCCACCGCCACGTCTGACACTTCCGGCTGGATGAGTTATCAAAACCCGCTTTACAAATTCACTTTCAAGATTCCGCCCGGCGCAGTCTTTGTCAGCATGAGCAGTACGCAAGCGCGCATCAACTTGCCTTTTGTCCCCGGCACAAACCTGACCGAGAAATACCTCGAAGCCAAGGTCACCGAGTCTCTGACCCCATGCAAGGTCACAGATGGGATGGCGGCCAGCAGCGAGAACGTGACCATCAACGGGATTGAGTTCCTGAAAGAAACTGGCCAGGACGGAGCCGCTGGAAGTGTCTATGACTGGACGGCTTATTCCGTCAGCCGGGAAAACGCCTGCATCACAGTAAAGTTTGTCCTGCGCTCGGCCAATTTAGGCAACTTCAGCACCCCACCGCCCGCTTTTGATCCCGGCGCCGAGGCAGCCATTTTCACGCAAATTATGAACACCTTCGCCTGGCTGCCCTGAAACAAAACACCCCCAGTGTAAGCCCCCACAGAAACATCCTGTGGGGGCTACTTTTCTTTTTTCCCTTTCAACACCAATCGAATCGGCGTCCCCAAAAAGCCATACACAGCACGGATCTGGTTTTCAAGGTAACGCAAGTAGGAGAAATGCGCCAGAGCGGGATCGTTGACATAAATCAAGAAAGTCGGCGGATCAGAACGCACCTGCGTGCCATAATACATTTTGAAGGGGCGCCCCGCGCGTGAGGGCGCAGCATGTTTGTCTTGTGCCTGCTGGATAATCTGATTCAACTGAGAAGTGCTAATGCGCGCCAGCCGTTCCTCCTGCACCCGCAGTGCCAAAGGCAAAACCTGCTCTACTCTTTGGCCTGTCTTCGCCGAGATAAATAAAACCGGCACGTAGTCCATAAAATCAAGTTCCTGCCGCACCTTGCGGGTAAACTCATCCATTGTATAAGCATCTTTGGCAACGGCATCCCACTTGTTGACCAACACCACACATGACTTCCAGGCTTCCAGGATAAAACCGGCAATGTGCGCATCCTGATTGGTAATGCCGGTTGTGGCATCAATCATCAGCAGGGCTACATCCGCGCGTTCAATGGCTTTCAGAGAACGCAAAACGCTGTACTGTTCAACACCGTGTTCGATCTTGCCGCGCCGACGAATCCCGGCCGTATCAATCAATGTAACCTTTAAGCCCTCATATTCAATCAGCGTGTCAATCGCATCCCGCGTTGTGCCTGGAATTGGGCTGACAATGGCGCGTTCCTGTCCCACCAAACGATTGAGCAAACTGGATTTGCCGGCATTTGGCTTGCCGACAATCGCGATCTTGATGCTTTCGCTTTCGTCGCCTGTCTCTCCAGAAGGGAAAGTGCTCACCAAAGCATCCAGCAAGTCACCCGTATCGGTGCCATGAATGGCAGAAATGGGATAAGGCTTTCCCAGACCCAACGCATAAAACTCGGCGGCTGCGTTTCGCCGCTCTGCGCTCTCGCTTTTGTTGACTACCAGATAGACGGGCGGCCAGAGGTTGCCATCGGGCAACTTCTTTTGATTGCGGCGCAAGATGTCCGCCACCTCAAAGTCGGCCGGGGTAGGACCTGTCTCGCCGTCTACCAGGAAAAGCACCGCATCTGCATCCTGGATAGCCATTTGCGCCTGCTGGCGAATTTGAGCAATAAATTCAGCCGAGCCAATGGAGAGCGGCGACTTACCGCCATGCGTTGGATCGATACCGCCCGTATCCACCACATGGAATGAGACGCCATTCCATTCGGCCTCACCCAGCAGGCGGTCACGCGTGGTGCCGGGGGTATCATCCACAATCGCCAGCCGTTCGCCAATCAGGCGGTTGAAGAGGGTACTTTTGCCAACATTTGGCCGTCCGACCAAAGCAACAACAGGTTTTTGAATCATCAAGGCCTCGGTGTAGGTGTCGCAGCGGGGAAGAGAATCACCTCTACCGCTGCGGGTAAAATCGACTCAACCTGCAAGCCGCCAACCAGCACTTCGACTTCTGGCGTCAACTGGTAAGTGCCGGCCACCAAACCGGTTACATCTACAACTACACGCACATCCTGAGTAGAAAGCACATCCAGAATGGGCGCCGGACCAGAAAGAATGACATCCACAGTCGCAGGAGCAATGCGTGCTTCCAGAGTCGGATCCAGGCCAATGATTTCAACCTGTTCACCTGAAAGCGTGAGACTGCCCTGAATAGCGGCGATTCCTACCAGCACAACCACATCCTGGGTGCCCACAACGCTGACATTTGACGGCAGGTTGAGACTCAGACGCGTCGAAATGTCGGCCTTTGCATTATTCAAATCAAGAGGCTGTGTCTCAACAAAGCCGGGTAACGAGTTTACCAATTCCTGGTCAGCCGAGAAAACTGTTACAACAGATGGAAGGGAGGTAATGCTCGCCAGGCGGTAACCCTGCGCAGGCTGGCCGCGCACAATCACCTTAACCGCCATATCGCGGTAACCGCCCTGCTGAACAATCGGCAAGGTCACCTGCACGTTTTCCGGGTTAAGCGTCAGCCCATCCAGCACATGCATATTGCCATCCATCACCTGCACGGGAAACGGTTCCGAAATGTCGTCCCGCTTGCCGCTCAAGGGAATCTCCACCTGGGCATGTGCTGCTTGTTGAACAACAGATTCCGGGCCCGAAATGGTTACGCGGGCCGGTTCCAGTTTCAACTCGCCTGTCTGGAAGCCAATCGGTAATTGCCCGACCAGCACCGGTTCCAGATCAAGCACACGCGTGCTCAACCGTTCCAAATTAAGGATAACTATCGGAGGGGTGACCGAGACAACCCTCACCGGCCATTCTGAAACCTGAACCTGGACATTTACGAGATGTTGCCCGGCATCTAAACCGGACAGGTTCAAAAAAGCCCGCACCGGCTTGGGGTGAACCAGGATTTTATCCCATACCGAGCGAGGAGCGCGCAAGGTCACTTCCACACTGCGCGGCAACGTCCCAAGCAACACCAGATCGGGGTTTTGGCCGACAAGTTCCAGCGGCACTGCTTCGGGATAGGCGCGAATCTGGTCCGGGTCCGCCGAAGTCACCGCCGAGGCCCAAACGGTCAAAGCCAGGAGCAGAGCCCAAAGAAAGGTGCGTAAATTCTTGCCAAAATTGCGCCACATGGTTCAATCATCCTTACGAGGGAAAAAGGGTGAGAACAGACGATGAAAGAACTTCTTGCGCAATTCTTCTTCCGGTTGAAAGAAAGCCAGCAAAATATTCTCCAGGCGTTCTGCATCCAGGCGGCGAATCATCCGTCCGGCGTGGGCAATCGAGATGGACCCTGTTTGCTCTGAGACCACAACCGCCACCGCATCGCTTGCTTCTGAAATCCCCAAGGCGGCCCGGTGGCGCAGTCCCATCTGGCGTTCGGGGGAACGCGCCAAAATGCCGCTGGCGGAAAGCGGCATCACGCATGAGGCAGCCACAATTCGCTCACCAGCAATGATCACAGCACCATCATGCAAGGGGGTGTTGGGATAAAAAATCTGAATCAACAATTCGGGGGTAACCTGCGCGCTCATGCGCACGCCTGTGTTAATATACTCTTCAAGGTTATCGAGGCGCTGAAAAATGATCAGCGCACCATGCTGGCGAGCCGAGAGCCGCGCCACAGCGCTGACAACCGCGCGCACGGTTTCATCTATACCTTTGTTTGCTTCTGGTTTCTGTGAACGAGAAAGAAAAATCCCCGCCCGTCCAATTCTCTCCAGTGTACGGCGAATTTCGGGGGCAAAAATGACCGGTATGGCAAACAGCAAAGCGGGCAGGGTGGTCTTGAGCAGCCAGGAAAAAGCCGGCAGGGGAACCAGGCTGGTTAGAAGCACAACCAGCATGACCAGGAACAAAACACCCCGCAACAACGCCATGGCCTGCGTATCTCGTAAACTGTAAAGCAGGCCAAAGAAAATCAGGGTGACCAGCAGGATGTCGAGAACGCTCAGCCAATCAAGACGTTGAAATATAAAAATAAGGTCGTCAAAAAGTTCGGCCACAAGTTACCAAACAAAAATCAGGGCGGCAGGCAAGGTCAAAGGTCAGATAGGGCGCAGAATGCGATCCTGACGCAACTGCTTGAAAAACAACACCGTGCCGGCCGGCTGGGATTCAATAGCCGCATCTGTCCAGGCCTGTACACCCAGAGACTGCGGAGTGCGGCGTTCATAGCCCAATTTTTTCCAGACATTTTCTTGCGCTGCCAGGCTGGGGACAGGGAAAATCAACGCCGCTTCACATTGCAGGTCTTGAGAAGCGCGCTCCACTTCTTTGAGCAGGGCTTCCAGAGCCTGCTCAAAGGGAACGTCTGGCGCAACATAAAGATCAGAGACGCGCGCCACCAGGTTCTCCACCTGCCAGCCGGTGACGCCAACGATTTGCTCTCCCTGTTGTAAAAGCAGGTATGCCTTCTCACCAAAGGCAGCCATCACATCATCGGCTGACAGGTTTTGAGCATGGCCGCTCAGGCGATTTAACAACTCGGCAATGTTCTGTGAGTCGCGCGGCCGGCCGCGTTGAACCCTGAGTTCACCTTTCGCAGCCGGTTTAAGTGCCACCGGGCCGGTATCGGTCGCAGGATAAATGTGTTTCCACGCGGCGGTGACCTGCTTCCACAGTTCCTCATAGGAACCGGTATTCCGCAGCACGACTTTTGCAGCCGCGACTTTCTGTTCTTGAGATGGCTGAGAACGGACGCGCGCCAGCGCTTCTTCACGGCTAAAACCGCGCTTGCGCATCAGTCGTTCCACCTGGACTTCTTCAGGAGCATAAACCACCCAGATAGTGTCCACCTGCGAGCGCAAGCCGCCTTCCAACAACTTGATCGCCTCCACCGCGACCACATTCTGGCCGGCGCGGCGGATCAGAATATCTACCGCCTGCTCAACCAGAGGGTGGACAATGGCCTCCAGTTGACGCATGGCCTCCGAATCCGAAAATGCCAGGCGGCCAAGTTTGGAACGATCCACCTCGCCATCTGGGCCAAGCACCCATTGCCCAAAGGTATCCAAAACAGATTGATACCCAGGCGCGCCTTTTGCATACGTGCGATGCGCCAGCGAATCGGCATCAATGGTATAAGCCCCCAAATGCTCAAGCATCTTACGCACCACACTCTTACCGGTGGCAATATTGCCGGTTAGACCGATGACGTACTTGCCGGGCCACTTGCTCACGGCTACTCCTTGCAGTGAAATCGACAGAATTTAGAAGTATTTACATTTTACTTGCTTTTCAAAAAAACTCAAAATGCAATTTGTCCCTGTTTCCACATGAATGGCAGCGCTACGTTGAAATAAGATGGATTCTCTTCACCCAGACAAGCACAGTTTTCGAATTCTGATCCGCAGAAACCGCCAATATTGTACCCAAGGATCAATCTGTGACTTCACTGCAAAACAGAAAATTTCAACGCGAAGCCGCCAGGTCGCAAAGCATAATGAAATTTCCAATGCAAAATATCCGTTTTTTTGGTTTTGGACAATGCCTGGCGCGGCTGTGCGACAACCGAACGTAGCACTTGTCCTACAGAAAAACCTTAGTGGCTTTGCGTCCTTGCGTTAGAAATGCCCTTTTTGCAGTAGAGTCAATCTGTGCAATCGGCATAATCGGTGGATGCTTCCTGGCAAATCGCGAAACGCGGCACAAGGTTGACAAAACCGGCGTTTCGGATAAAATACACTCCGCACGGCATCGTGCAATGGACTGCTTGCCGAAGTGGCGGAATTGGCAGACGCGCTACGTTCAGGGCGTAGTGGGGGTTCCCTCGTGTGGGTTCAAATCCCACCTTCGGCACTGAGACCCGCTGAGAGGCGGGTCTTTTGTTTGTGCGGTATAATCCCTGCGCCTTACAACTATCACCTTCTTCATAAAAAGAGAGCGATTCTCAAAGCCTATGGAAATCGGTCAAGTTCATCAAGTAGACATTGAACAACAAATGCGCTCGGCATATCTGGACTATGCCATGAGTGTGATCGTCGCGCGCGCCCTGCCAGACGCACGGGACGGCTTAAAGCCGGTCCACCGCCGCATTCTCTATGCCATGCAGGAACTCGGCCTGCGCCCCAACGCGGCTTACAAGAAATCTGCCCGCATCGTTGGCGAGGTGCTCGGCAAGTATCACCCCCATGGAGATGCGGCCGTTTACGAGACGATGGCCCGCATGGCGCAGGATTTTTCCATGCGTTACCCCCTGGTGGACGGACAGGGGAACTTCGGCTCAATTGACGGCGACGCTCCGGCTGCCATGCGTTACACCGAGGCCCGCCTGCATAAACTGGCCGAAGAAATGCTGGCAGATATCGAAAAAGAAACCGTTGACTTCGGCCCCAATTTTGACGATTCGCTGGAAGAGCCGCTGGTACTACCCTCCCGCCTGCCCAACCTGCTCTTGAACGGCACCGCCGGTATTGCCGTAGGCATGTCCACCAACATCCCACCTCATAACCTGCGCGAAGTGGCTGACGCCATCATCTACATGATTGACCGTTACGAACAACTCGATGAAATTCGGGTTGAAGATTTGATGCAGTTTGTACAGGGGCCCGACTTCCCAACGGGTGGCATCATTATCGGTCGAGAGGGAATCGAATCGGCGTATGGCACAGGACGCGGCCGGCTGGTTGTGCGCGGGATGGCACATATCGAAGAGGGCAAAGGCGGACGTCACGAAATCATCATCACCGAAATCCCCTATCAGGTCAACAAATCCGGCCTGCTAGAGCGGATTGCCGAACTGGTGCGCGATGAAAAAATCGACATGATTTCTGACCTGCGCGACGAATCTGACCAGCGCGGCATGAGCATCGTCATCGAACTGAAGCGCGGCGCACAGCCAAAAAAAGTGCTCAACCAACTCTACAAATACACCCCGCTGCAATCCACCTTCGGCGTGCAGATGCTTGCCCTGGTGGACGGTGAACCGCGCACCCTGCCTCTCAAAATAGCGCTGCGGATTTTCATTGAACACCGCCAAACCGTCATCGTCCGCCGCTCGAATTTCGAATTGGCCAGAGCCCGCGCCCGCATCCACATCCTCGACGGCTATCTGATTGCCCTGGCAAACCTGGACGAGGTCATCGCCACCATCCGCCAATCGCCAGACGCCGATCAGGCCAAAGAGCGGCTGGTAAAACGCTTCAAATTGAGCCAGTTACAGGCACAGGCCATCCTGGACCTGCAACTGCGGCGTTTAGCAGCCCTTGAACGCTGGAAAATCGAAGAAGAGCACAAACAGGTTCGGGAACAAATCAACTACCTGGAAGACCTGCTGGCCCATCCCAAAAAAATCCTGGCCCTGATTCAGGACGACATGCGCGATCTGAAAGAAAAATACGGCGATGACCGCCGGACGCGCATTGCCATAGATGCCAAAGAGGAACTCCACGAAGAAGATTTGGTGCAAGATGAAGCCGTTTTGGTCAGCCTGACCGAACGCGGGTACATTAAACGCATGGCCGCGCGGGCATTCCGCCCGCAGTCCATCGGCGGACGCGGCGTGACCGGACACATCACCCGTGATGAGGATGAGGTCGTGGCCCTTATCCCGGCTCGCAGCCTGGACACAATGCTGTTTTTCTCCGACCGCGGCAAAGTCTATTCTGAAAAAGTCTATCAGATTCCGGATGCCGACCGATCAGCCAAAGGGATTCCCCTGGCAAATGTCCTCTCCCTCGAACCCGGCGAACGCATTACGGCCGCAATCGCCGTGCCGAATTTCTCATCGCATACGTACTGCACCCTGGCAACCGTCAAAGGGAAGGTCAAGCGCGTCAGCATGGAAGAATTTTCCTCGGTGCGGCCTTCTGGATTGATTGCAATGACCCTGGAAGAAGGCGACGAACTCGGCTGGGCGCGTCTGACCAGCGGCAAAGATGAAATCATTCTGGTCACCGAGAACGGGCAAGCCCTGCGCTTTGCCGAAGAAGAAGTGCGCGCCATGGGCCGGATGGCAGCCGGCGTACAGGGCATCCGCCTGGCAAAGGGTGACGCTGTGGCCAGTATGGATGTCGTCCAGCCAGATGGCGCCCTGTTCACCATCACCAAACTGGGCTTTGGCAAGCAGACCCCGCTGAAAGATTACAGCCCCAAGGGTCGCGCCACCGGCGGAATCGCCACCATTGACCAGAAAGCCCTCTCCACAACCGGCAAGATCGCCTCGGCGCGCGTTGTGCGGCCAGGCGATGACCTGACCATCATCTCTGCCAACGGCATTACCCTGAGACTCAAAGTAAAAGACGTCAAACAGGCCGGACGTGCCACGCGCGGCATTCACTTAATGCGCCTGCAGCCAGGTGATACCGTTGCAACGGTGGCGCGCATTCCCAACGAGGACTTGCGCCGGGCCGGCGTTCTCATGAACGGGAACGGCGACGCCAAACCAAAGGAACAGCCATCATTGCTTTAAGCCGCAGGGAGAAGCGCATCACTCCGGCTGGACAAAAACCGCTTTCCACTTCCCATCCCCCAGGTCGTGGATTCCAGAGCCGGCGGTAAGCAGGCAAATCCATGTGCGCCCCGGTTTGAGCGGAAACGGCTGGCCGTCTGCGGTGGTGAAGTGGATCGGGCGCATCAGACCGGTTTTCTGCTCCCAGCCGCGATTGACCGCCGACCAGCGAATAAGATAAATCTGGCCATCCCGCAAAAGGTAAGCAAAGCCCTGCTGGCCGACACTCAGGTCAACCTCATACTGCATTGGGCGGAAAATCTTATAATCGGCCAGGACTAAAATGACGTTTTCAAAGGCCAGTTGCCGGCCGGTGAGACGCTCGGTATGCGGGTGAAAACGCCCCTTGCCATCCGCATCATCCAGGAAACGCAAATACTGCCCCAGCACCGGGTCATACTGCCAGAGAGATTGCGTATAACTGTGGTAGAAAACCCACAATGAATCTGCCGGCGCGCCGCCTGCAGGCGGGAGCGGGTCAAAACGGTTGCCGGAATAGTTGACCGGCTGGCCTGCCACCGCGTTCTTTTGCGCCAGGACACGCATGCGTTCCACGTCCATCAAAGCCGTATTGGGCGTGGTCGCACCCTTTTCCCCGTAGATGATTTCACAATAATCCAAACGTTCCAAGATGTCTTCGGCCGCGCTGGCAAAGACGAGGCAACTGCGTGGAAACATCAGCGAAAAATCACGGTATGTCAGCCGGCCAGACCGGATCGGGCCGACATAGGTCCGCTCTGGAGCAATATCTTCGGGAATGGGGGTCGGCTGGACGGCGGGCGGGTTGGAGAGGATAAGACCGGCATCCCACGACGAATCTGCCTCTGCCGCAGTAAAAACACGGGTCTGTCCCGACGTCGGGTCGGCGTCGCTATCCCTGTCATCGTCCCCCACATCTGGCAGGGTAAACGTGTACGCCGCGCCCGCATCAAAAGCAATCCGATAAGATTGGCCATCTTCCAGCGTGAAGGCGTAGGCGCCATTCGACGTAGTGGCCGTCTCCTGCTGGGGAATCGTCTCCCCGGCCAGATACAGGCGGACACAAACGCCGCCCACGCCCACTTCCCAGGCATCCTGCACGCCGTTTTGGTTTTCATCCAGCCACAGCCGGCCGCCAACCCAAGGCCCGCTGGGGTGAAAAATGTTCTCGTTCACGGCACAAGGGCCATGAATATCAGGGACGCGCCGCGGAAAATCGCCATAGAAGACGCCCATGAAACGGGTTGTGCCTTCGCCAATGAAAAGTTCAAAAATCCACGGCGCAAAGCCTGGTCCGGCCTGTGGGCGGGCGGTGACAGGCATGTTGCTGATAGAAATCAGCACGGCAGGCTGATCGAGCGTTGCCGCGTCTTGCACTTCCAGGCCGGTCAAGGGGTTAACCCCCGGCGGGAAATCCTCCCGTTCTGGCCCGGAAGGCGGAATAACGTAGCGCGGCTGAGGCATGGGAGATGGCGTGGGAGAAGGTATGAGGGTGGACGTGGCCAGGGGTGTGGGAGCAGGCTCCGGCGTAGAAAGAACCGCCGGGGCTTCCGCCGCACAGGCAGTAACCCCGGTCAGAGTCAAAATGATCAACAGTCGGCGCAGGATGTGCATCTTACTTGAGCGGTTGCGTGGCTTCTATCACGGGCAGGAAAAGCATGCGGTAGAGTGCATCGCGCTCATCCGGGAAACTGACCATCATGACCATGATGGTCTGCTTGACGTTTTTGGCAAAGGCCATGTCAATCATCAATGAACCCGATTTGGCGGTGTAGAAAGACCATTCCAGGTTATTGTATTTCTCCGTCCCCTTCAGGACAGCCGGTTCATCAAAGCCGGCGCCGTTGTTGAAAGTGGCGCCATAGGAATCTATGAGACGTTCCTTGCTGGCTGTGCTTTGCAGGATGGCAATTTGAGTCACGTCGTTGAAGCCGCTTTGGCGGGTGTATAAGCCGCCTTCACCTTTTACCCAATCTTTTGGTATTTTGGTGGTCAGTTTCTGGGTCTCATCTTTCAGGTCTTCGAGCGGAATGGGCGTCTCGCCGGTATAGGGTAAGATAAAGGCCACTTTTTGCTCATCCGCCAAACAGGCCGGGCGGACAGGGGCGCTGGGGTTACGAATGAATTCGGCCATGGCCTGGCGGGCGCAATCTGAGGCTGTGCTGGCGGTGGGTACATGGCCCTGGGTCGGGAACTCAAGCAGGGTGGCGTGACCCAAATTAGCGGCTACCTGGCGGGCAAAAGCAGGCGGCGTGGCCGGGTCGAAACGTCCGCTGATGAGCAAAACCGGCATGCCTGAGCGTACCGGCTCAATCTCGGAGGGCTGAAGAGGATCTGCGCCCCAGATGACGCAGTTGTCATCCACAATCAAACCTACTGAACCCGTAGTCGCAAGATATACCTGCTCATGACAGTTGACCGAAACATAGGTGCCGAGGTTGATCTGATTGACCGTGTCATAGGGCATGGAGAGCATAAAACGCAATGGGTCATAGTTCCCGGCATAGGCGCGTCCGATGACAATGGGGATGGAAGGAATGGTCTCGCCATAACGCAGCATCCAGGTGATGGTCTCGGCAAAAACACGGCCGTTGACCAGCACATTGAGCGTGCCTTCTTCTGGGATGCTGCTGGTGGTGGTACGCAAGGGAGCGGCATCCAGCGTTTGAACGACGGTCTGGTACATTCCTTTCAAGTCTGGGTAGGCAGCGGCACAGGCAGGGTCGGCTGCGCAAGCGGCAAAGAGCGCTTCCAGCGCGTCTTCCTGGCTTTTTGGCAGATTCTCCAGCACCTTGGTTTCAAGGGGAACCACAGAATCAAGAATGACGCTGCGCACAACCTGGGGATAGTCGCGCAAAACGATTTGAGCCACGCGTGTGCCATAAGAGACAGCGTACAAATTGGCCTGTTTGTAACCCAAGACGTTCAACAGGTCGCGCACATCGGCAGCATAGGCAGCGGAGGTATAGGCGCTCAGATCAATGCCGGCGCTGCTGAGGGCATAACGGCAGGTTTGCAATGCGCCGCCATAGTAAGCCCAACGTTGGTCCTCTGGAATCTTGCCTTGCAGGTCAAGCAGGTCGGTTGTACGCAACTCATCGCAATCCAGCGCCGGTTTGGTGTATCCCGTCCCGCGCGGGTCAAAAACGACAAAGTCCCGCTCTGCAAGGAATGGAAGGACAACAGTCTCGTAAGCATCGACAACCGGCTGGATGGCCGGCGCGCCTGGCCCTCCCTGTAGGAAAAGGATCGGGTCGGGCGCGGGATTTGGGTTGGTGCTCGGGAAGATGGCCACTGCAATCCGGATAGTCTTCTTTGGGTCGCCGGCACGGTTTTCCGGCACCACCAACGCGCCGCACTGGACATCTACCCCTTCGGGGACCTCAAAAGCGCAGGGTTCCTGCCCATAAACGGGAGCATAATTCGGTGTGGGGACGGGGGTCGGAGCAGGCGGCAGGGTTGGGATCGTTTCTGAGGACGCAGGAGGCGGTGCGGCTGCCCCACCCGAAAACAAGCCGCGGTTGATCAGGAAAACGCCGCCTCCCACCGCCGCAATGCACGCCACAATCAGAAAAACCGCCCCGCCGAGCAGCAACGGATTCAACTTTTTGCGGCTGCGCGCCGCTCTCTGTTTCCCTGCCGGGGCGGGAGGGGTGATTCCCTGCGCCTTGAGAGCCTCCAATTGCTGGCGGGCATATGCGTTCTTCGGGTTGATCAGCAAGACGCGGCGAAAACATTCGGCCTGTTTTTCCGGCACATCCATACTGTAGCCCAGCCATTGCCAGCCAAGTTCAGAACGCGGATTGGCGCGCACCACCTGATAGAGCAGACGGCGCGCCTCGGCCAAATTACCCGCCTGAGCGGCGGTTATCCCCTGTTGAAGCAATTCATCTGTGGGCATCCGTCCTCCTGAAATGCAAAGCATTGCTACATCGGTCCGCCAGCGCTTTGACGAACCATCTGCTTTGCACCACTTATGATTATATTGTAACTGCCTACCCTCCCGCAGGTTTTGGCACAATGTACAAGTCAGAAGACGTCTCCATGACTGCCAACTTCGGTTGCCAGTCCCGTTCTAACCTGCGGGAGGGTTAAGGGCAGGCAATTACATTATATTTCGAATAATGGCCCAAAACACATCCGGCAGGACAAATGTACTGCTCTAACCCTTTTGGCCGGTTTCAAGCCGTGTAAGCAGAATCACAGCCGTCAGAATCAGGCCGCCACCAAACAGCGTCCACGCATCCAGCCGCTCGGAAAAGAAAAGAGCAGCCAGAATAACCGTCACCACCGGCTCCAGGGTGGAAAGCATGGAGGCGTCGGTTGGGCCAATGTATTGAATTCCTATCAAGAAAGCCGTCACGGCAATCAGGGTAGGCACCAGCACCGTACCTGCAACCGCCCACCAGCCGGCCGCGTCCACCGGCCAGTGCGCGCCGTTGAATGCAACCAGAGCGCCATAAACCAGCCCGGCTGAGGCAAATATCACCGGAGTGGATTGAAATGCCGAGACCTGCTTCATCACGCCTGAACCAACCAGGATGTAAATTGAGTAAATTGCCGCCGCGAGAAGGGCCAGGAACATCCCCTGCCATTGTCCGCTTCCCGGCCGGACGGTCAGCGCGGTGCCGATCAGGGCAATCACCAGCGCAATGACCTTGGGGCGGGTGATTTTCTCTTTGAGAAACAACGCCGATAGGACGGCCACCATTGCGGGATAAAGATATAGCAGAAGAGCCACCAAACCGGCAGATGCATATTTGATCGCCGTCAGATAACAGAAGGATTGGCCGGCATAGCCAATCGCCCCCATGCCAATCAGTTGCAATAAAGTTTTACCGCGGGGTAAAGGCTCATGGCGCAATGCCAGCAGAGCAAACATCAATACGGTTGCAATCGTAAAACGCAGAAAAAGGAGCGTGAACGTATCCAGGCCGGCCGCGTAAGCGAGACGCCCAAAAATCGCCAGCGTCCCAAAAGCGGCGGCGGAGAGAAGCGTGATGAGGATGCCGGCAATGCGTCGCATAATAAATTACCCCCCCTGCCAGGTTGAACGGATGCGTTTCCAGGTCTCCTCAAGTGACTCGGGCAGGACGCGCGTCTCAGCCAGCGCGGACATAAAATTCGTGTCTCCGGCCCAGCGCGGCACGACATGGATATGGACATGGCCGGGCACGCCCGCCCCTGCGGCCTCGCCAATGTTGGCGCCCACGTTGAAGGCTTGCGGCTTATAGACCTGCTTGAGCACCCGAATCGCCTGTGTGACCAGTTCCATCATCTCGGCCCGGGTTTCCGGCGTCAGGAATTCCAGCGAAGGCTGATGATTTAACGGCGCTACCATCAGATGCCCGCTGGTATAGGGAAACTTGTTGAGAATGACAAACGCCTGCCGGCCGCGAAAGATGACCAGATTGCCTGCGTCATCGGCCTGCTTGAGCGCAGCACAAAAAATACAGTCGGTTTCTTTTTCGTGATTTTGGATGTAACGCATCCGCCAGGGAGACCAAAGATGTTTCATGGATGTTGTGCCTTTGTCAGTAATTGCCTGCCCTTAACCTTCCCACAGGTTCGTGCTAAAACCTGCGGGAGGCTGGGCAGTCACCTTTGTCAGGATTTTAGCAGAGAATGCCCGTTAGGGAAATGCTCAATTGACCGATTGACGCCATCAAACAGTTAGAGTATCCTCATGCGCATGGCACAGCCTTCGCTTTTTGCTTCTCTGCGCTGGACGGTCAGCGAACTGACGCGTTACCTGCGTCAATTGTTGGAAAGCGACCTGATGTTGCAGGATGTGTGGGTACAGGGCGAAATTTCCAATCTCTCGCGTCCGTCTTCGGGGCATCTCTATTTTACGCTTAAAGATGCCGGCGCAGCCCTGCGCTGTGTCATCTGGCGCACAGAAGCCCACCGCCTGCGGATGAACCTGCAGGACGGGTTGGCGGTAGAAGTACACGGAAAGGTCAGCCTGTATGAGGCCGGGGGGCAGTACCAGTTGTATGCAGATCAAATCCGGCCTGTAGGCGAGGGGGCATTGTTTCAGGAATTTCTGCGTCTTAAAGACCTGCTCGAAGCCGAAGGCTTGTTCGCGCCGGAGCGAAAGCGCCCAATTCCCTCCCTGCCACACCGCATCGGAATTGTGACCTCCCCTTCTGGCGCAGCCCTGCGAGACATGCTTCAGACTCTGAGCCGCCGCATGCCCCTGGTCGAGGTCATCTTGGCGCCGGCGCCGGTGCAGGGAGCAGAGGCACCGGCCGCGTTGATTGCGGCACTTGCAGACTTGAACCGCCTGGCACAGCCAGATGTGATTCTGCTGGCGCGCGGCGGCGGTTCGATTGAAGACCTGTGGGCTTTTAATGATGAAAACCTTGTGCGCGCTGTGGCTGCTTCAGAGGCGCCGGTCATCACCGGCGTAGGACATGAGACCGATTTCACGCTGGTGGATTTCGCCGCCGACCTGCGCGCGCCAACGCCCACCGCCGCCGCCGAACTGGCTACCCCCATCAGCCGGGCAGACCTTTGGGCCGGGCTGGCAAGCCTGAAGTCCAGACTCGGAACCGCCATGCAAACGGCCGTAGCCGCGCGGCAGAGACAGATTGAGACGCTGAGCGCCCGCCTGGGCTTTGTCTCGCCTGAACGACGCATTCTCTCCTATCGTCAGCAACTGGATGAGATGGAACGCCGTGCAGTCCATGCTACAAGTCAACGCTTGAAACTGGAACAGGAACGCCTGCGCGGGCTGGAACGGCGCTTGTTCACGCTCAACCCGCTGGCTGTGCTGGCGCGCGGCTATGCTGTCGTCCAGCACACAGACGGCAGGCTGATCCGGCGGGTAGCACAGGCACGGCCAGGGGAAACCTTGCGCGTGCGCGTCTCTGACGGTAGTTTTGGGGTGGAGGTCAAACCGTCCACCGAGGAGTGATCATGGCCAATCAAAAAAATTCCCCCATCGAATCGCTTTCGTATGAAGAAGCCCTGGCCGAACTGGAGCAAATTGTCCGCAGCCTTGAGAACGGACAGGAGACGCTGGAAGAGTCCATCGCGGCTTTTGAGCGCGGCCAGAGTCTGGTTCAGCATTGCGCCGCCTTGTTAGAAAAAGCCGCCTTGCGCATACGCACCCTGTCAGGCGAAGATACGCTCGCAAATGAGGAGACAGAGATATGAACCTGAGCGTTATTCTCAAGAATTATCCCCTCATCAGCGCCTTCTTTGCATGGCTGCTGGCTCAGTTAATCAAGGTGCCGCTCGATTATTTACATAACAAACGCTGGGATTGGATGCTTTTTTTTAGCGCCGGCGGGATGCCAAGTTCACATTCGGCTACCATGACCGCGGTGACGCTGAGCATCGGGCTGTTCTACGGATTTGACAACCCGCTTTTTGCCCTTGGCGTCGCGATTACTACCATTGTGGTCTACGATGCCGCCAATGTCCGCCGCCAGGCGGGCATTCAGGCGCAGAAGATAAACGTGATCGTGAACGAACTGCTGCAAGGCCACCCGATTTCGGACAAAGACTTGAGAGAGGTGTTGGGTCACACTCCCCTGGAAGTGATTGGCGGCATCTTGCTGGGAATGGCAATTGCTATCGCCGTCTGGCTGATCTGGCACCAGCCATAGCAGCAGGCATAGACTGCGGCGGGTTTTATCGTCCTATCCGGTCACGGATGACAGCGCGCAGGGATGTCAATTCGGGGACACGAAACAGGAGACAGGCCAGAAAGTAAAGCACCCCGCCCCAGGCCACGCCGCCCAAAGCAATGAGATACGCCGGCTGGCCGTTGGTCCACCCCAGCCAAACCAGCAAACCGGCCGAGAGCACGCCGGTTGCGGCCAGCGACTGGCCAAAACCGGATACCAGCCGTTTTTCCTCAATCCCTTGTAAGCGGCGGCGCATAAGCACAAAAAGCGCGGCGGCCTCCAGCGCAGTCGCCAGAGAATTCGCCAGCGCCAGACCGCCATGCGGCAAAAGACCTGCGTTCTGAAACAACTTTGAAAAGGCAAAACTAAAGCCCACATTGAGCGTCATCGCAACGGCGCCGACCTGCACAGGCGTGCGGGTATCGTGTAAGGCGTAAAAGGCACGCGCCAGTACCTCCAACACCGCATGACCCACCAGGCCGGCCGCGTACCAGAGCAAAGCCCAGGCCACCATCTGCACGGCCCGATCATCGAATTGTCCGCGTTGATAGAGCAAAGCCACAACCGGCTCGCGCAGCAAAATCAAACCGGCCGCAGCCGGGAACGAAAGCAACAGCACCCCGCGCAAACTGGCCGCCAGCGAAGCGCGCAGTTCCGCCATCTGCCCCAAAGCGAATTGCGCCGAAAGGGTAGGCATGGCGGCCGTTGCAATTGACTGGGCAATGGCCGCCTGCGCCATCAGCATCAGAGCAAATCCATACGAAAGCGCCGTCACGCTGCCCGCTGCCATGCGTGAGGCCAGCCAGATATTGACCCAAAAATTCAACTGCACCACGGCCACGCCCAGCAAACGCGGCCCCATCAGGCGCACGACCTCAGCCACAGCCGCATTCCCCCAACCCAGCGTCAAACGGTAGAAGCCATCTCTCCTGAGCAAACTGGGAATCTGCAAACCAAGATACAACCCCGCCCCCAACACCACCCCCCAGGCAAGACTATAGATTCCCATCCTGGGCGAAAGAACCAGCACACCGAAAATGATTCCAATCTGATACATGGCCGGAGTCAGCGCCGGAATCAAAAAAACCTGATGCGAATTCAAGATGCCAACCACCAACCCGCCCAAACCAAACAAAATCGAAGCCGCCAATTGAATGCGCAGCAGGTGAACGGTCAGCGTCAGTTGCGCCGGGTCTGCTGAAAAGCCGGGCGCCAGCACATAACGCACCACCTGCGGCGCAAAAACGCCGGTCAACACAGCCAGCCCGCTCAAGACCAGCAATACCAGATTAGCCACCGCCGAGGCCAGATTCCAGGCCTTTTCCCGCTCCTGCCTCACCAGGAACTCTGTAAACTTGGGAATAAATGCCGAGCCAAGCGCTCCGCCTGCCACCAAAAGGAAAAGCGTCTCCGACACGCGGTTGGCTGCCAGGAAAGCATCCAACTCAGCGCTGGCCCCAAAGCGTCCCGCCACCAGAATGCTACGCACCAGGCCAATTCCCTGGCTAAAAACAAACGCCAGCATCACCGTCCCTGCCGCGCGGGCAATTTGACGGCTTGCCGAAGGAGCCTGACTCATCACCGTTTCCCTCGGCGGCCGGCAATCAGTGCAGCCAGAGCAATCCCCATCCAGGCCAAATTGACTCCCACCGAAGGGTAAGCCCCGCGGTCGGCCGAATTCACGATCACCAGCGCACTGCCTATCAGATTCAAGACCTGATACAACGGCGAGTCACCGGCCAGTTTTCTGCTGGAAACCAGGCCATACGCCAGCAACAGCAGCACTACCCCAAGCCAGCCCAAAGCATCAACCAAGAGTGTTTTTGTCATGCGCCAATTATACGGCTTTTTATTCAGAACAACCGTGCTATAATCGGACAACCCGCGAGGTGACCATGAAAACAACCTTCCCCTTGATACTCACCCTGCTCATTGTGACGATTGCCTGCTCGGCCCCGCCGACGACCGCCACTCCGGTTCCGCCCACGCCCGCGCCGGCTACCGTTACCCAGGCCTATTCAGGCCCCGAACTGATTTTGATGCAAGCCGGCTACGGGACGCGCGGCAACTGGTACGAAATTTACTTTACCGACCCAACCAGTCCATACGCCGCCCAGCGAACCGGCGGCCCCGACCTGGCACTGGCAGAAGCCATTGACAACGCCCGCCTGAGCGTGGACATGGCCATTTACAGCCTGTCCTTGCCCAGCATTCGCGACGCCCTCTTGCGCGCTCACAAACGCGGCGTTGCCGTGCGCCTGGTCATGGAAAGCGACAACCGTGACAGCACCGCCGCACAGGCCCTGCTGGATGCCGGCATCCCCCTCCTGGGCGACCGGCGGGAAGGGTTGATGCATAACAAATTTGTGGTCATTGATCGCGCCGAAGTTTGGACCGGCTCGATGAATTTCACCATCAACGGCACATATACCGACAACAACAACCTGATCCGCATCCGCTCGGTCAAGATTGCTCAAAATTTCAGCCAGGAATTTGACGAAATGTTTGTGCAAGATAAATTCGGTCCCGATACCGTGCGGGCCACCCCCAATCCGGTCATAACGGTTGAAGGGACACGAGTCGAAACCTTCTTTTCACCCGATGACAGCCCCTCAGCCCGGATTGATGAACTGCTCAGCCAGGCACAGCAAAGCATCTACTTCCTGGCCTACTCCTTCACATCTGACCCATTAGGAGAAACCATCCGTTTACGTGCCGCTCAGGGAATAAACGTTGCAGGTGTGATGGAGGCCGAACAGGTTGGCTCCAACATCGGCACCGAGTATGACCCCTTTGCCCTGGCCGGCCTGGATGTGCGGCTGGACGGCAACCAAGGACAAATGCATCATAAGGTCATCATCATTGATGAAAGAATCGTCATTACCGGCTCGTACAACTTCAGCAGCAGCGCCGAAACGCGTAATGACGAAAACCTGCTCATCATCCACAGCGCCGAAATTGCCCATCCGTTCTTGGAAGAGTTCCAGCGGGTTTTCCGGCAGGGACTTCAATAGGCACCTTATTCAGACAGCAACCCTGGCGGCTTTGCCCCCTTGCGTCAAAACGCTTCCTTTGGCTCCTCCTGAAATTCAGGAGGAGCCAAAGGCACATATTCTGATCGCAACCTTAAACTTCCACATTCCAGTGGGCGTACTTGGCGTTCCGGCCGCGCACCACGTCATCGAATAACTGCCGCAACTTTTCGCCCACCGGCCCCATTACCCCATTCCCTACTGGCCGATGGTCCACCTTGGTCACAGCCGCCACTTGCACAGCCGTACCGGTCAGCAGCAATTCGTCACAAATATACACTTCCGTGCGGTCAATGGGACGCTCAACAACGGTAAGCCCCAATTCAGTCCGCGCCAGTTCCATCACAGTACGGCGGGTAATGCCCTCCAGAATATTATCTGTCACCGGCGGCGTGATCAGCACACCATCGCGCACCATGAAGACATTCATGGCGCTTCCCTCCGAGATGTGGCCTTCGTTGGTCAAGACAAGCGCATCATCAAAACCGGCGCGATAGGCATCCGTCTTGATCAGCGAAGAGTTGGCATACGCCCCGGCAACTTTGCCACGCGCCGGGATGGTATTGTCATCCACCCGCCGCCAGGAGGAAATGGTCACATGCACAGCCGTTGGGTTCTTGAGATAGAGGCCAAAGGGCAAGGCAAAAATGGTCAATTCATCAGTCAAATCGTGCAGGCGCACACCAATCTGCTCATCGGCCTTATAGGCCAGCGGACGGATGTAGATATCTTCCTGATAGCCGTCCACGCGCAGCAGGTCGAGCGTCAATTGTGTCAAACTCTCGGGGGTATGCGGCAGGTCAATACACAACAAACGGCAAGACTGCAAGAAGCGGCGGTAATGGTCTAAGGGACGAAAAACGAAGAGTTTTTTCCGCTCTTCGTTCCAGTAACCACGCAAACCGCCAAATACTGCAGTGCCATAGTGGAGTGCATGCGTGCCAACCCCCACTTTTGCATCAGAATAGGGAACTATTTTGCCCCGAAAATAGGCATTTTTGGGCAGAGCCATTCGCACCTCCTGGAAAGGAAACTGAGGATAGTACTTGCCCAGCCATTATACCCAATTTCGGGTCGGTCGGTTTGGGCAACCGACCGACAACACGGCCTTCATGCAGGGCGCGCCTGCAAGGCGACCGTCTCATCGCCGGACAGGGCCAAACCAACGCCCTCAGCATGCAGCGCCATCACCCTGCTATTGGCAAAGAAGGCAAAGTCAAAATTTGTCGCTTCGCCGGCCTTCTTGCCGGGAATGGGCATTAAACGGGCCGTGAGCGGCTTATTCAGGCGCAAAGCCAGGGCCGAAAGATCAAGCAGGAGCGCGGCCACCTGTTCGGCGGTCACATCGCCGGGCAGGGGGACGGTATCCAGCCCGGTGCCGCAGACAGCAGAATAAAGCAGCAAATCCTTGATGGAAAGAGTCCCCTCGGCGGCGCGGCGCGCCAGCACGGCATCCTCCAACACCGGCAGCATCAGGCCGCTGAAACCGGCGCGCGGGAAGTCGGCGCGCTCAATGGCCTCGGTCAGGATGGCCGCAGCGGCAAGCGAACCCTGTAGGCCAACGGCCGGGACGCCCATGCGTTCAAAGGCGGCCCCTAATGATTGGCGTTCTGATGGGAAAGGCGCCAGCGACCAGTCAATGCCGCCGAATTTGAGCATGTACTTATACTTCAAGAAATCGGCCGCTTTGCACAGCCTGCGGGTGTGTTCCTCCAGAGCAGCGACCAGCGCCTGACGGCCCTGTTCAACGGTTGCGGCGTTTTCAAAAGCGTCCACAGCGGCATCCGCCGCTTCCATCGCCAGGGCAAAGGCCGGCTCGCCGCCGGCATGGTAAGCCGCCGGGAAAAACGGCGCTCCCGGCGAGACGTTGGCCAGGGCAGCAAAACGCAGGTTGGCAAAACCGTTTGACTCCACCAGCGCCAGGCGGACAATGATTTCAGCGCAGCGGCGGATGGCGGTCAAATCGAGGCCATGCTGCCGCTCGGCCATCACGGCAGAAAAGAAAACGTTTTCTGAGGCGGCAATTGCTTCGGGGATGCGCGTGTAACTCTCGGGCATAGCAGGCAGGGCCGGACCCAAAGCAGCGTAGTCCACGCCCAGTTCGGGCAGAAGCAGGCCCAGGGTCCGCGCCAGAACCGGCACGTCCGTCACCTTTGGCAGAATCTGGGGGAAGGGCGTCGTCGCCAGCCGGGTGGTCTGAACATCGTATCCGACTTCCGTAAAAACCGCCCTGGCCTCCTGCAGGAAATTCCCGGCCAGACGCAGAATCTTTTCATTCAGCGGCCAGCCGGGAGAACAAAAGTACGTAATCGAGCGAATCTTCATTTACGAGATCAAACCCATTTGTTTGCCGACTTTTTCGAAGATTTCAAGCACACGTTCCATTTGCTCATCGGTATGGGTAGCCATATAACTGGTTCGCAGCAACTGACGCCCTTCGGGAGTGGCCGGCGCCAGCACGGGGTTGACAAACACCCCGGCCTCGAAAAGCGCCTTCCAGGTCAGAAGCGTGCGGGTGTCGTCGCCGATGATGATCGGGATGACGGGCGTCTCTGACGAGCCGATATCAAACCCAAGCCGCCGGTACTCGCGGCGCATGTTTTCGGCAATTTGATTGACGCGGGCAATGCGCTCGGGTTCTTCGCGCATCACCTGCAGGGCCGCCAGCGCCGCCGCGGCGTTGGCCGGGGGAATGCTGGCGCTGAAGATCAGCGCGCGGGCATGATGTTTGATGTAATGAACCACCGGCTCATCTCCGGCAATAAAGCCGCCCAGCGAGGCGAACGATTTGCTGAAGGTAGACATGATCAGGTCCACGCCTTCCGTCAGGCCGAAATGGGCCGCCGTGCCGCGTCCGCCGCCCAGCACGCCCATAGCATGGGCATCGTCCACCATCAAACGGGCGCCATATTTTTGACAAATGGGTATCATCTCCGGCAAGGGGGCAATGTCGCCTTCCATACTGTAGAGGCCATCTACCACCACCAGTTTGCCTTTATCATCCGGCAGACTCTGGAGGACGCGCTCCAAATCGGCCATGTCGTTATGCCGAAAACGTCTGGTCTCGCCCCACGAAAGGTAGGCACCATCTACAATGCTGGCATGGTCCTGCTTGTCAAGGATGACGTAATCGCCGCGGCCAACCAAAGCCGAAATTGTCCCCAGGTTTGCCTGCATGCCGGTTGAAAAGACAAGCGCCGCCTCTTTGCCCACCCATTCGGCCAGTTCGCGTTCCAGTTGCTCATGCAGTTCCAGCGTACCATTCAAGAAGCGCGAGCCGGTGCATGAGGTGCCGTAACGGTGAACGGCATCCAGCGCGGCCTGACGCACTTTCGGATGGGTGGTCAGGCCCAGGTAATTGTTCGAACCGCACATAATCAGGCGATGGCCGCGAAAAACGGCTTCTGTGCCTTCGTTCTCGGTCAGGGGGATAAAATAGGGGTAATAGCCTGCGGCAATCGCCTCTTTTGCAGCCGTGAACTGGGTGCATTTGGCAAAGATATCCATGACTCATTCTCCTTAAGTGATTTGACCGCCAATGGATTCTCGTTCGGGCGGTAATAGACAAGCGGTTCTTTCCGGACCTCTGGCCTGATCCTGCTCCCTGGCTTTAACCTCTCTCTTTTCGTCCACTGGCGGCAATTTGGTCCAAGATGGCAAAGACCAGCCATTTGGGCAATTTTGTGCTCAAGATATAAAACAGGCGGGAATCAAAGCCGGGGAAAATCAAAAAGTGACCGCGTGCGGCCTGCTCCAGGATAGCGCCGGCCACCACCTCGGCCGGCAAGGCTTTGGCCGTGCCAGAAAGGGCTTTTGTCTCCGGCGGCTTATAGGGCGTTTCAAAGGCCAGTTGGGGCGTATCTGTATCGGGCGGGAAAGCCACCGAAATGCGAATGCCATGCGGTTTCATCTCAGCCCGCAAAACTTCCGAAAGGCCGGTCACAGCAAATTTAGACGCGCCGTAGGCGCTATAACCAAAAACCCCCAGATAACCGGCCATAGAAGAGATGTTGATAATGTGACCACTGCCCCGTTTCAGCATTTCGGGCAAAGCGGCACGAATGACGTAAAGCGTGCCGAAATAATTGACCGCCATCTGCTTTTGGAATTCTTCCAGCGGCAAATCCTGGAAGTAGCCCGGCAGGGTAATGCCCGCCGAATTGATGACCACGTCCAGCCGCCCGGCTTCACGTTGGACACGTTGCACCGCCGCGGCCGCCTGAGCCGCTTCTGAAACATCAGCCACCTGCGTGCCGCAGGGCGAAGCGCCGGCCAGGCGGCAGGCATCTACTTGCTGACGCGCGGCTTCCAGCACGTCTGCCCGCCGCGCCGTCAGCCAGAGATGTGCGCCAGAGGCCGCCAGCAACCTGGCGGCTGCCAGCCCAATGCCACTGGAGCCGCCGGTAATCAGGACAACCTTGTCCTTCCAATAGTGTTGAAAACGCATTGCAGGCCTCGCTCAAGCAATTTCAAGGGGTTTAAACCCTTTACGCTTCAATTGGTTTTTGGCAATTGCCTTTTATGCCGCACGGCCGTTTCCTGCCGCACAACTTCGAACATCAATACGGCACCCGCCACAGCCGCGTTGAGCGACTCAATACCGCCGAACATTGGAATGCTGATTGTATCATGAGCCAGCGCCCTGGCTGAAGGACTGGCGCCCTCTGCCTCGCCGCCGATAATCAGCCCCAAGGGGCGTCTCAAATCGGCCTGCCAGCAAGAGACGCCGTCCATATCCGCCAGCCACACATGCAAACCGGCTTGCTCGCATATCTGCCGAATCTGTTCCCAACTCAAAGGCAAAACAGGCAGGCGGAAATGCGCCCCCATGCCGGCGCGAACGACTTTAGGAGCAAAGGCATCGGTTGTCTCCGGCGGGAGAAAAACCGCCTGGACGCCGGCCGCAGCCGCCGTCCGCAACAGCGTACCCAGATTGCCCGGGTCGCGAATCTGGTCCAGAATAAGAACAAAGTCCAGCGCAGAGGGGACAGCCTCAAAATTCGGCAGGGCAAGGACGGCGAGAATCCCCTGAGGTGTCTCTGTCTCGCCAAGCGAATTCATCAGAGAGGCAGAAACCAGTTCCACATCTACTTGCGCAGCCTGCAGACGGCGGACAAGCAGCCTGCCGCGCTCATTGAGCGTTTCATCGTAAAGCGCAAACTTAAAAGGCCACCCCGCCGCCAGCGCCTCTTCCACCAGACGAACGCCCTCGGCCACAAAGGCGCCGGCCTGACGGCGTTCCCGGCCCCGCCCCGTCAGAGCGCGCACCAGTTTAATTTTCGGGTTTTGAGCAGAGGTAATCATGACTCTACATCAACCGCCTTAAGATGCAGAAAAGTCACCGGCAAAGATTTGCCGCCAAACCTTGTGAAAGGCGGCTGTCGTCTTGGCATCATACACCACCAGTCGGACAAGGCGCAGAGAGGTCGTGTGT
>JAIOAQ010000027.1 GCA_019873735.1 Chloroflexota bacterium | reverse complement strand
GCGGCGAGGCCCAATTCCCAGCCGGAGCGATAGACCAGCAGGAAACCAAATTCAATCCCGACGATGGCCACCGCCAGCAGAAGGCTGGCCCAGTTCAGACGCTGCAGTTCGGCGCGCAAGCCGTCTTTGGGCGGGAAAAAAACGGCTACCAGCACGACGATTCCAAAGGCCGCCAGGTATGTCACGCTCAGGGAGAGCGGGTAATTGACCCCTGAGGGCGTGCTTTTGGCGGCAAAATGATAGAGGGCGCTGGAAAGGATGGCCAGCGTAATCGAAAAGTAGAAGAGGAACATGTTTTTTGTCCGGTTAGCCAAGGGGAGCGGCCTCCGGGCGCTCATTCTGGCTCAGGATGTTTAAGATGAATGCTGCTGTCCGTTTGCCGGATGAACCATCGGTAAACGTAATTTCATCTTCGATAAACCGGCGCCGTTCTGCAGCATCCAGGCTGGGGTTGCTCAGGTAGGCATTGAGCGCCTCGCGCAACTCCTGTTCATTCGCGGCAACCCGCCCCGCCTTTGCCTGGCGAAAGCGCTTGTGCGTCGGCCAGTTGCCGATTTCCCTAAGCGATAGGGAAAACTTTTTGGGTTTGTTCCAACCGCCCGGCACATCGATCACAGCCGAGACGATGGGCGTATTATGTACGGCGGCTTCAACCACCATCGTCGAGTAAACTGTCACAAACACATCGGAGTAAGCAAGCATGGAGGATTTCTCGTCCATGTCTTCGCCGCTGTAGTAACCCAGTGAACCGCCTAACGGCACCGGCTGAACCACGCGGACATGCGGGTACCGCTTCTCCAGTTCAAACACGCGCTGGCGTTCCTCTGCAAAGATTTTCGGCCTGTCTTGAAAGTGACTGGGGTGCAGGCGAATCAGCAATTGGGCCGGTTCGGCCAAAGAGTCTGAAGCAACCAGTTTCGCCAGGGCTTCGATGTTGGGGTAGTTGGGCGCAAAGTGGACAAAACTGCTGGCATACGAGATTAGTTTACGCTCAGGGTCGAGTTGATGCAACTTGAAATATTCCGAGCGCGGCATGAGCCACTGACGGCGGAAATAGCCGTCGTAGGAGGGGATGCCGCCTACGTGCACCCGCGCCGGGTCCCAGTCCGAACCGAGCACCAGTTCTTCTTTTTGGATTTCGGACCAGCAGGTGATCCACTGCACCGCAGCCCCAGGAATGGCGTAAGAAGACGGATTATCCCAGCCGACAATCGCGGCGGCGGTTCGGACGCCTCTCTGGGCGGCTTCCCTTAAAAGGTAACGATCCAGCCTCCAGCCAGGCGTTGAGGCGATGACCAGATCGGGGCGGTATTTGTCGAAGAGGTCGGCATACAGGCCGGGGTTTGGGGTGAAGCGGCTCTGCATTTGCACCAACAATTTTCGGGCCGGGGCAAAATTGCGCAAGATCAGGATGGCCAGCGCCGAGGGCAGCCAGATTCCCAGCCGAAACTTCCATGAGTTCTCTGCCCAAACTTCCCAGATGTGGCTGTCCATTGCTTCGGTGTTGATGCGGCGCGAGCCGCCCACGCGCCGCAGGTAGGCCAGCAGCCATTGCAAACGCGGTTGGACTCGTCTGGCATAGTCGCTGGCCTGTTTCAGGCGCAGGCCTTCAAAGGTAAGGCCTGGACGCGCAAAGCGTTGGGCAATTTTTTCTTTGGTCTCATCGTCGGTCAGGACGACAATTTCCACCCCGGCCTCCAGCAGGGTGGGGATCACGTCGCTTTGCAGAAAATAAACGATGGCCATGCCATGGTCGGCAGAGATGAAGATGCGTTGTGTCATAAGTCTTTTGTGATTGATCCAGTTTTGTTTTCGTAGTCGCACAGAGACTGCAGCGGGCAGGCCGGACAATCGGGCCTGCGTGCCCGGCAAACCTCACGCCCCAGCCGAATCAGGTTCAGGTGGGCGGCATAATACGTTTCGGGCGGGAAGAGCGCCTCCAGATATGGATGTGCTTCCTCCACGCTCATTTTTTCGGGGCGCAGACCTAACCGTCCGGTCACACGGTAGATATGGGTGTCTACCGGAAAAGCCGGCCGCCCCAGCGAAAAGAGCAGGACGATGGCGGCCGTTTTGGGTCCGACGCCTTTGAAGCGCATCAGCCAGGCGCGCGCTTCTTCGAGCGGCAGATCGCGCAGGAAGGTCAGGTCGAGCGAGCCGCGTTCGGCGCTGATGGTGCGCAAGACGGCTTGAATGCGAGGCCCTTTTTGGTTGGCCAGCCCGGCCGGTTCAATTGCCTGGATGACAGAAGCAGCCGGGGCATCGCGTACCAACTCCCAGCGTGGAAAGAGCCGTTTGAGAGCCTCAAAGGCGCGGTCGCGGTTGAGGTCGTTTGTGTTTTGCGAAAGAATGGTGCTGACCAGTTCATCCAGCGGCGGGAGCGGATTGCGCCAGGTGGGCTCGCCGTAGGCTTCCAGCAGACGCTGGTGAATCTGGGTGGCGCGCTGTTTCAGGTTCGAAGCGGCGTTTTTCATCTTTGTAACTCAAATACAGGCCGCCGCTCGCCGACAATCAGGCCGCGGTTATTCAGCACCGGTCTGACCGGGCCAAACTCGGCCAGTTCGGCCAGTTGCGATTCGTCCAGTGCGCCGAGTTGGCGCAGGATTTCAAGCATTACCGCCGGCCGGGCGCGTTGATAGGCCGAAAGGTCGCTGTTACGCAGGGCGGTGTCGCCGTCTGCGATTTTAAGGACGATGCCGACGCCCGGCGAATCGGGTCCGAGGGCGCCCGGCAACAATGCTCCTGCCTGATAGCCATCTGCGCCGCCCTTGGAAATGATTCGGCCGCCTCCCACTTCCATCAGGCGGGTGTCAAATTTGCCGTGTCCGGCCACCATTTCAGGATAGCGGCTCATAGCGGCGGTGACTTGCTGGCAGGCGCGAGCGCGTTCAACGGGCAAAGAGGCCGGGTCTGCCAAGCGGGCGTAACCCAGCGCCGCATTATAAAGCGGAATGGCGAAATTGGGCGCCGAACAGCCGTCAATGCCGATTTTTACCTCTTGGATGTTGATGGAGCACATTTCGCATAGCGTGGCCAGGATGTCTTGCTGGATCGGGTGACTCAGGTCTAAATAGGTTTCCAGTGGTAGGCCGCGCAGGCGGGCATGGGCCAGCATGCCGGTGTGTTTGCCGGAGCAGTTGTGCCGGTTCGGTGTCAGCGGGCGGCTGCCGCATACAATGGCTTTAAACGCTTCTACATCTTCTGGCAGGTGGGTGCCGCATTGTAAATTGGCCTCATCAATGCCTGCTTTGCTCTGTATGGCCGCCACAGTTTGAACATGCATTTCGCTGCCTGCATGTGATGCGCATAGCAGCGCCAACTCGCGCTCGCTGAGATTGAACGCCTGAGGACCGCCGCGTTCCACAAACGGCAAACATTGGAACGGTTTGGCGCTGGAACGCAGGAAGGCGGTCATCTCTGCATTTCCGCAGAAAGCGAGCAGGTTGCCCCGCGCATCTACTACGGCTACCGCGCCGAAATGGATGCACTCAACGACCTGACCGCGCGTGACTGTCAGCATAGGCGTCAGGGCGGTGAGGCTGTTATTCATTGTGAGCAACCATGTTGGCGCCGTAATGCCGGGAGTAATAATTGTGCAGCCCGTAACGCAGGCGTTGGGCATACTGTTTGTGTTTTTGCGCCGGCGCTTTGCAGGCTGTCAACAGGGGTTGAACAAGCGCCTCGATTTCCTGAGAGGAAGCGCGGCTTTTGGCCAGCGCCTCCAGTTCAGACTGTACCTTTTGCAGGTATTCTATCTGATTCTTGACAACGGTTTGCGTCACAACGCCGCCGCGTCCGCTGACGATAATATAGTCGCGGTAATCTTTAGCCAGCAGGTCGAGTGCATCCAACCAGGCGGGGATGTGAGCATTATCTAAAAAAGGCGGTTGATTCTTGAGCACGGCATCGCCGACAAAAACGATTTTCTCTGCCGGCAGGATGACCCACAACGCACCGGCTGCCGGGCCGGGGTGATGTTCCAGCAGAACCGTTGTCTCTCCCCAGTGCAATTCCATGTTGTGCGTAAACGAGATTTCTGGCGGTGACCAGCGGATATTGCCCAGCCCGATGATGCTTTCCCAATCCGCGCCGGTTTCATCCCCCTGGGTCTTGAGGTTCATCGGCCGGGTTCGAAAGACGCTGGCCGTTTTTTCGTGGGCAACCAGTGTACATTCCATGGCGCGCGCCCCAAGGGTCCGGTCCAGGTGGGCATCCAGGTTGATAAGAATCCGGTCGGGGCCGCTGTTGGTGTTCATGAGAGAAGCGCGCCAGGTGCGCACATCGTCTGGCGAAGGCGGCGCGTCAATTTGAATCAGGCCATGCGGCAGGGCAATGGCCCCCAGTGTGACGCCGGGAAATTGATCTTCTATAAAAACGTATTTGGCAATGGCTTGCATGCAATCTCCTTTCCAAATAAGGCGCGCGCCTGATCTTGAGTCGTTTTCATACGCAGGCCAAAGTATAGCCCATTTGCGATTTTTTGTAACGGCCTGCCTGCACTGTTTACGGTTTTCTCACAGTAAAAAACGGCTCTACCGTTTTTAACGGGAAAATCTTTTTGAACACAATGGTCACAAAGGTAACGAAGGAAAATCGCCTGCAGAATTTGCGCCTTTTCATCTTTTTGTGTACTTGGTGCCCTTGGTGTTTAGGCTCTTTCCTGTTAACTACGGAAGAGCAAAAAAACCTTAACGCGAATTGTGCCGATTTACGAATGGCGCAAATAAATCCTGGAATGTTCGTAACAGCCTGTCCTCCCGCAGGTCTTGGCGCGCTGTTCGGGTTTGCGGCGAATGCGGGTAAAATAAAGAGCATGGAACAACCCCCTGTCCGCCTTGGCAAGCCGTTGCTCATTTCGTGTGCTGTCCTTTTGCTCACGATCAGCGTGATACTCGTGGCTGCAATCACAGCCGGCCTGATTTATCTGCATCTAGCGAGGTGACCCATGCCCTTAGACCTTGCACGCATCCGCGCCCTGTGTTTTGATGTAGATGGCACACTCAGCGACACAGACGACCAGTTCGTTGAGCGGCTTGCGCGCCTTTTATATCCCTTTCGCTTTCTTTTTTGCCATCAAGATACGCGCACCGCTGCCCGCCGCTTCGTCATGTGGAGCGAAGGCCCTGCGAATTTCTTGATCGGCGTTCCGGATACCCTTGGCCTGGATGATGAGATTCTGGCGCTGGCCGAATGGTTTACCCGGCGCCGCCTTCCGCAGCGCAAAAAGTTTCTTCTCATCCCTGGCGTGCGCGAGATGCTTGCCGAACTAAAGGGACGTTACCCCATGTCCGTTGTCAGCGCGCGTGACGAAAAGAGCACCCGGCTCTTTCTCGAACAATTTGACCTGCTTCCGTTTTTCGAGGTGATTGTCACCGCCCTGACAGCCGAACATACCAAGCCCTATCCCGACCCGATCTACTATGCCGCCAAAGCCATGAATGTGGACCCGTCAGCGTGCTTGATGATTGGCGATACGCTGGTAGACATTCGCGCCGGAAAAAGCGCCGGCGCGCAAACAGTGGGCGTACTCTGCGGTTTTGGCGAAGAATCTGAATTGAGCGCGCAGGCCGACCTCGTCTTGCGCAGCACGGCGGAATTGAGTCGCGTGCTTCTGAGCGGGCAGCAGACCTAACGTAGCAGATAAATTATCGCCACTGTTACGCCGATGGTAACCACTATCCAGCGCAGGGTAGTCGGCTTGACATGACCGGCCAGTTTGCCTCCCAAAGCGCCGCCGATCAATGCCCCCGCGGCCATTACCAGCGCTGCCAGCCATACCACTTGCCCCGAAAACAGAAAGAACACGGCGGCCGCGACATTGACGCTGAATGAAATCGCCTGCTTGAGGGCGTTCAGGCGCGTCAGAGTATCTTCCAGAGTCAGCCCCAGCACTGCCAGCACAATCACACTCAGGCCGGCGCCAAAGTAACCGCCGTAAATGGCAGCCAGCCCGACCGGTAGGCTGACAGTCCAGCGTTGGGAAATCGGTTTTGTGCTGCTCTTTTCAAGTCGGCGCAGCAGCCATTTGCGTACCGGCTCCTGGATGGCCAGCAAAGCCGACGCCAGCAAAATCAGATACGGCACCAGTTCCCGGAACAGCCTTTCCCCGGTCTGCAAGAGCAGGACACCGCCGATAATCCCGCCGATTGCACCGGCCGGCACTACCAGCCACAGACGTTTCCTCTGGCCGGCCAGGTCTTTGGCCTGACCCAGAATACCACCCAGGTAGCCGGGGCAGAGCGCCACCGTATTGGTCACATTGGCGGCTACGGCTGGAACGCCAACGGCAGTGAGCATTGGGAACGTAATCAGCGTCCCGCCGCCTGCAAGCGCATTGATTGCTCCGGCGGCCATGGCTGCCAGCGCAATCAGAACATACTCGATGCCTGTTAACATTACCCTGACTTTCCTCTCGATAAAAAAATATAGCCGCATTCTCAAGGCAAAAAGCCCTGCGCGCTGCAAGGCTGCCTGTGCGGCTTAACTTTGGGCAAGGTGGAGATGGCGGGAATCGAACCCGCGTCCGAAAGATTCGACCCGCGGATCTCTACGAGCGTAGCCGGTCGAAATCTCTCACCGCAGGCTTCTCGTCCGGCCAGAAAGGCCTGCGGCCAGCCGCTTGGACCCGAAAGCCCTCTTTCGCATGGTTAGCAGCGTCACCACGCGGCACGCCGTCTTTCTGACGCCCACATCTGCCTCCGGGCGGCGAGCGGGGCAGGTGGACGCGGTCTCTTCAAGAGACCGGCCGGTTTTGCCTCTACTGCTTACGCAGCGAGGGGCATAGCGGCGTAGGAAGTGCGGTTGGCACTTATTTTTTTGCGCTGAGTTTACGAGTTCGGCGCCTCTCGGCTCGCAATCCGGGACCAGCCTCCTCCGTCGAAGCCTGTCATCCCCAAGAACGATACGGGGCCAGCCCGATACATTTTCATTATATCATACCTGCTTTTCGCTAAGAGATAACTGCCTCCTCGTGGCACGCAAAACATGTCAAGGAAATATCCACAGATTACACAGATTGCACGGATTTTGGTGTTTTTTGCAACGGTTTCGCCTCCCGCAAGATTTGGGATCATTTTTGTAACAGCCTACAAAAGGCCATCTTCGGGTAAGCAGTTACGAAGGAACGCGAATTTTCCTGCCCTTTTTCGTCGAATTCGTTTCATTCGTGGCAAATTGCTTTCATCAACACGCTAAGGGAAGGTTGCCTGCTTATGCAGAGCGGGCAGAAGTCCACCCAAATATCTCTTCCATCACGTGCCTGCCTGTCCGGTAGCGCATAGCCAAAGTTTTTTTAAGATAACTGTTGGCTTCATACTAGAACGCCCATGCTATAATCGAATCAGACCAATGAGCGCCCCATTTGTTCACCTGCATGTACACACCGAATATTCTTTGCTCGATGGCTTCTCGAATATCAAGAGGCTGGTCAAACGCGCCAAAGAGATGGGCATGCCTGCTCTGGCAATTACCGACCATGGCAGCATGTACGGCGTGGTGGAATTCTTCCGCGCGGCTCAAAGCGAAGGCGTCAAACCGATCATCGGTTTGGAAACCTATATGGCCGCGCGCGGCATGCGTGACCGCGACCCCAAACTTGACAAAAAATCCTATCACACCCTGCTCCTGGCCGAAAATGAGACCGGTTACCGCAACCTGCTCAAAATTGCCAGCGCCGCCCAACTGGATGGTTTTTATTACTACCCGCGCATTGACCGCGACTTCCTGGCCGCACATGCGGAAGGCCTGATTTGCACCACCGGCTGCATGGCGGCCGAAATCCCGCGCGCCTTGCTGGAGGATAACCCTGAAGAAGCCGTGCGCCGCATGAACTGGTATTACGATGTCTTCGGCCGCGACCGTTTCTTTGTTGAACTCCAACAACACAACATTAAAGAAATTACCGACTTAAATCGCCGCCTTCTGGAACTGGGCGCCCGCTATTCCATGCGCTACGTCGCCACCAACGATGTGCACTATATCAATCCAGAAGATGCTCGCTTGCAGGATATCTTGCTGGCCATTCAGACCGGCAGCGTCCTTTCAGACCCCAATCGCTTCCGCATGACCGATCCCTCCTATTACCTGCGTACGCCGCAGGAAATGGCAGAGATCTTCAAAGAGGTGCCCGAAGCCTTGAGCAATACGCTCATGATCGCCGAGCGTTGCAAAGTGGACCTTTCCTTTAAGGGGTACCACTTGCCCGAATTCCCCGTACCCGAAGGACATACGCCAGAGACCTTCCTGCGTGCCCTCTGTGAGGACGGATGCCGAAGGCGCTATGGCGCGCGCGCCGACGACCCGCTTGTGCGCCAACGCCTGGATTACGAACTCGGCGTTGTGCATGAAATGGGCTTTGACGCCTACTTCCTCATCGTCTGGGACCTGTGCCGCCATGCCCGCGAACGGGGCATCTGGTATAACGCGCGCGGTTCTGCCGCCGGCTCGATCATCGCCTACACGCTTGACATCACGTTGGTTGACCCCATTGAGCATGGCCTCATCTTTGAGCGCTTCCTCAATCCCGGCCGGATTTCCATGCCGGATATTGACCTGGACTTTCGCGATGACCGTCGGGCAGAGATGCTGGAGTACGCGGCTCAGAAATATGGCAACGACAAAGTCGCTCAAATCATCACCTTTGGCACTTTGGGCGCACGGGCCGCTATCCGCGATGTCGGCCGTGTGATGGATATTCCCCTCCATGAGGTTGACCGCATCACCAAACTGATCCCCAATGTGCCGGGGAAAACCGTTACCATCAAGGAAACGCTGGAACAAAACCCGGAACTGAAAGCCATCTACGACTCTGCCCCCCACATCAAGGAACTGATTGACACAGCCAGCCTGATGGAAGGCGTGGTACGCAGCGCCGGAACCCATGCCGCCGGTGTGGTCATTGCCGACCGGCCGCTGATTGAGTACCTGCCTCTGCATCGCCCCACTTCTGGCTCTGAAGATACGCCCATCAAGTCTGTCACTCAGTTTGAGATGGGCATCCTCGACTCGCTGGGAATGCTCAAGGTGGATTTCCTCGGCCTTTCCACGCTCACTGTCATGGCCCGCGCTTGTGATCTGATTGAAAAACGGCATGGGAAGAAGTACACCCTGGGCAATATTCCCCTGGATGACCCCAAAGCCTTTGAATTGATGGGCAATGGACAGACCGCCGGCGTGTTCCAACTGGAAGGTACCGGCATGACACGCTACCTGGTGGAAATGAAGCCGACCACGCTGGAACATGTCATTGCTATGGTAGCCCTCTATCGCCCGGGTCCTATGGCCTTCATCCCCTCCTACATTAAGCGCATGCACGGCGAAGAGCAGCCCACCTATCGCCATGAGGCCCTGCGTCCCATTTATGAGTCAACCTACGGTATCCCCGTTTATCAAGAACAATTGATGCGTGCGGCCGTGGAATTGGCCAATTACACCCCCTCTGAAGCCGACGACCTGCGCAAGGCCATCTCAAAGAAGAAGAAAGAAGACATTGAGAAGCACAAAGCCAAGTTCATCAAGGGCGCGGTTGAAAAGGGCATTCCCCGTCAGACGGCCGAAGCCATTTATGCCGATTGGGAAGAGTTCGCCCGCTACGGTTTCAATAAATCCCACGCCGCCGATTATGGCGTCATCGCCGTCCAAACCGCTTATCTCAAGGCCCATTACCCGGCCGAGTACATGACCGCCCTCCTATCGGTCTGGAAGAACGAAACGGAAAAGGTGGCCCTTTACGTTGCCGAAGCGCGCAGTCTGGGCATTCAAGTACTGCCGCCGGATATCAACGCCAGCATCTATGACTTCTCAATCGAGGACCTGCCCGAAGGTACCGCCATCCGCTTTGGGTTGGGAGCCATCAAGAACGTTGGGCAGGGGCCGGTGGATTTGATTCTTGAGGCGCGGAAGGATGGCCCCTTTGTCAGCCTGAATGACCTGACCCGGCGGGTCGATCTGCGAACCGTGGGCAAGCGCGCCCTCGAATGTCTGATCAAGGTGGGGGCCTTGGACCGGTTCGGACCACGCCTGAGCCTGCTCCAGAACCTGGAGCGAATCATCGCTGCCAGCGCCTCTCACTTCCGGGCGGCAGAGGCGGGCCAACTCAGCCTGTTTGGGGCAGGCGGGGCTGTGAGCGAGGAAATCTCCTTGCCGCCCTCTTCTGGCAAAGAAGAGCGGCGTGAAATGCTCAACTGGGAGCGCGAACTGATAGGGCTTTACATTTCTGACCATCCGCTTACGCCGCTTCAACCTGTGTTGAGCAAACTGGTCACCTGTTTTTCCGGCCAGTTGAACGAGGTGCAGCATGATGAACGCGTGCGCGTGGCTGGTCTGGTGACCAATGTGCGCCCCTATCAGACTAAGAAAGGCTCTCAGATGGGTTTTGTGACCCTGGAAGATATTCAGGGCAATATCGAACTGGTGCTTTTCCCAAAGGTCTGGCAGACGTGCGCGGCGTTGTTGGAGGTCAACAAGGTGGTGTTGGCCGAAGGGCGGGTAGATGCCAATAGCAGCCCGCCCAAGATTCTGGTGGATGCGATTAAAACCGAAGTCAATCTGGTTGAGGCCGCTGACATGGAAAGCGCTGCGCCTCTGCCCAAAACAGTGCGGGAACGTCCGGCAGGTTTTGTTCCGGCGCAAACGGCGAGCGTGGCTGTCTCTGCGCCTGTTCAGATGACGCAGGCCGAGCCGCCTGTAGAATGGGATGAGGATGACGGCCCGCCTCCGCCGGAGGCCTTTCCTCCCGGCTGGGAAGCGTGGGAATTTCCGGGGGAGGCACTGCCGGGGCCGGCCGCGCCAGCCCAGGGTCTGAAAGAAGAACCGCTAAAAGAAGCGATGCAGCCTGTGGAATCCAAAACGTCGCCCCAGGTCTTGCCGCCGCCTATCCTGCCGCCTCTGCCTGCAGAAGGATTGGAGGATGGTCAACCGCCGCGCTTGTTGACGCTCATCCTGCGCCCCAACGGCGATCCGGAGCGTGACCGGCGGCGTATCAAGTCTTTGATTGGCATCCTTATCTCTTATCCGGGGCGCGACCGTTTTGAGATGCAGATTTTTGAAAACGGGCGTGGGCACCTGATTGATTTTCCCAACGATACCACTCATATTTGCCCGGAATTGCTGGAACGTCTCAAACGTCTGCTGGGGGAGGAGAGTTGGCGGATTGAGCCGATTACTTTGCAGTAAGTCTGGTCAGTAGGGAGGCGGCATGACGGCTGTGCCGCGGTAGACCACGACGCGGTTGCGGCCGGTTTGTTTGGCATGGTAGAGGGCCCGGTCGGCGCGAATTAAAACGGCATCACTGTTATCCCCGTGAACGGGATAGGCGGCTACCCCCAGCGAGGTGGTAATTTGAATGGGTTGATTGCGGTAAGAGACGCGCAGATTGTGGATGCTCAGGCGGATTTGCTCGGCGCGTTCTTTGGCGGTTTCTAAAGATGCTCCCGGCAGGACAATGACAAATTCTTCACCCCCGTAACGACAGGGGATATCTTCGGCGCGGACGCTGGCAGTCAAAAGTTGGCCTAACTCTGTCAGCACTTTGTCTCCGGCGCGATGACCATACGAGTCGTTGACGCGTTTGAAATGGTCAATATCCATCATAATTAAACTGACCGGCCGCTTTTCGCGGCCAGCCCGCGCGAATTCCCGGTCGAGGGTCTCCTGAAGGTAGCGGCGGTTGAACAGGCCGGTGAGGGGGTCGCGAATCAACTGTTCGAGCAATTGTTCCTGCAGTTGTTTAATTTGCTGGAATCGGGCTTTGAGTTCCTTGTGTGCTTTCTTGAGGGCTTGCTCTGCCTGATAACGCTCGGTGATATCTATGGTGAAGCCTGCGAGGTAGGCTGGCTGGCCAGGCCTCAGGACAGGAAATTTCATCGTCTCGTAGATGCGGCCGCCAAAACTTTCCACAACTTTGAGCGGCTTGCCTTCTTCTAGAATGTGACGATCATCTGCTTCCATGCTTTTAGCCAGGTCAGGTGGGAAGAGTTCCGCCATGCTTTTGTTGAGCAGATCGTTCAGCGGTCTGCCCAGCATGGTTTCATAATTCCTGCTCAGGCGGACGGTGCGGATGTTCTGATCCTTGACAAAGACATAGATGGGGCTGTATTCCATAAAGAGGTTGAGGATTTCGCGTTCCTTTTCCAACTCTGCCTCAAGTTGCTGGCGCGAGGTAATATCGGTGAGATTGCCAAGCAGAGCCTGTTCATTGCCGTATGCAATTGGTGTGTTCGAGGCATCCACATAAATCACGTCTCCATTTTTGCGTTGGCAGCGAAAGGTATAAGGGCAGGTATGGACTTCATCGCTCAGGCATTTGAACATGTTTTGGCGCACTGCTGTCCGGTCATCCGGGTGGACGAAGGAAAAGAAATCTGCCTCAAGCAAATTCTCTTGTGGAACACCCAATAGTTGGCCCAAAGCCCGATTGGCATATTTGATGATTCCATTCTGGAGGACATAAATTCCAAAGGCCGAGTGTTCGGCGATGGTGCGAAAGCAATCATCTTTACCGTTTGGCGATTCGTCATCTGTCAACATTCTCGTTTGTCCTGTTCGGCTTGCTGAATATGTGCGCAGTGATGAAAAGCGGCGAAACCAATACGGTTGGTTTCGCCGCTTTGTCTGTCAGGGTCATTATCTATCGGGCTAAGCCTTTATTGTCAATTTAAGGCCCTGAGACGAAGTATCCGTTTTGTTCTTGCCTCATTATATGCCCCAGGGCGTAAAAAATCAATGCACTGTTGATGACAACTCTCCATGGATGTTTGGACAACAAGCCCCCGTTCACGAGAGCGGGGGCTTGTGCGCTTTCAGGTGGTTATTGCTTCTACTTGGGGCAGGTGTTTCATGGCTTCTGCCACTGCTTCGGCCGGATATTCGTAGTCAACCAGGTCACCGCTCAGGTAGGATTGGTAAGCGGTCATATCAAAGTGTCCATGTCCGGAGAGGTTGAACAGAATCACGCGTTTTTCGCCTTTGGCTTTGGCGTCCAGGGCTTCGTCAATGGCGGCGCGGATGGCATGGGCCGATTCAGGCGCGGGGATAATGCCCTCGGTGCGGGCAAACATGACCGCGGCTTCAAATGTGCCGGTTTGGGGTACGGCTACGGCGTCAATCAGGCCGGCATCATAAAATGCCGAGAGGGAAGGTGCCATTCCATGGTAACGCAGACCGCCTGCGTGAATGCCGGCGGGCATGAATGTGTGCCCTAGCGTGTACATTTTGACGATGGGGGCCATTTGGGCTGTATCGCCGTAGTCAAATGTGTAAACGCCTTTGGTCAGCGACGGGGTTGCCGTTGGCTCTACGGCCAGCAAGCGGGTGCGTTGACCATTTTTGAGATTCTCGCGCAGGAAGGGGTAAGCGATTCCGCCGAAGTTTGAGCCGCCGCCTACACAGCCGATGACCACATCTGGATACTCTCCGGCGAGATCCATTTGCTTGAGCGCCTCTTCGCCAATGACTGTCTGGTGTAACAGAACGTGATTCAGTACCGAGCCGAGGCTGTATTTCTTTGTTCCGCCGGATTTGGCTGCAACTTCAACGGCTTCAGAGATGGCAATGCCGAGTGAGCCGTTGTTGTTGGGATCTTGGGCTAACAGGGAACGGCCATACTCCGTGCGGTCGGTAGGACTGGCAAAGACCTGAGCGCCGTAGGTCTCCATGAAAATGCGGCGATAGGGCTTTTGGTGATAGGAAATCTTCACCATGTAAACTTCGAGATCCATACCGAAGAAATTACAGGCCATGGCAAGCGAAGTGCCCCACTGACCGGCGCCGGTTTCGGTGGTGATGGCTTTTGTCCCGGCAGCCTTGTTATAAAAGGCTTGCGCAATCGCGGTGTTGGGTTTATGGCTGCCTACCGGGGAGACCGATTCGTTTTTGAAATAGATGTGCGCGGGTGTATCCAGTAATTGTTCCAGGCGACGCGCTCGAATCAGGGGAGTGGGGCGGTAAAGTTTGTAGATTTCTCGTACCGGCTCAGGGATTTCAATGAAACGATCGGTGCTGATTTCCTGCAAGATAAGTTCCATGGGGAACAATACCGAGAGGAAATCGGGGGTGACCGGCGCTTTGGTAACCGGGTGGAGCACCGGTTGAGGCGGCACGGGGCTGTCGGCCATTACGTTGTACCAAAATTTCGGCAAGTCGGTTTCATTCAATAAAAAGCGAGTTTGTGTGGACATGGTCTATCTCCTTATAAATAATCTGATTTTAGAAATTTTTTGAGTGGGAATGGGCGCGCGAGGGCAGGTTCCCTTCAAGGTGGGAAGAATGCAAAGTAATTCGGTACGCTGTTACAAACAATAAAGGTTAGTAGCATGGGTTTTCACCTGCTGTTTTTTCTTGGCCCCTCTCCCCGGCGGAAGAGGGGCGGTAAGGAGGGAAACAAAAATGCGTTCATCCGCTAACGGGACGAACGCATGGTCCGTGGTGCCACCCGAATTAGGCTGCTTAACGAAAAATCCCGTTGTGATGCAACGGGAAGCCAGCCTCACTCGTTTAGTCAGCAGTCAACCCTCAGCCTGGCTGATGGTCTCCTAGTGACTCCGCGGGATAACGGCTGCGGTTGCCGGCTCAGACTACTTGTCAGACCGCGAGGCCGGGCGCCGGCCTGTCTGACGTTCATCCTGCAACTCCGAGGTCCATTCGGCTTCATCGTGCGGGCAGGACTTTCACCACTTGCCGCCTGCTCTCTGTGCCGTCGTATGAGGCTTACTCGTCCTCTTCAACGTCTTTCAGAAATATTGGCTGGATTATACGGGATATGGCCGGGCTGTCAAGGGGCGCGTTGGCTTTTTTGAATTGAGTTGGGCATGCCCTGAAAGGTTTTTTTGTCGCTTTTGGTCTGAAGTTGTCAGGCGAAATCGCAAAATTCTCGTTCTGCCGTTTGCCTGCCTATCAGGTAAAATAACCGCATGAGCCATATAGACTTCAATGTTTACCACCCTCAGCCTTTGTTGATTGTCATTTCAGGACCTTCAGGGGCGGGGAAGGACAGCATTTTGCAGGGCCTGAAGCAGAGCGGACTTGACATTCATTTCGTCGTTACGGCCACTACCCGCCCTCGGAGGGAACATGAAGTTCATGGCGTGGACTATTTCTTCCTTTCTAAGGAAGAATTTGCACGCATGATTGCACAGGATGAGTTGATTGAATATGCCATTGTCTACAATGATTACAAGGGCATTCCCAAGCAACAGGTGCGCGAGGCCCTGGCTTCTGGTAAAGACGTGATCATGCGCCTGGATGTACAGGGTGCGGCCACGGTTCGTAAATTGGCGCCCGAAGCGGTGTTGATTTTCATTACTACCGCCAGCGAAGAGGAACTCGTCCGCAGGCTGAAGACACGCCAGACGGAATCGGTTGAAGATCTGAGTTTGCGGATTGCCACTGCCCGTCAGGAACTCAAACGGGTGGACGAATTCGATTATGTGGTTGTCAACGAAGATGGCTGCCTTGAGCAGGCGGTACAAACGGTCATTTCAATTATCGAGGCGGAACATCATCGGGTGCATCCGCGTCAGGTTCATTTGTGAATCTTTCCTCACGATTTGGAATATACCTCATGGATCAATCAAACGTCCCCAGTTCTACCCTTCCGCCAGAAACACATGTGGTGAGCGTGCCGGCCCCAACCGTGCGTCCCAGGCTGACGTACCTTTTGGCGGGGATTACTATCCTCGTATATTTGCTGCAACTTGCCAGCCAGCCTCTGCTGGAGTTCGATTTGCCGCTTGTGCTGTTTGCTAAAATCAATGACTACATCCGTGCCGGTCAGATCTGGCGGTTGATCACGCCGATTCTGGTGCATGGCTCGATTATGCATATCGCTTCGAACATGTATGCCCTGTTTATCCTGGGCAGCGACGTGGAAAGCGTGATGGGATACAAGCGCTTTCTGTTGCTCTACCTGTTGGCCGGTTTTTCTGGGAACGTGCTTTCATTTTTGCTTAGCGGCAATGTCTCGGTGGGAGCATCTACTTCGATCTTCGGCTTGATTGCCGCTCAGGGTATTTTCCTCTACCAAAACCGCGCCTTGCTGCCGAATGCCACCAACGCGCTGGGCCGCCTTGCCAGCGTTTTGGTGATCAATTTGGTGATCAGCCTGAGTCCGGGCATTGATTTGTGGGGGCACCTGGGCGGGCTGTTTGGGGGCGCGATCTTTGCCTGGCTGGCCGGGCCGCGCTGGGTCCTGGAAGGATTGTATCCAACCTTGCAGGTCGTGGACCAACACCAGGGCCAACATGTGGTGACGGGTGCTGCGGCCGTCTTGCTGGTCTTTGGCACACTTGCCTTTTTGGGGATGGGTATCCTTTAAAGCAAAGGACAGGCGTTTTGCCAATACGCCTGTCCTGTATTGCGCCACAAGTCGGTAAAAAAGACCCTGCGGCTCGCAGGAGACGGGTTACGCCATCATCTGAGTTACCAGCGCCAGTAACACCCCGCCGGCAATCACCGAACCCAGTTGACCGGCTGTGTTGGAGCCCATGGCGTGCATCAGGATAAAGTTGTCAAAGTCTTCTTCCTGAGCCATTTTGGCCGAGAGCCGTCCGGCCATAGGGAAGGCGCTGATGCCGCACGCGCCGATCAGGGGATTGATCTTGCCACCCGAAATGACCATCATTAACTTGCCGAAAAGTAAGCCGGCCACCGTATCTACCACAAACGCCAGCAGGCCAAGCCCCAGAATCATCAACGTCTTCCACTGAAAACCACTGATCGGGCTGTAAAGGAATTTGTCGGCAGTCATTGTTGCCCCAATGGCCAGCCCCAGAAACAGCGTGGCAATGTTGATGATTTCGTTTTGAGCAGCCTTGTTCAGCCGCTCAACTACGCCCGATTCTTTGAGCAGATTGCCCAACATCAGCGCCGCAATCAAGGGGGCTGCACTGGGCGCAACCAAACTGACCGCGATTGTTACCACCAGAGGAAAGGCAATCACCACCAGGTTTGAGACCGGCCGCGGCGCATATTCCATGCGCACCAAACGTTCTTTGCGGGTGGTCAGCAGGCGCATCACCGGCGGCTGGATGATAGGGATGAGACTCATATAAGAATAAGCCGCTACAGCAATGGGGCCAAGCAGTTCGGGCGCCAGTTTTGAGGTCACAAAGATAGCAGTTGGCCCATCAATGGCGCCAATGACGCCAATGGAGGCCGCTTCATTAAGCGGAAAACCCAATAAGGTTGCCAGGATAAGCGTGCCAAAAATGCCAAACTGCCCGGCTGCTCCCAGCAATACCATTTTGGGTTGCGCCAGCAGAGGACGGAAGTCAATCATTGCGCCTACGCCGATGAAAATCAGCAGCGGGAAAAGTTCCGTCTTGATACCGGCATCGTAGATAACCTTGAGAAAACTTTCCTCGTTATAGACTGACATTCCCAGGTTTGCCAGCACACAGCCAAAGCCAATGGGCAAAAGCAAGACCGGCTCGTATTCCTTTGCCACGGCCAGGTAAATCAGAACCCCGCCTATTCCCAGCATCACCAGGTTGGCCCAGGTAAACTCCAGCCCGCCGAAGACGCTAAGCAGCAACTTGACCAGATTCATGTCTCAAACTCCAGGAGCAACTGCTTATGCTGGACCGACTGTCCAACGACGACATGAATCTCTTTAACAGTACCGGCGCGGGCGGCGCGGATGGTGTTTTTCATCTTCATCGCCTCAATCACCAGGAGCGGGTTACCTGCCTGAACCTGAGAACCGGCACTGACCATAATCTCGGTTACCGTCCCGGGCAGGGGTGCCGCTACACTGCTTGCGCTTGTGGGTTGGTCCGCCGGGAGGCCGGTGGCCGGTTTGGGGGAGGCCTCAACCAACGCCGTCTTGGCAAGAGCCGGCCCTGCTTCCATTTCGGGCCAGATTTCAAAGGTCTCATCGCCGATACGGGCAATGATTGGACGCGCATTCAGGTTTTCGATCTCAACCTGATAGACAGAGTCGTCAACTTTGACTTTGATTTTCATCGTCGTACAATCCCTTGTTTGTTCAAGTTGTCTGTCCGCCGGCTTAACTGCCAGGCGCTGACAACGGCCGTGGGCGGCAGAGGAAAGATGCTGATATGCGCTTCGGCCTGGTGGGCCAGGGCAAGCGCTACCGACACAGCAATCCCGGCGGCCTTACGTTTCTTCTCAATTTCTTCAATATCTTCCGTCTGTTCTTTGGAGGGTGTTTTGCGTTCCAGGTGAACGGCCGTCATAAAAGCCATCAGCCACCAAAGCAGGATGATGGCAATGAAAACCAGCCCCATGCCGAGCAGGGTAATCCACAGAGATTGAATCAGGTTCGATATCATAGGCTACACCGGGATATTGCCATGTTTACGCGGCGGAGCAGGCGCATATTTGTCGCGCAGGGCGCCCAAAGCGGCAACGATTTTGGCACGCGTCTCGCGCGGTTCAATAATGTCGTCAATGTAGCCGGCGCTGGCGGCATAATAGGGGTTGTTGAATTTTTCGCGGTATTCGGCCGCAAGGCGTTTGTGTTCTGCGGCCGGATCAGGAGCAGATTCAATCTGCTTTTTGAAGAGGATGTTGACCGCCCCTTCGGCGCCTAAAACGGCAATTTCTGCACTTGGCCAGGCAAGATTGATATCGGTGCCCAGGTATTTGCTGGACATGACGACGTACGCACCGCCATAGGCCTTGCGGGTGATCACGCTGATTTTGGGTACGGTGGCTTCCGAGTAAGCATAGAGGATTTTGGCGCCGTGGCGGATGATGCCTCCGTGTTCCTGGGAGACGCCGGGCAGGAAGCCGGGCGAATCTACAAATGTCACCAGGGGGATGTTGAAGCAATCACACATGCGCACGAATCGGGTGATTTTGTCAGAAGCGTCAATATCAATGACCCCAGCCATGACCATTGGTTGCTGGGCGACAATCCCCACACTGTGCCCGCCAATGCGGGCGAAGCCGACGATGGCATTGCGGGCCCAATCGCGTTGCAACTCCAGAAAGGAACGGTGGTCAACAATAGGGCGGATAACGTCCAACATGTTGTACGGTTCCTTGGGGTCAAGCGGAATAACATGGTTGAGATTCTCGTCCATGCGCAGGGGATCGTCATTCGTGGCCAGGAAGGGCGGATTCTCTACATTGTTTGACGGCATGAAGGAGAGGACCTTTCGGCACATTGCCAGGGCCTCGTTCTCGTTATCCACTGCCAGATGCGCCGTGCCGCTGACAGACATGTGAATATCCGCGCCGCCCAGGCCTTCCGAGTCGATCACCTCTCCGGTGACGGCTTTGATGACGTCTGGACCGGTCAGGAACATAAAGGACTGCTTCCTGACCATAATGATGACATCCGTCAGGGCGGGGGAGTAGGCCGCTCCGCCGGCGCAGGGGCCAAGCATGACGCTGATTTGCGGGATGACGCCGGAATACTGGGCATTGCGGCGGAAGATCTCCGCGTAGCCGCCCAGGGAATGGACTCCTTCCTGGATGCGGGCGCCGCCAGAGTCAATCAGACCGATCAGTGGCACGCCGTTGCGGACGGCCAGGTCCATCACCCGGCAGATCTTTTGGGCGTGCATTTCACCCAGCGCGCCGCCGTAGATGGTGAAATCCTGGGCATAGACGTAGACGGTGCGGCCGTCAATCTGACCGTAGCCGGTGATGACGCCATCGCCCAGGTAGCGTTCTGCCGCCAGATTCATCTCATCTCCCTGGTGGGTAATGTAAGGTTCCAGTTCGTTGAACGTCCCAGGGTCCAGGAGCATTTGAACGCGTTCGCGGGCTGTGTATTTGCCTTTGGCGTGCTGACGGTCAATGCGTTCTTGTCCGCCGGCCTGAAGGGCCTTGGCACGCATGGCTCGTAGTTCTAGAATTCTCGGATCTTCTTCCATAACTTGAATCCTTCTGTGCAAAAGTAGAGCCGCCTTGTGAACGTTTTCACAAGAGTGTAAGCCTTGCCACCTAATGTGAACAGTTATACAAATCAGTCAAACGATATGTCATTGTGCATAGAAATTGTGATGGCAGTTCACACAGTTGTTGACTGAGGATTGCGGACGAATAATAACAGCAAAGCAGATACCATCAGGCCAATCAGAGCGGAGGTCAAGAAGGTTGCCTGGTAACTGACAGTGTCTGCAATCCAGCCGCCGATTAAAGGCGCCGCAATGGCAAATGGCGCTACCAGCGTGTTTGAGAGGCCAATATAGGTGGGTCGTTCCTCCTCTGCCCCAAAAGCCACCGTAAAGGCCATGCCAATGGTCCAATATGAAACATTTGCCAGACCGTTGAGAATGAAAGCCGGATATAGCCAGGTGACGTTTGCAGCCTGCCAGGCGAGAAGTGAACTGAGGGCGGTGGACAAGGCTCCGACGATCAGCATGGTGCGATGACCAATGCGGTCGCCCAGCCAGCCCATGACCAGGTTGGCTGCAATTTGGGTGCCGGTAAGGGTGGCGGTCAGCCAGCCGGCGGTGATTTCGTCCATGCCAAAAGTGCGCAAGCCATAGACGATATAAAAGGCAAAGCCCATCATGGCAAACTGCCACAGCAGGCGTAAAATCAAGAAGGCCAGAAAATTACGATCGCGGCGCAACAGTTTTAGACCGTTGTGCCAGAGAGACGTTTGTTGTTCTGGGATTTGTTTTTCTCTGTCTTCCGGCTCGCGCGTCAGGCCCAGGAAGAGCATGGAAACCAACAGAGCGATAAACGTGATGATAAAACACAGGGTGAAATCGAGCGGGGTGTCCAGCCGGTTTAGCAGATAGCCTGCGCCTACGGCTGCCAGGCTGATGAGGATGTTGGCTACGGCCGATTGCAGACCAATGAAGGTGCCGCGCCAATCGGGAGGGATGATTTTGGCAATCATACTCTGCCAGGCGTTGGCGGTAAAGCCGCTGCCCAGACCCTGCCAGATGAGCAAGAGAAAGGTCAGGATAAGGGCCGGTTGGGTGCCCAGAGATGGCAGGAACCAGGCTGTCAGTGCGAGGCCTAGATAGGGGAGGCGTTCGTGAATGGTGATCCACATGACCATTGGCTTGTAGCGGCGCTGACGTGCTACCGCGTTGGCCATGAAGAGTTGCGGCAACTGCCAGCCAACGCCATGGATGGCCGGAATGAGGCCGATCAGGACGGCAGATTGTGTCAGCCGGCTGACAAAAAGCGGGATGATTGTGCCGAAACTGCTAAACCCCCAACCCAGGCCAAAGAAAGCGCCATCTAAAATATTGACAGCAATGTTGTATTTGAGATGTTTGCGGAGGATTTTCTCAAGGGTGGACACGCTGTAATTTTACCATTCCGGCGCTTGATGAGTGCTGTTGGTCTGCTGAACGTGCCCAATGTACTTGCAGTCTCTGTGAACGAGGGTGCAGGCAGTGCAATCGTAACTGCCTCCCCTGCCGCAGGTTTTGGTGCAATGTTCAAGCCGGAAGACTTCTCCATGATCGGCGGCATTGGGTGTCGGCGCCGTTCCAACCTGCGGGAGGGTTAAGAGCAGACAGGTATGTGCAATCAAAAAAACTGCCTGCCCACAGTGCGGGGCAGGCACAAACCTGTGGTTCTCTATCCCCACCGCCAGCGCGTACCGTCTTTGCTGTCTTCGAGGGTTACGCCCAATTCTTTTAGGCGGTCGCGAATCAAGTCAGAGAGCGCCCAAAGTTTTTGCTTGCGAATCTCACTGCGTACTTCGACAAGGAGTTCGATGAATTTTTCGGCATCACCGGAGCCGGTTTTTTCGGCCAGGCGCAGACCAAGGACCTCAATCAGTTCACGCAGGATGGCCTGAGCCGGTTGAAGTTGGCTGTCGTTGGCGCCCTGGTCGCGGGCGGTGTTAATGGCTTTGACCAGTTCGAAGATGGCGGCTAAGGCACCGGCTGTGTTGAAGTCATCGTCCATGGCGCTGATGAAGGTTTGGCGGGTCATTTCGGCCTGGGCAAGGAGGGCAGAAGCGGCCTCAGCGGGGAGTCCGCTGGCAGATGGGCTGGCAGGCCAAAGTCCGGACCTGAGCCGTTCAAGTGCTTTTTCGGCCGAGTTGAGGGCTTCATCTGTAAATGCCAGCGGGGCACGGTAATTCCCGCTCAATACCAGCATGCGCATGGTATCAGGGTCGTGCTGGGTGAGGAATTCGTCAATGGTAATCAGGTTGCCCAGGCTTTTGGACATTTTTTCGCCGCCGAGTTGTAACATGCCGTTGTGCATCCAGTAGCGGGCAAATGGTTTGCCGGTATAGGCTTCTGACTGGGCGATTTCGTTTTCGTGGTGCGGAAAGATGAGGTCGTTGCCCCCGCCGTGGATGTCAATTTGTTCTCCCAATTCGGCCAGGTTCATGGCAGAGCATTCGATGTGCCAGCCTGGGCGGCCTTTGCCCCAGGGGGAATCCCAGGCGGGTTCGCCGGGTTTGGCGGCTTTCCAGAGGGCAAAGTCCATGGGGTGTTCTTTTTGCTCGCCGATCTCAATGCGCGCCCCGGCTTGCATTTCTTCAAGCCGACGGCCGGAAAGTTTCCCATACTCCGAAAAGCGGGTGACGCGGAAATAGACATCACCATTGCCGGGCGCATAGGCGTAACCCTTTTCGATGAGGCCCTGTACCATGTTGATGATTTTGTCCATTGTTTGTGTGGCGCGGGGATTGGCGGTGGCAGGCAGGACGTTGAGGGCTTTCAGGTTGCGGGTGTAGCCGTCAATGTAACGCTGGGCCAGCCGATAGGGGTCTTCTCCCATCTGGTTGGCGCGGGCGATAATTTTGTCATCCACGTCGGTGAAGTTCATGACAAAGCGGACTTCGTAGCCGCGATAGGTCAGATAACGGCGGATGATGTCAAATACCAGTGCGGACATGGCATGGCCGACATGAGCGTCAGAGTAGACGGTGACGCCGCAAACATACATGCGCACTTTGCCTGGCTCAAGGGTTTGGAATTCTTCTTTTTTGCGGGTAAGGGTGTTGTAAATGCGCAACATGGCTCTCTTCCTATTTTTTCCTGTCCTTTGCATCTTCTTCGACGCGCGCAAAAATCATGCGTCCTGCCGCCGTTTGCAAGATTTTGCTGACGGTGACTTCAATATACTCGCCGATATATTCGCGGCCGTTTTCGATGACGACCATGGTGCCATCGTCCATGTAACCAACGCCCTGCCCGTGTTCCTTGCCCTCTTGAATAATATTGACGCGTAGAACTTCGCCGGGCAGGACGACCGATTTGACGGCGTTGGCCAGTTCGTTGATGTTGAGGATGGTGACGCCTTGCAATTCGGCGACGCGATTGAGGTTGTAGTCGTTGGTCAAAATGGGACAGCGCATCTGGCGCGCCAGGACGACCAGTTTGCTGTCTACTTCGCGGACGCCATCTACATCAATGTCGCTGACGCGCACCATGATGTTGGGCTGTTTTTGCAGGTCGGCCAGCACTTCCATGCCACGCCGGCCGCGCTGACGGCGCAGGCTGTCGGGTGAATCGGCAATGTACTGTAATTCGTTGAGTACAAAGCGCGGGATGAGCAATGTGCCGGGCAGGAAGCCGGTGCGGGCAATGTCGGCAACGCGCCCGTCTATGATGACGCTGGTATCAAGCAAAATGGTGCGATTCAGGTTGGTCCAAGAGGCAGATGACCCGCCTTCGTTGCGGCCCGATAGGGTGCTGAGGATGCCCATGATGTCACCCTGACGCATGACAAAAAGCGAGACTCCGAAGTAACTGAAGAGGAGCACGCCGACAAAGGGCAGAATCTGGCCAAATGGATCGGGCAGGAGGGAAAGCGGAAAGGAAAGCAGGGCGGCAATCAGCATGCCTATGATTAAGCCGATTATGCCTGCAAAGAGTGTCTCGGCTGCCACGCGTCCCAGCATGGAACGCAGGGCGCGTACTGGGCGGGTGGTGAAATAGGGGGTGAGAATCAGCCCGGCCAGCGCGCCGACCATTGCAACCAGCACAATGTTGAATTCACGCTGCTGAGAGTTGATTCCTGTCAGTGCATCCCCCACATAGCCGCCTAAGATAGAGAGAACAATCATGCCAATGATACGTAAAATGAATTCGAAACTCATGAATAACTCCTTAGAATGAATTAAAAAACGAACGGGATAAAAAATGTGACTCTACTGCAAAAAGGGCATTTCTAACGCAAGGACGCAAAGGCGGGTCTATTTCTTTTTTTATGCATTATCCAAATCCAAAAAAACGAAGATTTTGGATTGGAAATTGCATTTTCTTTGCGCCCTGGCGCCTTCGCGTTGAGATTATCTGTTTTTGCAGCGAAGTCAAAATGTGAATCTGGCGCTTGGCAACGTAGCAACTTGCCGAGGCGGTTGCCAACCTTTGGTGGATACGTTGCCGGTATTTCAGGAGAGGCTGTAAAGATGCTTTTTAATGTGCAGAATCGCCGTATCGAATAGGGGAACTTGATGATAGCACGGCTATGCTGATGCGTCAATTACTGCAGAGATGTATTGGCGGCGTTTTCAAGACTGCCGAACGGGAATTTGCAGGTAGAAAGTGCTTCCCTTTCCCAACTGACTTTCAATCCATACCCGTCCGCCATGGCGTTCGGCAATTGAGCGCACAATGGCCAACCCCAGGCCGCTGCCATGTTGAGCCCGCGCTTCGCGCTGACGGCCGCGATAGAATTTTTCAAACAAACGGGGAATATCTTCGGGGTCAACGCCGATACCATTGTCCTGCACGGCGAAGAGGATGTTGTCTTTGACGCTGCTTAAGCGAACCTGTACCTTGCCGCCCTGAGGGGTGTATTTGATGGCGTTCTCAACCAGGTTATAAACCGCCTGATAAAGCAAGGCCTGGTCGGCCTCGATGAGAATCGGCAAATCTGGATCGGTCTCAGATGTCAGGGTAATCTCTTTTTGAGAGGCCTGTGGCTGAAGAGGGCCGATGACACGGTCAAGGATATCGAGCAGGGGGAAGGTCTCTACCTGCAGGCCAACACCGAGGTCAATTCGGCCCAGGTCAAGCAGGTTATTGACCAGGCGAGACATATTCTCAACCCCGGCAATGATTTTGCGCACGTACCCTTGTTGTTGCTCGTTCAGGTCGCCGACCATTTCAAGCATGGTGGCATAACCGCGCATCAGCGTAAGCGGGGAGCGCAGGTCATGGCTGACGGTGGCTACGAATTCCGATTTCAGGGTATCCAGTTCTTTGAAGTGTGTGACATCACGCAGGATGCAAACGCGTCCAACCGGCCGGCCTTCTGCCATGACAGTAGAGGCTGTGGCCAGGTAGGTTTGCCCGCCGGGCATGCTCACCTCGGCTGATTGTTTATCGCTGGATGAGGTCTGAAGCAATTCCAGGAGTGGCTTTTGGTCAATCAGCCGCTGAATTGAGCGGCCCGTTCCGCTGACGATAGGTGCGCCGAATATCTGTTGAGCCGCCGGATTGGCCAGGAGAAGCCGCCCGCGATGGTCGGTGACAAGCACCGGGTCGGGTGTGGATGCGAGAATGGCCTCCAGTTGTTGACGGCCCACCTCTACGCTCATGAAGAGGTAGGCATTGGAGGCTGCCAGCGCCATTTGGTTTGCAAGCGTGGTCATGAAGCGGGCGTCGGCATCGGAAAACAGGCGCGGCTGATCATAACTGGCCCAAAGCACGCCCAGGAAGCGGTTTTCATGCCGCAGGGCAACCGCCATCAAAGCGCCTGGCCGCGGCAGAGACGGCTCAAGATTCAGTCCGTGACTGCGCCCGACATTGGTGATGATGAGAATTTCCTGCCGTTCCGCCTGAGCCATGATCGGATCATCTAAATGCGCATAGGTATTCGCCTGCTGACCTTGCGCAAAGCGGGAAGGCGTTTCGCTTTGTCCCTCCGGGATCACATCTGGAGAGAGTACAACCCGTGCCGAACTGGCTCCGGTTGCCAGGACAGCCTCCAGTACCGGCTTGACCGAGTTTTGGATTTGCAAGGTGCTCGCTGTGCCCATGCTGACCAGTAAAAGCCGGTTTAGTTCTGCCATGCGGTCCTTGAGGCCGATACGCATTTGCTCAAATGCCCGGCGCAGTTGTCCTACCTCGTCTACGCCTGCAAGTCCCTGAATCGGGTAATCTAATTGCCCCTGCGAAATGCGCATTGCTTCGTTGGCCAGATTTTGAAGCGAACCGGTGATCACGCCCAGGCCAATGCGCAGTGAGACCATTGCTACCAGCGCCAGGATTAGAATCATGAGCGACAGCGGCGCGGCAATGTTCAGTGCCAATTGCTGAACCTGCCGTGCGGGGACGGTCAGCGCGATCGCCCAGGGGCGCCCATTCACCGGCTGATAGTAGGCCAGTTCGCGCGTACCGTCTGGCGCGGTATTGTCGTAAAATGTCGGCTCGGTATAACGTTGGCCGGTATAATTGCTCATCACCAGGGCAGGGTTGGGATGATAGAGAATGCGCCCGTTTTCGTCCAACAAAATGCCGGTGCCATCCAGAGCAGACATGCTGCTCAGGCTTTGGAGCAGCGGCTGAGTGAGGGGATTGGTTTTGAGATCGGTGCGGCAGAGCAGGATGAGGTTGATCTCGCCTCCGCTCTCGACGATCGCCGTCAAGAAGGTAACGCGCGCCGAACCATTGGGATCGGTAGGCGGGAGGGAATATGTTTGTGCCAGAACGCCACTGGAAGCAAGGTAAAGACCGAGTTTTTCTTCCTCCTCCAGCCGGAAGTTCTGGCGTGCCGATAAGGGATAAGCGCCCAAGATGCCGCCATCTACATTCAGCAAAAATATTTCGTTGAAGTACGGCACTGCCTGCATCCGCTGCGCCAGGATGGATGACAATTCCGGGTCTTGGGCCGAACGCAGGCGCGGGTCGGCGGCAATTTGCGTGCTCAGGTTCTGACCGGTCTCAAGGAAGAAGGGGACGCTTTGGGCGGCCATTTCGGCTGTGCTGGACAGCCTGTCGCGTAGCATGCGGCGGGCAGCATTGCCTGCCACAACCCAGTCCCCAATCAACAGGGTAAACAGCAGAAGCGAGATGAACGTGCCGGTGCCAAGCAGAAAGCGGGTTTGCAAACTGCGTTCAGCAGGAGAAGGCTGGAGGGGGCGATCATGTCCCCAGGATGATGGGGTGAGCAGAGCCGAGAACTGTCCAACCAAACCGGCCAGCAGCAATTCCAGGCCTGTAGCCAGGGCGGCGTTTCCCACGCTGCTCAGGGCATAATCCAGTTGTGCGGTCACATCGGCCTGACCAACGTCTGTGAAGAAAATCCCCACCACATAAAGGATGACGTATAACGGCAACAAGCAAATTGCAGCAAGGAGGGGCTGCCGCATCAGCCGGAAGGTGAGCGTGCGATAACGCTGTCGAACCAGCACGCCGAACACAATTGCCAGCAGCGCGGTCTGCAGGCTGGTAAAAAGGTTATGGGTGCTGAAAAGACCGCGCGTTAAGCCAGAAGCAAACCCCAGAATGGCTCCCGGTAAGGGGCCCAATATGCCGCTTGCCAGAGTCCAGGGGATTGCAGAAAAGAACATGAAAACCGGCGCGGGCGGTTCAGCCGGGACCCCTGGGGTGGGCAGGCTGGAACCGGCCGGGAACTTTACCCCCAGGAAGAGCGTCGTCAGCGGCGTCAGGATGGCGAGAAGCAGCAGAAGCGGCCAGAATCTGCCTTTCCAGGCCGGTTGGTAGATGCGCCAATGATAGAGAGCAAAAACAAGAAGACCTGCTAACGCTAACAAGACCAACCACCCAAACGGGGTTGGCCAGTTGGTGTAGAGCAATTGACCCAGTAGCGTCGAAACGAAACTCATGGCAGGAATGTTAAGATAATTATACTGCTTCTATGGGGCCATCGCATTTCGATTGGTGCAGTAATTCCCGGCGCTCTCTTATTTTTTTGCCACGAATTGCTCAAATTTCGCGAATGCCTGTACTCCGAAAACTCATGGTGCAGACAAAAGTGCAGGAGTTTATATCGTTATAGACTCTGTGTACTTTGCGCTTCAGCAGTTTATTCTGCCTATCCTGTTCATCCTGTTTCATACGCTCTTTTTTGCCGCGGCCTCATGGTGTCATTCGGGCAATATCGCGCTGTCTGCATAATAGCCGCGGTATTCTGGCGGCAAGAGGCCGGCGATGTGCGCCATCACTAGGTCTGCATTCCGCTGACGCGCTATCCGGCGTTCGGCTCCCTTTCCCTCTACCGGCGGAAGGCGCAGCGGCTTGCCAATGCGCATTTCGAGGCGCGGGCGTTGACCGCTTTTGGCCCTGTGCCAGAAATCATCGGTGGTGCCAAAAATACCCGCCGGGACGACGGGTACCCCCGTCTGTTCTGCCAGAAAGGCCACGCCAGGTTTGGCTTGCCGCATGGAAGTGGCATGTGAACGTCCGCCTTCGGGCGCGAGCAGAAGCGGACGACCAGCAGACAGAACGGCCAGCGCTTTATCAAAGACCTGACGGTCGTACTCGCCGCGATGAACGGGAATGCCGTGATACATGCGTGCCAACCATTTCTGACCGGGCCGATGCCAGATATCTACAGCGCCCAAGGCCTCTACCATCTCTGGCCAAAAGGCCAAAGCAAAGGGCGGGTCATATAGCGAAATGTGATTGATGGCTGCAATGTAGGCCTGACCACGCGGCACATTTTCCTGACCGGTGATATGGACATCACTCAAGATATGGAAAAGCCCCTGGAAGACCGCCTTCATCAGAGGGCGCAAGAGGCGACTGTAAAGAGGTACCCTGTACATTGCGTTCATGAGATGCACAAAGCCCGCACCTTTTCGTAAACCTGATCGGCATCCAGACCGTCTGAGTTGATGATAATGGCATCTTCTGCCGGGCGCAGGGGCGCAATCGCACGCGTGGAATCGATCTGGTCGCGGGCCAGGACTTTTGCCAGAATTTCATCATAGTTGGCCTGACCGCCGCGCGCCAGGATCTCCAGGTAGCGGCGGCGGGCGCGCTCTTCGGCCGAAGCATCCAGGTAAATCTTCAGGTCGGCTTCTGGCAAAACGACTGTGCCAATATCGCGGCCGACCATAACCACTTGCCCGCGCAGGCCAATACGGCGCTGTTGCAGGGTGAGCGCCCGGCGCACACCGGCATAGGCCGAGACCTGCGAGACGTTTGCCTCTACCTCCGGGCGGCGCGTTTCCCAGGTAATATCCTGCCCTTCAACGATTACATCGCATAAGCGGCCATCTGCTTGCGATGCCGGCCGGATGTCAATCGGCACTTGTTCGGCCAGGGCGGTGACAGCAGCCTCGTCATCTACGTCTATGCCGCGCTGAAGCATCAACCATGTAACGGCGCGGTACATCACGCCGGTATCAAAGAATAAGTAACCGAGTTCTTGTGCCAGGCGCAAACCCAGCGTGGACTTTCCTGAGGCGGCCGGACCGTCAATGGCAATCGTGGAAACTGAGGCCATGTTGCTCCTGTAAATAAAGGTTTAGTGACTGCGGTCTATGAACAAATCGTCGCGAACCCAAAGGATGATATTCTCTGTCCTCGCTGGTGCCGTTCGCAGGGTGATCCAGCGCAGCCAGTTGAGGGCATTCATTTCTTCCCACAGCACGCCTTGCTGCCAGGCAAAATCCTGGCCGCGATAAACTGCCGGCAGGTTCAGGGTATTGGTTGAGGGGGTGATCACCAGGGCTGGGGTAGCGGCCGGGTCGAGGACAGCATAGGTCTCCAGCGGGTGGCGGCGCAAGAGCCATTCCAGAGCAGGAGAACGCACTCCCACGATTGCCACCGGCCAGGTGTGCTCATCGCCGCTGCTCCATTCGGAGATTTCGGCTACTGTTTGCGCCAGCAGGCGTGCTTGTGGCGGGTGGGCCGCCGGGTCCCACAATTCCATTGCACCGGGGGTGCGCAGTCCGCTTGTTCCCCAGGCGGCCCCCAGCGTATAAATCCCAAAGATGATGAGCAAGCCGTACAGGCCGCCGCGCTTGGCGCTTTGTTCTGACCAGCCCATTCCCACCAGAAACAGGCTGATGATCACCAGCAGGATAGCGCCTGCCAACAGCCCCAGACGTGCTGTGGCTTCGGGCGAAGGCCAGGGCAGCCGGGCCAGGCCAAGCAGGTCGAGCCAGGCGAAGCCCAGGATGACGCTGGTCAGCGCGGCGATGCTCAGCGTTTCCAGCCGGTTCTCTTTCGGGACCTGCAGGTGGCGCGCCAGTTCGAGCGCGGCCAAGCCCCAGAGTGGAATCAAGACCCACCCCAAGTCGCTGACCTGCCGCGAGGGGTAAAGCAAGGCAAGCAGCAAGGCGCTTAACAGCCACAGGCTCAGGCGGCGGGAACGCGGGCGATTTTCCAGCCAGGCACGCAGAATGCCGAGCACAGCCAACCCAAGCGCCAGAGGTTCGTAGGTCACCAGAGCCAACAGCAGTCGCCAGGCCGGGATATTTGAGGACGTTTGCCAGCCGCCCAGGTATTCGGGCAGGCTGCCCAGCCAGGCTGTCAGGCCGGAGGGAGCCAGCAGCAAGAGCGAGCCGAACAACAAGATGACAAAGCCCGCATAGGTCAGGGCGGGTTTCCAGTCTGTTGGCAGGGCGGGGGCTGTCTCTTTCTCAGGCGGGGGCGAGAGCCAGAAGCGCCACAGGCCCCAGGCCAATCCCAGCCCAAGCAGGCCGGGCCACAATGTTGGTCCAGAAAGCAAGGCCAGCGCGGCACATGTCCCTGCCAGGCGCGGGCGTTTATCTTGCCAGAAACCCCAGGCCAAAAGCGTGAAGGTCAAGGCCAGGATGGGGCTGCCCGCCTGACGGGAGAGCGCGACCAGTCCAGGGTCAATGGCCAGGAAAATGGACAGGAGCAGGCCGGGGGTCGGTCTGAGCCGTTTGCGGAAAAGGTAGGGCAGCCAGGTCAGGGCTGCGCCTGTCAGGGCGGGGATGAAGCGGGCCAGGAAGTCTGTACTCCAGAAGAGATAAAACAGGCTGGCGGTCAGGTTGAGGTAGGCTACCTGTGTACCCAAAAGCGGGCGTTGACCGGCGGCGATCTGGTGCGCCTGCAATGCCCAGGCGGCCTCGGCGTCGCTTAGAGGCACTGCACCCAGCAGAGTCAGGCGCAGGGCCAGGGCGAGGACAAAAATCAGCAAATAGTGCCAGGTTCTATGAGCATACATAGTGAAGTAATTTTAGCATGCCTTTATGGGACGGCATAAATGGTGACATTGCCCTGTTGAAAGACAATCGGCAGGAAGCGCTGGAATTTTTCTGTGTTGAGGTGGTATGTGTTGCGTTCCAATGTGCCAACGTAGATGTACTTGATATTGTATTTACGAATGATGGCCTCGGCCATGTTCCAATTCGGCGTGGTGTAGAGTGTTTGAATGTCTTGCGGGCGTGAGCCGACGTCTTCCAGGCCGCCGCGCCATTGGGATTCGTGTCCTGGCCATCCCAGCACGGTGGGCAGGCCGGTATGGGTGGCAACGCGGGCGTATTGCGTATAACTTCCGCCCACCGCCTCTACTACGATCCCGTCTGGTGCTTGATTCAGGTAGGCGAGCGCGGCGGCCTCGTCCGGCATGTCGCGCTGGAGGTAGGCGGCGCTGTCCAGCGTCCAGCCGGGCAGTGGGTTGAAATTGTGGGTGCGGTCAAGCAGGCTCAGTACAGGGTAGGTGAGCGCCATGATCAGCAGCATGGCCAGCCCAAGGCGGTAGGCGGCGTTCCAGAAGTTCTGCAAGGATTGCAGGAGGACGGCTGTCCCGAAGGCGGCTGCCAGGCTCCAGAGAAACCAGGCCTGATAATAGAATTTGAAAACGGTGTTCATGCGCGTGCCGAATTGGTCGCGCAGGTAGAGGAATTCCGGGCCGATTACAAGCAGGCTGCCAATGGTGACCACAAGAAGGATGAAAATCGTGGGCGAGGGCGGGGCTGACTGTTCCTGATTGGATCGGCGCGCGGCGCCGAGCAGCAGGGACAATGTCGCGCCGAGCAGGACGAGTAAGGTCAGCCAGCCTCCGGCGGCGGCTAGCCGTCTTTGCATGGCTTTGCTAAAGAACTCGGCCAGCCCGCTCACGCCCTGACCGGCAACATATTGAGCCGCAAAGCCGGGCTGCAAACGCTGAATGAGCAAGGCCAGCGCCCAGGAGAACGCCCACAGGAAGAGCATGAAGCCGAGAGCCAGGAGCCAGCCGTCAGCCGTTGGGGTTTGCTTTTCAGAGCGCCACAAGAAAAGCAGGTAGGCAAAGATGGGGAAGAGCAGAGAGCCGAACATGACCCACAGGTGAATGCCGCGGGTGGGACTTTCCAGGTTGGGCAAGATACCGCCGGCCTGTGACGAAAAGCCCAGGTAAAAAGGCAGGTAGAGGAGACCGGCAAGCAGAGTCAGCGGAACGGCCAGTTCAATCAACTCTACCAGGCGTTCACTGTGCCATCCTTCTTGGCACAGGCGTTGAAGCAGGTAGGCGCCCAGGATGATGGCGAGGCTGGTGAGGACTTCAAAGGTGTTCAGAAAAGCCATTCCCCCCAGGGCGAGGGCTGCAAAGGCAAAGGCGCGGGGCTGAAGGAACAGGCGCAGGCCGGGCAGGCGTGTCTCGCCGCGCCAGCCACCAAGGTAAAGGTTGAGTGCCAGGGCGATGATGAGCAGGCTGAAAGGCGTGGCCAGGACGTGAGGGTGCAAGTCACCGAGAAGATAGGAAAAGAAGGGGAATTCGTCAATGACTTCGCGAAAATTGCCGGCCAAATCGTAATCCTGAACGACGCGCGAGGCGCGCCACCACCACCAGTGACGTTCAGGCATCCAGCCGAGCGGCTGGGCAGGCGGCTGAGAAAGTTCTTTCATATCCAGCCAGGCCCAGAAATTGAAGCCGTTCTCTTTCCAGAACAGGCCGCTCCGGTGCAACACTTCAAGGAAGCCTTCCAGGTTGCTGACCAGCAAAAGAAACAGCGGGCCGAGTAAGGGAAGGGTTGTGGATGGTTTGCTTCCGGGTCGGGGCGTTTTCCGATCCTCGCTCGGCAGGTCAGGCTCAGCGCCTGATCTTGATGCCAGCAGATTGTAAAGGATGCCGTAGGCTCCAGTGGCGCCCATTCCCAATACAAGCGCCAGCATCAGGTTGAAGGCCACACTGCCGGGTGTAGCGGTGATTTTGGCCAGCATGGCAGCCATAACGTAGCCAAAGTAGTAATACGAAATCGCATAGCCTGAAAGCCATGGATCGCGCGGCGGGAAGACCGGCGAACGCAAGATGGCATTGATGAAGGCCAGTTCCATCGGTTTTTCGGTGCCAAGCGCCTCGGGCGCAGCAGCCCGCAGGACAGCCCCAAAAGTAAAAGCCGCCAGGAAGAGGGCCTCCACAACAAGGACAAGCCGCAAGTTGGCTCGGACCCACTGACCAATGGGCAGCAAACTTTGCCGCTTTGTCTCTTGTTTGTAGAGCGCCCATCCGCTTAAGGCGGCCAGGGCAAGCAACGCAGCCAGCAATCCGCTTGTGTTGTTGCGCGCCAGGCCAAGCGAAGCCAAAAGCCAGAAGACATATGCCCACAGCAAGAGGCCCAAAGCGCGGCTCAAACTGTAACCGCGGTCGCTGAGCGCCGGAAAGAGCCGGAAAGCCAGCGGGAAGGTCAGCCAGCCAAGCAGGGTGATTGCAACGTACCAGGCAAAGAAGTGAAGCATAAGAATCACTCAGCCAATTTAGAAGGTGGGTAACTGCCTATGGCCTTTCTGCCAAAACCTTGACCATCCGATCATAACCGCCGCTACCTTCGGCCACGTACGGGTGATCAAAGTGGAAGGTCTGAACGACTTGATAGCCAAGGTGCATGTATAAGCGGCGGGCAGGCTCATGTCCGTGGGCCACAATTAACGAGCACTTCTTCAGGTTGTTTTCTTGCGCTAATTGTTCGGCATAGGCCATCAGCGCTTTGCCTGCGCCGTGTCCCTGAAACTGAGGAAGAACCGCTACGTTACTGATGTAAAACTCGTCCTCTTCTGCTTCTATCAAGTCCTGATAGGCGGATTGAATTTGCGCAACTCGCAAGGTAGCCGGTAGCCCAAAGATGCCCAGTAAATGCAGCCCTGTCATCCAGTCCAGCCGTTTGAGCAGGCGGCCAGGATAGGCCAGCAGCAACCCCACATCTTGCCCATTGTGCGCGGCGATGAAAGCAAAGGAATGTGCCACGCGGTTTTTATTACGCCGGAATAAACGGCTTAACACCGTGTGCGTTGAGATACCTGGTACCTGGCCAAAGAGCCAATCGGCCTCAATGCCCATGGTCAGATAGATCAAATCAGCGGCCAGGCTGGCATCAGCGGCAGAGGCAGGGCGAATGACAAAGTGTGAGGGAGGCATCTTATATTTCCGCTTGAGGGAAGCGGCCATCCGGTCCCGGCCTGTATTCCAAAACGCGGATGACGGCATCCAAATTGATGGGACCGTAAACGTGCGGAAAGAGCATATCCGGCCTGTCTGTTCCCGCTTCAAAGCGGACCTCAGGCCTGAGCCGCGTTAAATCGAGAACCAGCAAGACCAGTCCGTTTTGGCCGGCAAACCAGGCATTGGCCACATCTGCAATCTGCTCTGGCAGGGAACAGTGGATGAAGCCTTCATGTTCCAAACTTGGAGCATGATACTCCCCGATTTGTTGGGCCAACTCCCAGGCCGAGGCGGTGGTCAGGTGTAAAAGGGGCTTCATTTTACCTCATAGACGGCTGTCTCGCCGCTGCGAAAGACTTCGGTCCAGAGTTTTCCATCATAGGCCTCAAATTTGTGCAGGCCGTCTGGATAATAGGCCTGTTCTAAGCGGCCGACGATGATGTAACGTACATTGTACTTCTTCAAAAAGGCGTAAGCCGCCTTCACGTCCCCGGTTGCGTAGAAGTCGTTAATTTCTGTCACCCGATCGGTCACCCAGTTGGGCGGATTAAGCGCGCGCTGTTGGCGTTGATGCCAGTTCCAGCCAAGAACGCCTGGCAGACCGGTGTAGATGGTGTAACGTGTGCACCAGCGATATTCGGGACAGTTGGCCTCCACAATCACCGGCGAACCTTTTACATTCTCCTGCATCCAGCGAATGGCCTCATAATCCTCGCGTAAAGGGAATTCAACGCCCTGATCGGCATAGCGGGCAAAACGCATATATTGCATGCTATCGAGACTGTGCGGCGCATCTGGAGCCATGCGGTCAAGCACTTTGTCGGCAGTGCCGACAAGCGTGAAGAGCGCGGCAGCAGCAATGAGGATGGTCAGCGTGATCTGCCAGATGTCGCGCGGGCGTGGTTTCCAGAGCCCCATATCCTTCAATAGCCAGCCAAACGCTGCGCCCGAAGAAAGAGCCAGCAATGTCCAGGCCTGGAGGTAGAACTTGAAGACCGTGTTCATGCGCCCGATGTCGCCGCGTACCACCACCACTTCTACGACCAGGGTGATGGTCAGGGCAGTGCCTATCCAGAACAAGACCAATCGCTTTGCATCCGGCAGATCGCGGCGCAGGAGCAGGAGACCTGCCCAGGCAGCCAGGGGCAGAATCAGCCAGGCTGAAGTCACCCCGCGCCCAAACGGAATCCCCTGCAGGGCTGGAGATGATTCGATGCCGGGAATTTTGATTGCCAGCAGGAGGATGGTCAGCAAAAGGATTCCCGCCAGGCCAAAGGCGGCGTCCCACTGAATCTTTTTAAGAGCCGAGACGGGTGTGACGGCCATCCACTGACGGGTCTCCCATACCAGCCAGGAAACAATCACAAACAGGAACAGGCCCCAATGTGTCAGGTACGACCAGATGGGGGTGCGCGAACCGATCCACACGTCAATTTGGCTGTAGGCCTGCGCATACCAATAACGGTAAGGCTGGTAAAGATAGAAAGAGAGCAAAACCAACGCGCCCCAGCCAAAGGCAATCAAAAGCAAGCGGCGCTGTCCGCGGGAGAGGCCGGGTACGTTCAGACCCTCTGAATAACGCCAGAAGGTATAGCCAAGCGCTGCCAGGCCGATGGGCAGGTAGGTGTAAATATCGGACAAATTGGCAGGATAAAGCGCCCCAATGGTCAGGCCGCCAAAGAAGAAGCCCAGGCCGGCTGCGGCTGCGCCGGTCCAACGGCCGCGGGCCAGCACGACCGAAAGCGCCCAGGCCAGTACTAGCAATGCCAGCGGCATCGCCAGCATGTGCGCGTGCAGGTCGCTGTACAGGAAAGTAAAGAACGGGAATTCGGTGATCGGTTCTACATCTCCGGGAGCGGGGATGACGCGGCTGGGGAACCAGTACCAGTCACCGCGCCCGTAGGGGAGAATGGCGCCCTCCATGGTTTTGATCAGGCCCTGCATTGCCCAGCCCAGGCGGGTAAAAATGCTTACGTTCTGGCTGAGCGCATCTGGCACGGCCATACGCTGAAAGCCCTGATAGATCATCCGCACCGTTCCCAGATTGCCGAGTACCACCATGCCCAATGCGGCGGCAAGACCGCCTGTGATGCGGTCACGGAGAATGGACGGCCGGGCGGTTTCGGGTTGATCTTGTCCGTTTGCCAACAGGTTCCACCCTAACGAGAAGGCGCCCATGGCAACTACAGCAAACAGGGTGGGCAAGATGAAGTTGTAAGCCACCGATGGCACAATGCCCAATAGTTTGAGCGGCGTGGCAACCAGTACAAAACCATAGTAATAGTAATTGATATACCCGCCGGCATACCAGGGGTCGTATGGCGGGAAGGAGGTGCTTTTCAGGATGGCGTTGAAATACGAAAAGTCCATTGGGCGCTCGCCGCCCTTGGCCGGATGCCATAAATCGGGATTTCCCAGCCGGATGAGCAGATCGAAGGCAAAGAAGGCCAGAAACACCGCCTCGGATAAAAGGAATTCGCGGCGGCGTGATTTCCACTCGGCGGATAAGGCTGAGCGCTGGAACCAGATTGCGATGGTACCGCCGGTCACGACCACGCCCAGGCAGGCCGCGATTACCCCGCGCGTGTACCCCAGCCCAATGGAGCCGCTCATCCATGCCAGCCAGGCCAACAGTACCAGCCCCATCGCGCGTGAAATGGGGTAGCCTTTATCGGCTAAACCGGGGAAGGCCAGCCGTACCAGTGGATAGGTAAAAAGGCCCAGGATGAAAATGAAAACATACCAGAGCAGCAGCCCTAGCACAGGATAGCGGTTATGAATGGCGCGCGTGTTGAAGAGTTCTGCCCAGGTGCCGCCTGCCTGTTGTTGCGCCAGGCGTTCTGGCGGCAGGGTCAGGCCATGCGGGTAGGAGGCGGCCTGACGCGGCGTCAGGTGAATCGCCCGGCTCAGATCCACTGCACCGAGGATGGCATGCACGCGTGCGGGGTCGTAGTCGGCGCGTTTTTGGAAGATAAGCACCTTTGGATGGTCGTAGACCGTGAAGGCCTCTTCGGCAAACTGGTCATTGATGCGTAAGTTGCCCAGGGTAGGAAAGGATTCAAAGACTTGAACCAGGTCGTAACCCAATTGGCCCTGAAAACTGCCCGGTTTTGCAACGTTGTAACACCAGATAATATCTTTCTCTGCCGGGCAGCCGATCAAGGCGCGGTAATAGGCCGTTGTCAGCGGGTAGCGTTCAGGGAGGCGCACGGTGGTGGCCCATTGGCGGTTTGATGAAATGAAGATGTAATCTCCCTGATTGAGGTTGCTTTCAAAGCGGGCCAGTTTGTCGGCGTTGTCATCAAAGTACATTTCGAAGTTCAGGCCGCCGTTGTAGAGTCCGCCAAAGCCATCATAACCGTCCATGCGCAGGGGCAGGCCGTCATCCCAGGATGATTCGTTGACCGGCGAGGCGCCAGAGGGGGCAATGGCAGGAACGGTGGTTTCAAAACGCAAGTAGTAGGTTGCGCCGTTTCTCAGGTTTACCGGCCGGTCAAGGCTGAGGGTGAAGGCCTCGCCGCGTGGATCGGCTTGGGGGGTGAAGTCTGCCGTCAGTGTGGCGGTAGCCAGAATCGCCTCGGGCGGCGCGCCAGGCTGGGAGTACAGGCTCAGGCTCAAGGTCCCGAAGGAACCGGCAAGGTTGGGGAAGAAAATCTGTTGCAGCCTGCCGTCCTGCCGGGCCGTAAAGGCGGTGTCAAATGGCGTCCCGGCCTGAATGCTGGCGCCGTAGGGAAAGGGCAGCGGCTGCTGATACAGACCGCCGTCTGCCATCTGGATGCGCAAGTTGATCGGGCCGGGCACATTCTGATAAATCCAGCGGGTGGCCTGGACGCGCGTATGCTCGCGGGTATAGATGCGGGTGAAGGCGAAAGCCCATAATGCCGTCAGCGTCAGGACGATTACCGCGGCCGTGCTTACCAGAATGGTTCGAGGCTGCCAAATCTGATGGGTCGCAGGCTCAGCATTTTCGGATTTTGCAGCCTTTGAAAACTTCCGTCCCGAATTTAATTCGAACAGTCCCCAGGCGGCCATCATCGCCAGCAGCGGATAGATGGGCAACTGGTACCGCATGGTTGGATTCCAGGCCAGGGATTGCCACAGGAAGTAGGCCAGAGTCCAGCCCCACAGCAGCGCGTGTTTCTGCCATTCGCCGCGCAGGATGCGCCAACCCATTAGCAGCACGCCGAGCCAGGCCGTCATCCCAAGCGGCAGCCCAAGCCCCCAAATTGTCAGGTTCTTGAAGGAGAAAAGATGGGAGCGGCGCGCCCATTGTAAGGCCGGCGGAAAATCCACGTCGCCGGTGGATTGGGCGCGCAGGGCGGTCAGGTTTTGAATCCATTGCGGGTTTGGCTTCAGCCCAAAGAAACCGGGGCCGCTGAAGGCATAGGGTTGGAAAATGCGAAAAGCCAGGAAGAAAGTCAGCCCGCCCAGGATAAGATAGGGCAAGATGCGTGTGACCTGGTCTTCAATGTGGCGAGTACGGCTTTCCCGCTCATCAGGATATGCCTGCCAGGCCTGACGCAGGGCGCGCAGCAAAAACGCGGCCGGCAGGAGTATGGCCATGGTGACCGTGTTGATTTTGGAGGCGGCTGCCATGCCGAGGAAGAGGCCAAAGAACAGACTCAGCCTCAGGTCTTTGTCTGAGATTACACCAGAGAGCGCTTTAAAATCGAAACGCGCTAGAGACCAGCCAGCGGAGAGATGGGGAGCAGGGGCGTCGTTTAGCAGAATCTCGACCGCAAACAGAATGGCCACATAGAGGAAAAAATTGGCAAAGGTGTCAACGGTAAAGAAGTGCGCCTGTTGAATCTGCAAGACCGCCAGCGCCGAAAAGGCTGTAGCCAGCAAAGCCGTCTTGCGGCCATACAGGCGTGCTGCAATCAAGTACAGGATAAGAATCGTCCCTAAATCGGCCAGCGCCGAAAGTTGCCGTCCAATCAGATAGACCTGATCGTAACTGCTCTGATTTAACCACTCGGCAACGTAGCGGACAATAAAAATCGGCAAGGTGCCATAGACGTAAAAACCATAGCCGCGATTATGCGGGTTGAGTGTGGATACGGCCGTGTCGAAGTATTCTTTTGGCCCAATCCAGCCTTTCTTTTCGGGCGGGCAAAGTTCGATTGGCGTGGACCGATCCAGGCAAAGGCGTGGTTGGATGGCGCTTTCCACCATCGTCAGAAAACGTTCATCGGGGTGCAGATGCTGGCCCTGGTCCCAGTCCATGCCAACGGCGCGCAAATAAGCGCCGATCAAGATGACAAGAATCAACAGCAGGTCGTAAATCCAGGCGTGTTTTTTGCGATGCAAGGTTTCGGTCATAAGCGGTTATGGGATGGTCAATGTCCAGAATTCGTGACCCGGGATATCGTTTGGATACAGCCTCCAGAGTCCCTGCGGGTAGAGCGAGCGTAAGGCATTCATTGTCTCTGTGTCGCCGGCGCGCACAACGAAGAACTTCGGCCCCGGAATATCGAGGGTGGAGGCAAACTGTTCCGGCCAGAGAGCAAAGTCGCGGTTGGGGATGCCCAGCCAGGCGCCGGGCAAACGCGTATCTACCCAGTGAGGCGATGGCACCACCCACGCATTGGCAGATTGATGTGTGAGCATGAAGTCGCCAATGGCGCGGCCGATGTCCGATGTGTTCCAGGCACCCTGGCGGTATTGCTGGGCATATTTCTCAAAGACCAGATTGTAATTCAGCCAGGACGTTCCAACCAGCAAGAGGATGGCCAGTCCCGCGGCCACTTTGGCGCCCCATTTACGGTTCCCGCGGGACCCGATGCTGGTCAGCAGACCATCCAGCGCTGCCGCGGCGATGAGAAAGACCGGCACCGCCGCGCCTGAGGCGCGGTTGAGCGCCGGGTTTTCGTCGGGGTAGGCCAGCGAGAGGGTGGAAGGGAACTGGAGAATGATAATGGACAGGAGCAGGAAGAGGTCCGGCCAGAATCGTTGTCGGATGTAACGCACAATGAGCAGCACGACGCCAATCAAAAATAAGGCGCCGCTAATGACATCCAGCGCCGGGCGGTTGGTCACCGAGTTGACCCAAATGACGCCGTCATCCCAGTTGAACATGCGCAAGCCGTTCCATAGATTGCGCAGCAGAATCTGACCAATTGGGCCGGGGTAGGTTTGTTCTGCCTGACCGATGCGGGTGGCCGTGCGAAACCAGAAACCGGCCGGGTCAGACAACATGTAGCGGAAAAGAGGCAGAAAGACCAACAATGCCGCCATGGCGGTTGTCCCCAGCCAGACCTGGGTTTGCAGGAAAGCAAGTTTTGAGCGGTTGTGCAAAAAGTAAAGCAGAAAGCCTACAACAACCAGCAACGGCACGACCCGAAAAGGGCTGTAGCCGTGCAGCCCTAAGCCGAGAAAGAGGCCGCACCAGATAAAGTCATTGCGGCGATGGGTACGTAGTCCGCGCAGGAGATAAAAAAGCACCGGCGCCGTGAAGAGCGGGTAGAGTGGAAAGCGCAGACCGACGCGGCTGATAACGTTTGGCCAATAGGCAACGCCAAACAGGAACATTGCCAGCAGCCCAAGGCGCCGTCCGCCGATCTCTTTGCCCAGCAGGTACATGTAGGGCAGGGTGAGAAAACCCAAGAGGGCGGTGCCCAGTTTCAAACTCAAGAAGGTCATGCCGGTACCGAACAGTTTCATTACCAGCCAGGTCCAGTACATCTGGATGCTTTCACGGCCGGTATTGCGCGGGAAGAAAACGCGCGTTTGGCCCTGGGTGATGTCGTAGATATCCAATAATTTTTCAGCATGGTCGCTGAATGGTTCGGCAGGCACCGATCCCAGGCGGTAAAAGCGGAAAAAAGCCGCCAGGCTCAGCGCAATTGCCAAAAGGGCCAACCAGCGCCAGTCCGTGGCGGGACGTTGGCCCGATCTGATGTTTGGCAGCCACACCGACCAGCAGAACAGAAAAACGGTGGTCAGCCATAGTAAAAGGTTATACCATCGAAACAGCCCGTCGCTAAAAGCGAAGAAGGTTGCAAGCAGGAAGGGAACGGTGAGCAGAAGTGGAAGCAGCCGCACACTCAGCGGGTCTGCGTGGCGGTGGGACTTTGGCGCTTCTGCCAGCCCCCATTCGCCCCGACGAATAGCCCACAGCAAAATCCCTGCGGCGGCGACATAGAAGGCAATCCCAGAAAGGGGGGTGAGATGCGGCGGCTCAAAGAGACGCTGGGCAATGAGTGCCAGCGCCAGGGCCAGCAAGGAGCGCCAGGGGAAAGGGGCAGAAGGCTGAATGGCTGACTGAGCCTCGGGCGATTCGATCGCCGGCTGCGCTTCAACGAATTCGAGCGCTTCGGATTCTACTGTCTCTGATACAGGCGGTGTGTAAGCATCCGATAGATAGGGTAAATTGGCGCGGCGTGATGGATCAAAGACGGCGGCAGCGAAATGCAGGAAGGATTTCCAGTCTTTGAAGATGGCTTTTACCAGGTCGAGGACGGTGGGTTCTTGCATAGTTGATGAGTTGAAGGTTGTGGTAGGTCAGGTTTTGCGGGCAATGAGAATCAAACTTTCGCCCCATTTTAGCGGCAAAAAGGGGAATCCGGTAATAGCCTGAAAGCCCCCCGGCGCGCCGAAGAATAGTTTTTGAATCTGCTTCGGCACGAGGGGAATGTAAGGCACGTCCCAGAAGCCATCGGAGAACAGGCGCAGGAGGCGGAAGTTCGCGGCGCGGATCATCTCCAGCCATTCCTCCGGCGGCTTGAGAGAAATATGCGTCGGGTCCTGGTAGCCGATCCAGCGCTCGCCCTTCCAGGGCTTGAGCAGCGACGACAGGTTCGGCGTGGCGAGGAGCAGAATCCCGCCCGGCGCAGTGACGCGCCCGATCTCGGCGATGGCGCGTTCCGGGTTGGGGAGATGTTCTACGACATGCTTGATGATGACCACACCAAAGGCGGCGTCCTCGAATGGCAATGCTTCGGCACTGGAGGCAAGGTGCGCCGTCCGCCCGGCAACGCGCAGCGATTGCTTCAGCGCCCAGTGGTTGACATCGGCGGCAAAGGTCTCAAAATGCCGCTCCAAACGGCCAACGAGATGCCCCAGCCCGGAGCCGATTTCGAGCAGGCGCGTCCCCTTTGCGCCGTAGCGCCGCGCCAGGATGGCATAAAAACGGTTCGACCACCAGTACTGGCTGAAGCGGGCAAAGGAAACGTCCTTATAGGTGTGAGTAGAAAAATAGGTTTCGTCAAAAGGCATGAGGAGATTTTCGATTGTAGATTTTAGATTGATGATTTGTAACTGCCTACCCTCCCGCAGGTTTTGGCTCACCTTCCAAATACCAGGGTGTCTCTATGATTGCCAGCATCGGTTAGCCACCTCATTCTAACCTGCGGGAGGGTCAAGGGTAGGTAATTACGATGATTTACGATTTTCTGGCAACATAGAACGTAAAAACGCCATCTTCTACCGGCTGGGTGGAGGCGTAGCGGCGGACGAATGCTTCGGTCAGCCACAGGTTCCATTTTGAGGGCGCGATGATCCAGCGGCCGGTCAGTTTTTTGGCTACCAGCGAAGGCAGGCCAAAGTAATGCCCCCATTCTAACACGCGCATGGCGGAGGGGGAAAAGTAGTGCCACCACTTCTCCAGGCTGAAGCCGGCCCGCTCCAGCCGCGCCTGCCAGACCTCAGGCCCGTCGGCGTGATGGACGCGCGAGATGCGCCGGAACCATTCAGTGTAGCCCCGCCCCAGCAGGCGGGAGATGGACAGTTCCGAAAGGTAGCGCTCATTCGGCACGCAAAAGTAGAACGGCGCGCCCGGTTGGAGGACGCGCGCCACATCGGCCAGGACGGCGTCAATGTGCGGAATGTGTTCCAGCACCGAATTGGAGAAGGCCGAGGCGAAGGTGGAGTCGGCAAAGGGGGCCGCGGCGGCGTCGGCCTGGAGGAGCAGGCGGTAGGTCCGGCGGCGGGCGGCCTCGCGCAGGGGCGCGGCCCAGGGGTCGAGGCCGACGTCAACGGGGCGGTCGAAGGTCAGGGAGGCGAAATGACCATCGCCGCAGCCAATATCGAGGACCGGCGCGGGCAGGTCGAGGGTCTGGTAGAAGGCCGCTTCCACAGCGCGAACGAGGGCGCGGAAGTAGGGCAGGTCGCGCAGGTGGAGGTAGAGGAAATCTTTGGATTGAGGATTGGTGATTGAGGATTGAGGATTGGACATTTGAGGATTGTTGATTGAGGATTGGTGATTGTTGATTGGTTAAGGAAGGGGCAGGTATGCTATAATGATAGCAGTTTTTGAAAAAGTGCTAGCATTTTTGCGGAGTGTGGCGATGAAACGGGTGATGGTTCAGCTGACCGAGGAGCAAATCGAGGCGTTGAAGGCGCTGGCGAAGGCGCGGAAAACGTCTGTTGCCAGGCTGGTGCGCGAGTCGGTGGCGCAGTATGTGGTGGCCACAGACAGACAGGCCGAGCGGGAGGAGAAACGCCGCCGGGCACTGGCGTTCTTGGATTACATTGAGACACACCCCGAAGAATTCAGGGACATCGAGGGCAAGACAGACGTTTCCATCAATCACGATGAATACTTTGTCCAGGCAATTGAAGATGATCTTCGTGGATAGTTCCGCTTTCTTCGCCATCTTTTCGTCAGGCGACATCAATCACCGGCGCGCCGATGCGTGTATGAGAAAACTGTGGCGGGAGGATCAAATACTACTCACCAACAATTACGTGATTGTCGAAAGCATGGCAATCATCCAAAACCGGCTCGGGTTGGAAAAGGTGCGTGATTTCCAGGAGAAGATTCTGCCGCTCATCGAAATCGAGTGGATTGACGAAAGTCAGCATGCGGCGATTGTGAATAGGGTGCTGACAACCAATCGTCGCCGCGTGAGTCTGGTGGATTGTTCCGCCTTTGAGACGATGCGCGCCCGGGGGATTGAAACGGTTTTTACCTTCGACGAGCACTTCCGCGACGAGGGGTTCACGGTCATCCCGTAGGTCACTTGCAGCCTGACAAAATGGCAGGTTGGAAACCTGCCCTACTAACGTTTCAACATCTCAAACAACTTCTCATACTCCTGCGCCACCGTATCGGGGTCATAGAGACTTGCCAGCGCGGCTGTGTCGCAGCGGTATTTTTCTCTTTCGGCAAAGATTTGCAGCAGCGCCTCGGCCAGGGCGGCCGAATCGCCAATCGGCACCACTTTGCCCATGTTGTGCATCTGCACCGGGCGGCGGACGCCGGGCAGGGCCGAAGCCACACACGGCACGTTGTGCATCATCGCTTCGATTTGCACCAGGCCAAAAGCCTCGGTGGAATTGAGCGAGGGGACGACCAGCACATCCAGGTTGGGATAGAAGGCCGTCATCTCCTGCGGGGAAAGCACGCCCAGGAACGTCCACTGACCGGCAGCCTGGTACTGGCGAATGCGCGGCATCAACCGTTCGGCATAGGCCTGCTCGCCAAGCACGTTCTCGTACTGACCGGCAAACAGCACCTGGGCGTTGGGATACTTTTCAAGCACGCGCGGCAACGCGTCGAGCAGCACCTCCACGCCCTTCTCGGCGGCAAAACGCGCCGCCATGCCGATCACCGGTCGGCGCTCACGGGTGCGATGGGCAGCCGCAAACGCCTCCGCCGCGCTGGGCTGGGCGGGCGGCAGTTCCACCGGCGGCAGGAAGGCCGTCAGTTTGTGCTTGTAGCGGGAAAGGTAAGGCGAGTGATCAGCATAGTCCTGGGTGTAGGTGACGATGTGATTGGCCAGCAGCCCGGCCATGTGATTCTGAAAATGCACCACCAGGTTGACAAAGCGGTTGAAAAGACCGGGTGGCAGGTTGAGGTCGCAGTGATAGGTCAGGACGACGGGCTTGCCAAAGAGCCGGGCGCGGAAGGCCACGCCAGGCGCGTCGAACTGCGGCAGGTGCAATTGCACCACGTCATGCTGCCAGACCAGTTTGGTAGCCACCAGGCCGAAGGTCGGAGCGAGGACGCCCTTGCTGATGCGCACCGCCACCGGCACGCGGACGACGCGCACGCCGTCCATCATCTCCTCGCGCGGCAGAGACTTGTCGTATTGCGTGGTCATGACCGTCACCTGGTGGCCGCGCCGGGCAAAGGCGCGCGCCAGCCGCTCGGCGTAGATGGTCAGGCCGGAGGTGT
>JAIOAQ010000026.1 GCA_019873735.1 Chloroflexota bacterium | reverse complement strand
CACGCGGCGTTGCTGCATCAGGCTTTCGCCCATTGTGCAATATTCCCTACTGCTGCCACCCGTAGGTGTATGGACCGTGTTTCAGTTCCATTGTGGGGGGCCACCCTCTCAGGCCCCCTACCCGTCGAAGCCTTGGTAGGCCATTACCCTACCAACTAGCTGATGGGACGCAGGCCCCTCCCAAAGCGCATTGCTGCTTTAGTCACAAGGTCTCTAACCCTCGCGACCACATGCGGTATTAGCAGTCCTTTCGAACTGTTATCCCACACTTTGGGGCAGGTCACCAACGCGTTACTCACCCGTTCGCCACTAGGAAGCCTCCGTATTGCTACAAAGACTCCTCGTTCGACTTGCATGTATTAGGCACGCCGCCAGCGTTCATCCTGAGCCAGGATCAAACTCTCCGCAAAAAATTCACGCTTTCGCGTGGTGTTTACGGATATTTCTGAACGACAGGTACTTCGCTTCCTATCACTCTTCAGTTGTTAAGGTTCCGTTTCCAGAGCGGGTTGCATTCTACCCGCAAGGTGCTACCCTGTCAAGACCTGAGAGACGAAATTGCCGATGCTACTTACAACATCGGCTCGTCAGACTGCAAAACTTGCTGTTCTGGGTCTCTGACGTGAGACGTTTTTAGGTTGTCAACGATCTGTCCGCAGACGAGATCTGAGTGGGTAACTGTGCGTTCCCTATTATATTCAAATGGCCTTTCTTGTCAAGCACTTTTAAGACCAATTTGGATTTTTTAAGGTTTAAACTGACGATTCAATCCGTCGAACAGCCTGCCCCACCCCATTTTCCGAGCGGATCATCTCCCCAACCTGGCTTGCCCTCGTTATGGACGCGGGGCGCGCCGCCTCGGCCAACGCCGCCGCCAGCCGATCCACCGTCAGCCGCCAGACAGGGATGGGTGCCGGCCCAGCGCCCAAGGCAGCCACGCGCCGCCCCCAAAAGGGCTGATCTGCAGAATGAGGCACGACAATGTTTGGGATTCCTGCCCGCAGGCCCGCACCGGTAACCCCTGCCCCGCCGTGATGGACAACAGCCTTGCAGCGCGGCAACAGCCAGGCATGCGGCGCAGCATCCAGGAAAAGCACATTCGGCGGCGGGTTCGGCGGGCGCCAGCCATTCCATCCGGTGAGGAAGATGCCGCGCTCGCCGGTCATTTTCAATGCCTCCAGCACGGCCCCGCCCGTCCGCGCCGCATCGCGGCTGACCATGCTGCCGAAGGAGATGCATACCGGTGGCGGGCCCTCCGCCAGGAAATCCGTCAGTGCGGCAGGGGGCCGGTAATCTTCTTCCTCTAAGAAGAAATAGCCGGTCAGGTGAATGTGCGCGCCCCATTCGTCCGGGCGGGGCACCACCAGCGGGCTAAAAGCAAACAGCAGCGGGGTGCGGAGTCGATCCGTCCTTTCGTCAAACGGCCAGTAAAGCCTGGAGGGGTAGGCAATATCGGGACTGGCGCGGCGGACGCGAGGGTAGCCAAGTTTCCCGCCGTACCAGAAAAATCGATTGGCCAGCCAGTGCGAGAAGTAACTCGGCCAGCCGGGCGGAATCCAGGCCGCGGCTACATTGGGAAAAGCGCGCGTGGGCGCAAATACAGGAAAGGTCTGCACCGAGACATCGGGAATGCCATGCTCGCGAGCCCAGGAGTGCGCGCCCACAGTAAAGAGAAAGGAGTGGATCAGCAGGTCGGCATCTTCGCAGGCGGCAAAGGCCGCGCGCGCAACTTGCGGCGCAATGTCGGAGACGTAGCCCTGGATGGCCGTCATCGCTCGCAGCGGGTTGCCGCCGGCGGCGTTGAGGCGCTGGCTGATGATTTCCGGGTCGCCTGCCAGTGGTACAAACGACACGCCATAGCGGGCCACAAATTCGGCAAAGCGGTGCGGCGCGGCCAGTCTGACACGATGACCGTTCTGTTGCAAACCAAGCGCCAGCGCCAGGAAGGGCTGGACGTCGCCGCGCGAGCCGTAGGTGAGAATGGTGATATTCAAGGGGAAAACTTCAATCCATTTCCTGGCGGCCTGCCAGGGCGCGCAGGAGGGTGTTTTGGTCGGCGTATTCCAGGTCTCCGCCAACCGGCAGGCCACGCGCCAGGCGGGTAACGCGCAATCCAAACGGTTCTAAGCGCTGGCGCAGGTAGAGGGCCGTCGCGTCGCCTTCCATGCTGGGGTTGGTGGCCAGGATGACCTCTTTGATTCCCCCGCGGCGGACGCGCTCGATCAGCGGCTGGATTTTCAAGTCATCCGGGCCAATGCCTTCGATGGGGGAAAGGACGCCATGTAAAACGTGATACTTGCCGGGGAATCCGCCCGTGCGCTCAAGACTGAGCACATCCAGGGCATCTTCCACCACACACAAAAGGGTGCTGTCGCGGCGCGGGTCATCACAGATTTCGCAGTGTTCCCGTCCGGCGCTGGTGATGTTGAAACATTCCTGGCAAAACGCAACGCGTTCTTTCAGGCCATGCAATGCCTGGGCCAGTTCATCGGCCAAATCATCCCCAGAACGGAGCAGAAAGAATGCCAGCCGGGAGGCGGATTTCGGCCCAATGCCGGGCAGGCGTTCCAGGGCGTTGATGAGTTTTTGGAGAGGATCGGGGAGAATCATTGGGGTACGCAGGAATACAGGAATAAAGGTATACAGGTATACAAGTACACGCACATACAGATTTAACTGTGTAGTAGGTGTGTACTTGTGTATAAATACTAAAACGGCAACCCGCCTGCCAGCGGCCCCATCAATTGCTGTTGGAGTTCGCGGGACTTGTCCAACGCCAGATTGACGGCAGTAAGCACCAGGTCTTGGAGCATTTCGGCATCTGCATCTTTGAGCAGGTCGGGATCAATGGTGACCGACTGACAATGCTGATCGCCGGTCATCACAATGGTAATTGCGCCGCCGCCGGCCGTGGCAGTGACCGTTTCTACTGCCAGGCGCTCTTGGGCTTCCTGAAGTTGTTGCTGCAGGCGCTGAAGTTGCTGCATCATACCACCGCCGCCTGCAGACGGCATTTTGTTGAAACCTTTGGCCATGCTTTACCTCATTTGTCTAAAATTTTCTGTCACTGCACGTCCACAATCTCACCGCCGTTTTCCAGGGCGGCGGCCACCATTCCACCGGGGACGATGTCGGCAGGAGGCGTCTTACCGCCAGAAACGACGCACTTGATCGCCAGGTCAACTCCCAGCACTTCACGCAAGGCCTGACGGGTGAGTTCAATCTCCTCGGGTTGGTTCATTTTGTTTACCAACACGTCGCTGGCAAAGCCGAGGTATAGCGTGCCTTGCCTGACTTCCAAAGGCTTGCAGGAATTGAGCAGGCCAATCAAAGAAGGGTTAGCAGATTTGACGATCTTGCCAACCTGTTTCCAGACTTGGAGGATTTGCGCCAGGGCAATATCGGCATTGCCGGATGGCGGGGCAGCAGGACGTTGATCCTTTGGTGCAGAAGCGGACGGCACATGCCGTACCTGAAAAAGGGGGCCGCGATCGGGCGCTTCGGGCGCGGACGGGGGGGAAGATTCCGTTGATTTAACGGGGGCCGGCCGAGAGGTCGGAGGCGGAGCCGCCGCAGTCCGGGCGCGGGAGGTCAGCTGGGACGGAGATTCTGTTACCGGCGAGGCCGGAGGCACAGAAGCGGGACGTTCCATCACTTCGGCCAGCGCCAGTTCCAGGCCCAAAGAGGGCTGCCAGCCGCCGCGCGTATCCATGGCGGCTGCATTGAAGGCCTTGAGCATGCGCAAGACATCTGATGATGTGAAGGCGCGGGCATGGTCGGCCATTCGGTCGGCGATCTCTTTGGTGGCTTCCACCTGTTTGTCGTTGCCAAGTTGGAAGAACATCAGGGCGCGCAGGTAGTCCACCACCTGACGGGCAAGGGTGCGCGGGTCGGTGCCCGAATCGATGGCTTTGTGAATCGCCTCCAGGCCGGCAGCCGGGCGGGCATCTCGGATGGAATCCATCAAATCAAGCACGGTCTGGCTGGTGGCCGTCCCCAGGACGGTTTGGACCAGGTTCAGGGTAATCCTGCCGCCGGTGGAGGCCAGTTGGTCGAGCAGGGAAATGGCGTCGCGCAGGCCGCCAGCGGCCTGACGGGCAATCAGGCTGAGGGCATCTTCCTCGGCCTCAAAATTTTCTCCTGCGGCAATGTGCTTGAGTTGGGCAACAATTTCACTCACGGGCACGCGGCGGAATTCATGGCGCTGGCAGCGTGAGAGTACGGTGGCAGGTATTTTATGGATCTCGGTGGTGGCGAGGATAAAAATAGCATGCGGCGGTGGTTCTTCCAGTGTCTTGAGCAAGGCGTTGAACGCCTGGGTCGAAAACATGTGGACTTCGTCAATAATATAGACTTTGTATTTGCCCTGCGTGGGTGTGAAATTGATCTTATCGCGCAGGTCGCGCACGTCTTCTACGCCGGTTTGTGAGGCGGCATCAATTTCAATCAAGTCAAGAAAGCGATTTTCATTAACCGCCTGACAGTAATCACAGGCATTGCAAGGACGGTTGGCCGGCTCCGGGTCGAGGCAATTCACGGCCTTGGCCAGCAAACGCGCAACGGTTGTCTTGCCGGTGCCGCGCGGCCCGGCAAACAGGTAAGCATGCCCGACTCGGCCGCCGGTGATGGCGTTGCGCAAAGTCTGAACAACGTGGTCCTGGCCAATGACCTCGGCCCAGCCTTTTGGACGGTATTTACGGTAAAGTGCCTGACTCATAACTGGCTCACAGAGACTGAGATAATTTTGCTAGGGTACGGCATAAACAGCCCGGACGACACCCTGGGGGTCGATCAGGGAAGCGGCTTCGCCCGATTCCCAAACCGGTTCACGCCGGCCCCAATACAGGTCTACCACCGTATCAATGCCGCCCGAGGTATGCACCTGGACGGCTCCCCCTTTGTAAAGGATCAAAGCCGGGAATTTATAGGTGTTCAGGTCTTCATCGCGCAATTGCCAGCCGGCCAGGTTGAGTTCGCCTTCGCCGGTATATCGAATCATGACCGCTTCGGCATTCAGCGTGCCGGCGCCCACAATGCTGACAATCTCCACCGAGAGGGAAGCGGCCGGGGCAGGCGGGGTGGCAACTTCTCCCGCCGGCAGCGGAGCAGGCGCGGCAGATAGTGGCGCCGCGGCGCGCTGGTTCCGGTCGTACCAGAACAGGATGGCCGAGGTCACGCAGGCTGAGACGAAGATGTTGAGCAGGAGATAAAAAACAAAGCGGCGCCGTTCCATAGGACTCCTGCAGATATGATAGCACAAAAAGGGTGCAAGGTTGGAAGGTTTAAGGTTGGAATGCGATGGCTACCCAGTCGTCCATCTGCCGCCAGGCGGTTTGCTTCAGGCCTTTGGACTGCGCGGCCTGAATGACGGCCTCGGCCTGATCCCGCAGAATGCCCGACATGACAAGCGTGCCGCCGGGCAGAAGCAAATCGGCCAGGCCATCATCCAGCAGGCGAATCAAAACCGGGGCAAGGATATTGGCCAGCACCAGCGAGGCCTGCCGGAGAGGGAATTCCCCTGCCAGCACTTCAGTCACCGAGCCTTGAGCAATCACCAATTCACTCCCAATGCCATTGGTTCTGGCATTTTCAAGGCTGGCCTGCACCGAGGCAGGATCGATATCCACGCCCAGGGCCATTTTTGCGCCCAGTTTAAGGGCAGCAATGGAGAGGATGCCGGAACCGCAGCCCACATCTATCACCGTGCAGTCGCGGCCCGGAGTCTGCCGTTCAGGCTCAAGAAGTTGCTCTATCAATTCCAGGCATAATTGCGTGGTCGGGTGAGTACCGGTGCCAAAGGCCATACCGGGGTCAATTTTGACGGCGATGCGGTTTGCATCTGGAGATTCCAGCCAGGCGGGAATGATGATGATCCGTCTGCCGACAGGAATAGGCTGGTAGCGCGCTTTCCAGGCCTCCATCCAGTTTTGATCGGCAACAGGCGTATAGACCGGCAGCGGCAAAGGCTGGATCATCCCCAAGTAAAAGAGCGCCTGCTCAATTTTCTGACGCGTTTCTTCCAGGGTTTCATCTGCCGGCAGGTAAGCGCGCACGGTGATATCGCCGACCGGCGTGCCCTCATCCTCATCGTTGACAAAGTCAACGGCTTGTTCGGTGACCACGCCATTGGGGGCGTATCGGGCCAGGGCGTCGGCCACAGCCTCGGCCAGTTCGCCGCTAACGGTCAGAGAGACTTCCAGCCAGTTCGTCATGAGCCTCCCAGCGCATCACCCAACCATTCCAGGAAACCCTTTTCCTTCGGCCGCGCCGAGGTGCCCATGGTCGTTGCCAGTTTCTCAAAAAGTTCCCGCTGCTCTTTGCTCAATTTGGTGGGAATCTCAACATTGACAATCACCAATTGATCGCCGCGTCCATTGCGGCGCAAATGCGGCACACCACGTTCCTTGAGCGTAAAGACCCTGCCAGGCTGCGTGCCCGGCGGAATGGTCAGTTTGGCAGTACCATCCACAGTAGGCACTTCCACTTCTGCGCCCAAAACCGCCTGCGTTACGTTGATGTCCAGATTTAGGAGGATATCGTCATCCCGGCGTTTGAAGAATTTATGCGGGCGGACGCTGAGCAAGAGATAGACATCGCCATTCGGGCCGCCCAGGGTGCCCGGTTGACCTTCCCCCGGCAAACGCACCTGATTGCCATCCGTCACGCCGGCCGGGATAGAGACCTTTTTGCGAACCGTCTTGCGTTCCAGGCCGGAACCGCGGCAGGTTTTGCAGACGGTTGGGATAGTCTCGCCCCGCCCGTTGCAGGTAGGGCACACACCGGTTTGCACCACCGCGCCCAGAAAAGTCTGCCGCACCTGACGCACTTCACCCTGGCCGCCGCAGGTCGAACAGCGCTGAGGGGAGGTGCCAGGCTCGGCGCCGTTGCCGCCACAGCGGCTGCAAACCTCGTCACGGGTAATCTCAACTTCCTTTTCAACGCCAAAGACGGCCTCTTCAAAGGTCAGTTCTACCTGATACTGGATGTCGCGCCCCCGGCGCGGCGTCCGGCGCGTCCGGCGGCCGGTAGAGAAGCCAAAACTTTCAAATAAGCCCTCAAACAAGTCGCCAAAATCCACCGTGTAATCATGAAAGCCGCCCATATCTCCCAGCCCGGCAGCGCCAAACTGGTCATAGCGGGCGCGCTTCTGCGGGTCTGAGAGAACACCATACGCCTCATTGATTTCCTTGAACTTTTCTTCGGCGTCTGGCTCCTGACTGACATCCGGATGATACTGGCGCGCCAGTTTACGGAATGCAGACTTGATTTCATCCTGCGATGCATTCCGGGGAACACCTAGAATCTCATAATAATCGCGTTGACTCATTTTTAGCCTTCTCGGACCTCGCCATCTACGACACCGTCCGACGGTTCAGACTCACCCCGGCCTGCTTCCACTTCCGGACCCTGATACACGCTGACGCCGACTCGCTGAATAGCCTGGTCAAGAATCGCCACTGCCTTGCGAATAGAATCCGCGTCCTCCCCGTCTTTGGCACGGCGCAGTTCGTCTACGCAAACCTGAATTTCATCCCGAACCGCAGCCGGGACTTTGCTGCCGAAATCTAAAAGCGCCTTCTCGGCCGCATACAGGCTGGTATCGGCCTGATTGCGGGCTTCAATCAGGTCGCGGCGTTTGCGGTCTTCCTCGGCGTGGGTTTCGGCTTCACGGCGCATTCTCTCCACCTCTTCAGGCGAAAGACCGGAAGAAGCCGTCAAGGTAATATGCTGAGAACGGCCGGTCGCCTTATCTTTTGCCGTCACTTTCAAGATGCCGTTCGCGTCGATATCAAAGGTGACCTCAATCTGCGGAACACCGCGCGGCGCAGGAGGGATGCCATCCAAAATGAACTTGCCCAGAGTCTTGTTGTCTACTGCCAGCGGGCGTTCTCCCTGAACCACATGAATTTCAACTTGCGTTTGGCCGTCGCTGGCGGTTGAGAAGACCTGGCTGCGGCGCGTGGGAATGGTGGTATTGCGCTCAATTAATGGGGTGGCCACCCCGCCCAGCGTTTCGATCGAGAGGGTCAGCGGCGTGACATCCAGCAAGAGTACGTCGGTCACATCTCCGCCCAGCACCCCGGCCTGAATGGCAGCGCCTATGGCCACCACCTCGTCGGGATTGACGCCCCGATGCGGTTCCTTGCCAAAGAAGCGGCGCACAGCCTCCTGGATCACCGGCATGCGCGTCATCCCACCGACGAGGACAACCTCGTCAATCTGATCGGGCGTCAAATCGGCATCGGCCAGCGCCTGGCGGACAGGCGCGAGTGTCCGCTCGACCAAATCAGCGGTGATTTGCTCCAGTTTTGCGCGGGTGAGTTTAAGCACAAGATGCTTGGGACCGGAGGCGTCGGCCGCAATATAGGGCAGGTTGATTTCCGTCTCCATGACGGTGGACAACTCAATTTTGGCCTTCTCGGCAGTGTCACGCAGACGTTGGAGCGCATGACGGTCCTGGCGCAAGTCTATGCCGTTTTCGCGCTCAAACTCGCTGGCGATATATTCCATGATACGCTGGTCAAAATCGTCGCCGCCGAGAAACGTATCGCCGCTGGTAGAGCGCACCTGAAACACTCCATCCCCCACGTCAAGGATGGAAATGTCAAACGTGCCGCCGCCAAGGTCATAAACGGCAATGGTCTCATTTTTCTTGCGGTCGAGGCCATAGGCCAGCGAAGAAGCGGTAGGTTCGTTAATGATGCGCAGGACTTCCAAACCGGCGATTCTGCCGGCGTCTTTGGTCGCATTTCGCTGAGCATCATTGAAATAGGCAGGGACTGTAACCACAGCCTGCGTAACCGGCTCGCCCAGGTAGGCTTCGGCATCTTTGCGAATCTTGGCCAGAATCATCGCCGAGATTTCGGGGGGAGAATATTCCTTATCATCCATGACCACGCGCACATCGCCGTTTGCGGCCTCGGTCACAAGATAGGGGACACGCAGACGGGTGCGTTCCACTTCCGGGTCGTTGGCTTTGCGCCCCATAAAGCGCTTGATAGAAAAAATCGTGTTCTGTGGATTGATCAGCATCTGGTTGCGGGCCACACGTCCAACCAGGCGTTCATGATTCTTGTTGACAGCCACAACCGAGGGGACCAGCCGGTCGCCTTCAGAAGAGGGAATGACGACAGGTTCCGTTCCCACCATCACGGCGCAAACGGAGTTGGTGGTGCCGAGGTCAATGCCAATGATTTTCGCCATGTAGTCTCCTAGCGGGCCGCAGAAAAGCGCCTCATCTTTTCTGCGTCATTACCCCAAACCAAAATTATGCTGCCACCCGCACCACAGCCGGGCGAACAACCCTCTTGTCGTCTCCAATGGTATAGCCATTTTTGACAACCCCAATCACAATGCCGCTCTCCACGCCTTCGGCAGGTTCTTGCGAAATCGCCTCGTGGAAAAGCGGGTCAAAGGGTTGGCCTTCGGCTTCGATACGCTGGAGGCCCTCCGCCTGCAAAATCCCCTGCAATTTGCGCAGGATCAACTCAATGCCGTTGGCCCAGGCTTCGCCGGCCGGATCGGATGGGCGGTTTTGCAGTGCCAGTTCCAGGTCATCTACCACCGGCAAAAAGTGCCTGATGATCTCGGCTTTGATATTTTGAATATCCTGCACACGGTCACGCTCGACGCGCTTCTTGTAGTTATCAAAATCTGCCAGTGCGCGCTTCCAGCCATCCAGGTATTCATCGGCTTTTGCCTGTGCTTCGGTCAATTGCGCCTTCAGTGCATCCAATTCTTCGTTAGAAATCGCCGGTTGCTGCTCTGGTGCAGATTCGGCTGCGGTTTCTGGTTTCTGTTTTTTACTCGGCATGTTGTCCTTCTCCTGCTATGTTTTCATTGATCAACTCGCTCAACAAGTCCGCCATGAAGCGGACGGTGGGAATAGTGCGGGCATAAGGCATACGCATTGGCCCCAGCACACCCAGCGTCCCGGTTGCCAGGCCGGGCACGCCATAACGCGCCAATACCATCGAACACTGGCGAAGTTCTTCCCAGCCGCCCTCGCCGCCGATTAACACCTGCAAGCCGCCCACATTGCTATTCATGATCGTGCGCGACAATAAATCCTGGAGCGTAGAACGTTCTTCCAGCAAGCGCAAGGCTCGGCGGGCTTCGTCTGCAGTCGTGAATTCGGGCTCCGCCAGGACATTGGTCAGGCCGTCCATGTAAAGTTCACCTGCCACACGTTCATCCGCTGTACGCATATCCTGCAGCACAATCGAAAGGATGTCCTTTTCAAGGGCGGCGGCAGGCGCCGGCTGTGATGTGATTTCTTCTACAGAGCGGCCTGCGCAGAGGCGATTGAGTGCGTTCGCGGCTTGACTTAATCGCTCCTGCGCTACCGGTTCGGCTAGAGTCAGGATCTGCTGGCTGATTTCCCCACCGACCAGGACCAGCACCATCAAAACCTGACGCCCCTGGGTAGAAATCAACTCCAGGTGCTTGTAGCGCGCTTTTTCCGCATGCGGCGCCGTGACCAGTGAAACGCTCTGAGACTGGTGGGCCAGGATGGAAGCAGCCAGGCGCATCCATTGTTCAATGTCGTGCCGGGCCTGAAAGAACTGGTGAGAGATCGTGTGCTGAACCGCCGGCGGCAGATCCACCTGGTGCATCAGTTCACCCACAAAGAAACGATAGCCTTCCTCTGTGGGAACGCGTCCTGCCGACGTGTGCGGCTGGCGCAGGTAACCCATCTCGGTCAGGGCAGCCATTTCATTGCGCACGGTTGCCGAACTCATCCCCAGATGGAAGTGCTCAACCAGGCGCTGAGAGCCTACCGGCTGCGCCGTCTCAATATAGTCCCGGATGACCAGCAAGAGCAATGTTTTTTGGCGTTCTGTCAAATCTGTCATAGGCTCACCGTTTTTAGCACTCAACGGGCTAGAGTGCTAAATTTGCGAAATCAATGATAACATGCCTGAGGAAGAGCGTCAATAAGAGGAGTGTAAGAACAACCGCCCCCAGGAGCAAGGCTACCCAAAATGATTTGCCAAAGACGCGCACGGATTAGCACAGATTTTTGTTCCGTGCTAATCCGTGACGTCGTACCAAAAAAGGGGAAATCGGCGGTTAGACTTTTACGCTGCAGTGGCACCTGCAATGGATTGTGATGCTGCCGCAAAGACAGTCAATTTCGGTTATGCAGACTTCTGTCCCCTTGCTTTCAGCCAAATGGCAAGCACAATGACGACAATGATGAGCGCTGCCACAATCCCAAGCGCAAGTGGTATCATGTCTTTGCCGGTTTTCACCTGCAGAGGGGCTTGTGCCGGCAAGACGGGCGCCAGCGTGGGCTGAACGGTCATATCCGTCCCCAGGCCAGCAGCCAGGGCCCCGCCTCCAGTGCCGGTGCGCGTATCGGCCACCAGAGAAGCCGTGCCGTCAATCACAGCAAAGTTGCCTTTCAGGGTGGTGCGAATGGCCGAAACCGTCAGGGCATTACCGGCAAAGGCAATCCCTTCGGGTGTAGTGCCTAAAACCGCCATCACGATCCGCTGGTCGTTCCAGGGTGAAGTCAGCAGTTCAAGATAACCCAGGCTTTTGTCGGCCGAGATGCGATAAATCACGTGCTGGTTGTCCAGCAGGGCGACATTGCTGCCTGCCTCAAACGAGGCCGGCAGGCTGTTTGCAAGGTCAGACAAAACGGGCAACTGAGCCGGTTGGCCAACCACAATCAAGTTTTTGGCGAGACGCAGATCCTCCGGTACATTGTTGAAGACAGCACCCAGATTGAAGAGCGCGCCGGGCGCCCGTCCGCCCAGGTCGTATGCCAAAGCGCCGGCTGTCTTCCAGGCTTGAGGATCCTTCTCCGGCAGGACAAAGAGAGTCGTCCCGAGTGTCGGGTCGTCGGTAAAAGGCACAGGATAGTCACTCAAATTACGCAGCCTGGATAGCGGCTGGGTTGTGGCTGCCGTCATAGGCAGGTGCAGGCTGGAGTCGGAGAAAACCGTCACCCATAAATTGTCAAAAGTAGGGCTGGCGCAATTGTCCAGGGGGATCAGGCCGGCATCAATGGTGAGCAAATTCTCACCCAGTCGAAAAGCGCTGACCGGCAAATTGATGCGCTGTACGCCGCCTTCTGATGTCTCATCTGAGAAACGAGCACTGCCGACCAGCGTATTGTTGAGGTACACGGCCAACCCAGAGCGGCCATAGTCAATCAGGGCCGAGTTGCTGAAAACCAGGTCCATGTAGGCGCCTTCGGTCGGAACCAGGCCGGGCGGAACGATAAAGTTGATATAAATGCTTCCCGTACCCGCAGTGGATGAGTTGAAAGCCACAGTCTGCGTCGCGATGCCCAGGTCGGACAGTTTCACATCGGCAGAGGTCAATTGCGCCTGATCGGCCGTCTGGATACCTGCCGGAATCACCGGGTTAACAGACTGAACTACCGAGACATCGGGCCGAATAGAGGTGAGCAAGTTGCCGGTCGTCAGCGCCTGTGCAGCCTTGACTACACCCTCATCGCTGTTGCCGCCTACAATCAACATGGTACGTCCGCTATTCCAGGGAGAGGCGGCCATTTGCAAGAGGCCGTCGCTTTCCTGCAAACCGGCAAAATCAAAGCGCGAGCCTTTCAAGGGCGCCGGCAAAGGTTGCTGGGCCAGGATAGGCAGCGAGGCGGCCTTTCCGACAAAAATGAGGTCCGATTCGCCGCGCACGGCATCGGTCAAGCCGCCAAGCGGCACGGCCGTCAGGGCCAGGGCGCGATTGGACATGCGCCCAAAAGCGGCCATGACATTCAAAACAGCCTGCAACTCATCGGCCGAGGGAGCATCCGGCATCACCAGGACGGCGCTGCGCGGCACTACCAGGTCGGGCTGAAAGATAGGGCGCGGCAGGCGGCGTAAGTCCATCGGGATGGCGGTCTCGGCATAGGGCAGGGTGATAGAAGAAGCGCCAGAAATTTCGACAAAGGTGTGATGGAACTCATAGTCGCAGTCAATGCCGGCATCCAGGAAGAGGCCGACTTCATGACGCCCGTCCGAGCGAACGTTATTCAACGTCTCGGCTGGAATCTTGAGCCGGTAAACGATATCGTTGCCCGAACGCAGAGGCTGGCTGGCAATTAACTGCCCATTAAAGGACACCTGCAACACCGCACCGGTGTATTCGTTCAAGGTCGCTCCGGGCATGCCTTCTCCGGCAAAATAGGCGCTGGCGACGATCGTAATTTCGGCGCCATCTTGCAATGCCCAGTTGGCCGGCAAACTGAAGCGCAGGCGTTCAGAAGAGAATGGACCTTGCATTAAGGTGGTAGGAGCACCAAGTTCCTTAAAGGTCAGAACAATTTGATCGGTGGCGGCTGCAGCCTGCACGTTTTGACCGCTAAGCGGCAGTGCAGCAACAACAAACGCTAACAGGAGAAGAGAAATCAGTTTTTTCATTGCTTTTATTTGGACGCCAGAACCGGCGTCCCTCCTTTCTGTGAATGAATATGATACATGGTTACCTCGCCTCATCGAGACGGGCGGCTTTTTCCCAGAGAACAGTCTGACGACCTGTAAGGTAACGGAATAAACCCAGAAGAGCGGCATAATTGCTGTTGACCAGGAAGGCGGGGATGTAGAGCGCCTTGCCCAACAGACCACCTATTTTGAGCCTTTTGCCCAGTAAAGCCAGCAGATAAAAGCCGGCTTGCAAACCCAGGAAAATCCAGCCATATGGCGGGGCAAGCGAAAGCCAGGCGGGAAGACCCTCTCTCGGAGGCTGCCAAACCGCTCCCAGGTTGCCTGCCAGTGCGCCCAGCATGGCAAACGGCACCAGCGGACGCATAAATTTGTGCGACAGAATCTGCCAGACAATCAACGGCCGGCACCAGGGCAACTTGCGCAAAGAAAGAATCATCGCCTGATAGCGACCGGCCACAATGCGCGTGCGGCGGATAATCTCATCGCGCTCACTGGCCGAGACAGTTTCACAAGACGCTGCTTCTGGCACATACACCACGTTATAGCCTCGTTGAATGATGCTCAGGGCAATAAAGAAGTCATCGTTGATCACGTTGTCGGGCAGCGGATGATATAGTTCCCGCCGAATGGCGTAAATTTCTCCAGAAACGCCAACACAGCAGCCCGTCAGGCGCGTTTCCTGTTTCTTGACAAACGACTCATAGCGCCAATACAGACTATCAGCATCTCCCAGACGGCTACTGGCAGCAATAATGTCTTTACTGCCCGCCGTGCAGCCGACGCGCTCATCGGCAAAGGGCGCAACCAGGGCGCGCAGGGTATGGGGGTCATACGAATTATTCGCATCCGAGAAAACCACAATCTCGTTGCGTGCTGCCTGCATGGCGCGATTGATAGCCGCCAGTTTGCCGCGCCGTTCTGGGGCATAACTCAATTCCACGCCGCGGCCGGCGTAGGATTTTACAATTTCCACCGTGCGATCATTCGAACCATCAGCAGCAACCAAAATCTGCAAGCGCTCTGGCGGGTAATCCAGAGTCAGGCAGTTTTCCAGTTTGGCAGCAATGACGCGTTCCTCGTTGTAGGCAGCAATCAGCAGCGTCACCGACGGCACGATAGAATGTGAAAAATGCCGTTGCGGGCGCAGATGCGCAAACAGGGCAATGAGAAACGGGTAGCCGGCATACACATATACAACCGACAAGACACAAAGCCAGAAAAATATGCCAAACATGTCATTTGCCTTTTTTGACTACATGCGAATACAAGTCAGCCAAACGTTGTGCAACCTGTTCAAGCGCATACTCGCTTTGTACCCGACGGCGAGCATTCTGCCCCAATTGCTCCCGCAGGAGCGGGTCTTGCAGGACCTTGAGCAGGGCCTGCGCTAATGCCAAGCCATCCCCCGGCGGGACCAGGCAGCCCGTCTCGCCATCCGCGATGACTTCGGGCGTGCCGCCGACAGCCGTAGCCACCACCGCCAGCCCGCTGGCCATGGCTTCTAGCAAGGCGACGGAGAGGCCTTCTGCGTTGGATGGCAGGACAAAGACATCGGCGGCTGTCAGATAGGGTTGCACATCCTGCTGAAAGCCAACAAAACGTATGCCTGCGCCGGCCTGCTGGCGCAAGTTGGTTTCCAGCGGTCCGCCACCCACAATGACCAGTTCGGATTGCGGAACCTGAGCATGGACAGCCGGCCAGATTTCAACCAATTGGGCGACATTCTTTTCGGGGGCCAGCCGCCCGATATAGACGGCGATGACGGCGTCCACGGGCAATCCCAGGGCAACGCGCACGCTGCGTTTAACGGGAGCAGGCACGGGGTTAAATTGAGCCGTATCCACGCCGTTGGGGATGTGAATGCGCCGTTCTGCGGGCACATTCTCCTCGTCCAGTTCTGCCGCGATCTTCTGGCTGATGACAACAAACATGTCCATGTATTTGCAAAGCAATTTAAGCCGCGCTTTGCCAAACGTCCGGCGGCGCAGACGATAGATCTCGCTGGATTGGCCGCTGCCATGGATGGTGACAAGCGTGGGAATGCCGTAAAGAGCCCTGGCAAGTAAAGCCGTTGTCGAAGGCGAGATCAGTTCGTGGGCATGAATCAGATCGGGCTTCAAGCGGCCGATTTGTTTCAGGCAGGCCAGCGTGAAGATGATGGAGGCCGTTATTTTTGGACCAGGCGCGGGCAGGCGGTAAACCGGCACGTCGTCCAGCACTTCATAAGCCGTCGTGCCGGGCAGGCGGCGGGTCAGCACCTGTACATCCAGGCCTTGAGCCCGCAGACGCGAGGAGAGCGCGCCTACCTGTCGCTCAGCGCCGCCGATGCGCGGGGCATAGCCGTGACTAATCATCAAGATACGCAGGCCAGGATGGGCGGTCATCATACGAGTGACACTCCCGGCGGGAGAATTTCCGCATATAAACGCATCATTTTTTGCATCCAGGCCTGGGGGGCATATTCCTGGCGGACGCGCTCCTGTGCCGCGCGTCCCATTTCTGCCCGCCGGCCGGGCGCTTCAAGTAAGGAGGCGATGGCCTGTGCCAGATGTTGCGGCGCATGCGGCGGGACAATGATGCCGGCATCGCGGCCGACAACATAAGGGATGTCGCCCACGCCGGTGGCAACAACCGGCAAGCCGGCCTGCATGGCTTCCAGAACAGCCAGCGGCAGGCCTTCCCAATGGGAGGAACTGACAAAGATATCGCTGGCGGCCAACAGAAGCGGCACGTCATCCCGAAAGCCGAGGAAGCGAATCTGGCCTTCCAGTCCCTTTTGAACAGCAGCCTGACGGATCTCGTCAAACAATGGGCCATCGCCGGCCATCAGCATGACAAAATGCGGATGTGTCTCCCGGAGCAAGGCAAGCGCCTCAACCAAATCATGATAACCCTTTGGGGGAGCAAAACGGCCTACACTGATAAGCACCGGCCAGGAGACATCAATCCCCAGGTCCTGACGCACGGCGCGGCGCTGTTGCGAAGTAAATGACATCGGCGAGGGGGCCGGGTTGAAGATCACCCGAATCTCCTTGGGGTGCAGGCGGGGACGGAAAGCATCGGCTACGGTTTGACCAACGGCCACCACGCGCTGTGCCAGCCAGCGCAGAATCTGGCCTTCCAGCCAAAAAATGGCGGGGTGCGGATAATCGGCCAGGTTGCCGGTTGAATGCAGGGTGGCAATAACCGGTAAACCCGCCAGCCGGGCGCTCAAAACGCCGACAATGTTGGCATATCCCAGATGACACTGCACCAGGTCAAAGCGGCCGCGCCGCAGGTAACGGATCAGGCTGAAGAAGCGCTTCAGGTTCAGCAAGTGAGCCGCCGGGAAAAAGTCATACTTTACGCCGCAGGCGGTCAGTTCGTCCAAAATCACCTGGTCGGAAGCCGAATTTAGACTGACAACGGTCAGGTCGAGGCCAACCGCGCCGGCCTGGCGGGCAAGGCTGACCACCAGTTTTTCGGCGCCGCCGATTTCCAGGTCATCAATGATTTGGACAACACGCAAAGTCTGGTTCATTGCAGCACATTAAACGGGCTGGAAACAAAATGCCGGTAAAAAGAAAACCATTGTTCATATTGCGGCGGACGGCGCGGATCATGCTCAATTGCGCCGGGGATGGACATTTCCATGAGGAAATTTTGGTAAGCAAAGGCCGCCAGGGTGGGGGTTAGATTAAGTTGGGCAAAATAGGCCAGGGTGTTTTCGCGCACAATCTCTGCCAGCCAGTTATGCTCCAAAAAGCCGCGTGCAAAAGCCTCTTCGGGAGCGCAGTCCTGCCAGCCAAGCCACGGGTAATCAAGCACGTAAGTGGTAAGAAAGAAAAACAGGTCAAAAAACGGGTCCGCATTTTCGCGATAGCCTTCCCAGTCAATCACGCCAACGCCTTCAGCGGTCAGCAGCAAATTACCCGGCCAATAGTCGCCGTGGCCCGCAGACTGCAGCAGGCGGGTGGAATTGAATGCTTTTTCCTGCTCCAGCAGCCAGTTCAGGTAACCAGACGGCAATGTCAGCGGGCCATGGGCTGCTTCCAGCGCAGTTAACCGAGCCTGCACATCCAAAGGCGGGAGCACCTGTCCCAGCCTGGTAGATTTTCGAAGGCGCAAGAGAAAATCACATGCCCACATCAAATCCTGACGCGCTTCAAACGGGCGTCTCCTGGCGCGAATCTGCAAATATTCCAAAAGAGAAACACCCGGCAAGGTCCTTTCCAGGACGACGAGAATCCCATCATGCTCAAAGAGGGCAAGCGGAAACGGGATTCTGCCGGCCAAGTCGGGCCGAGGGGCCAGGGCGGTCAGCGCCTGATATTCGGCCATCAAGAACTGCCGGTAGGTCTCTCCTCGCGCAGCCTTGAGAACCAGAAGAGGCTCTGCCTCGCCTTTCTCAAAAACCAAAACCGTTACCTTCTGGGCTTGTGCGGTAGGATCGCCAATTTTTATCAGTTGCAACGGCGCGCGCAGTTCTACGCCCTGCCTGGCAAGCACAGGCGCCCATTCGGTAACGAGTCGATGAAGCAATTCAATCAACATTCAGCCTGCATCCTCTGCGCCGTCAAAACAAAAGCGCTGTACAAACACGCCTGTTGGCCAAGCCCGGCCAGGAAGATGGCCAGTTTCTTTTTCCAACAGGCAAAGCGGGAGGGGGGCAAGTACAACCGCTCCCAGAAGTAACGCGCAGGCTGCCTGGTTTCAAGGGATACCAGGAAACGCGGCTCATCCAACGAGTAGAAGACGCCGAAAACTGAGCGCGGCGCGAATTCAGCCGCTTTCATCCGCCGAAGGATAGCAGGCAAACGTGTCCCATCTGCAGACGACCGCCCGATCAGACCGCCCAGGAAAGCGGCATTACGCAAGCCGAGCAAAACGTATCCTCCGGGACGAATGGCCTGCTTGCCGAGACCGATGAGCATCTCTGCCTCTCTGGCGCCGATATTGGGCGCCAGCAAGTGATCGGCCGCCGGCATCACATTGGCAGGGTCAAGCCGGCGGACTTTCACGCCGACAGACTCCAGACTTGCTTCAAGCGCCGGCGCAGCGCCATAGAGCCACGCCGTCTCGCCACTCTGGAGAGGCAAAATCCAGCGCAAATCCGCCTGTGCCTGGCCACCGCTCTCAAACATTTTCCACCGCCTGAGAATGTTTGCCCGGCCACATGCTGCGTAACAGTTGGACAGCCTGTCGAGCCGTTTGTGGATGAATCAGCCAGATGGAGGCAAGATATACAAACCCGCCTGCCAGCGGCAGGATGAAGACCTGCGCCCAGGCAGAGACGCCGCTCAATAGCCAGGTGAGGGTCACCAAAACAGCCAGCATCAGCAGCCCGCCCAAAACTGCCGGCCGCAAGGCAGAAATCACCTCTTCCAGGCGCAGACCGATCAAACGCTTGATGACCATTAACTTGACCAACATCAGCACGGCGCTGGCGGCCACCTGCGCCAGGGCCACGTACAAAATCCCATAACCGGAGGCAAATAACAACAAGGGAATAATTAGGAGTAATTGAAAAATGCTCAACTTGTTCAAAATGTCGGGCCGACCGGTGGCTTTGTACACATCACCGGCGTTAAAACTGAGAGAATAAAACAGTGCATAAACGGCCAGCGCCTGCATCAAAGGCACCGCCGGCTGCCAGCCGCTTCCAAACGCAAGGGGGATAAAGGCCGCAGACAGGATGGACAGCCCAATCCCAACCGGAATGGTGTACAGCGAAACATATTGCAGCGTTACCAAAAAGCCTTTCTTTAACGCCTCCCGATCGGTCTGCAACTGCGAATAAGCCGGAAAGAGCGCGTTGCTCACAATCACACAGATATTGACAATCAGCAATTCAGGAATGCGGAAAGCCATGGTGTAATAACCAAGCGGCTCAGAACCCAGCCGTTTGCCAATAATCAGATAATCAATGTTGTTCTGTAGCATCCCCATGATTTCAACCAGGATAATCTGGGAACTATATCCCAACATGCCTTTGGAAACGGCCCAATCCCAAACCAGCCGAGGACGCCAGCCGCTTACTACCCAATAAATGACGCTGAGGACAATGCTGCCGGCAATTTGCCCGGCCACCAGGCTCCAGACGCCGAATCCCAGCCATGCCAGAGCAATAGAGGTGGCTGCCTTGGCCACGGTTTTGCCCAGTTCGGGGTAGAAAGTCTTGCGAAAACGCAGGGACTTTTTCAAACGGGCTTCGTGGATACTGCCCAAACGCATCAGAAGCAGGGTAACCGACAGGGCGCGCAGAATATCCGTCAGGGCGGGCTGGTTGAAAAAGGCTGCTATCCACGGCGCCAGCAAAAAGCCGCCAACAGCCAAGAGGGTGTTGACCGTCAGGCCAAGTGTAAAAGCCAGATTGGCTGTTTTCTCCTCCTCGCCCTGTTTGTAAATGACAAAATTCCCGACACCTAAACTGCCAAAAGTCTCCAGATAACCGATTGCCACCAATCCCAGCGCCATCAGACCAAAATCCTGCGGGGCCAACAGGCGCGCCAAGACCATGGTTGCCAGGAAAGTGACCCCCTTGCTACCGGCAAAGGATAACGACGACCACAAGACGCCCTTAACAGTCTTGCGGGTCAGTTCGGTCTGAGAAGCGGGAACGGTATCCAGAGTCATTCGGCTTTCGTCTTCAGCGCCAATTCGTTTTTAACAATCATGGGTACAGAGAGCGCAATACCCAGCAGAAGGTAGAGATAACGCGGATAAGCCGCGTGGATAAAAAAGGCTGCCGTCAGATAGCCTATCAAACCGATCGCGTAGGCGGTAATCATCTCTGCATAACGCCTGAAGCCAGCCTGCAAGAGTTTCTTTCTGGAACTGAACAGCGAGTAGAGGGAGGCCCCCAGCATCAACCCAAAAGAGGCGATGCCAAATGCGCCAGTCTCGGCAGCCACTTCAAGGTACAGGTTATGAGCCGAGCGTTCTTCTGCTTCAGGTGCGAGCCCAATCTCCTTAGCATAGTCCACATACAGCAGCGGATAGTTTCGCCAGCCGACTCCCAGGAAAGGATGATCTTTGAACATCTCCCAGGCAGCCAGATTCTCACTGGTGCGGCTGCGGATGGAAATATCCTCTGCGTGCAATGACCGGTTTGGCGTTAAGAAATCGCGCAGGGTCAATACCCTTTCAAAGTAATTGGAGGGCACAAAATAGGCCATCACCAGCAGGGAAACAATAAAAATCGGCGCCTGATATACCCGCGGCGGGAAAAACAAAAACATCAACACCAGGACGACAATCATGGAGAGAAAACCACCGCGCGAGTAGGTGAAGATAATCGAGAAGATAGTCACCAAAAGCGCCCAGGCAGCCAAAGATTTCAGGATCAACTTGCGCTCATGGATGAATCTTTCCAGCGCCAGCGGCACCAGCACCACCAGAATCTGAGCGTAGTAATTGGGGTCTCCGATGGGGCCACCAATGCGATAATCATTGGCTTCGCCAACAATCTGCATCAACTTGGCCTGGGCAAAACCCCAAAACGACCGCTCAAAGTCGCGCGTAAGGGCCTGATAGGCTGAAAGCGTGCCCAGGAAAATGCCCACAATCAACAATACCCAAATCACCCGCCGAAAAGACTCGCCCCGCTGGAGCAGAATGACAACGACCAGGGCAATGATTGCATCCTTGAGATAGTCCGTTATCGTCTCCCAGACACGGGTCGGATCATTGGCCGAGATGATAGATGCAACGCCTACCAGGCCATATAAGCCCAAAAGGATCGCCGGCCGCACCCAGCCCTGAGGGCGTTCTTGAAAAATCGCCCAGCGAATCAAGATGGCAACCACAAGCAGGACTACAAAGAACTTTGCAATGGATGGGGCGTTATGCATGTGGACAGCAATATCCGACAGGCGCGTATACGTCAGAAAAATCAGGGCAAACAGCCCTAATTCAACCGAAAAAATGGTCCCGGCAAATACGGCCAGTCCAACCAAACCGGCCAGAATGTAGGCGGGTTGATCAATTTTCAGCACCAAAATTCCCGCCGCTCCGCCGGCCAAAATGGCCAGCAAAACAAAGAACAACACAGAACGGCGGGAATTGCCCGCTTGCTTGCTCAAATTAGTCACTATGGACATGCTGTCCATCCTCTCGCGTACAACTTGCAGATCTTGAAGCCGTGATAATGGTGTTAGATTGGTTCAGTTGCTCTCAGCAAGTGAAGACCGGAACCCTTCTTGGCAATTTCGAGCGCCCAGTTGGTGTTTTCCACCAGGCTTTCTGCCGTATCGCCAACACGATACTCTGCGATGCCAATTTTAGGGTCAAGCGCCAGGTCTTCGCCAGAAACATCCAGCCGGATAGGAATAGAAAGCGCCGTGCGGACACGTTCCATCGTGTTCATTGCCGCGTCGCCGCGCGTTTCCGAAAGCAGAACAGCAAAATCGGCATCGCCCCACCGGCCGACCAAATCATTGCCGCGCAGTTGATTCTTCAGAATCTGCGTAACATGTTGAAGGACGTTGGACATGGTAGATTTAGGAAGGATATCCACGTATTCTGTCAATCCATCCAGGTGCACAATACAAAGCGAGAAATCCTTGGCCGAAGCAAAGGCCACATCCTCCAGCCGTTCTTCAAAAGCCGATCGTTTCAATGCCTGAGAGGCGTCGTCCAGTTCACGTTGCTGCATAAACTGCGTAATGGGGGCGCGTAGCAGTTCGCGTGTCAGGGCCAAAGCAATCCCCAAAGCCAGGCCAACTACCAAAGCCACGGCTGCACTGCGAAGCGGTTGAGGGGAAACCGGTTCAACCGGTACCACCGCCGGGTCTAGCAGACTCATGTCGTAGACCTGATAGAGGTTACTGACGTACCGGACGCCCTGTTCCCCGATGCTATTGACCAACGCGGTCGCCCGCACAGGGTCGGGGCCGCGCACAGAGAACTCGATGATGTTCGTATCCGGCAAGACAATGGCGTTAAAGATATAATCTTCTACATCGGCCTCTGTCAGCCCTAACGCAGTCAGCGCCTCGCGGTAAATGCGCGGGCTTTTCAGAATTTCGGCATAGGTGGTAATGATTGAGCGTTTGTCCAGCGTGGCCAGGCTGTCAATTACGCTCCCGCCGCCGCTGAGCAAAGCCGGGTTCGGTGAGACAATAAACCTCCCCGAAGCCTGATACAGAGGCGTAGCAAATAAAGCGGCAATCAACGCCACTGCCACAGCAACCAGGGCAGTCAGCACCACAAGCCACCAACTGCGTTGCAACATCTTGAAATAAAGTTTGATTTCCATACAAGTTTTCCTTTCTTGGAACTGCGCTTGGTAGACAACACATACGATAAGCAGGCCTTTCAAGGCCAGCACGATTCTTCGCGTGTAGCAATGTTCTCAAAGGGGATCAATGTGCGCCGCGTTGATTAAAGACAGCGACAACGGTGTGGAGAAGAATCAAAAAATCGACCAACAGGCTACGGCGTTCAATGTAGATAATATCCAGCCGCAAGCGGTCGTCAAATTCCATTGAACCACGCCCGACAATCTGCCATAAACCGGTTAGACCGGGCACCACATCCAGCCTTTCTGTATGCCATAGGCGATACGTTTCTGCACCGAAGGACGTCGGGCGCGGCCCGACCAGGCTCATCTCGCCGCGTAGGACATTAAAAAGTTGGGGGAGTTCGTCCAGGCTGGTTTTTCGCAAGATGCGCCCCAGCGGTGTGATGCGGGGATCGTTGGTAATTTTAAAGTCGGGCCACTGCAATTCGTTCAGATGGGCATATTTGGCCTTCAGTTCTTCGGCATTCGGCACCATGGAACGGAATTTATACATTTTGAACCGCCGGCCGCCTTTTCCTGTCCGCAACTGCGTAAAGATGACCGGCGCGCCGGGAGATGTCAGCCAAATCAACAAGGCAATTAAACCCATCAGGGGCAGCCACAACGGTGCACTGGCTAACGTCAGAGTCAGGTCAAACACGCGTTTGGCACGCAAATAGGCCCGGCCAGTAAAAATACGTTTGCGGGGATCTAATGACAAAAGCCAACTGCAATTCTGGAGCACTACAGAAGAGGTGCTCATGATTTGCTGGACACTTTCTCGTTTGATGAAGCAACAGAAGAGGAAAATGTAACCGCAGGTGATATTTCAGGAACCATATCACCCGGCGAAGAGAGATTAACGGTTGCGCGGTGAACAAGTTCTTCAAAAGTAAGTGCATCCTGGGGGAACGATGCAATCCCAAAGCGAACAGAAGAGCCAGAACGGGCCTGAATTTCGTTCAGAATACGCGCGGTAGTGATAGATGAACTTCCTTTGTCGGTATCAGGCATCAAGACAATGAACTTATCATCCTCGCCCCTGATAATCATGTCTGTCTGGCGGACCTGATCGCTGATAATTTGTCCAAGCCGGGCCAGTACAAATTGCTTAAGGACATCGCGCTGAAATTGACGCAACAAAGCCGAATCCGCATCCAGGTCCAAATTCTGTGGGTCAAGTACCACCACAGAGAGAGGCCGATTATGGCGGCGGCCGCGATTCATCTCATTTTTTATCCAAACGGCAGCTGCCTCCATGGTCATCACACGACCGGGGAAAATACCTAAGACCAGGGTATTTACCATGAGTTCGGTCTTCCCTACCTTGTCAACCAGGCTGTGCAATAGCCAGACCGTCGCTTCCAAAAACAGAAATTCAAGTACCGTAATTTGCACATTCTCGGTCAAGGCGCGGCCACGCGAAAAATATAACCAGAGCGAAATATAAATTGCGCCCCACAGACTCAACAAGATGTAGACGGGCGTTTTTTGCAGAGGTGGCCAAACCAGCATGAGTAGCAGATTGACAATAATCAGGAAATAAAAATACGGCCTGAAGTTAACAATTGAGACGTCCTGGAAATCCAGGCGTTCCAAGTTGAAAATCAGGATGACGAAGAAGAACAGAATAAAAAGGTGACGCTTGATATCTTTCACGGCTTGAAATCTCAACAGAATGATTGTATCACGAATTTCAACAAAAATTGTCCAATTCTGTAACTACCTACCCTCGCGCAGGTTTTGGCGCAATGTCCAAGCCAGAAGACGTCTCCATGATTGCCGGCCCCATTCTAACCTGCGGGAGGGTTAAGGGTAGGCAATTACCTGATTTTTACGAAAGTCCCGGTTAAAACCTGACGATGGTTTGGCCGGATTTAGCGGGTTGTTAACGAGGCTCAGTGCATTTTTCAGGGCTTTCTCAAAATCCGAGGGTTGGGTTTTGCCACTTTTGCCCTCCCCCCTGCCCGCCTGCCCTGTCAGGTAGTATTACCAGGGAGAGGGGCTCGTGCCACCGGAGGACTTATCTTCTCCCTCTTCGGGACGCGTGCGGTGCAGTAGTAGATGGGGAATGCGAATCAGGGAAAATGTTCCTCTTCTCTGGGGGAAATGCAATTAACAGTAATGTAAAGTTTGGCCATATTTTACCCGATTCAGTACTCCAGGGCTATTCCCACCAAGACGATTGCATTGAATAATGCAAGAAAATGGCAGTCTCGCTATCTGTCATCTGCACAATTAACAAAATTCGATAAAGGCAAACCCGGCGAAAGCCGGGGACGCAAAACCACGGGTCTAACGTAGTTCATCTACTATGATTGCCAGGTTGCCGAAAATCTTTGGCAAAAAAACTACCTGGCGCGCCCAGGTAGTTTTTTTGCCTGTAAATGTCAAGGAGATAAAAAATGCACAAAACAGTTTATCGGTTCATCAGCCTACTGGTTGTAATTGGCCTGAGTCTGGGCAGCCTGCCTGGCGTACAGGCGTCTTCAAAACTTGAGACAGTCCCAACAAGCATTGTGGGCGAAGCCGTTGTCAACGAGCCGCCGGTAAGCGGGGGAGTGCTTCTTTCCAACACCCAAATTGAGGCGCAATTTGGGCTGATTATCTATGCCCGAAATCAAATGGCCAATTACCCCGGCCGAAGCGGCAATGAACTGATCTACTTCAATGCCAAGAACATCAACGGTCCGGCAGGGCTTGCGGCGCCCGGCTCAGTTTGTACCCCTGCCCAATGGGCAGATACAAACTACTACAGCAATTCGGCGACGGTGGATTTCACTTTCTGCGAAATTCTGGAGGCCATCAAAAACGGGACGCCCCTATACGGAATGGTGCCTACCGAAAACATGTTCCTGCACCTGGCCAACGGCCAGCGTTCGTACGAATTGGGAAACGGCGGCGCGGTCTATTTAATCAATCCGGCCGATGAGTTCATCCGGCATTACACCGCTCAACGGCTGCTAGAGAAAATCGCTCAGCACAACCTGGATGGCGGCTTTCTGGACGACCTGCGCGCCGGCTGGCGACAGGTGACGGCTCCAGGCCTGCCGGTAGAGTACCCCTCCGAAGCGGATTATGACCAGGCCATGCTTGGATTTGCATGCGAGATTCACGCCGCGCTTCAATCAGCCGGGAAAGAGACGTGGGGCAACCTCACCAGCATGCACGAGCCGACCGTCTGGGAACAATATGCACCCTGCCTGGATGGCGCCGTCTCTGAAGTCTGGATGACCGGCTGGGGAACGCTGCAGCCGCTCCAATCTGACCTGGATGTGGCCCAAAGATGGCTGGACGCCGGCAAAAAGGTGCTTCTGATTGCTCAGATTGCAGAGCCAAATGCGGCTGCCAATCAGTTCGTCTACGCCAGCGCGCTGCTGATTGCCAATGACGCAACCCATACTTTTTACAAATTTGCCCACTACAACGGCGCTTATGCCGAATACTACCCTCCGCCTGTCGTCAATTTGGGCAAAGCCTTGGGACCTAAATACCAGTTAAGTACCGGCGTTTGGGAGCGCGCCTTTGAAAACGGCTGCGTGCGCGTGGATCTGACAGCCAAGACCAGTTCCATCAGCACGACACCCTGCCAGGGTTCAGCCCCAGAACCGCAAACGGAGACGATATACGATGACAGTCACGGCAATATCGTCTATTCTTCAGGCTGGAAAAAGATAACCGATGCTCGGGCCTACAACGGCGCTTACCGGCTTACCACCCAGAAAGGTGCAACGGCCAAACTGGTATTCTCAGGGCAGTCATTCCGGATTGTGTATACGGCTTGCCCCACTTGTCAGGATGTAAACGTTTACGTTGACGGCTCCCTGGTAGGTACGATCAAGCAGAAAACAAACACGACCATCTACCAGCAGCAATGGGAGTACCCCGGGCAACTTTCGCCAGGCCAGCACACGCTCAAACTGGTGTTCATGCCCAGCCTCAAAAGGACGCGGGCCACGCTGGATGCAGTCATCGTTCGCTGAGACACGCATTTATCGGCCAGAAATTACAGCAGTAACAGGTCGCGCTTGAAGCGTGACCTGTTGCTTTCCCCTTGACAAATCTTGAACAAGTCTTTATATTTCAACTCGCTTAATCATTAAACGGGATAAAGAATCATGACTTCTCTGGCCCAAACCCTGCACGAGTGGATGCGCATTATCATGCGTCATTCCATGCGCAATTTCATCCTCTATGCCAAAGAGAAAAACTACTCGATGGCGCAATTGAATGCCCTGTTTCGCATTCACCATAAAGGCGCTTGCGGCGTCTCTGATTTAGGCGAGGAGATGGGCGTAACCAGCGCCGCTGCCAGTCAACTGCTGGAAAAACTGGTGCAACAAGGCCTGGTCATCCGCTCTGAAGACCCTAACGACCGCCGCAACAAACTGATTACGCTCACAGCCGAAGGACAGCGTATCATTCAGGAAAGCATGGCTGCCCGTCAGGGCTGGCTGACACGCCTGGCCGAATTGCTCACATCCGAAGAGCAGGAACAGGTCAACGCTGCTCTCCAATTACTTATCGAAAAAACCGCGCTGCTGGATGCAGAAACAGCGGCCTGGCAGGGAGATTAATCCCTCAGGCTCAACGCCCGGTGAATACCCCACATCTGAAACCCAATCACAAATGCTAAAACTTTTCCCCTACATTCGTCGTTACACCCTTCCCATCCTGGCCGCCATTCTCTTATTGTTTGTGCAGGCCAATGCCGATTTGACCTTGCCCGATTACCTCTCGAAAATCGTCAATATCGGCATTCAACAAAATGGCATTGCAAGCGCCATTCCATCCGCCATGCGCGCACAGACCTACGAGCGCATAGCCTTGTTCCTGACCGCCGACGAACAGAAGCAGGTGGAACAGGCTTATCGCCGCGTCGAACCGGACGATGCAGACTACGCCGACATCGCAAAGCAATACCCCGCCCTGAAAGGTGAACCGCTCTACGTGCTTCAGGTTCAAGACACGGCGACGCTGGATTCTCTCCAACCGGTCATCGCGCGCGGCCTGTTGACCGTTTCCTTCCTCGAGCAGGCTTTGGCCGACCCGGCCAAAGCCGCAGCCATGGGACAGGGGATGGGCTTCGATCTCTCCAAATTGCCGCCAGGCGCGAACCCATTTGAAATGCTGAGCAAAATCCCGGCCGCGCAGCGCAGCCGGATGATTGCCGGCATTCAGGACAGATTCTCTGCGCTTGGCACGAACATGGTCGCCCAAATGAGCATCGTCGCCGTCAAAGCAGAATATCAGGCCCTGGGGGTAGACATGGCCGCAGTACAAAGCAACTACATCCTGCGCACCGGCGCGTTAATGCTGCTTATCACCCTCATCTCGGTTACGGCCACCATCCTGGTTGGCCTGACCTCAGCACGGGTGGCGGCAGGCGCAGCGCGTGATTTGCGTCAGGCGCTTTTTGTGCGCGTCTCCGATTTTGCCAGCGCCGAGATCGAGAAATTTTCCACCGCCTCGCTGATCACCCGCGCCACCAACGACGTGACGCAATTGCAGATGGTCACCATGATGATCATCCGCATGGTTTTCTACGCGCCGATTATCGGCGTGGGCGGACTGATTCGCGCCCTGAATACAGCCCCTTCCATGGGGTGGATTATTGCCCTGATGGTCACAATCCTGGTGGGCATCATCCTCAGCGTTTTTGCCGTCTCACTGCCCAGATTCAAACGCATCCAGACCCTGATTGACAACCTGAACCGTGTTGTGCGCGAAAACCTGAGCGGCATGATGGTGGTGCGCGCCTTCAATCGTCAAGCGTTTGAAGAGCAACGCTTCGACAAGGCCAACCGCGATCTGACAGAAAACACCCTGTTCGTCAGCCGCGTGATGGTCATCATGATGCCCTTGATGATGTTTCTGATGAGCGGCGTTTCGCTGTTGGTGATTTGGGTAGGCGCCCGGCAAATTGAAGCCTCTCAACTTCAGGTGGGCGATATGATGGCTTTCATGCAATACACCATGCAGATTTTCTTCGCCTTCATGTTCATGTCGATGATGTTCATCATCTTGCCGCGTGCTTCCGTCTCGGCAGACCGCATTGCTGCAGTGTTGGAAACCAGGCCAAGCGTCATCGAACCTGTTCGGCCGCAGCACTTCCCCGAACCGTTTCGCGGCGAGGTGGAATTCCGCAATGTCTCCTTCCGCTATCCCGATGCGGAGGAAGATGTGCTGCACAACATCTCTTTCACCGCCCGCCCCGGTCAAACAACCGCCTTTATCGGCACCACCGGCTCGGGGAAATCCACCATTGTGCGCCTGATTCCGCGCTTCTATGACGTGAGCGAGGGCGCCATCCTGATTGACGGCGTGGATATCCGCAACGTGCCGCAAAGCGAACTGCGCGCGAAGATCGGCTATGTGCCTCAACGCAGCAACCTGTTCAGCGGCAGCATTGCAAGCAACCTGCGCTTTGGCGGCGAGAACGCCAGCGAGGAAGAGTTGCTGCGGGCCTTAGAAATTGCTCAGGGAAACGAGATTCTCGCCTCCCGTCCCGAAGGACTCGAAGCCGAAGTCGCCCAGGGCGGCACAAACGTCTCCGGCGGGCAGCGTCAACGTCTTGCCATTGCCCGCGCACTCGTCAAAAAGGCCCCAATTTATATCTTCGATGACAGTTTCTCGGCGCTTGATTATAAGACCGACGCCGCATTACGCCTGGCCCTGAAGAAACATGTCGGCCAAAGTGTGATTTTTATCGTCTCACAACGCGTGGCTACCATCAAAGGCTCTGAACAGATTATTGTGCTGGACGAGGGCCGCATTGTCGGGAAAGGCACGCACCATGAATTGATGGAGACTTGTGACGTGTATCGTGATATTGCCTTGTCGCAATTGAGTCAGGAGGAGTTAGCATGAGCGCCCATACACCTGCAGCACCTTCTGGCAGCCATGACAACCGCCCACTTGCAAGCGGCCCAATGAAGCGCGGCGGCCCGATGATGGGCGGCCCGATGGGACGCGGCGGCCCAATGGCGATGATGAAAGGCGAATCGGCGCGCGATTTCAAGGGGACAATGAAAAAACTCATTGCTTACCTTGGCGCTTACAAACTGGTGACTTCTATCGTTATCGTGCTGGCCATTGCCTCAACCGTCTTTTCCATTTTCGGCCCCAAAATTTTGGGCAACGCCACTACCAAACTCTTTGAGGGTGTGATGGGGCAAATTGCCGGCTCCGGAACGGGCATTGACTTTGCCGCCATCGGCCAGATCCTGCTAACCGCCCTGGGGCTGTATGCCCTTTCGGCAATTCTGGCCTATATTCAGGGCTGGATCATGACCGGCGTGGCAGTGGATATCACCTACCGCTTTCGCCGCGACATTGCCGAAAAAATCAACCGCATGCCGTTGCGCTACTTTGACGGAACCAATCATGGCGAGGTGCTCTCACGCATCACCAACGACGTAGATACGGTCAATCAGACCCTCAGCCAGAGTCTCTCACAAATCATCACCTCGGTCGTGACGGTGACAGGCGTGCTGGCAATGATGTTCAGCATCTCGTGGCAAATGACACTGGTTGCCCTGCTCATCATCCCGCTTACGCTGTTAATTGTGCAGTTCATCGTCCGCCGCTCTCAACAGTACTTCCGCCAGCAACAGGATACCCTTGGGCATGTCAACGGCCATATCGAGGAAATGTTCGGCGGGCATGTAGAGGTCAAGGCCTTCAACATGGAACAGCGCAGTATCGAGAAGTTCAACGGCATGAACAACAGCCTCTACCAGTCGGCCTGGAAATCCCAATTCCTTTCGGGCATTATGATGCCGATGATGAACTTTGTGGGCAACCTGGGTTATGTGGGCGTGGTCGTGCTGGGCGGTTACCTGGCCGTGCGCAAGGTCATCACTGTCGGCGATATTCAGGCCTTTATCCAGTATGTACGCTCTTTCAACCAGCCATTGATGCAGTTGGCCAACATCTCAAACATCCTGCAACAGACTGCTGCAGCAGCAGAACGGGTCTTTGAATTTCTGGAAGAAGACGAGGAGGTACGCGAAACCGAAACGCCCGTGACCGTTGAGCGCGTTCGCGGTCAGGTGGCCTTCCGAAACGTGCGCTTCGGCTACAACCCGGAGAAAGAGGTGATCAAAAACTTCTCGGCAGAGATTGAGCCTGGCAGGCGCGTGGCCATCGTCGGCCCAACCGGCGCCGGCAAGACCACCCTGGTCAAACTGCTGATGCGCTTTTACGACGTGAACGACGGCGCCATTTTGGTGGACGGTCACGACGTGCGTGCCTACCGCCGCGCCGACCTGCGCCGTCAATTCGGCATGGTGTTACAGGATACCTGGCTGTTCAACGGCACAATCATGGAAAACATCCGCTACGGGCGCCCCGAAGCAAACGACGAAGAGGTCATCGCCGCCGCCAAGATGGCGCATGCCGATCACTTCATCCGTTCCCTGCCGGGCGGCTATCAGATGGTACTCAACGAAGAGACAAGCAACATCTCCGCCGGCCAAAAGCAACTGCTCACCATCGCGCGCGCCTTTCTGACCGACCCGCCCATCTTGATTTTAGATGAGGCCACCAGTTCGGTAGATACCCACACAGAACTGCTCATTCAGGAGGCCATGCGCCGCCTGATGAGCGGGCGGACAAGTTTCATCATCGCCCATCGCCTTTCCACCATCCGCGATGCCGACTGGATTTTCGTAGTGAGAGAAGGCGACATCGTGGAACAGGGCCGGCACGAGGACTTGCTGGCCAAAGGCGGTTTCTACGCGGAATTGTACAACAGTCAGTTTGTGCAGGCAGAAACGGAAGTGCTGGTATAATCTTTTCGCTGTCTGACAACCTTGCAAAGTTTGCTCAGAGACTGTCCTGTCTGAAAGCCGCAAAGGTTTCCCAAAAAGGTAGGCAACCTGGCGTCCCTGCGGCTTTGTGTTAAGGAATCTTCAGACGCTTCCCAGCCCTTTCCGGCCACCTTTCCTGGAGATGTTTCTTTGTATGATGACGCGAAAACGCACGTTTCTCTTCCTGACCCTCGGCCTGCTTCTGTTTACCCTTAGCATATTGCCAGCCCAGGCAGCACCCGCGTCCCAAGCCACACCGCGGCCCTCGCCGACGTACAAAGTTTGTCACCTGTGCGGCGAAGATGTCGCTTCGGCGCTCACCCCCCAGCCTGACGGCGTCGTCCATGCCGTACTTTTCTGGATGAGCGGCTGCGGACACTGCGAATATGTGCGCACACAGACCCTGCCGCCCCTCCAGGCCCAGTACGGCCCCGCCTTTGATTTGCGCCAAGTGGAAGTGGTCACGCGTGCCGATGTAGACTTGCTTTACGCCCTGGCCAACCGGCTGGGCATTCAGCAGGTCGGCGTTCCCTTCCTTATGATTGGCGACCATGTCCTGATTGGGTCGCAGCAAATTCCAGAAGAACTGCCCGGTCTGATCGAAAAGTACATGGAGGCAGGCGGGGTTCCCGCGCCAGACATCCCGGAACTAGAAGGATTCTCCTCGCTGGCCGCGCCAACCGTCCCCCCGTCGGATGCGGTGGTACGCGTCATCATTTTCTCAACCGTGGATTGCAGCGCCTGCGATCAGATGGTCCGCCTGGCGCTGGCTCCATTGCAAGCAACCTATGGAGATCAGGTGGAGTTCCGCACAGTGGACATCGTCAGCGCGCAGGATGTGGAATACATGTATCAGGTGGCTGCCGGATACGGTGTACCGCGTGAGCAAGTTGACCTGCCGCTGGCAATTGTTGGCGAACGCATCCTGGTGAACGGGCAAATTGCCGCCGAACTCCCCACCCTGGTGGAAGAATATCTGGCCCAAGGCGGGGTGGACTTTCCTTTACTGCCGCCGCGTCCCGATTCTGCCCCCACCGCGGTGCAGCCAACCCCGCCATCTGTCCCCTTACCAGAGGCAGGGCCGCCGCGCCCCAATGGATTCACCATAGCCATCGTGGTCCTGGTGCTGATGTGCATCGTGTTGATCTTCAGCCTGGTTGCCTTTTTCGTCGAAATCCCATGGCCATCCTGGCCCTGGCTGGACTGGCTTTTCCTGGCACTGATTGCGGTTGGCATGGGCGTAGCGGGCTACCTGACGTATGTGGAGACCCAGCATGTCGCGGCTGCGTGCGGCCCGGTAGGGGACTGCAACGCCGTGCAAAACAGCCCGTATGCCGTGCTGTTCGGCTTCCTGCCCGTTGGATTGTTGGGCCTGATGGGATACGCGGCCCTGTTAGCAGCCTGGCTGGTACGCCGTTTCATCCCGCGCCTGCAAAAACCGGCCGCGTTGGCCATGTTTGGCATGTCCTTCTTTGGGGTGGCTTTCTCGGTTTACCTCACTTACCTGGAGCCTTTTGTCATCCGCGCCGTGTGCATGTGGTGCATCTCCTCAGCAATCATCATGACGCTTCTGCTCATCCTGAGCCTGCCGGCGGCTACAAGCCTTTTTGCACTAGATGAGGACGAATAGCAGCCAGAAAGCAGATACCTTCTCCTTCGTGACTTCACTGCAAAAACAGAAAATCTCAACGCGAAGTCGCCAAGGCGCAAAGAAAATGCAATTTACAATGCAAAATCGTCGTTTTTCGGTTTCGGATTATGCATAAAAAAGTAGACCTTCAAAATCTTAGCGGCTTTGCGCCCTTGCGTTAGAAACGCCCTTTTTGCAGTAGACTCCTTCGTGTAAAAGGGTATTTTGATGGACGAAAAGAAACAAAATCCCCCGCCTGCCTGCACCTGCATTCAGGACCCTTATGCCAGTCTCCCCCCTGAAATGCGCCCCAAACCGGTGCAAAAAATCGGCAACTTGCGTAAGGTTACTTGCCCGGTTTGCGGCCTGAACTACTGGACGAATCGCAAGACCGATTTATGTGCAGCCTGCGAGAACAAAGGCGCTCGTCTGCCAGATACATCTCAAGGAGCGTAAAATGCTGAACATCAAAGTATTGGGGCCGGGATGTGCAAAATGCTATTCTCTGGAACGCGCGGCGGCCGCGGCATTGGAAGCCCTATTGCAGGAAAAGCCGGATCTGGAGGTGGCGCTGGAACACATTGAGGATATCCTCGAAATTGAGAAATATCCAGTTTTGTTTACGCCGGCGCTGGTGATCAACGATAAAGTCGTCTGTTCGGGACGGGTACCCAAAAAAGACGAGATTCTGGCCTGGTACCGCGAGGTGGTGCAATGAAGATTTCGGTCAAAATTTTGGGCACAAAGTCGCGTCAGCGTTATGCCGTCCGCCGGCTGGTGTTGATGGCGCAGACCGTTTTACGGCCAAAGTATCCCGACCTGGAGTTGGACATCGTAGAAATCAAGGAGCCGGCTGAGATTGCCAAATATACGCCGGTCATGATTGCGCCCGGCCTGGTCATCAACGAGAAATTGGTGTACGACATCTGGATTCCGTCAAAAGAACAGGTCGTAGAATGGCTGCAAGAGGCCATCGAAGAGGTTGAGGCCGTAAGCCGGTAGCGTGACACCTTTACAAACGGCGGATATATTCCTCGGTCTGTGAAAACAACCGGTCAAGCGCGGCCTGTTCAACCGGGCCGCCGCCTTGAGCAAGCGATTCATCTCCCCCGCCGCGGCAAGCAAGCGGGGTTAAATGTTGTTCCAGCAAAAGGCGGGCATTCAGGCCGCTGTCAGGGGCGCAGGCGGCCACCAGGGAGAGTTTCTGTCCATCGTAAGACGCCAGCAAAGAGATCAGGCCAGGGAAGGCGCGTAGTTTACCGGCTAGCAGACGCAATTCGGCAGGCGGCCGGTTGGGAAACAGGGCAGTGACCAGGCGCCATTTCTCCACCGGACGGGCCGACTCGGCCAACAAGCGGGCTTCATTTTCCAGGCGCTCGCGCCGCAAGTCTTCTAACTCAACTTCCATCGTTTTCAGGCGTTCCTGCTGACGCCGCACCGCTTCGCCCAGACCGTCCAGGCCGGTATCTAACAACGATGTGATTTCTTGCACGACCGCGTGACAGGCCTGAAAGACTTCCAATGCCTGGGCACCGGCCACAAAATGGACGCGCAGTTTTTGATTGACGCGTTCGGTGCGCAGGATTTTGACCAGCCCCACCATGCCGGTCTGCGGGCAGTGCGTCCCTCCGCAGGCGGAATAATCGAACCCATCTACTTCGATAACACGGATGCGCCCGGAAACGGCCGGCGGTTTGCGGAAAGGGACGCGGGCGGCTTCAGCATCGGTGACATAATACGTTTTGACGGTCCGATTTTCAAACAGGATCTGATTGGCATATGCTTCAACGCGTCCCAGGTCCGCTGCAGAAATCTGGTGTGCGTCCAGGTCAATGGTAGAGGGGGTGTAGCCGTTGATGTTGGCCGAGAGCGTTTCCAATCCCAGCACGGCCACAAATGAGCCGGTAAGCACATGCTGGGCTGTATGGTGCTGCATATGCCGCAAACGGCGGTCGCGGTCAATGCGGGCCAGGTAACGCCCAATGGTCAGAGGCAGGCTCAGGCTGTGAATGATGCGGTCATCGTCGTCTTTGAAAACATCCACAACTTGCGCCGGACCTATTGTGCCGATGTCGTGTTCCTGCCCGCCGCTGGTCGGGTAAAAGTAGGTGCGCGGCAGGATGGCGCCAGTATGCCCATCAGGCAGGGCAACGGTCTCAATGATTTCGGCCTCAAACTCCAAACAGAGTGGGTCGTCAAAGTAAAGTTGTTCAGTAGGGCACATCGTTTTGGCTTGGGAATGGATTATAAAATCAGCATGGCATCGCCAAAAGAGTAAAAGCGGTAGCCTGCGCCGATAGCAACCTGGTAGGCGTTCAGGATGGTTTCCCGCCCGGCAAAGGCGCTGACCAGCATGAGCAGCGTGGATTTGGGCAGGTGGAAATTGGTGATCATGGCATCCACCACCCGAAAGCGGTAGCCGGGGAGGATGTAGAGAGAGGTGGGGCCGCTGTAGGGCAAGATTTCATCCTGCCCTGAGGCGGCGCTTTCAAGCGTGCGGACCGAGGTGGTGCCGACAGCAACGACGCGCCCACCCTGCTGACGGGTCTGCTGAATGGCTACAACAGTCTCCTCTGGGAGGCAGCACCATTCGGTGTGGATTTTGTGGTCGGCGGGGTTCTCCTCCGTCACCGGCGCGAAGGTATCCAGCCCGACATGCAGGGTGACGTAGGCCAGGCGGACGCCCTGCATCTGAAGTTCGTCCAGCAGGCGCGGGGTAAAGTGCAAGCCGGCGGTGGGAGCGGCGGCAGAACCCGGCTCGCGGGCATAGACGGTCTGGTAGCGTTCGGGGTCGCGCAGTGTTTCATGGATGTAGGGCGGAAGGGGTACGTTGCCTACTTTGGGAAAATACGGCTCAATCGGTTCGGCAAAGCGGATCAGCCGCCCGGCGCCGTCGAGCAGTTCGAGAATCTCGGCCTGCGGCCCGTCCTCCACCTGGAGCCGGATGCCGGCGCGCAGGCCCTTGCCGCCTGCCAGCACCTCCCAGGTGAGTTGGTCACGGCGGCGCAGGAGCAGGAGTTCAACCCGCCCGCCGCTCTCCTTGCGGGCATAGAGCCGCGCCGGGATGACGCGCGTCTGGTTCAAAACCAGCAGGTCGCCGGGGCGAAGGTACTTGCCAATGTCGCGGAAAACGGCATGTTCCAGCGCGCCCGTGTCCCGGTGAAGGACGAGCAGGCGCGAGGCATCACGCGGCTCAACCGGGGTCTGGGCGATGAATTCAGGAGGCAGGTGGTAGTCAAAGTCAGAGAGGCGCATAGAATCGGCCACAGGGTACAGAGGTTGAATGAATCCAGCCAGATTGACGGCAAGTATAGCAGAGATTCGGATGGCTGTCTTTCTCAAATTACCCGTTTTCGAGTACAATCCCGCCGATGTCAAAACCTGTCTGGCGTTTACTGATTACCCCCCCGGGGCGTGGGGCGTGGAATATGGCTGTAGATGAGGCCTGCTTGGAGGCTGCCGGCAGCGGGTCTTCCCTGCCCACCCTGCGGCTATATGCGTGGGAGCCGCCTTGTCTTTCGCTTGGCTATGCCCAACCCTATGCCGATGTAGACCTGCCGCGTTTGCAAGGGCGCGGCTGGGATGTGGTTCGCCGCCCTACCGGCGGACGCGCTATCCTGCATACCGACGAACTGACTTACTCTGTCACCGCGCCGCTGCACGAACCTGTGATGTCAGGCAGCCTGCTTGAGTCCTACAACCGGCTGGCGGCTGCCCTCATGCATGCCATGCAGAGCCTTGGTCTGGGTGTGGAAATGAAGGAGGCTGTCCCTGGCCCAAGCACCAATTCAAGCGGGCCGGTGTGTTTTGAAGTCCCTTCGGCGTATGAGATTACGGTTGGCGGGAAAAAATTGATTGGCTCGGCACAGGCGCGTCGACGGGAAGGAGTCCTTCAGCACGGTTCTCTTCCCTTGACCGGAGACCTGACGCGCATTACCCAGGCCTTGTCCTTTCCCGACGAGGCCGCGCGTCAACGCGCGGCGGAACGCCTGTTGACGCGCGCGATAACGGTCGAATCCGCGTTGGGACGGTCAATCGGCTGGGAGACGGCCGCGCAGGCCTTCGTCCGGGCTTTTGAAACGGTGCTGGGATTAAACCTGCAGCCAGGCGAATTGTCCCCCTTTGAACTGGAACGGGCCAAAATGTTGCTGCAGGAGAAATATGCCCATCCGTCCTGGACGGAACGCGTCTGATGCCGCTATCTGGAACGCAGGAAGACGGTCTGCTTGAAGCCTAACGAGTCAAAGAATTTGGTTAAGAAGGCTTCGGCATTGGTTTGAGCCACATCCAAGATGCCATCGTCCAAAGCCGCCTGCAAAATCTTTTCTTCGGCGGCCTGACGGGCTTCGGCTTCCAGGTTGATGTTGCCCTTGGTGAAAAGGCCAGTCTCGCGGTCATAGACATACGATTTCTGGTTATCGAGGGCAACGATGAAAACCTCCGCCGGCGGCAGGGTGACGTACAGCGTCCCATTTTGGAGTTGCATGTGCTCTGGAGCAATTTTGCTCATATCAATGCCGGCAATGACCGAACCGTGCGCCACAAAGAGCAACCTGTCGCCAAAGAGAAAATCCAGTGTGCCTTGATTCTGTTCGGCTGTGATGACCTGCTCAATGGTGTATTGAATCGTCTCCAGCCGGGCCAGGGCGCGCACTTCGTGGATGATGGTCACCGGATCCGGGATGATCGTAGGCGTGGGGTGCAGCAAATCGGCCACCTGAGTTTGCAGGGCGCTGTTGGCCTGCGTCAACGGCGCAACGGCCTGTTGCGTGCTTTGACGCACAGACTGCACCATGTAATAGGCGGCCACAGCAACTATCGCCAAGATCGCAATAGAAAGCCAGTTTTTCATAGTGGAAGAGATTATACTTCTTTTGTGGAAAACACAAGAGGTTCAATCATGCCAAAACATTTTTCACTTTTGTCAGTTTTGCTTGTCCTTACAGCGGGGGCGTGTAATCTGCCCATTGCGCCGGCTGCCCCTACAGTTACGCCGACGTCAACCCAGCCGGCAACTCCTGTTGAGACCTCAGCGGCACCGACGGCAACAGTTGTCCCCTTAGGATCACCTGCCAACCCGATTGTTTTCGCGCTTCCACCGGCCATTCAAACCGAGCAAATTGCCGATGGCAAATCGCTGGCAGAAGGCCTGAGCAAGTACACCGGCTACACGATTGTTGTGACCCGGCCCGAATCGTACACAGCCCTGGTAGCAGATTTTGGCCGGGGAAACGCACATCTGGCCTTTCTTCCACCTTTTGCCTATGCCGATGCTTATCGAAAAGGCTATGTGCAGGCCATCCTGGCAACTCAACGCTTTGGCACGTATGTCTATGGCGCACAGTTTATCGCCAATGTGCGCAGCGACTTTGTGACGTACTATGATGAACTCGGCGGCCAGAACACGGCAGATGCCAGGACTGCTTTGTCCCAGTTTGAGGATGCCAAGCCCTGCTGGGATGACCCGCTCTCGGCAGCCGGCTACGTCATTCCACTCGGTTTCTTGAACGAGAACAATGTCCGTACAAAGCCGCCCGCTTTCGTCGAAGGGCATTCCACGGTGGTACGGTCCATTTATGCCCAGGGAATCTGCGACTTTGGAGCCACAGTCATAGATGCCCGGCAGTCGCCGGCCGTTTTGCAGGATTTGCCAGATGTCAATCGGCGCGTGCAGGTTATCTGGCGCATCGAACCACTGATCCCATACGAAGTAGTTGTGGTTGCTTCCGGCATGCCGGATGAGGTGCGCTTTACCCTGACGCAGACGTTGGCTCAACTGACACAGACAGCCGAAGGCCAGACGGCGATGCAGAATCTTTACAGGGTTGAGGCCTTACAACCGGTCAATGACGATTTCTACGCCCTGTTCATGCATTATGTAGAAGCCTCCGGGTTGGATTTATCTTCGTTGGTAAAGTAAGGCGGACGACCTAAGGTGCTGGTGAAAACAATCCGCCACAGATTTCACAGATTGTCACAGATAAAAAGCCTCGTTTTCATAAACTTAACGTCACTTCGGGATAAAAAACCGACTGTAAATTTTCACTGCTGAGACGCAAAGGGCGCGGAGTTTTCTCAAGAAACTGGCGGCATTTTCTCTGCGTCTCTGCGGTGAGAAAAATTCTTATCCCGAATTCACGTTTAAACTTACTGCGCAAAATGCCTGATAAAAGTCAGCGAGCAGCTCAAAAATTGGACTTAATTTTATACTTGCCTACAAACGCAAAAGTGAGTATCATACTTCTCATAAGAGGCGGTTTGCCTCAACACCATTCATTCCAGTTAGAGGAGAAGAAAAATGAGAAAAGTGCGTTCAATGTACTTGCTCCTGGCTGCGCTGGTGGCATTGTCCATGCTCTTGGCAGCCTGCCAGCCAACCCCCACCCCGGAGCCCGAACCGGTCGCGACCGAGGCCCCTGCAGCCACCGAAGCGCCGGCTCCCACCGAGCCACCCGCGCCCGAACTCGGCACCCCCGAAAACCCGCTCATCATGGCGCTGGCTCCCTCCGCCACCACCCAGGAACTCCAGACCGGTGGTGAGGCGATTGCCGCCAAACTGAGCGAGATGACCGGCTACACCATCAAGACCGTTGTGCCGACCAACTACGCCGCGATGATCGAAGCCATGGGCGCCGGACAGGCTCACATTGGCTGGCTTGCTCCCACCCAGTACGTGGTGGCGCATGGCAAGGGCTATGCCGATGTGGCGCTTGCCACCATCCGCTTTGGCTCGGATCACTACGGTTTCCAGTTTGTTGCCAACGCTGAGGCTGGTTTCACTTCCTACTATGATGCCGCGACCGGCAAATCCACTGCCGATGCCGCCACCGCCCTCGCCCAATTTGCCGACAAGAAACCCTGCTGGACCGACCCGCTCTCGTCCTCCGGCTATGTCCTGCCCTCCGGCGTGCTGGCGCAGAATGGTATCAAGGTGAAGACGGGCGCTTTCGTTCAGGGTCACCCCACCGTTATCAAATCCGTCTACCTCAGCCCCAAGGGTGAAATCTGTGACTTCGGCGCCACCTTTATTGATGCGCGCTCGAACGTTGTCAATGACTTCCCGGATGTCAATGACAAGGTCATCATCGTCTGGGTTTCCGAGCCGTTCATCCCGAACGACAACGTTTCCTATGCTGCCAGCGTCCCGGCGGATATGCGTGAGAAACTCACTCAGGCTCTGCTCGACCTGGCTGGCACCGAAGAGGGCCGCGCCCTGCTCAAGAGCGGCGGTTATAGCATCGAAGGTCTGAAGGTTGTGGACGATACGTTCTATGACGAGTATCGCCTCTACCTCGAAGCCTCCGGCATTGACCCGACCACGCTCTTCAAGTAAGCCATCTCGAAACCGAGAGGGAGGACAGTTTGTCCTCCCTCTTTTTTCACCCGCACCCCCCTCACCCCCATCCCCTCTCCCAATGGGAGAGGGGGGCAGGGGTGAGGGGTAAATCGAGGCACCCATGCTCCAAATTCAAAACGTATCCAAAACCTACCCTAACGGCACACAAGCGCTCAAGAACGTCTCCTTTGATGTAAAAGACGGCGAATTTCTGGTCGTCATCGGCCTCTCTGGTTCGGGCAAGTCCACCTTGCTGCGCTGCATCAACCGCCTCATTGACCCGACGGAGGGCAAAATCATTTGGGACGGGGTGGACATCACCGCCGCGCCGCCCGCCGAATTGCGGAACATCCGCCGCAAAATCGGCATGGTCTTTCAGCAGTTCAATCTGGTCAAACGCTCCAGCGTGATGACCAACGTCCTCTCCGGGCGGCTGGGATACGTCAATCCCTGGATGAGCCTGCTCGGCATTTGGCCTGCCGAAGAGAAACAGCGCGCTCTCGAAGCGCTGGGCCGCGTGGGCATTGCCGATAAAGCCCACAACCGCGCCGACGCCCTCTCCGGCGGTCAGCAGCAGCGCGTGGGAATTGCCCGCGCCCTCATGCAGGACCCGAAACTGATTCTCGCCGATGAACCGGTCGCCAGCCTCGACCCGGTTCTCTCGCATTCGATTCTGCAATACCTCGAACAACTCAACAAAGAGGGGATTACCGTCATCTGTTCTCTGCACTTTTTAGACCTTGTCCACCGCTACGCCACGCGCGTGGTGGCGCTCAAAGACGGCGTGAAAGTCTTCGAAGGCACGGCGCAGGAGATTGACCGTGCCAAATTCAAGGAAATCTACGGCGAAGAGGCGCAGGAAGTCCGCGCGGCTTCGTTGTGAGAGGGGTGGAAAATGCCGAGGGAAACAGCAAACAGCCATCCCGTCGCGCGAAGCGGACTCGCGTCTGTGTTCGTGCCGGGGCTGGGGCAATTCCTGCTGGGTGAGCGCTATCGCGGCGTAGGCATCCTGCTGGGGTTTCTGCTTATTTTAGGAACAACCGCCTGGTATGGCGAGCCGTTCTGGTACGCCTCGCCGATTTTGATTTGGGTCTGGAATATTTGGGATGCGGTCAGCCTGGCAGGCGGACGGGCGCGCTCCATTTTGCTGCCGCTGGCTTTTGGGCTGGCAGCCGCCTACGGCATTGGCTGGCAGGTGGTGGAAATTGACTTCAGCAAAGCCAACGTTGACCGCGCCATTGCCATTTTGCGCCCCATGGCGCGCCCCGATTTCGTGCAGCCGCGGCGCGAGGTCAATCAGATGTGGGTGCCGGTGCAGGTGCCTTGTTCCAGCGAACCGCCCCTCGCCCGCCGCGAAGACGAGGGCAAAACCGCCTTTGTGATGCCCGATTGCGGCGGCGTGGGAGAAACGCTCATCGTCAGCGCCAGCGGCTTGTGGCCCAACGCCGAGACGAACATCTACTGGCAGAACCCCATCGGCAACCCGCTCATGCTCGGCGAGGGCGAAATCACCATGCTCACCCTCACCAGCGATGAAAACGGCGCCGTCACTGCTGCCATCCGCGTGCCGTCCACCGCGCTGGTAGCGGCGCCCGACCCCACCCTGCCGCAGTTCCACCGCGTGTATTTCGAACAATACCGCCCTACCGGCGGCTATGAACTTTCCTTCATCGGCAACGAAGTGCTGAAAGGCGCGCTGGCGACCGTTTCGATGGCGCTGCTGGCGACCGGGCTGGCGATGGTCTTTGCCATTCCACTTTCCTTCCTGGCGGCGCGCAACCTGATGGGCGGCAACCCCGTCACCTACGCCATCTATGTGGTGGTGCGCACTCTGCTCAACATCCTGCGCTCCATCGAGTCGCTCATCATTGCCATTATCTTCGTCGTCATCGTGGGGCTGGGACCCTTCGCCGGCATGTTGGCGCTCGCCCTGCACTCGGTGGCGGCGCTGGGCAAACTCTATTCCGAAGTCATCGAAGGCATAGACCCCGGCCCCATCGAAGCCATCCGCGCCACGGGCGCCAACTGGCTGCAGGTTGTTCGCTACGCGGTCATCCCGCAAATCGTGCCGCCCTTCACCGCTTTCACCATCTACCGCTGGGACATCAACGTGCGCTCCGCCACCGTCATCGGCCTGGTGGGCGGCGGCGGCATCGGCTTCCTGCTCATCGAACTCATCCGTGTCAACAATATGCGCGGCGTGAGCGCGGTCTTCATCGCCATTGCCTTCATTGTCATCGTGCTGGATTACGTCAGCGCCAAACTGCGCGAAAGGCTGGTGTGACATGCCCATCACGCGCATCGTCCGCAACGCCCTCATCACGGCACTGGTCATTGCCGCCTTTATCGTTTCCCTGCGCGTCACCGAGGCCGACTTTCCGCGCCTGTTCCGCGACCTGCCCAAAGGCAAAGACCTGCTGACCGCCTTCCTGACGCCCGATGTCTTCACGCGCGAGGTGGAGACGCGCACCATCTCGATTGCCTTCCCCATCCCCTGCGGTTCGGCCCCGACCGAGAGCCTGCTCCCGTCCGATGGACCGCGTCTCGTCCCCAGCGTGAACTGCGCCGCGCCGCTCGAAACGTTCACCCTGCAAGGCTTCGACCTGCAGCCCAACTCCGAAGTCGTCATCCGCTGGCGCCTGCCCGATGGCCGCACCATGACCGCCATCCGTACCCAGACCGATGCAAACGGCTACTTCACCTACGACGTGCAGGCGCGCCCCATCCAATCCAGCGTAGATGGCGTTCCCAGCCGCCTGGAGGTGGATACCCTCACCCCCGTCGGCGGGCTGAAGCCCAGCCAGGCGCTCAAAGACGTGATGGACAATATGTTTGTCACCATCTTCATGGCGCTGCTCTCCACCACCCTGGCGACGATCATCGCCGCGCCGCTCAGTTTCCTGGCGGCCAGCAACATCACCCGCAAGGGTTGCGTGGGAACGGTGGTCTATTACATCTTCCGTTCCTTCTTCAACCTGATGCGCTCCTACGACCCGCTGGTGATGGCTACCGTCTTCGGCTTCTGGCTGAGTTTTGGTCCCTTCCCCGGCTTTTTGGCGCTCACGGTGGTCACCATCGCCTCGCTCGGCAAACTCTTCTCCGAAGCCGTCGAAAACATAGACCCCGGCCCGCTGGAGGCGTTGCAAGCCACCGGCGCGCCGCCTCTGCACACCGTGCGCTATGGCGTCGTCCCCCAAATCGTGCCGGATTTCATCTCCTACATCATCTACCACTGGGACATCAACGTCCGCATCTCCACCATCATCGGTTTTGTAGGCGGCGGCGGCATCGGCTACTACCTCAACCTGAGCATCAACGACTTCAAGTGGAATCAGGCTGGCACCGCCATCTGGGCCATCGTCATCGTCGTCTGGGCAATGGACTTCCTCAGCGCCGAAATCCGCAAGCGGCTCACCTGAGGCCTGCCCGAAGTCTCCCAATGGAAAAGACGGTCTTCTCGCAGACCGTTTGACTCTCTCCCCCGCCCTGTACGCCGAGGGCGGGGGATTTTTTAGTTTCCCTCTGGCGTGTTGGCAGAAGCAATTTGCCACAAATGAAACGAATTCCACGAAACATGTCGAGAAAATTCGTGTTCCTTCGTGCAATTCGTGGCCGATGGTTCTTTGGTACAATTTCCCCTGTGTTGAAAAAACGGCTTTTCCGTCTCTTCCTTATGCTTGTAAAACTTCTGCTCCTGCTGATTGGCCTGACCCTCCTGACGATCCTGGCGGCGCGCCTGACGACCGGCCTGTACGCCCGCCCGAAGACGTATCCCCTCGCCGAGGTCCCGCCCCGCCGCGTGGCGATTGTCTTCGGGGCAGGGTTGCGGCGGGATGGCACCCCCACCCCCATCCTGCGCGACCGCGTCTCCACCGCTGCCGAATTGTACTTTGCCGGCAAGGTTGAAAAACTTCTCCTGAGCGGCGACAACCGCTTTGTGGACTACAACGAACCCGAAGCCATGCGTCAATACGCCCTCAGTTTGGGCGTCCCCAACGAGGCGCTGGTGCTAGACTACGCCGGCCGCCGCACCTACGACACCTGTTACCGGGCTGCGGCCATTTTCGGCGTCACAGAAGCCATCCTGGTCACGCAGGCTTTTCATCTGCCGCGTGCCATCTACCTTTGCAATCATCTCGGCGTGGAGGGGGTCGGTGTGGAGGCCGATCAGCGCCTCTACCGCCGCTCTTCCATGTTCTACTGGAACCTGCGCGAATACCTGGCAACCGTCAACGCGCTGTGGGAAGTCCACATCTCGCGCCCACTGCCCGTTTTGGGCAAGCCTGAACCCATTTTTCCGGAGGAACCATGACCCGCAACGAAGCCCTGGCCATTGTCCATGAATTTGTCAAAAACGAAAACCTGGTCAAGCACATGCTGGCCGTTGAAGCCGCCATGCGCTTCTACGCCGAAAAATTCGGCGAAGATGTCGAGAAATGGGGTGTCACCGGCCTGCTGCACGACTTTGACTGGGAAATCCACCCCACCCTGGAAGAGCATCCTGCCGCCGGCGAACCCATCCTGCGTCAACGCGGCGTGCCGGAAGACATCATCCGGGCCATCATCAGTCACGCTGACCACACCGGCGTTCCGCGCCAGACCCTGATGGAAAAAGCGCTCTTCGCCTGTGACGAAGTGACCGGCCTCATCACCGCCGTGGCCCTTGTCCGCCCTTCCCGTTCGCTGCTCGACCTCGAGCCTGCTTCCGTCAAAAAGAAGTGGAAGGACAAAGCCTTTGCCGCCGGCGCCAACCGCGCCGAAATCGAAAAGGCCGCCGCCGAATTTGGCGTGGATCTGTGGGAACATGTGGGCAACGTGATCGCGGCCATGCGCCGCATTGCCCCCGAACTGGGGTTGGTGGGAAACATCAACTAAAAAAAGCCCGCTTGCGCGGGCTTTTTTTATAAGAGATAGAAGCCTGCCGGCCGGACAATCCCTAACCGCCTCGCATCACCAGAGGCACCCAATCTTTGAACGATGCCATGTGCCCCCACAAAGAGCCGTAGAAGGTAAAAGCCCAGAGCAAGGCCGTGACCAGAAGGACGATTACCGCCAACAGACGGAATGTCTTGTTCTTTTGAAGCAGTCCAAAGGTAGGAAAAGCCAGCACGCCGCCCAGGCCGGCCAGAATGAAACCGACGCCAGACATAAGCGGTTCCTTGGTCAGGCCCAACGAGATGATGCGAATGCCGACAATAACGGCATACACACCGGCAAAGAAAGCAAAAGCGGCGACGGGTTTGAGATCCCAGCGATGGTAAAGAGCAAAAGCAGTGGCCAGGAAAACGCCGCCGAACAGCGTTGTGGCCTCGCCGTAGGCGATGTTGTAACTGCCGGGCAGCGGCCAGGTGAAGGTCAGATTCAGGCCGAGGGTCACACCCAACAAACCAACGATCCCAAAGGCAGCGCTAAAAGGCCGCGGGTCGTCGAAGTCAAAACCTTTATAAAGGTAATAGGCCAAAATCGCCGTTCCAGCAACCAGGTTGATCATGATGATGGTAAGGTAATCTATAAACATAAGGAGTCTCCTTTTTGTTTATAATTTTAGTCTTAATTATCCGAATTGTAAAGGCTCTAATCGCTTCCTTAAGAGGGTGTTTTTCGCGCTACAGGGAGGTGCCTTGCTTCCATGAATTCCATACATAAAGGGTAAACAACATGACTCATCCCGACTTTAAGGATGAGTCATGTTGCTTTGTAAAAGTAGGCCTTCTAGTGTAGGTATCAACGCCGAAGAAAAACACAGGAAACCTACACGGCAAGGATAACGAAGAACGACTCAAAACACAAGAGCGAAAATCGCGAGCGTCAGAGAAGCGGTGTTACGAGTCTTTATACGAACTGCTGGTGATATTTTGGATAGTCGTCTGGATCGACGGTTGGTGGAGACTTTTCTAGCGCTGGTAGTGGTCGTGATCATGCATCGGCATCGTAATCAAGGGTCGTCGTTGAGTGAATTGGGGGGGATATCTGAAACATGGGGGCCAGGCTTGGGTGGGAACGAAGCAGGTCAGCCGGTTATTGCATTCGCCGCGCTGGTCGCGGAGATGATCAATATGATTTGGGAATACAAGCATATGAACATGTGGAAAGGCTGGCAGGGGATGGCAAAGAAGCATCGGTCGTGTGGGACGAGAGTGGGATCGAGAAGCCGGAGAGTTTGCAATTGGAGGGGTTGTGTGCGG
>JAIOAQ010000025.1 GCA_019873735.1 Chloroflexota bacterium | reverse complement strand
GCCGGCCTTTTGCTCCATGAGCGCCCAGGCTTGATAGGTGGGGGCATCGGTCGGGTCGGCGCGGGTGCCTTGCTCGAAGAGGGCGCGGGCGCGCTCCAGGTTGCCGGCCTTTTGCTCCATGAGCGCCCAGGCTTGATAGGTGGGGGCATCGGTCGGGTCGGCGCGGGTGCCTTGCTCGAAGAGGGCGCGGGCTTCGTCAAATCTTCCTTGTCGAACGAAGATCAACGGCAGGATGGTGAGCAATTTCTTTTGGGCATCGTTTTTGTCCTGGCGCAGAACGGCCTCCAGGCTGGTGAAGAGGGTTTGGTAGAGATAGCGCTCTTCCGGCGCCCAACGCTGTTCGAGCAGAACGTTCAGGGCATGTTCGGCAATGACCGGGTGGCGGGTGATCAGCTGCTCCTGGCCGGTCTCCTGCACCGTCAGCAATTCCCCCTCCAGCGGGCCGATCACCCTGGTACCGACCTCGGCTTCTGAAATTTTCATGCTCTCGGCAAACAGCCGGCGCGTCAGCCACAGGTTGTAGCGGTGAACGCTGGCCAGCAGGGCATAGGCGCGCAGCAGAAAATCGCCGTCCGGCCGTTTGCGCATCTTGTCCAGCACATCAAGCAGGATGGCTTCGAATTTATCCACGCCATAGCGGGCGGTGAGCAGGGCCGGGAGCAACTGGCCATCGGCTTTGAGGCGGCTGAGAAAATGTTCGATTTGTTGGGGGCGTTTCAGGGAGCGCAGGGCATCGAGTTTATCGGCCTCGGCAAGTTTGTCTAAAAGCGATTCGACTTCCCGCCGGTTCATGCGGTCCAGCCGAAAGATACGCAACGCGCCGCCCCGCCGTTTCAGTTGGATTTCCAGGCCTGAATTGCGCCATTCGTGCAGGCGGGCGGCCATCAAGATGATAAAAGGCACGCCGTTATCGGCCAGTTCGGCCGCCAGGCGGGGAATCTGCTCTTCCTGGTCGGCGTCGTCGAACACCAGCACCAACGGCTTTTCGGGCGAAATCGGTATCGGCGTGGAAGGAACGACGTGCTGATAGTGCCGGACGAAGACGGGTTGGCCGGCCTCGGCCAGCGACCAGGCCAGGCGGCGCAGCAGGGTGCTTTTCCCCTCGCCCGCCAGGCCGAGAATCAGGGCGCTTTTGTACGCTTTGGGATTTTGGAGGAAAGCCTGTATCTCCGCAAACAGGGCGCGCGGGGCGTCCTCCTGACGGGCGATATTGGCCCAGTTGGGGCTGGCGCCGTCGTAGAAGGGCGTTCCGGGCAGAGCGGCTTGCTGCTGACGAAATTCGTCGCTCAAGAATTGGAAAGCCAGCGCGCCTTTTTGGGTGAGGGAAATGGTGTTATTGCTGCCGGTGATGATGATGCTGTCGTTGACGTCTCCGCCTACCCTCACCCCTTTCCCCTCTCCCACAGGGAGAGGGGCGGCCCTCACCCCGCCTTCGGCACCCCTCTCCCCCTGGGAGCCCCCTTCGGGGATGATAAGGGGACGGGGGTGAGGGAACACCTGCTCGGCGCGCTTGTTCAACGCCCGCACCAGTTTCTCGTACCCGTCCTCCTCGTAATAATGCCCCCACTGAATCTCCCGCAGGCGGAAGGGCATCTCGCATGCTTCCAGTTGCAGGGGGATGAAGAAGATCGTCCCCTCGGGTTTTTCCTTTTGAATTTCCTGGGCGTACCTGATTTCTTTTTGAACATACCCCTCTTTGGCCACCGAAACGCTCGAAAAACAGACGATGACCGCCCCGCTGGCGCGCATCGCCTTCTGGATTTCCAGGTCCCAATCCTGGCCGGGCAGCAGGGCTTCGCTGTCCAGCCAGGGGTCGAAGCCGTCGGCTTTCAGGCGGTCGTGCAGTTCGCGCACGAGGGGCTTGTCCTCGCTGGCGTGACAGAGAAAGACCTTAAGTCTGGGCGGCGGTTCGGTCATGGCGCTCCGGGCGGGCTCAGGAATTAAGAATACTATAGCATAAAATTTGGAATTTGCCAGTTGATGGATGTCATTCCACAGATTACGGCCACAGATTACAGCCACAGATTACGGCCACAGATTACACAGATTACACAGATTTTAACCCTCCCGCAGGTTAGAACAGGAGATTCTGCAAAACCTGCGGGAGGGTGAGCGGCTTCCTTGCGCGGACTCGAAAGTCTCCAGATTTTCGTCTATCCAGATGCCTTTTCGCACCATTCGCGTCCTTCGATGCAAAAAAACTGGACAATCCGCTCATTTAGTTGTAAAATGCAATAGTTGCATTAATCAACCAATTAGCGAGACAGCCATGCCTGAACCCGAAATCGAGACCCTGATTGACAGATTCTGGGAAACCGTCCCGCCGGTCTGGCACCGCACGCGGGCCATCATCCGCGGCGTGGCGGCGGAGCGCTTCAACCTGACGGTCGAGCAGTTCCAGGTGCTGCGCCGCATCCGGCGGGGGATTGCCTCGGTCAGCGCCATCGCCGCCGACAGCCGCACCAGCCGGTCGGCGGTCAGCCGGGCGGTGGAGGCGCTCGTCCGCCGCGGGCTGGTGACGCGCTCCTGCAACCCCGACGACCGCCGTAACCTGCCGCTCGCCCTCACCGACGAGGGTCAGCGGGTGATGAGCGCCATCTATGCCGAGGCCGAAGCCTGGCTGGCGGAGCGCCTTGCCCGTCTCGACCCCGATGAAAGAGAGCAACTTCAGCACGCCCTGTCGCTCCTGCACAAAGCCTTTCTCCTCTGACCTTTGACCCTCGACCTCTGACCTTTGACTTTTGACCTCTGACTTTTGACCCCTGACATTCACCTTCGCCATCACCCACTCCTATGTCCCACCTGCTCAAACTCCGCTCCTTCATCAAACCCTATCTTCTGCAAATCGTCTTGTCCATCCTGAACCTGGGCCTGCTGACCGTCCTCAGCCTGTACGTACCGCGCATCATCCGCGGCGTGATTGACCAGGGCGTCTTGCAGGCCGACACCGCCTTGTTGGGCCGCTCGGCGCTGCTGCTGCTCGGCCTGGGCCTAGCCTCCGCCGCCGGGTCGGGCCTGCAGCGTTATCTGGCCGAATGGATCGGCGGCCACATCGGCTACGACTTGCGCAACCGCCTGTACGATCACATTCAACATCTCTCGTTCTCCTATCACGATCACTCCCAGACCGGGCAACTGATCAGCCGCTGCATCGAAGACGTGCGCGCCGTGCAAAACTTCATCGGCGGCTCGCTGGTGCATCTCGCCCAGATGACCTTCCTGCTCATCGGCGCGCTGACCCTGATGCTGCTGGCCAACTGGAAACTGACCCTCATCGCCATCCTGCCGCTCATCCCGCTGACCTTCATCACCCTGAATTTCGGTAAGCGGATTACCGAACTCTTCTTTCGGGTGGATACCCTGCTGGGCGACCTCTCGGCCCGCTTGCAGGAGAACGTGCTCGGCGTGCAGGTGGTGCGCGCCTTTGCCCGCGAACCCTACGAAATCAACCGCTTCGACGAGACCAACCGCGCCTATTACCGCTCCCGCCTGAAGGTCATCGGCGAATGGTCAAAGGTCATGCCGACCACCGACCTGCTGATTACCCTCGGCACCATCCTCATCCTGTTCTTCGGCGGGCAGATGGTGCTGAATCAGCAGATGACCATCGGCGAAATCGTCGCCTTCAACGCTTACCTGGTGATGCTGGCCGCGCCGGCCCAGGAACTGACCTGGCTGGTCAACGCCGCCGGGGAGGCCGGCGCCGGGGCGCGGCGCGTGCTCGAAGTGCTCGAAACGCCGCCGGAGATCGCCTCTCCGCCCGGGGCGCTGATCCTGCCTGCCCTGCGCGGCCAGGTCGAGTTCCGGCACGTCTCGCTCAAGTATCAGGACGAGAAGCGCGATTCGCTCGTGGACGTCAACCTGCGCGTCGAGCCGAATCAACTGGTGGCCCTCATCGGCCCGACCGGTTCGGGCAAGACCTCGCTGGTCAACCTGATTCCGCGCTTCTACGAGGCCAGCGAGGGCGCGGTGCTGGTGGACGGTCACGACGTCCGCACGCTGGACCTGATCTCCCTGCGCCGTCAGATCGGCATCGTTTTGCAGACCTCGCTCCTGTTTTCGGATACGATCGCTGCCAACATCGCCTACGGCCGCCCGGATGCCAGCCAGGAGGAGATCATCGCCGCCGCCAAAGCCGCCCAGGCGCACGATTTCATCCTCTCCTTCGAGAAAGGCTACGAGACGATCGTCGGCGAGCGCGGCGTGACCCTGAGCGGCGGTCAGCGCCAGCGGATTGCCATCGCCCGCGCCCTGCTGATGGACCCGCGCATCCTGATCCTCGACGATTCGACCTCCAGCGTGGATACCCAAACCGAGGCGCTCATCCAGCAGGCCCTCGACCGGCTGATGGAGGGCCGCACCACCTTCGTCATCGCCCACCGCCTGAGCACCGTCCGCCGCGCCGACCTGATCGTGGTCATGGAGCGCGGCCGCATCGTCCAGACCGGCACGCACGAGCAGTTGCTGGCCCGGGGCGGCCTGTACCGCGAGATTCACGATTTGCAGTTGGTGCAAAATGTATTCGCCCCCGAAGAGGCAGAACCGCTTGGCGCTTACGTCCCGCAGCCCCTGCGCAGCAGCGAGGGGTTTGGATGAACCTTCTTCGAAAGCGGTGAATCGTCTATGAACAAATCCATCTCTATCACCCCGCCCGCTTATGTGACTCAGGCCGAGGAGCAGTTCTACAAACCCTACGACCCGCAAGTGACGCGCCGCCTGCTGGCTTTCCTGGCGCCTTACAAGTGGCAGATGCTCGTGGCTTTGCTCCTCATGCTCGGCGCCACCGTCTCGACCGTCGCCGGCCCTTATTTCGTCAAAATGGCGATTGACGACGGCCTGAGCGCCGGCAATTTCGCCGCCCTGCGGACGGCCGTCCTGCTCTACTTGGGGGCGGCCCTTCTGCGCTGGATTTTGATTTACTGGCGCGTCAACCTGATGGCGCGCGTCGGTCAGTCGGTCATCTACAATCTGCGCAAGACGCTGTTTGATCACCTGCAAAAACTCTCGCTCAGTTTTTACAGCCACTATTCGGTGGGGCGCGTCATCACGCGCGTGATCAACGACGTCGAGACCCTGCGCGAATTCATCACCTGGGCCATCCTGGCCATCGCTCGCGACATCTTCTCGCTGATCGGCATCGTCGCCGCCATGCTGGCGCTGAATGTGCGCCTGTCGTTGATCACCTTTGCCACCCTGCCGCTTATGGCGCTGGCCACGTATATTTTCCGCAAGAACCTGCGCCTGGCCTACCGGCGGGTGCGGGCGGCGGTCTCGTGGGTCAACTCGGTGCTGGCCGAAAACATCAACGGCATCCGCGTCGTCCAGGCGTTCAGCCGTCAGCAGCGCAATTACGAGTCCTTCCGCGATTACACCAACCGCTATCACCTGCAGACCGTCCTGCACGCCGCCAAAGTGGCCACCTTCTTTGTGCCGGTGGTGGACATCCTCGGCGCGCTGGCGACTGCGGCGGTGGTCTGGCTGGGCGGCGCGGCGGTGCTGGGCGATGCCATCACCGCCGGCGTGCTGGTGGCGTTCGTCCTCTACATCGAGCGTTTCTTCGACCCGATCCGCGACCTCTTTCGCCGCTTCGACACCCTGCAATCCACGATGGCCAGCGGCGAGCGCCTGCTCAACCTTCTCGACAGCCCCATCGAGGTCCAGGACGCCCCCGATGCGATTGCCTTGCCGCCCATTCGCGGCGAGGTGCGCTTCGAGAACGTCTCCTTCCACTACGCCGACGATCCGGCGCTGGTGCTGGAAGACATCAACCTGACCGTCCATCCCGGCGAGACGGTCGCCCTGGTCGGCGAGACCGGCGCCGGCAAGACCACCCTGATCAAACTGGTCGCCCGCTTCCATGACCCGACCTCCGGCCGCGTCCTGGTGGATGGCTACGATCTGCGGACGGTGACCCAGCACAGTCTGCGTTCTCAAATGGGCATCGTCTTGCAGGATCCCTTCCTGTTCAACGGTTCGGTCAAAGAAAACATCAAGTTTGGCCGCCCCGAAGCGACCGACGCCGAGGTCGAGGCCGCCGCCCGGGCGGTCAACGCCCACGATTTCATCGTCGCCCTTAAGGACGGCTACGACACCTCGGTGCAGGAGGGCGGAGTGGTGCTTTCGGTGGGCCAGCGGCAACTCATCTCCTTTGCCCGCGCCCTGCTGGCCGACCCGCGCATCCTGATCCTGGACGAGGCCACCTCCTCGGTGGATACCCAGACCGAGCAAATCATCCAGCAGGCGCTGCGCACGCTGCTCAAGGGGCGCACCGCCTTCATCATCGCCCACCGTTTAAGCACCATCACCAACGCCGATCGCATCGTGGTCATCCACGACGGCCGCATCGTCGAACAAGGCACGCACGTTGAGTTGCTGAAGAAACAGGGGATGTACTACGAACTGTATCAAACCGGTTTCTCGGATAGCGCGGAAGGCTGATTTCCCCAGACTTTTTGCGTGGCTCACCTGTCGGCGCTGTCGAATCTTGCCATCAGCCAGGATTGCAGCGTCTCGCCGACGGCCTGCAAACTGGCGGCTGAAATCTTATCAGGCGTGTCGGCTGTGGTGTGCCAGTAGGGGTAATCCAGGTCAATGATGTCCACCGCCGGGATACCGGCTTCGATGAACGGCAGGTGATCGTCGTAGATGCGATAACCCGTCTCGGCGACAAAAATTTCCTCGTAACCCAGCGCCGCCGCCTGTGACCAGATTTCGGCTTGCAGCACAGGGTCTGAGTTTTGTTCCAGCGGCAGGCGCAAATCGGCATCGCCCACCATGTCCACCAGAATCATGGCCTCGGGGCGGATGGTCATCTGCTCCACAAAGGTGCGCGAGCCCAGGATCCAGTCCCAGCCCGGAATCTGGCCGTTGTCTTCGGCGTCGAAGAAGACCAGCCAGACGGGCATATCGGCCGGCAGGACGCGCGCCAGTTCCAGCAGGACGGCTACGCCCGATGCCCCGTCGTTGGCGCCCGGCACAGCCTGAACCCTTTTGGCCGGGTCGGGGTCGCGGTCGGCGTATAGCCGGCTGTCGTAGTGGGCGCCCAGCAGGATGCGGGGCGGGAGGTCGGGATCGCGGTAGGCCACCAGGTTTTGGATGATATGTCCTTTTTTTGTGCCGACCTGGATGTGACTTTGCCAGCCCGCGGCGGACAGTTCGGAACGGCTCCATTCCAGGAATTGGGCCTGCGCAGCCGACCCAGGCGTGCGCGGCCCGAAGGCAATCTGCGTATGCACATCCCGCAGGGCGCGCTCGCCGTCGAAGCGCGGCGGTGCAGCCGGAGATGAGACTCGGCCCAGGCCGGCGAACCAGGCCAAAAGTCCGGCCAGAACCGTGATGGCGGCCAGGATGAGCAAATTTGGCTTTTTGCGTGTAGCCAAAATGGTCTGACCAAGTTTCATTCCATTCCCATTTCACTCAAATAAGCCTGCAGGGCATGATGGGCGCGTTCGGCATAGGCGGCACCGCGTTCGCGCTTGCCCAGACGGTTGGCCGTCTCCAGCGGCGGCAGGAGGCCAAAATTGGCTTTCATGGGCTGGAAATCCTTCAGGTCGGCATGGGTGATGTAGTGCATCAGCGCGCCAAGCATGGTGGTGGGGGGCAGGGTAAGCAGGGGTTCCCCGCGCAGGAGGCGGGCGGCGTTGCAGCCAGCAAGCAGGCCGGTGGCGATATTGCCCATGTAGCCTTCTACGCCGGTAATTTGTCCGGCAAAGAAGAGATCATCGCGCTCTTTGAATTGGAGGGTGGGACGCAGCAGGCGGGGGGCGGCGATAAAGGTATTGCGGTGCATCTGACCGTAACGCACAAATTCGGCCTGCTCCAGGCCGGGGATGAGCCGGAAGACGCGTTTTTGTTCGGGAAATTTCAGGTTGGTCTGGAAGCCGACCAGGTTGTAGAGACTGCCCGCCAGATTATCTTGCCGCAATTGAACCACGGCATAGGGCCGCCGGCCGCTGCGCGGATCTCTCAGCCCAACCGGGCGCATGGGGCCAAAGGCCAGTGCCTGCAAACCGCGCCGGGCGATGACTTCTACCGGCAGGCAGCCCTCGAAAAAGTGGCCGGCGCGCACGCCATGTTCAAGCATCTGTTCGAATTCGCGCAACTCGATGCGTTCGGCTTCAAGCAGGGCGTGGACAAAGGTCTCGTATTCCTCTTTTGTAAGCGGGCAGTTGATGTAATCGCCTTGCTCCTGCGCGCCCTTGTCGTAGCGCGAGGCGCGGAAGGCAATTTGCATGTTGATCGAGTCGGCGCTTACGATGGGGGCAATGGCATCGAAGAAGTAGAGGTGTTCTTCGCCGCTCAGGCTGGCAATGGCCTGCGAGAGCCGCGCCGAGGTCAGCGGACCGGATGCAACAATGACCGGTGTCTCCGGGATGGAAGTGACTTCTTCGCGCACCAGTTCGATGTTGGGATGTTCCAGGATGCGCTGGGTGACAAGTTGTGAAAAGATTTCTCGGTCTACGGCAAGCGCCGCGCCGGCCGGCAGGGCGCTTGCTTCGGCGCAGGCCAGCAGCAGAGAGTCCAGCCGCCGCAATTCGTCTTTCAGCAGGCCGGAGGCCCGGTCTGGCAAAAGCGAGCCGAGCGAATTGGAGCAGATGAGTTCGGCCAGGTTGCCGGTTTGGTGTGCGCCGGTGGAGACCTGCGGCCGCATTTCGTACAGGCGGACCTTCAGGCCGCGTTGGGCTGCCTGCCAGGCGGCCTCGCTGCCGGCCAATCCGCCGCCGATGATGATCAAATCGGGTTGCTTTGTCATGCGCGGCTATTGTACCATTGGGCATGACGTTGCGCGCTAACCCTCTCGCAGGTTGGAACCGCGCCAAAATCTGCCGGATGGCAGGCAGTTGCAACCGGCGCAAAACGGTCAGGCGCTTATCCAGGTGCTGTATAATTGAAGTGTATCTTACAGGAAATTGGGAATGCCATCTCTTGAAGCCGTGCGTGTTCAGTTGAAAGAGGCCTGCCGCCTGACCGGCGCAGAGTGGGCGGCGTGTCTTGCGTCTCCGCCGAATGCCGGGCGGTTTCTGGCCTCTTACCGGCTGACGGCCTCGTGTCAAAAACGCCTGAGGGCGTATTTATCTGCGCTGGATGCGTCAGTTTGGGGCAAGGGGGAGGTATCGCCCTCCAAAACTTCCTGGAAGGTTTTTGAGGGATTTGCTTGCGGCAAAGGGCGCCTGTACGCCTTTCCGTCTTTTGACGGGCTTGTGTTCCTGCTGGTGCAGGCCGAAAGCCTGGAAGCCGAGGCCTTAAATCTCTGGCGGCTTTTGGCCTTGGGCCTGACCGATGAGTTGCCAAGAGCCGAACTTGTTCCCGACCTGCAGGCGGATATTCCCTATAACACGCCGCGCGCTTTGGAATCAGTGCTGAACAGCATCTTTGGCGTTGTACCCTGTCAGGCCGGCTGGCTGGCCGTGCGCAGCGGCGAACTGTTGCTGGTTCAGGCCCAGAAAAACTGCCCGCGTTGTCTGCATTCCACCCTCTCTTTTGAAGGGAATGAGGTTTTCGCCCGCGTACGCCAGTCTTTGCAGCCGATTGTCCTGACGCGTGGTGATCCGGGCTGGGAACAACTGCCGCGCCGCGGCATGACCGAAGCAACGTCTGCCTGGGCTGCTTTTCCGCTGGTTGTTGGTCAGCGCTTGATCGGCGTGGTTGCTCTGTGGCGCGAGGCGGAATTCACCCCCTCGGAACTGGAGCAATTGTCTCACTGGACGGCGCGCCTGGCCTCGACGGTGGAGATTGTCGTCACCTTTGACGAGATGTCCAATCATCTGCGCCGCCTGGCCATGCTCAACGACTTTGCATTGACCGTCTCTTCGGCGCAGGGGCTGGAGCAAATTGTGCGGCGGGTATTTGCCATGCTTCAGCGCACGTTTCGCACCGAACTGGTGACGTTGTTCCTGCTTTCATCCGATGCGCGTATCTTGCGCGAGTATCGCAATCAGAGCGGCGGGCGTGTCGCGGTGCAGTCCTTGCCGGTAGTGGCCGGTCCCCTGGCAGAGATGGTGCTAAACGGCAGGCTGCTGCGACTGGATGATTTGCCGACTTCTGGCTACCCGGCCCTGCATGAAGACTCCCGCTCGGCGCTGGTGGTTCCCTTGCGCTATCGCGGCCAGGTGATCGGCGCGCTTGATCTGGAGAATCCCGACCCGGGCGCTTTCAGCGTTTATGACGAACACCTGATGGTGGTCATTGCCAGCCACCTGGCCGGACTGGTTGAATATGGCCGCTTGCGCGAAGAGGCCGAGGCCCGCGCCCGAAACCTGGGCCTGATTCACGAGGTGGTGGAGCAGGTCATCGGTCTGACCGACGCCAACGAAGTAGCCCAGATTGCCGCCGATTTAATGGCCCAGTATTTCGCTTACGAATTAGCGGCCATTGCGCTGGTGGACAAGAACGGCGAATTGAGCGTTGCCGGCATCGGCGGACAGGCTGCGCGGATTGTGCAGGCGGGCTTGCGCGAAATGAATACCGCCCGCGGACAGGGTATTTCCGGGCGCGTTTTTCGGACCGGCGTCAGCGCGCTTGTTTCCGATGTTGCTCAGGACAAAGACTATGTGCCGATTGCCGGCTGGGAAGCCGGTTCGGAAATGTGCGTGGCACTCAAGGATGGCGAGCGCGTTTTGGGCATCATAGATGTAGAAAGCAGCCAAAAGAACGCATTTACTTCCACCGATTTGCTCACCCTGGAATCGATGGCGGGTATTTTGGCCGGAGTGGTGACCGCCGCGGAACAATATCAGCGCTTGCAGGCGACTGTGCGTCAATTGCGCATCACTCAGGAAGAATTGCAAGCGCGCGTGGAGGCCCAGCGTCTGGCCGAAAGCCGGCTGATACAGGCGGCCAAACTGGCGGCTGTGGGTGAGATGGCCGCCGGCATTGCGCATGAATTGAACAACCCCTTGACCACAGTCACCGGCTTTGTGGAACTGATTTTGCAAGATTTGCCGCCAGAGGATGCCCGCCGTCAGGATTTAGAAATGGTGCTGCGCGAGGCGCACCGGGCGCGCAGCGTGGTCCGCCGCCTGCTGGACTTTTCCCGCCAGAGCGAGAGCGTTCGCGACCGCGTTGATTTGAATGAAACCATCAGCGAAACCATCTCGCTGATGCGCCATCTGATCCATACCAGCGGTGTGCAATTGCATACCAAAATGGCCGACTCGATCCCGTGGGTCTGGGCTGACAAAAATCAACTCAAGCAGGTTTTTGTCAACCTGTTTCACAATGCCTTGCAGGCCATGCCGCAGGGCGGCGAGATGACGGTGGAAACTTCTCTGTGCGAACGGGGAGGGCGGACCTGGGCGGCCATTGCCGTCAGCGATACCGGCATTGGCATTTCCCCGCAAGACCAGGAACGTATTTTTGAACCTTTCTTTACCACCAAATCCAGCCGCGGCGGTACCGGTTTGGGTCTCTCTGTCACCTATGGCATTGTCACCGATCATGGCGGGACCATTGAGGTTGAAAGCCAGCCGGGAGAAGGTTCACGCTTTACCGTCTATTTGCCCGTTTGATGCCGATTCTTTCGTCCGTTTCCCTCTCCCTTTGGGAGAGGGTTAGGGTGAGGTAGGCAGTTACGATAAAGAATGAAACATGTCACGAATTCTGATTGTAGATGATGAACCAGGCGTAACGTTGCTTTGCAAGCGCATCCTCAGCCGCGCCGGACACGACGTTACCGGCATAACCGAACCGCGCGAGGCATTGGAGCAGTTGCGCACCCAATCCTTTGACCTGGTTGTGGTGGATATTCGCATGCCCGAAGTGGATGGGTTTGACGTTATCGCCCATGCCCGTCAGCATCAGCCGGAAATCGCGGTCTTGATCATGACCGGTTTTGGCACCCTCGAGACCGCTATTCGCGCCCTGCGTCAAGGCGTGGATGGCTTATTGCTCAAGCCTTTTGAAAACAGCAATGAACTGATTCAGGCGGTGGCGCAGGCCCTGGCCGACAATCAGGAAAAGCGCGATGCCGGCCGGATGCAGGCCTTACGTCCGCTCTTTGATGTGACCGAAACCTTGTTGGCCGAAACGCGCACCGAGCGTTTGCTCGATTTGATCATCAATGCTGTCTGCGGCTATCTGCGGTGTTCTTCCGCCGCCTATTATCGTTACTCTGCCGAGGATGGACGCTTGCACCTGCTTGCAGGCAAAGGAATCACATTTTCGGACCAATCGGCGTCAGCCGAAAGCGGTTTGATCGGATACGCCTATGTGCTTGGCGCGCCCTTGTGGGTCAATGTAAATGGCCCAGGACAGACTCAGGCGCAAGACTGGCTAAAAGAGCATCACTTGAGTTCGGCGCTGTGTGTCCCGTTTTCCCGCCAGAACACCCACAGCGTCTTATATGCCGGCCGCTCGTCGGACGAACCGCCTTTTCGGGATGTGGACCTGGAAATGCTCATGCTTTTTACCCGTCAGGCGGCCATTGCCCTTGAAAACGCCGGCCTGTACGAAGAATTGCGCGCCTATGTGCGCCGGGTGGAAGAATCTCAGCAGGCCCTGCTGCAGGCCGAGAAGATGGCCGCAGCCGGCCGCCTGACTGCTTCTATTGCCCATGAGATCAACAATCCTCTGCAGGCCGTTCAGAACTGCTTGCACTTGGCCGGGCGCAAAGATTTGAGCGCCAAAAAACGCAACGAATATTTTGCTCTGGCCCAACAGGAACTGGAACGCTTGATGTCCACCGTTCAGCGTATGCTGGATTTCTATCGCCCCGGCACCGTTTCGCCGGAGATGCTGGATGTGGGCGAATTGCTTCTCTCGGTCATTGACCTGATGACACCGCAACTGGAAAAGAACGGCATTCGCATCAACCTTGAAGTGGCAGCCGATTTGCCGAAAATCCGCGCAGTTGGCAGCCAGTTGAAACAGGTTTTTATCAACCTGATTCTCAACGCTTTTGATGCCATGCCGCAGGGCGGACGGCTGGACATTTCTGCCCGCCGCGTGCGGGGCGGCGTGGAAATCTTTGTCCAGGATACGGGACCCGGCATACCGGCCGAACTTGTCCCCAACATTTTTGAACCGTTTGTCAGCACCAAGACTGGCGGGACCGGCCTGGGGCTGACCGTCAGTTATACAATCGTCACGGCTCACGGCGGGACCCTTGAACTGCTTCCGGAAATTGGGCCGGGTGCCTGCTTTCGCGTTTTCTTACCCCTTGGAGGCCGAAGGTGAGCGCAATCTCTCAAAAGGCAAACATCCTGGTTGTGGATGACGAACCGGTTACCCGTCAGTCGCTGACCGACATCTTGCGGCTCGAAGGTTATGCCGTGGCGTCTGTGGCAAATGGTCAGGCGGCGATTCAGTATGTGCGCACGCATCATGTGGATTTGGTGATCATGGACTTGCGCATGCCGGGCATGACTGGCCTGGAAGCCATTGCGGTGATCAGCCAGATTTCGGATGCCGAAATCATCCTCCTGACCGCCTACGGCTCAACCGAATCGGCCGTTGAGGCCCTGCGTTTGCGGATTCACGATTACCTTTTCAAGCCAGCGTCGCCGAGTCAGGTCCTGGCAAGCGTGCGGCGCGGGCTGGAGCGGCGACAGGCCAAACTGCGCCAAAAATTGACGGGCGCCGAAGCGGTTGCGCCGGAGGAAGCACTCCCGCTGGTGACCTTGAAGGATGGGACGGTCATTGACCTTTCCCGCCGTGTCATTCGCAGCGGCGATGTGGTCACCTATCTGACCCCGGCCGAAGGCCGCCTGATGCGCATCCTTGTGGAAAGTCCCGGTCGGGTTTTTCTGCATCGCGAGTTGGTCTTGCTTGTTCAGGGATACGAGGTGGCTCAAAACGAAGCCCCCGAAATTTTGCGTCCGTTGGTCAGCCGCCTGCGCCACAAATTAGAGCGTCATCCCAGCCTAGCCAGGGCAATTGTCAGCATTCGCGGCACGGGCTATGTTTACGATGTGAAAGACAAGTAAACGGGGGAGAGGTTGCTTTTGCCGGATAGAAAAGGAAAAGTGGAGCCTGAGAGTTGTGGCTCCACTTTTATATCCAATTTCGAGCGGCCCCGACGGGATTCGAACCCGCGATCTCGGCCTTGACAGGGCCGCATGTTAAACCGCTACACCACGGGACCGGGCAGGCGCTAATATACCACAGGCAGGGATGAGCGTCAAGGAAATTTTGGCAAATTCGCTAGCGGCGTTCCCTGGCCCGCCAGAGAACCAGGCCGTCAAACCCGGTTGAACCCAACAAGGCGTTGGGGCGCTCTGTCCAGACGTAAAACATGCCTTGCCCAGGGTTGAGCGGGTCATAGAGCAGCACTTCGTCAATGACGAACCCCTGCGGAGTTCCGTAATTGGTGACGGCGTAGGCGCGGCCGCGGCTGTCTACCCGGTTGACGGTCAACATATGGTCAAAATTCCCGCCAACGCCCGCGCGCAGGTAGACAAAATCGCCCGGCAGGAGAGGCGTCTCGTTCCAGTCCACCTGATCTATGCGCTTGGGGATGACGATCTGCTCAAAGAGCGTCAGTGGAAAGGCGCGGCGGATCAATTCTTGACCGGCGGAATCAAAGGGGTTTAGCAGCCAGAAATCATGGGGGACAAGTTCGTAGGTTACCAGGCCGACATCTTGTAGGATGGCCAGGGCCAGCGGCCCGCAGATCAAATCGGGTGAGCCATAGCCTTCACCGTTAATGCGTTCTCCAACACGGCGGCTTTCAGCCGGGCTGGGAGCGATGTAACGCAATGAAGCCTGATAGAGCAGGATTTGCCGATCCTCGTCCAGCGGGCCGCGAAAATCGAGTTGTCCCTCTGCAAGCCAGGCTGCAACCACATCTTGGGCCGGCGTGGGGAAGGATGGCGGCGGTTCGTTCCGCACTCTGGCCGGCGCGGTTGACTGCAGCGGCAACCCGCCCGCCAGGACGGCGGTAGGCGTTCCGGCAGGCGGCGCTGAGACGGGCGTGTTTTGCGCAGCCTGCGGGAGCGCTGGCGCAGGGCGCAGCAACAGGAAAAGCACCGGCGCAGTCAGAATGGTGAGCAGCAAACCTATGCCGGCGCCGACCAGCAGATAGCGGATTTCGGCGCGCACTTTATGCATCCCGAATCAATTTATCGGCAGTCAATGCAGATAGCGTTCCGGCACCGGCGGCAAACATGGCCACCTGAATCTGACGCTGCGTCAGGCGCAGCACCTCAACCGTTTTCTCGGTGGAGACTGCTGCAGCCTTTAGAAACTGGCCCGCCATACCGCCCAGCGTTGCGCCCAACGCCAGGCATTTGGCAATATCCAGCCCGTCCTTGATTCCCCCGCTGGCAAAGACAGGCAGATGGGGAACGGCATGACGCACAATCTGTATCGATTCGGCGGTGGGGATGCCCCAGTCAATAAATGAAGCGGCCAGGCGGTGGGTAAATTCATCGGGGGCGCGGTACATTTCCACCTGCGACCAGGATGTCCCGCCGGCGCCGGCCACGTCAATTGCGGCTACGCCGCTCTCGGCCAAACGTTTGGCTGTCTGCGCTGAAATTCCCCAGCCTACCTCTTTGACGATGACCGGCACCTCAATTTTCTTGCAGACTTCTTCGATTTTACGAGCCAGCCCTGAAAAGTTCGTGTTGCCGCCGGCTTGCACTGCTTCTTGCAGAGGATTCAGGTGCAGGATAAGCGCATCGGCGGCCAGCATTTCCACTGCCCGGCGGCAGTGGTCAACGCCGTAGCCATAGTTCAACTGGACGGCGCCCAGGTTGGCAAAGAGCAGGATGTTTGGGGCGGCCTGGCGGGTAACGGTAAACGTGGGTGTCAGTTCGGGGTGTTCCAGCGCCGCGCGCTGGCTGCCCACTCCCATTGCTACGCCGACTTCCTGAGCCGCTTCTGCCAGCCGCCGGTTAATTTCGCCGGCTTCCTCCGTCCCGCCGGTCATTGAACTTATCAGAATGGGAGCGGCCAGGGTCTTGCCGAACAAGCCCAGGCTGGTCTCGACCCGCTCCAGGTCTAACTCGGGCAGGGCCTGATGCACAAAGCGGTATCTTTCCAGGCCGCTGGTCAGCGCCGAGCGGACATCCTGTTCGAGATTGATTTTGATGTGATCTGACTTTCGCCGGTCAATGGGCGCAACTTTTGTCATCGGGCAGTGTTCCTTTGAGTAAACTGGCTTGACATGTCTCAGAGACGGGTTACAATAGGCTAGTCAAGCTGCTCGATTTCATTTCAGGAGGACCAGAATGTCTGATACGTTTGAGCAAGTCAAGGCCATTATCGTGGATTTGCTGGGCGCTGACCCGGCTAAGGTTACGCCGGAGGCCCGTTTCCGCGAGGACCTCGAGGCCGATTCGCTTGATCTGGTGGAGTTGATCATGGCCTTTGAGGACAAGTTCGGCGGCGAAATCTCGGACGAGGACGCTCAGAAGATCACCACCGTCGGCGAAGCGGTTGCCTATCTCGAAGCCCACAAGTAATCACATCTTGATTATACTCGCAGAGATACCCTGCGCCCGTTCCTTTGGCCGGGGTGTTTCTGTTTTAAGTGCTGCCGCCCGCCGGGTTCTGTTCCGAAAGGGCTGTGCGTGCCTGGACTGCAAAAAGCAAGCGATGACCACCGGCTTTGGTGGTCATCGCGTTTTGTCCTTGCCAAAGGCGGCGGGATGTTGGGCCGCCGCGCGGGGGCAGGCTTACTTCAGCAGGCTGGGGATTTCTTCGGGGTGCTTGGCAACTTTTACGCCTGCCGCCTCGAGGGCCTTGATCTTATCGGCAGCCGTGCCGGAACCGCCTTCGATGATGGCGCCGGCATGGCCCATGCGTTTGCCGGGAGGCGCGGTTTGACCCGCGATGAAGGAAACGACCGGCTTGGTCATTTTAGTGCGGATGAATTCCGCGGCCTTTTCCTCATCGGTGCCGCCGATTTCGCCAATCAGGACGACTTTTTCTGTTTGCGGGTCGCGTTCGAACATTTCCAGCACGTCAATGAAGTTGGTGCCGTTGATCGGGTCGCCGCCGATGCCGACGCAGGTGGAAGCGCCCATGCCCTGCAGTTTCAAGGCGTACAGCACTTCATAGGTCAGCGTGCCGGAGCGCGAGACGACGCCTACGTTGCCGGGGATGGCGATGTTACCGGGGATGATGCCCACTTTGGCTTCGCCGGGTGTGAGCAGGCCGGGACAGTTGGGGCCGAGCAGGCGCGTGCCTTTTTGGTCGAGATACTCGCGTACCCGCATCATGTCCTGGACAGGAATGCCTTCGGTGATGCAGACGATGAAGGGGATGCCGGCGTCGGCCGCTTCATAGATGGCATCGGGGGCAAACTTGGCCGAGACGAAGATGATGGAACAATTGGCGCCGGTGGCGTTGACGGCCGATTTGCACGAGTCAAAGACGGGCACTTTGCCGTCCAGGACCCATTCGCCGCCTTTTCCGGGGCGCGTTCCGCCGACCACTTTGGTGCCATAGGCCAGCATTTGCTGGGTGTGGAAGAGGCCTTCGTTGCCTGTAATTCCTTGAACAATCAGGCGGGTATCTTTATTGACTAAAATGCTCATCTTGGGCCTCCTATGCTGCTGCTTTTGCGGCCGCGACGGCTTTTTGGGCCGCTTCAGCCAGGGTTTCGGCGGTGATCATCTTGGCGTCGGCCAGCAGCTTGCGGCCTTCTTCGGCGTTGGTGCCGACCAGACGAACAACCATCGGGATATTGGGTTTCACTTCGGCCAGCGCTGCCAGAATGCCCTTGGCAACCTCGTCGCAGCGGGTGATTCCGCCAAAGACGTTGAAGAGGATGGCTTTGACGTTTTTGTCGGAGAGGATGATGCGCAGGGCCGCGGCCACTTTTTCGGCGCTGGCGCCGCCGCCAATATCCAGGAAGTTGGCCGGTTCGCCGCCATAGAGTTTGACAATGTCCATGGTGGTCATGGCCAGCCCGGCGCCGTTGACCATGCAGCCGATATTGCCGTCCAGTTTGATGAAGGACAGGTCGTGTTTGCGGGCTTCGGTCTCGGCCGGCGCTTCCTCGTCCACATCGCGCATTTCGGCCAGGTCGGGATGGCGGAAGAGGGCGTTGTCGTCTAGCAGCATCTTGCCGTCGAGCGCGCTGAGGGACTTTTCCTTGAGGATGACCAGCGGGTTGATTTCGGCCAGGGTGGCATCGCACTCGGTGTAGGCGCGATAGAGGCCGCGGCAGATGTCGCCAAATTGCTTCCAGTATTCGCGCGGCAAGTCAATGCCCAGGGCGATGTCGTTGGCCTGATAATCGCGCAGGCCAAGCAGCGGGTCAATGTGAACCTTGATGATCTTCTCAGGCGTTGTGCGGGCCACTTCTTCGATGTCCACGCCGCCGGCGGCAGAGGCCATAAAGACTGGCCGGCGCGCGGCGCGGTCGTTGGTGATGCCAAGGTAAATTTCGTGTTCAATGTTGGCCGCCGGGTCTACCAACACTTTGCGCACGGGCAGGCCCTTGATTTCCATGCCCAGGATGGCCGAAGCGACTTCCTCGGCTTCTTTGGGGTCCTTGGCAAGGCGTACGCCGCCGGCCTTGCCGCGTCCGCCCACCAACACCTGGGCCTTGACAACAACGCGGCCACCTAACTCTTCGGCAATGGCTCTAGCCTCTTTAGCGGTGGCCGCAACCCGGCCCTTGGGGACCGGAATGCCATATTTGGCAAAAATCTGTTTGGATTGATATTCGTGGAGTTTCATGCAATCTCCCTTATGGTTTACTCAGGCCTGAGACCTGGATTACAAGCGAAATGATTATACCACCCACTAAAAAAAAACGCCTTGCGCAGTCTGTCACTATGCAAGGCGTCACTTTGTCACGTATTTTTTTGATGTAATTACCTACCTGTAACCCTCTCGCAGGTTAGAACGGGAGCGGCAACCGACGCTTTTGATGCTATGGCATATCTGCGCCGGGCAAACTGAAGCGCATGATGCGGTTGTTGCTGGCGTCGGTGACCCATACATGACCATCCTTGTCTATGGCTACGGCTGCTGCCAGCCCGATATTCCCTGGCCCGCTGCCATAATCGCCCCAGGCCCGAATCAACTCACCCTGCGTGGTGAATTGCAGCACCCGGTATCCCTCTGGGTCGGCGACAAATAGATTCCCTTTCATATCTGCGGCCAGGAAAGGCTTGTTTTCCAGCGACTGACCAAACCAGCCGTTGACATCCCACTGGCGGATGGGAAGGTAGAACAGCCCGTCTGTGCTGACTGCAAAGACTTGAATGCGCTGATTCCAGGTATCGGCAACATATAAGTTCCCGTCTTGATCCAGGGTCAGGCCCACCGGTTCGTCGAATTGACCGGCTTCCATGCCAACGCTGCCGAATTGACTGATGTAATTGCCATTGGAATCAAAGACAACCACGCGCTTGTTGCCGGTATCGGTAACGTAAACCCGGCCCTGCGAGTCAACGGCAATGCCGCGCGGTCCCCAGAAGGCATCCCCGCTTTCTGCCAGCCCGTAATGCCCCCAGGTCAGCAGCGGCTTGCCGTTGGGACTAAATTTCTGGATGCGGTGATTCCAGGTGTCGGTCACGTAGACCGAACCGTCTGGAGCAACGGCCACGCCCCAGGGTTCGTTGAAAGTCCCGGGCGGCGCCTGTCCTGTGGCAGCGTCTGCGAAACTGCCCCACATTTCAATGAATTCACCGGTTGCGCTGAAATGCTGAATGCGATGATTGCGCGAATCGGCCACATAGAAACTGCCGTCTGGGGCAACGGCAATGCCGCGCGGCGCGTTAAACTGCCCCGGCCCGATACCGCCGGCGCCAACGATTTGATCGGCAATCAGGACAATGCTTTTCTCCTGATAGACATCTGGCTTGATTTCATCTGCCGCGGCGACGCCGTAATTCCAGATTTGGGCGGCAATGTCTTTGCGGATGTATAACCGCATTTCATCGGCTGGCGACCAGGTTGTCAAAGTCATGCTTTGAGAACCGGTAGCCTGTGCATAGCGTTTGTAATCGCGGTTCAGCCAGATATCAATAATACCGGCGCGGATATTGGGATCAAGAATGGCATTGCAGACCCGCGAGTAGTCTTTGCCGCGCAGCAGCCGCAGCCCTGCCAGCACTCCCTTGCAAGGGTAGGTATCGTCAAATGGGATGGACGGATCGCGTTGGCTGACCAGATAGAAGTAATCCTGGTTGGGCCACCACATGCGCATGTAGTTGAAGACATAATAATCATTGCCGACCACCGGCTTGATTTTTTCAAAGTTCTTCTGGTCCACGATGATAACCGGCGCTTCGCGCAGCGAGCGGGTAGGCACATCAAAAGAGCGGACGTTGGTATAGTCGCGCAGGTACCAGACAAACGGCCAGGAAACGCCTGTATCCGGCGCGCTGGCGTCGTAGGCTACCAGCATCCCAAGGTCGCCGGTGGTGCGGCGGGAGATCTCTTCCACTTGACGCATCACGTCTTTCACGCCGGTGGCCGCGTGGGCGTACACAAGGTACTCCATGGCCGTATCATACAGAATGTAGGCGGCTCGAAAAGCGGCCCGGCCGGTCAAGATGGCCAGCAGCAAAAAGAATGTCAGCACGCCGACACGAGTAACGTGCTCCCAATCCCAATCGCGCAGGAGATAGATCAGGCCGGCGCCGCTGCCCAGCGCGCCCAAAACCGCCAGCAAGAAGGTCGCCGTGTCTTGTAACTGGGGCAGTTCCTTGCCTTGAAAAGGAGGGTGCGCGCCAAGGGCGGCCAGGAAGGCCGCCGTGGTAGAGGCAAAGAAAAGCGCCAGCAGTGCAATGACCAGCCCGGCTTTGCGTTGACGCAGGTCGGCCCACTTGGTATGCTTCAGCACTTGTCCAAGCCCCCAGCCGCTTAGCAGAATCATCGGCCAGGCAATGTGATAGGTGAGCCATGGCATCTTCTCGCCGGCAAGCGTATAGGCCAGCAAACTGCTGACGGACCACCAGACCAGGAGAGTCAACGCGTTGCGCCTTGCAGACGGATCTTTTACCGGTTCAGAATCTGGAACCGGGCCTGCTTCCGTTTCGATTGGCAGGCTGCCCGCCTCGGCCTTAACCGCATGCCGCTTTCCGAGCAGACGCTTTATCCCGATTGAAATTGCCAGCAGGCTGCCCAATGCCGGCAAGAATTCATACATAGGGATCTGAATGAGGGTGTAGTAGTAACGCGGTTGACTGCCGCGTTCCACCCCTTGCTGTTCGAGCCAGTAACCAAGCGAACCGATGATGCCGGTGAAGAATCCCGGCCCGTTGGTGAAAACGGTGGTATAGAATACGGTGAAAATGGCATAGAACAGGGCGGCATTTTTTAGCCAGAGATTTCTTTCCCACAATAGGCCGATTGCAACGGATATGACTGCAATTGGGATGAGGAAGACGGCCGTATGCAGAATGCCCTGGCTGGAATAGTCTATCGGATTCCAGCCAGCCAGTTTGACCGGAAAGGCGGTCAATTGCGGCAGGATAAGCGTTCCGACCAGGATCAACAGGTCAAAAGAACGTTCGGCGCGCAGGGCAGACCAGCCGTAACCGAGGACCAGAATGACGATAGCCGCCGCAAGGAATGCCCCTGCCAGGATGGCAAGGACAAGCGCCGGCGAAAGGGCGGCTGGCTGGGTCAGGTCTGTACCTACCAGGGGATGCGTTGGGTCCAGCGGCGCAACGGTCTGGGCATTTGAAGGTGTGACTTGCTGCCCCTTCAAAATACTCGTTCCTAACGCCGCCGCGGCAAGCAGAATGCCGGCAGAGAGCGCGATGATAAAAGCGGAGAACAGTTTTTTATCGTGCCAGGGGCGTTGAGTGATGCGTGCTACAAAGAAGATGCCCAAATACAACAAGGCCTGGGCGGTGTATATGAATGATGTCTCTTTGGTAGAGAAGTGCAGGGCCAATGAGGCGGTCAACAAGTAGAGGTAGCGGTGTTTGCCGGTTTCCAGATAGCGCAGGATGCTGTAGAGCATGACAATGCCAAACAGGCCAACAAAGGCTTCGTTGCGCACGTAGCGCCCATAAAAGAGCATAATTGGCGAGATGACCAGCATCAGGCCGGCTATCAGGGCTCCTGCTTTGCCGATATAGCGCCGCCAACACCAGACCATCCAAACGGTGGCGATGCTGCACAGGGCGGCCGGAATGCGGGCAGTAAAATCGGAGGCTCCAAACAGGTAATATATCAGGGCCAGGAAGTGGAACTGGAAGGGCCCGTGCATCATTGGGCTGTGCTGATAGCCCTGACCCTTATACAGCAGCCAGGAGAAGTAGGTGTGCAGGCTTTCGTCATGGCTCATGACGCGTGTCCCCAGATCATAGAAACGGGAGACAAAAGCCAGGAGCAAAATGACGCCAAAGAACAAGATTTCGTATGTCAATCCCGGTAGGGCGGGGAAGGGGGATCTGTTGAGCCAGGAACGTCTTTTGTTCATTAGCAATCTCACCAGGTCTGTTTGATTATGGTCGAAACCTGACTATACTGCAAGGCGGGGAATCTGACAAGAAGAATATGCGTGTAGCCAATATAGACACAAAGAAAAAATCAAAAAAACTACACAGAGAAAACACTCACCAACTGACCACAACCGGCCCGAATATCAATCCCTCTACGCAAGCGAATGGTACAGGGAATACCAGCAGCCTCAAGAATGGCCTTGAAACGGACAGCGCGTTCCCGGCTGCTGGGCTGGCCGGTGTAGCCTACGGTAGGGTTGAGCGGAATCGCGTTGACATGGCAGAGAAGGCCCTGTAGTTTTTCTGCCAGCAAGCCGGCTTGCTCCGGTGTATCGTTAACCTCGTGAATCAACGCCCATTCAAAACTGACGCGCCGGCCCGTCCGACGGACGTAATCGCGGCAGGCGGCTAATACTTCGTCCACCGGATAAGCCTTGTTGACCGGCATCATGCTTGAACGCAAGGCATCATCGGCGGCGTGTAACGATACGGCCAGGTTGACTTGTCGTTTTTCGTTCGCAAAACGCCGGATCAACGGAACCAGGCCAACGGTCGAGATTGTGAACCGTCGCGCCCCAAAATTGAAGCCGTCGGAATCGTTCAGCCGATCTATGGCCGCCATCGTATTGTCATAGTTGTGAAAAGGTTCTCCCATGCCCATTACGACCACATTGGTCACGTTTTTGTTCTCGGCCTGGAGCAGGCGGGCATAATACAAGACCTGAGCCACAATCTCGCCGCTTGAAAGGTGACGTTTGAAACCCATTTGGCCGGTGGCGCAAAACGTACATCCCATTGCACAGCCCACCTGCGTAGAAATGCACAGCGTCTGGCGGCGCTCATAGCGCATTAAAACGGCTTCAATGGCCTGACCATCATGAAGACGAAACAGGGTTTTGACGGTCTGTCCATCAGAGGAGGTCAGCGTCTTTAGCGGTTGCAATACATTGAAATCAAACTGTTCACTCAGACGCAAACGCAGGGCGGTCGGCAGGTTTGTGAAATCGGCAGGATTTTGCCACAAGCGGCAATATAATCCCTGCCATACCTGACGGGCGCGATAAGCCGGTTCTCCCCACTTATCTAAAAGGGCAACAAAATCCAAAAGGTCAAGGTCATAAATAAGCGGCTGCAGGGACATAGTGAAAGGGATTTTATCACGCACTGTGAGCGTTTCGCCCATTCGCTTGCGGCCAAATTGGCATATAATAGGCCGGTTTGGAGGTACCGATGAAAACGATTTCTCTCTACAGATTTTTCACGTTGCTCGGTTTGGGCGCTCTTATCTTGAGTGCCTGTAAGCCTGCCGAGCCAACCCCGACGCCCGTGGATGTGGATGCGATTCGGACCAGCGCGGCCATGACGGTGGTGGCAGAGCAGACGGCTACTGCGCTGGCAATGCCGACCTCGACATTCACGGCGACGCCCACAGACACACCTTTGCCGCCGCCTACGCTTGCTCCGGCGACAACCGCCGCTCCGCTGGTACCATCCCTGCCCGACAATTCCACCTGGATCAAGGATATCACCATCCCGGACGGCACTACCCTCCAGCCGGGCCAGACGGTGACAAAAACCTGGCTGGTTTCCAACTCGGGCACAACTACCTGGACGCCTACTTACAAGTTAGTCTTTGGTTACGGGGAACCGATGGGCGGGGTGGCCACGCCGATTGGCAAAACGGTCAAACCCGGCGAACAGGTGGAGGTCTCGGTCGTGATCACCATTCCGACTTCAAAGAGCGGCCGCCTGACCAGCAACTGGCGCCTGGCCAACGATCGAGGCGAACCGTTTGGGACGTGGCTGTCCATTGATATTCAGGTGGGCGGCTCGGCTGCGACTCTGGCCCCCACGTCCACGCTGGAGCCTACCGAAACGCCCACGCCGTAGTTTCGTCAAGCGTTTTTCTGTAACTGGCGATAGGCGCCCTGCCACGGGCGGCCGAGGCGGTGATTTTCGGCGATTTTGATGTGCCCCAGTTTTTCGGCAATTTGAGCAGAGAGGCGGGCAATCAGCGGCCAATCTTCGGCCAGGATGGCCTGTCTCATCTTCTCGCCCAGTTGTCCGCTCCAGGCCCATTCCATGCGGAAACGGTCGGCTTTGACCCAGTAATCGCGCTTTTCCCAGGCGGCAACGGTGCTTTCGATACCGGCGGCCACTTGCAGCAGGGCAAGCGCAATGAATGCTGCCAGGTCGCGCGTTTCGGCGGTGATCTCGGTTTGTTGGGCCAAATGGCGCACGGCCAGGGCAATGGCTTTGGTTAACCGGTTGCGTTCTTTGCCGGCCGATTCTGGGTTGACAACTCTGCTCATGGACGTAGTTCTCCGTTGTGAAAAGGTGATAGGCGGCGATTATACCCGCTTCCCGTTTTTCGGGCATCTACAAAATTTCTTTATCAGAGGTTATAATCAGCCCGCTCATCAGCGGGGTTTGATTCCCGCGCCGGGGACGTGCTGGAACTGGCAGACAGACATGACTTAGGATCATGGGCCGCGAGGCGTACGGGTTCGATTCCCGTCGTCCCCATCAAAAAACTTTTACGGCTACAAATTTACTTTGAAGGAAGACTGCTTTGAAAATTACACAAACTCCTCGCGATGACCATCAAGTTGACTTGACGGTTGAAATTGAGGCCGAACAGATGGAATCGGCCAAGCGGCGCGCGGCGCGGAAACTATCGGAACGCGGCAAAGTTCCAGGCTTCCGACCGGGCAAAGCGCCGTATGATGTTGTGCGCCGTCATTACGGCGATGAAGCCATTTTGGAGCAGGCGCTTGACCTGCTGGTAGATGAAATCTATCCACAAGTGCTGGAACAGGAAAAAATCGAGCCGGCTGCACCGGGTTCGCTGGAAAAAGTCGAATCCCTGGACCCGGCAAAACTTGTTTTTCGCGTCCCGTTGCGCCCTGAAGTAAAACTGGGCGACTACCGGGCGCTGCGCCAGCCGTATGAGTTCAAATCGCCGGGCGAAGAGGAAGTTGAGCAGGCCATTCAGGCCTTACGCCGGATTTATGCGACAACCCAGGCGGTTGAACGACCAATCCAGGTTGAAGACTTTGTCTTGATAGACCTGGTTGGGAAAAAGGTCAAGCCAAAAGAAGGCGAAGAGGCGATTGTCGCCGAACGCAAGGGACACGCGATTTATATTGCTCAAGAACCGCGCGACAACGAGTACCCGTATCAGGGTTTTTCACGCGAATTGATTGGCCTGAAAACAGGCGACAAGAAGACCGTCACCCATAAGTTCGGCAAGGATGTAGAGGACGAAGCCCTGCGCGGCACAACCGTTGCGTACGAAGTGGAAGTCAAGTCGGTACGCGGGCTGCAATTGCCGGAATTGGACGATGAGTTTGCCCGCATGACCGGCGTAGCAGATACGCTGGCTGAATTGCGCGAAGCGATGCGCAAGGATATTGAGCAGAAAAGCAAAGACAATTACGACGATCAGTATTTCGAAGACCTGATGGAAAAAATTAGAGCGGACGCTGTGATCAAGTACCCGCCGCAACTGGTTGATGCTGAAGTTAAAGAAATGCTGGAAGACCTAAAGGAACGGCTGGCGGAACAGAGATTGGAATATGAAACCTTTTTGAAAGTCCGCGAGATGGATGAGGCCGAGTTTGTTGAGGCCGAAGTGCGCCCGGCAGCCATTCGTCGCCTGGAGCGGCGGCTGATAATGGACGAACTCATTGAATCAGAGAAAATTCAGTTAGATGCAGACGCTCTGAAAGATGAGTTCCGCCAGACCTGGGACGCACTGGTACAGCACAACGAGGCTTTCAACCGCGCCACCAGTGGCGGCACAAAACATCCCAACAACCTGGTGCAGGCAGTGATGCTGGATATCACTTCGCGAATGCTGGTGCAAAAAACGCTGGAGCGCATCAAAGCATTGGCCAATGGCGAGGTAGAAGGGCAAGAGGCTAAGCCCAAGAAGGCCGCTGCAAAAAAGACCAAGGCTTCGGCGGAGACTCCGGCAGAAGAAACGGGAGCCGGCAGCGGGTCGGCAGAGGAACCGGTTGAGGCCAAACCTAAAAAGCGGACTGCCGCCAAGAAAGCCGAATAAAATCTGCATAGTGACGGCTCAAGCCGTCACTATGTCTTTTACAGGCAAAGTTAACGCAATTCCAATAAAAAGCGTGTAAGATTAGCACACTTCACTCAGGAGAAAAGACTATGATTCCAGATTTCAAAAACCTTATCCCAATGGTCATCGAATCGTCCGGGCGCGGCGAACGGGCTTTTGACATTTACTCCCTGTTACTCAAAGAACGGATTGTCTTTTTGGGTACGCCAATTGACGATCAGGTCGCCAATGTGATCGTTGCACAATTGCTCTACCTGAATCACGAGGATCCCGATAAGGAAATTCAAATGTACATCAATTCGCCGGGAGGCGTGATTTATGCCGGGCTGGCGATTTACGATACCATGCAGATGATCTCCAATCCCATTAGCACGGTGGCGGTGGGAGTGACGGCTTCTTTCGGGACGGTCTTGCTGGCGGCCGGGACAAAGGGACGTCGTTTTGCCCTGCCGCATGCTACCATCCACATGCATCAGCCGCTGGGCGGCGCGCAAGGGCAGGCGACAGACATTGAGATTCAGGCGCGGCAAATCCTGCTTTTGAAGCAACGCCTGAATCAAATTATGGCCAGGCATACTGGCCAGCCGATTGAGGTCATCGAGCGCGATACCGACCGAGATTTTTACCTGGAAGCGCAACAGGCTGTGGAATACGGTCTGGTTGACCAGGTGTTGGAACCGCCGGAAAAGAAAGCCTGATTCTCCCTGCCGGTTTGTCAGTCTATGCGTGCGACGTACCCCCAGGTACGTCGCACGCCTTTGTATTGCCAAAAGCGCCGCTGTGACGTAAACTTATAATCGGTATGAGCAGCCTGCAAGAACTTCTTGAACGGATACGTCAAACCTGGATTGAGCGCATTGCGCATGCCCTGGCACGCGGCAGCGAGGTGCGCGAGTCTTTTCGCGCGGAACTGGAGCAGTTCTTTGAGGCACTCAAACAAGCGGCTGTCAGCGGGAATGCGGCCTGGCTGGATCCAATCCTGGAACGTTGGGCCGGCTCGCCCACTCAGACCGAATTGCAGCAAGGGGAGAACAACGTCTCTTTCATTATCAATCAGATGATTGCCATCACGCAGCAAGTTGCCCGCGACAGCCTTCCACCAGAAGAGGCGCTTGATTTCATCACCAGCATTCTGCCCTACCTGACGTATGGCCTGGAAAAGGCGGCGCGGCTGGAGATGGAGAAACGCATTGCCTATGTCGCCGGCCAATTGCTGGAAACGCAACAGAAACTGGAACGCCTTGATCGCAGCAAGTCCGATTTTATTGCTGTGGCGGCCCACGAACTCAAAACGCCGTTGACTCTCATTGAAGGCTATGTATCAATGATGCGCGATCAAATTGTCGCTTCCGGGCAGGGCGGCGCGGAGCACGACAACCTCGAACCGTATATTCAAGGCGTCAACAATGGGATTCGCCGTTTGCGGGATATTTTGGAAGACATGATTGACGTCTCGTTGATTGACAACAATTTGCTCTCTCTGAACCTTCAGCCGGTTTTGCTCAACCATTTGCTGGGCTTGTTGAAAAGCGAGTTTGCCGAGGCGGTGCGCGCACGACGCCAGAAACTGGAAATCCATCCTTTTCCCGGCAGCGAACAAATGCTGTATGGCGATCCGGAACGGCTGTATCAGGCTTTCCGCAATATTGTCTCCAACGCCATCAAGTACACACCCGACGGCGGACGTATTTGGGTGGACGGCCGCACCTTGCCCGGCTTTGTAGAGGTAACCATTTCCGATACCGGCATTGGTATTTCGCCTGAAAATCAACAATTGATTTTTGAAAAATTTGCGCAACTGGGGCAGACTTCGCTGCACTCCAGCGGCAAAATTAAGTTCAAGGGCGGCGGGCCGGGGCTGGGTCTCTCCATTGCGCGGGGGATTATCGAATCGCACGGCGGGGCTATCTGGGTGGAATCGGAAGGCTATGACGAAGTAAGGTGTCCTGGTTCAACCTTCCACGTTTTACTGCCTGTCCGCACCAGTCCAGACGATCCCAAACTGGTAAAATTGTTCGGCAATAAAGTCCATCCCGACTCAAACGAGGCTTAATGGCAAAACGTGTCCCTCAACCAACCACACCGCCGCGGGAACGGGCTTTCCTGGTAGGCGTAGATTTGCGCGGTCAGGAATCGTTCCTGCCTCTGGAAGATTCGTTAACAGAACTGGCACTGCTGGCCGACACAGCCGGCCTGGACGTTGTCGGCGAGATGATTCAACGCCTTGACCGCCCCAACCCCGATACCCTGATCGGTTCAGGGAAGGTCCAAGAACTCAAGGCGTTGGTTGAGGAAACCCTGGCGCAGGTGGTGATCTTTGATGACGAACTCAATCCGCGCCACCAGCGCGAACTGGAAGAAGCCTTAGGGCAGAACGTTCGTTTGCTCGACCGCACGGCTCTTATCCTCGATATTTTTGCGCAACATGCCCATAGCAGTGAAGGAATATTGCAGGTTGAACTGGCGCAATATGAATACTATTTGCCGCGTTTGACCCGCCGGTGGACGCATCTGGCACGCCAGGCGGGCGGCGGCGGCGGACGCGCCGGTTCGGTCGGCGGTGTTGGTCTGCGCGGCCCTGGCGAGACGCAGTTAGAGGTAGATCGGCGTCAGATTCGCAGCCGAATTGCCCACCTGAAGCGCGAACTGGAAAAGGTGCGCGCCCATCGTCAACGCTATCGCCTGCAGCGGAAGCGTTCTCGTCTGCCAGTGCTGGCGCTGGTCGGTTATACCAATGCCGGCAAATCCACCTTAATCAACCGACTGGCGCATTCGGATGTCTATGTAGCCGATCAATTGTTTGCCACTCTTGATCCAACCACCCGACGGCTCAAACTGCCGGGCGGGTATCAGGCTCTGATCACGGATACCGTAGGCTTTATTCAAAAACTGCCTACTACCCTGGTGGCCGCATTTCGCGCCACGCTGGAGGAAATTGCCGACGCAGATTTGCTCTTGCACGTGGTGGACATCTCGCACCCGAATGCCCTCCAGCAAGCAAACGCGGTACACAGTACATTGGAAGAAATTGAGGCGGGGCACATTCCCGTCCTGACCGTCTTGAACAAAATTGATTTGTTGTCTGATCCGGCTGTTGCGCGGCGGGCGGTGGAAAATTTCCCCAATGCTGTGGCCATTTCCGCGCGAACCGGTGAAGGGCTGCCGGATTTGTTGGGCAGCATTCAACGCATTCTCTACGAAACCTATCAATCCATCACGGTACGGCTGCCCTACCAGGAAGGCCAGTTGATTTCGCTTTTTCACGAATTTGGACAGGTAGAACGCATCGAACACGAACGCGGGGGAGTGCGCATGCAAGGGCGCATCCCCGGCAGGCTGGCAGCGCAGTTTGCGCCCTGGCGATATGTCCCTGCCGAAAATGTGACCGAACAGGATGACCTTGAGGAGGAAGTATGAGCGATTTCCTTTCCCGCCTGCTTGACCAGGCTTCTGAGTATTTTGCCCATCGAAAGGGACTGTTGCCCATTCTTGGGCTGGTATTCGTTTTTCTGAACTTTATTGTCCAGTTTTTCCCTCTGGGCTGGTTTGCTCAAACCAACCTGCTGCTTCACCTGGGAATCGTTCTTACCATCATTGGTATCTTACTTGCGTGGAGCCTATGAAAGACATTCAAGGCATTATCCTTGACCTGGATGGCGTCCTGTGGCGCGACAGGGAGCCAATTGGCGACCTGCAGCAAATCTTTTTCCGCTTACAGGCGCTCAATTTAAGGGTAATGCTGGCAACAAATAACGCCACGCGCGCCCCTGCTCAATATGTTGAAAAACTGCATGGTTTCGGGGTGGAGATTTCCGAACGGCAAATTGTCAACTCGGCCATAGCCGCGGCGCGTTTGCTGGCCCAACGTTTTCCACAAGGCGGCCCGCTGTACGTTATTGGCGAGACCGGCATTCGGACGACAGTGCAAGCGCACGGTTTTACCCTGGTGGAGGATTTCAGCCGCGAGATAACCCCCTTGGCCGTTGTCGTCAGCATGGACCGGGAGGTTACCTACCAGAAATTGCGCGCGGCCACCTTGTTCGTTCGTGCCGGGGCGGCCTTTTACGCCACCAACACAGACCGCACTTTCCCAACGCCGCTCGGACTGGTCCCCGGCGCAGGGGCAATTGTGGCAGCCGTCAGCACGGCGACCGACCAGCATCCCATTGTGGCAGGCAAGCCGCATCCAGTCATGATCCAAATCTGTTTGGAGCAAATGGGGCTGCACCCGACCCAGGTGCTGGTTGTGGGCGACCGCCTGGAAACCGATATTGCCGGCGGACAGGCAGCCGGCTGTCATACGGCGCTCGTACTGAGCGGGGTCAGCACGCGCGCGCAGGCCGAATCGTGGCAGCCGCCGGTAGATGTGATCGCTTCTGACCTGACGGCTCTATTACAGAAATGGCCGCCTTTGCAGGGGGATTTCATCCTGCCATGATGACTAGAAAAGCGCAGGTTGGACAGGAGCGCGCCGCCCATCCAGCAAGATATATGGAGCCGCGCGCTCGGCAACAATGCCCAATTTTTTCAGGCTAGAGAGATCGCGTAAAACGTGAATGCGCCGTGCCTGCAGGATGGCGCCGGCAGCGCGCGGCCCAATGCCGGGAACGCGCAGTAACTGGGACCATTCTGCCCGATTGATTTCGATCGGCTGCTCCGATAGATTTCTCTCAGCCCAGGCCTGTTTCGGGTCTTGACCGACGGGCAGGTTGCCGCCTGCTTCGAAAGGCAGTTCCTCCAACCCAAAGCCGTAATCGCGCAGCAAGAACGAGGCCTGATACAACCGCAACTGCCGCAAGGGTGGAGTGGGGGGATGGTTTTCCAGCGGTGTGTCGGGAATGGGGCGAAAGCCCATGTAGTAAACGCGCTTCAGGTTTAACTGACGGTACAGGAATTCACTGGCCTGAAGCAGTTCCAGGTCGCTTTCATCGGCTCCACCGGCGACAAACTGCGTGGTGCTGGAAGGCCAGCGGCCATTCCAGCCGCGTTGAGGCGGCTGGGACTGCCGAATCTCATCCACCCAGCGTAAGCGGGTCAGCAACTCATTGAAGAAGGTTTTGCGGGGAGCCAGGCGACTCAAGCGCATGGCGCTAGGCGCCTCTAAGTTAATGGAGACCCGATCGGCCAGCTGCATGGCACGTTCTACCTGTGCTTTTTCGGCGCCGGGCATAATTTTCAGGTGAAGATAACCTTTGAAGCCCAGTTTGAAGCGCAGGATTTCGGCGGTCTCAATCAGCTGGTCCTGCGTGCGGATTCCGCCGCCCGCCAAAGCGGAACTGATAAACAGGCCCTCGGCCGCGCCGCTCTCGTATAGGCGCAGGAACAGACGCGCAAATTCTTCCGGCGTGAAGCTGGCCCGCCGGAAATCGCGTCCGGCGCGGAAGGGGCAGTACCGACAATCACGCTCACAGGCTGAACTTAAGAGCGTCTTAAGCAGATGAATACGCCGGCCGTTGGGCATGGCTGCCGGGTAAATGATAAGGCCATGGCGCCGCGCTTCGGAGCGGGAACAGGCCAGGGCCCCGTCCGACACGTCAAACGGGCCAGGTTCCCCATCCGGTTCCAAAGTCATCTGTGAACTGAGCCATTTCAGCCGGTCAAGAGCGTCCATGCCTTTATTATAGAACATTTGTTTTGTTTGTCAAGCAAAAGATGAGCATTTGCGCGCCGATAAATGACATTCGAAGGATGGCGTGAGGCGGGAATCGTGGTTAAATCTGAAACAGGAGGTGGTATGATGTCCAAAACAACGGATGGTTTGAAAGAGGCTTTTGCAGGAGAATCGCAGGCCAATCGTAAATACCTGGCGTTTGCCAAAAGGGCAGAAGAAGAAGGGTACACCTACATTGCCAAACTGTTCCGCGCGGCGGCACAGGCTGAGACGGTGCACGCCATGAATCATTGGCGCGCTTTGGGAGGGGTGCAATCTACGGCCGAAAATCTCAAGGCGGCCATTTCAGGTGAAAATTACGAGGTGACCAGCATGTATCCGCCTTTCATTGCCGCCGCCGAAGAGGAAGGCGACAAGAAGGCGCTCAATTCGTTTAAGTGGGCCTGGGAAGTTGAGAAAGTACATGAAGCCTTCTTCCGACAGGCGCTGGAAAACCTGGGCGAGCCGGTGGAGGAAGGTGAGTTTTACGTCTGCCCGGTGTGCGGACATACACATTACGGAAAATCTGCGCCGGAAAAATGCCCGGTCTGCGGAGCGCCGGGATCCAAGTATGAGATGGTAAAATAAATTTGCATTGACATAGATTCCCTTTGCGGTATAATACCGTCCGCATGGCCGACTAGCTCAATGGTAGAGCAACTGACTCTTAATCAGTGGGTTCAGGGTTCGAGCCCCTGGTCGGTCACCAAAAGCCGCCCTCACGCGCGAGGGCGGCTTTTCTTACAAGCGGGAGGTTGATCTCCCGGCTGCTGATTAAAAAGCGGGGGCTAACCGGTTTTTCCCGGGCTTGCAAAGCGCAGCGAGAGAATCTCAAAGCCTTTCAGCATTGCCGTAACAGTACCGTCTTTTTCGGGCCGGATGGTGTGCAGTGTCTCTTCTGCCAGGTTGACGCGCTCGGCCTTTTTGACGGCGTGCCAGGGGCGCAGCGTGGCCTGGACCTCGCGCCCGCTCGCGTTCCAGCCGCGCACCAGCCAGCCGCCGCCGTCTTCGCTCTCTTTGACCGCGCTGACGAGGAAGCCGCGCGGCGAGACGGCGACGAACGAGCCGCTCGGCGGCAGCGCCCCGGTGTGCAGGTCGCTGAAGACGGCCCGCAGGGGGGCCTCGAAGCCCCAGGCCTGCTCGTAGGCCTGGATTTTATCCCGTCCGGCGGGCGGGATGGAATCCTGCCCAACGATAACCGAGTAGTCGAACGCCCATCGGCCGAGCATCTGCGCGCCGGGGGTTTTGAGCATCGGGCCGGCGTGGCCGCGGCGGGTGGAAAAGTCGTCCCGCGAGAGCCAGCCGACGCAGCGCAAGAGGGTCAAGGCGATTTCGCTGCCCGAAGTCTCCAAAGTCTCCGAAGTCTGGAGACTTCGGAGTCCCGAAATTACCTCAACCTCCGGCAGGCCGCGGTTGGCGACCGTCAGGCGCTGACGGCCGTCGCTGATGGAGGTAAACGCCCGCTGCGGGACCTCGGGCCGGGGCTGCTCGGCCCAGGTCTCGTCGTAGGGCGGGACGCCGACGCGCCGCTCGACGATCTCGAAGTGCCCGTCGTGTTCGGCTTTTTCGACGGCAAACGGCGCCGGGAAGTGGACGCGCAGGCGATGGTCGCGGGCGCGGTTGTCCACTTCGGTGTGGATGTCGAGGCGCGGGATACCGCGGGCCAGGCTGACGGTGGAGATGATGCGGGTGGGGACGGTCTCGCGGGCGCGCGATTTCCGGTCGGGGGCGAGGGCGGCCGGGGTGGGCAGTTCCAGGTCGAGGGTCAGGGTTTGGCAGACGGGGCCGCGGCGGAGCGAAACGCCCTTTAAACGCGCCGCAGTCAACCGGTCGGCGGCGGGCGGGGCGTAGTTGTACTCGTCGCCAGCGTCGCCGCCATCCACGAAGCGGTTCAGGCCGCGGTAGGTCTGTCCGCTCGCTTTGTCGGTGACGGTCAGGCTGCCGTCTTGGGCGACTTCGGCGAGCAGGAATTCGTTTTCGATGCGGTAGGGCGGGCGGGCGCGGCGCGGACGGGCGGCCAGTTTCTGCGCCAGGGGCAGTTTGGCCAGCGGCAGGAGGAGGCGCGCCAGGGCCGGCAGGCGGGCGGGAGCGGTTTCGGCGGCCGGGCGGGGCGTCAGGTAGAAGGTTTTCCAGCCCAGGCTGGGGACGTCGGCGGCGGTGAAGGTGATGCGGACGGCGTCGCTGGAGAGGGCGCGGATGCGGAAGGTGCGCACGGTCGGGTCGGCCAGCAGGGTTTCGATTTCGGCGATGCTGCGCTGCCAGGCTTCCAGGTCGGGAGGACGAATCTCGCTGACGCGGGCGGTCAGGTGGACGGTCTCGCCGCGGCGTTCGACGGCGACGCCCAGGATGGAGAGGCCCATGACGCGGCCGCCGCGGATGTTGCCGTAGAGGCTGCCCAGTTCGGCGGCGGTCATTTCGGCGTGGACGAGTTCGCGGCTGCCCAGGCCCTCGGTCTCGTAGGGGATGGCCGCTCCGCTTTCGTCGCGCAGGTCGAATTCGGCCGGGCTTTCCACTTCGACGGTGACGGTGTCGGTGCGGGGGAAGGAGTGGGGGTTGAAAACCAGGATTGAGGATTGAGGATTGTTGATTGTTGATTGAGGATTGGTGTTGATATTTGCGGCGAGGAGGTCGAGGCTTTGGCGGGTGATTTCTTCGCCGATTTGCTCCACCTGGTCGAAGCGCGGTTTCATTTCGTCGTGGACCTGGTCAATCGAGCAGCCGCAGATGGAGTCGTGGGGGTGGCACTGCATGAGGAGACGCCAGGCCTGGCGGAGGATGGACGATGGACGATGGACGATAGACTGCGGTCCGTGGTCTGTGGCCGTGAGTGCAGCGAACGTGGAAAACGGTTCGGCCCATTTTTCGAGCAGGGTTTCGCAGGCGCGGTTGCGCTGTTTGATCCACATGCGGGCGGAGAGGACGCCGGGCAGCAGGTGGGAACGCTTGCAGGCGCGCAGTTCGCCGCGCACGGTGGGCAGGTGCTCGCGTTTGAGGCTGGCCTGGACGGCGGTCAGGTAGTCGGGCAGGGTGGAGTGGATGAGTTCGTCGCCGTCCAGTTGGCCGCGCGCCGCGGCGATGGCGCGGCCGGTATCGGGCGGCGGTTCCATGTGGTCGGTGCCGTGCATGAGCAGGAGGTGCTTGCCCGAAAACGAGTGCGGCAGGAGCGAATTGCGCAGGCGTTTGACTTCGGCGATGAAACGCTCCGGCTCGGCGGTGGGCAGGCCGGCGGCGTTGCCGTAGCCGTCGCGCAGGTAGGCCATGAAAACGCGCGAGCCGTCCGGCGCTTCCCACCAGAATTCGCAGCCTTCGTCCGCAAGGCCGCGCTGGACGCAGGCGGTGTGAATGCCGAAGCCTTGCAGGATTTGCGGCATCTGGCCGATGTGACCGAACGGGTCGGGGATGTAGCCGACGCGCATCTTCGGCCCGAAGCGGCGGCAGACCTGGTCGCCGGTCAGCAGGTTGCGGAGGGTGGCTTCGGGGCTGACGAGGAACTCGTCCGGCAGGATGTACCAGGGACCGATGAGGATGCGTCCCTCGCGGATGTAGCGGCGCAGTTTGTCCTCGTTTTCGGGGCGCATTTCCAGGTAGTCTTCCAGGACGATGGTCTGGCCGTCGAGCATGAAATACTTGAAATTGCGGTCGCTGTCCAGCAGGTGGAGCAGGCCGTCAATCAGATGGACGAGGCGCAGACGGAATTGCTGGAAGGTGCGATACCATTCGCGGTCCCAGTGGGTGTGAGAGATGAGGTGGAGGGTGGTCATAGGGTCCTTTTCAGCCACAGATTGGCACGGATGAGTCTACTGCAAAAAGGGTGTTTCTAACGCAAGGGCGCAAAGCCGCCAAGGTTTTTCTGTAGTAGGACAAGTCTTAAGACTTGTCCTACATTCGCGCCAGACATTATCCAAAACCGAAAACCAAAGATTTTGCATTCGAAATTTCATTTTCTTTGCGCCCTGGCGTCTTTGCGTTGCGCCCTGGCGGCTTTGCGTTGAGATTTTCTGTTTTTGCAGTAGACCAACAGATTTCGAGAGGAGAATTACAGTTTGACCTTCTCCTCGGTCAGGGCGCGGGCTTCTTCCATGGCGGCGGCGCGGTTGGTGATCGGGAAGCGGCCGGTCAGCGGGCTGAGGCGCGCTCCCAGGGCGGTGGAGGCCCACATCACCCAGGCCAGCGGGCGGACGAAGCCGGTCAGGCCGGCGGCAAGTTTGAATTCGTCCAGGGTCGCCTTGTCCCAGCCGCCGAAGAGGCCGTAGAGGAACAGGTAGACCGGGAACGACGGCAGCACGCCGATGAAGAAGATCAGCACGCTGGAAATCTGGTCGGCCTGCCAGATGTAGCCGGTCAGCCAGCGCAGGAGCGCCCAGTGAGTGGCGCCGGCCAGCAGCGGCGCGGCGAGCGATTGCCAGAAGTAAAAACGCTGCGGGAAGCAGGTCTTGTGGTTGACGAAGTAGGCGACGATGTCTTTGGTCAGCAGGGCGATGAAATAGGCGATGATCAGACCGGTGATCTGGAAGCGGCCGACGAGAAACAGCGCCAGGATGACGCGCAGCACCTGTTCCCCGAAGACCAGCGCCGACTTGAGATACGGCCGGTTCGAGCCGAGTTGCACCTGGTCGCCCAGCCAGGAGGGGTACTGGATCGCGCCCCAGATGGCAAGCGGGATGACGTAGAGCGCGCCGCGCGCGAATTCCGGCCCCGAAGCGCCCAGGATGAAACGGTCGGCCACGGCCAGCAGCACCGCGCCCGGGAAGGCGGAAATCATCCCGCCGTATTTGTACATCATCACCGAGTAGTACTGGCTGAGGATGCGTTTGCCGTTCGAAATCGCCTCCGAGATCGAGGCCATCGCCCCGTCGAAGAGCGTGGAGGCGACGTTGAAGGCAAAGACGAAGTTCTGCGCCAGGCCCCAGTTGCCCCAGATTTCGGCGTAGTTGATCAGCCGCGCCTGGGTGATGGCGATTTCGGCGGCCTGACCGAGCGCCCAGGCAATTGAGCCGAGCATGCCGAAGAAACCGAATTTGAAGCCGGTCTTGATCGTGTCCCAGTCGAAGTGGGCCAGGAAGAGGACGCGGGCGTTGTAGCCCAGCCGTCGGTACAGGTAGAGACCGAGCAGGAAGGCGCCCAGTTCGGCGGCGTAGGCGGCCATCCCCAGGCCGAGCAGTCCGCCCATCGCCCCGCCCATGGCCGGGTTGGCCTTGCCCCAGGCATACATCAGGCCGACGAACAGCGGCTGGACAACCATCGGGATCATGGTCAGGAAAACGTCCAGGATGCGCGAGTAGTCGCCGCGCTGCAGGCCGTTGAACGAGTGGCGCATGACCTGATAAAAGCCGGGGATTTGGATGAACGAGTGGATGATGACGCTCCAGGCGTAGAGGGCGTAGGCCGATTTGGGTGCCAGCGTGCTGGCCACCGCCACCACCAGCGCCACCTGCACCGCGCCCGAAAGCGCCTGCCACCAGACGAACATCTGCCCGTATTTGACGCCGCGCTTCGGGTCGTGGACGCGGTACTGCGCCAGGAACTTGATGTAGGCTTCGCTGGTGCCCATGTCGAAGAACTGCCAGGCCAGGGCGAAGAACTGCGTCACCCGCCCCCAGATGCCCAGCGCCTGGGCCGAAGGCAAAATGTAGACCGGCAGGACGAGATTCTGGTAGATGATGAGCGGGATGAACAGCACCAGCCCCATCCCCAGCGCCACCAGGAAGCCCGAAAGCGGACGATGGAAGCCGACCTGCGACCACTCCGTCTGCTCTTCGCGGACCTCGAACCGGCTGCGGTCGGCGACGATCTGCTCCAGCGCTTCGGGGTGACGCAGGCTGTAGCGCCGCACCAGGGTGAAGACCACCGTCACCGTGAGCAGCAGGAGCGCCATGATGATGAAGAGGAGGTTGCGTTCGCGTGCGTGCGGGACGGGCGAGGCCGGGTAATCGGCAAAGGAGAGCGGCGTCTGCCCGGCGGCGCGCTCGACTAGGTGGTAGATGAGATAGTTGTAGTAGGCCCATTCCTGAATCTGCGGATTGACCTCGTCCAGGAAGACGTTGAAGACGTAGACTCCCGGCCGGGCCTGCCAGAGCAGCCATTCGCCGGTCTCGTAGGCGGCGACCAGCGGCTGGACGGAGGAGACGGGCGTCTGGACCTCGAAGCGGTCGCGCACCTGCGGCGCGCCGTTCCAGATGATGTCGCGGACGAGTGAATCGTCCACGCTCAACTCAACCGGGCTGACGGCTTCGCTGCGTGGCGTGAGCGTGAGCGGGACGCCGGTGACGGTTTCCACGTCGGCGGCGGTGAGGGCCGGGCCGAGAATCAGCACCAGACCGGCGCCGCGTTCGACCTGGGCGGCGGCCGCGGCCGGGTCGGGGATGACGCCGTTGAGGACGAGCACGTCGGCCTGGGCGGGATCGTCCACGAGGGAAAAATCCGCCAAGCGCAGAGCGGTCGTCACGCTGCCCTGCTCGCCGGCGTAGTAGACGCGCAGGGACGAGTCCGCGGCGGCAGGCGAGACGGTGAGGAAGAGGAGGGCGAAGAGGAGGAGGGGGAGGATGAGTTTGCGCATGAGGAATCCTTTTTAGCCACGAATGACACGAATTATACGAAACTTTGAAATTCTCAGCGGACGATGCGCCGCTGTTCCAGTTTTTGACTGCCGAAATTGAGCAGGATGGCGAGGCGTTGGCCGGTTGCGGCAAGGTAATGCATTGCCTGCGCTTCATGAGCCGCGTTCAACTGCGAGACGGCCTTGATTTCCACAATAATTTTGCCGTCAATCACAAAATCTGCCACATACTCACCGAGCAATACGCCTTTATAGGTGACAGGCAGGCGGACTTGTTTTTCGAAGGGTATTTTCCGCAAGGTCAGTTCGTGTTCCAGGGCAGCCTGGTAAATGGCCTCAAGAAATCCTCCGCCGAGAATCTTATGCACATCCATCGCTGCACCCACAATTGCGTAGGACAACTCCTTGAACAATATTTCAGCCATTCGCACCTCCTTTGAAATTTCGTGCTCATTCGTCTCATTCGTGGCTATACTCGAAACCATTCGCCCTAATCACCTCCGCGAACCAGCGGCCGCTATCCTTGACCGTCCGCTTTTGGGTGGCGTAGTCCACATAGACCAGCCCGAAGCGCTGACCGTAGCCCAGCGACCATTCGAAGTTGTCCATGAACGACCAGTGGAAGTAGCCTTTCAGCGGCACGCCGTCTTGCATGGCGCGCCAGGCCTGGTAGAGGTGATTCTTCAGGTAGCGGATGCGCCGCTCGTCGCGGACGCGGCCGTCGAAGTCCAGCCCGTCCGGCACGGGGACGCCGTTCTCGGTGATGAGCAGGTCGGGTGCCCTCACCCCTGGCCCCTCTCCCGCGGGGAGAGGGGAGAGATAGTCCTTGTGGATGCGGGTCAGCAGGGCGTAGAGGCCTTCGGGGAAGATTTCCCACATGCCCGAATACTCGTTGCCTTCGGGATGCACCTGTTCCACGTTGACGACAGGAATTTTGTTCGAGTGCTTCATCACCGCCCGCGAGTAGTAGTTCACGCCCAGCAGGTCGAGGCTGCGGATTTTCTCCAGGTCGCCGGGCTGGATCAGCCCGCGGATGAACGGCTTGACCAGGGCAAACTCCTGCATCGGGGTTGTGCCTTTGAGCAGCGGGTCGAGCACGATGCGGTTCATAATGGCGTCCACGCGGGTGGCAGCCTCGAGGTCGCGCTTCGAATCGCTGGCCGGATAGACCGGCGTCAGGTTGAGAGTGATGCCGATTTTGATCGGCCTGCGGGCTTCGGCGCGGATCGCCTCGGCGGCCAGTCCGTGCGAGAGGAGGATGTGATGCTGCGCCCGCAGCGCCGCGCCCAGGTCTTTCTGTCCGGGGGCGTGGTCGCCGAGAAAGTGACCCACAAAGGCCGAGACCCAGGGCTCGTTGTGGGTGAAGATGGCGTTCAGCCGGTCGCCGAAGTGTTTGGTCACCAGGCGGGCGTACTCGGCAAATGCGTAGGCCGTCTCGCGTTTTGGCCAGCCGCCCTTGTCTTGCAGCGCCTGCGGCAGGTCCCAGTGGAAGAGGCAGAGATAGGGTTCGATTTTGTGCTTCAGCAGGGTGTCAATCAGCCGGTCGTAGAAGGCGAAACCTTTCGGGTTGACCGTGCCGGTGCCGTCGGGCAGCATGCGGGTCCAGGCGGTGGAAAAACGATAATGGCGGAGACCCAGTTCCGCCATTAATGCCACGTCCTCTTTGTAGCGATGGTAGTGATCCACAGCCACGTCGCCGGTCTCGCCGTTGACGATTTTGCCGGGGGTGTGGACGAAGGTGTCCCAGATGGAGACGCCTTTGCCGTCCTCGTTCCAGGCGCCCTCGATTTGGTAGGCCGAGGCGGCTACGCCCCAGATGAAGTCGGTGGGGAAGGTGATTTTTTGCATACAGCACCTCGAGAATTGAGAATTTTGTTACCACGTCTATTTTGGCCTCAAAAGCAGGCCGTGTCAAATGCGGGAATCGGAATCCCATTTTTGGGGGATACAAGGCGAGCCAATGTGTTGTTATAGTTTTATTAATTGTGACTGCCTACCCTCCAGCAGGTTTTGGGGCAATGCCCAGGCCAGAAGACGTCTCCATGTTGTTCTAACCTGCGGGAGGGTTAAGGATAGGCAATTACTATATTTTTGGTGAGGAGGAACATCATGAAAAACGCTCTTGTACTTGTCTTGATGGCAGGGTTGTTGCTGGCGGCCTGCGTCCCGGCTCCCGCGCCGGTTGAACAGCAGCCGGCTCAACCCCAACCGGTAGTGGAGCAGCCGACCCAGGCGCCGCCGCCACCGCCTCAGCCATCGCCTGCGCCGGTGATCCAGCCAACCGCGCCGCAATACGCCCCCTTCTGTCAGAGCGCGCCGGCGGCCTGCCAGCCTCCGACCGTTGAACTGCGCGACAATGCCTTTTGCGTCGAGAAGGTGCCTTATGCTATTCTGGCCGTGCCGGCAGGCACAACCTACGAGTCGCAGGATGCCGGCATGGAGTGCATTGATCAGGCAACCGCCGACGGCAGTCTGCGCATTACCTGCCACAGCAAAGAAGGGAAGGAACTCTGGTCCTACAACCTGAAGGTGTGCAACGCCGCCTGCAGCGCCCCCAGCCTGCAAATGGGCACCGGCCAGTGCCCGGAAGGATACGGCTTTGACGCCGCCAATCAGTGCTGCGCCGTTCCCCCTGCTGCGGGCAGTGAAGCCGGCTGCATTATCTATCGTGTAGATATCGGCGGCTGCCCAAGCGGATAGGCCTTTTCGCGGCAAAATCGCCGATCGTCAGGGTGGGCAATTGCTCAGGCAATGTCCACCCTGACTGTTTCTGTCAGATCGTTGATCCAGCGCCTGGAGAAATAGCGCCACAGGCCAACCGTGAACTTGACGATCTCCTCGCTCAGGGTCAGGGCATAGACCCACTGCACCGGCAGGCGGAAGAGAAACGCCCCCGCCGCCGCGGCCGGCACGCCCACCAGCCAGATGACCAGCCCGTCCAGGACGAGCGAGAAGCGCGTGTCCCCGCCAGAACGCAGGATGCCGATGATGATGACGTGATTGCAGGCCTTGACCCAAAAGCCAAGCGCCATCACGACCAGGATGGCGCGGGCCGACTCGATCACTTCGGGCGAAACCTTATAGACCTGGAAGAGGTTGCCGGCAAACAGCCAGGCCAGCCCGCCCATCAACAGCGCCCCCGACCCCTGCAGCCCCAGCGAGCGGCCGCCGTAACGATAGGCCTTTTCTGGCTCCCCGGCGCCGATTTGGTGGCCGATGAGGATGGCCGTGGCCTGACCCAGCCCAAAGAAAAGCACGAAAGCCACCTGCTCGATGGTGCCGATGATGTTAATCGCCGCCACCGCCTGCGTGCCGATGCGGCCATAGATGGCGTTGTAGGTGGTGATGCCAAACGACCACAACGTCTCGTTGGCGATCACCGGCAGAACCGGTTTGAGCACCCTCGCCATGAAGCCCAGGTCCACATCCAGCAGGTCGTGCAGCGAGGCGGCCGATGGCGCGGTTGGATCACGGTAAACCAGCGCCAGCACGGTCAGGCATTCCAGCAGACGCGCAATCAGCGTGGCCAGCGCCGCGCCGTCGCTGCCCAGGGCGGGCAGGCCGAGAGGCGCAAAGCCGAAAATCAGCGGGTAGGCAAAGCCCACGTTCAGGGCCAGCGCTGCGCTGCTCACCACCAGCGGCAGGCGCACGTTGCCCGTCGCCCGCAGGCTGGCGTAGTAGGAGGCGCTCAGGGCGTACAGCCCATACGACCAGGAGACAATCCGCAGGAAACTCGCCCCCTGCTCGATCACGGCCGGGTCGGCGGTGTAGAGCCGCAGGACGCCGGCCGGCCAAAAGGTGGCCAGCGCCCAAAAGAGCAGCGCCGCCCCCAGCCCGAGTTTGACCGTCAGGCCGAGGACGCGGCGGATGCCGGCGATGTCGCCCTTGCCCCACAGTTGCGCCACGAACATGGCCGCCCCGCTGACCACGCCGAAGACCACCAGGTTCATCAGGAACCAGACCTGATTGGCCAGCCCCACCGCGGCGACGGCGGTCTCGCCCAGTTGACCGATCATCACCGCCGAGGCCATGTTCAGCGAAGCCGAAAGCAGGTATTGCAGGGCAATCGGCAGGGCAAAACGCCCCAACAGGCGGAAATATTCGCCGTCGCGGTAATAATCCAGCAGGCGCTTGAAAGGGGATGAAATAGATAGGATGGCGGTCACGGTTCTCCTTGACAAACCGTGCCATTATACCCCCGCTATCCGCTCACTTGGAGTCGTCCTTTCCCTCGAATATCTCGTGATAGCCGCGGTCAAGTTCGTCATCGGAAAGATGGGCGTAGCGCTGCGTGACCTGGATGCTGGCGTGCCGCGCCAGGGCCTGGGCCAGTTTCAGGTTGCCGCTGGCGCGCAGCACGGTGGTGACGAAGTAGTGCCGGAAGGAGTGGGGGGTGATGCGGCCCTCGGCTTCCTCTCCCAGCGCCTGGCGGACGCGCTCGCTGACGATGTTGCGCCCGGTGGTGGTGGTCATCGGCTTGACCTTTTTGCCGGCGCCCTTATCGTGGCGGGCGAAGAGGGGCAGGGAGGGGAGGGGGCGTCCGCTCGAACCGTCGAGGGCGGCACGGGCGGCGAGATAGTCCTTCAGGGCGCGCAAACTTCGGGTCGAGAAACGGACGATGGCCTGCTTGTCGCCTTTGCCGATGATGACGGCGCGGCCCTCGTTCCAGTCCAGGTCGCCGCGCCGCAGGGCGCAGGCCTCGTGGACGCGCAGGCCGGTATCGGCCAGGGTGAGCAGGAAGGCGCGGTCTCTTAATGCGCGTAACCGTTCCTCGGGTGAGTTGTCAGACAAGTTATTTGTGATATTATTCACAAATTCGAGGACCCGCTCGATGTCCTCGCGCGGGAATTGGGGCAGGCGCTGACCGGCGCGGCGGGCGCGCTGTTTGACCAGCTGCTCCAGCCGCGGCAGGTTGACCTCGGCGAGGCGTTCGGCGGCCAGGTAGGCGTAGAAGCCCTTGACGGCCTGCGTGTAGAGCCGCTCGGTGGCGGAGGAGAAAACTTTCAGGTAGGCGAGCATCCAGGCCAGGCCGTCTTCGCTCAATTGAGCGACGGGGGCGTCTGGCTCGATCCAGTGTTCCTTCAGGACGCGTAAGAAGGCGGCCATCGCGTTGGCGTAGGCGCGGGCGGTATTTTCGCTGCGGGCGCCCTGGACGGTCTCCAGGTAGCCTTGCACGGCTTCGGCCAGGGTTTTGCCGCTTTCTGGGCTGGTCATGGCGGTTTCCTTATGTTTATGATAATTATACTTATCGAAATCATTATTATTTTACAGGCAAACCTGCCGGCTGTCAACTCCCCTTTTCACGTTTGAGTGTTGGCAGGTTTGAAAGTTGGCAAGTTGGAAAGTTGACAGGTTCGAAAATGGCCGGTTGAAACATGCAAACGTTCCAACCTGCAAACCTGCTCACGCAATTCCCCCTCCCCCACCCCACTCATTTCACCCCCCATTGCTTGAGTTTGTTCCGCGCCCAATTGGCGTATGGCGACTCAATGGTTTCGAAGATGGCCAGCGCCTGTTTCATCAATTCGATGGCGCGCTTCTTTTCGCCCAGGCCATGAAGCGCAATAGCCATGTTGAACAGCGCATTGCCTTCGCCGCGCCGGTCGCCAATCTCGCGCACGATGACCAGTTGCTTTTCATAGAACTCGATGGCCTGGCGGGCGTCGCCCAGGGCGGCGTAGGCCAGCCCCAGGTTGCCGAGGTCTGCCCCTTCGCCGCGCCGGTCGCCAATCTCGCGGTCAATCGCCAGCGCCTGTTCATAGAACTCGATGGCCTGGCGGGCGTCGCCCAGGGCGGCGTAGGCATTCCCCAGGTTGCCGAGGTGAACCCCCTCCCCTGCCCTGTTGTGCAGCCGGCGCGCCGCCTGCAGGGCGGCCTCCAGCCAGGCGATTTTCTCCTTCGGCGTCAGGCGCAGGTCGAGCACGTAAGCCCCGGCATGGGGATAGGCGCTGCACAATTCGGGGCTGTGCGCCGCGGCCCATGCCTGCCCGGCCTTGATGTGTTCGGCCTCGCGGTCGAAGAGGGCGAGGCCGGCGAGGATGTTTTCGTCTCCTTGCAGGTACAAATCGTCGGCGCGTGAAAGAACCTGATGGTAATGTTCGGCGTGGCGCAGGGCGGCGGCTTCCATTTCCCCCTCTGCGAGACGGGAAATGGCGAAGTCGCGCAGCAGGTCGTGGAGGGAGTAGCGGCCCTCACCCCCTCCCCCCTCTCCCAGTGGGAGAGGGGATGGGGGTGAGGGGGGCAGGAAGTCGAGCAGGCTGTAGCGGCAGAGGCGGGAGAGGAGGTCGTGGGCAGCGGATTCGTCCAGGTCCCACACGGCGGCGGCCGCCGGGCGGCCGAAGGAGGCCGGGAAGACGGCCAGGGCGCGCCATTTCTGCCGTTCGTCTTCGCTCAGGTTCTCGTAACTTTCGGCAAAGACCGTTTCCAGGTCGCGTTCGGCGTCTTCGGCGGAGGCCAGCGTTGCGAGGCGGCGGCTTTGCAGCCGGTCGAGGTATTCGGGAAGCGTCCAGTCTGCGTTGACGGCCAGGAAACTGCCGGCGATGCGCAGGGCGAGCGGCAGGTATCCGCATGCTTTGGCCAGCGCGGCGGCATGCGCCCCGACGCGCGGGCAGAGTTCGAGCAGGAAGGTCTCGGCTTCGTCCGCTTTCATCACGCCCACGTCCACCGCTTTCAGGCCCGGCAGGGGGAAGCGCCAGCGGGAGGTGATCAGCACGGCGCAGGAGGGCGGCGGCAGGAGCGGCTTCACCTGCTCGGCGGAGCGGGCGTTATCCAGAAAGAGGAGCGCCTTTTTGCCGTCGAGGCAGTTGCAGTAGAAGGCGGCGAGTTCGGCCTCGCTCAGGGCGCGCAGGTCGGCCTCCGGCTCGAAGGCGTGAATGACATAGCGCATGGCCTCGGCCGGGGCAAGCGGCTGCTCCGGCTCCCTGGCGGTGCCTTTCAGGTCGAGGAAGAGTTGGGCGTCGGGATAGTCCTGCGCCAGTGCGCGGGCGAAGGCCAGCCCGAGGGTGGTCTTGCCCACGCCGCCCATGCCGGTCAGCCCGCAGAGGGCGGCGGCCCTTCCGTTGTGGAAGGCCTGCCGCAATTCGTCCAGTTCTTTGGCGCGCTCAACGAAATCCCGCGGCGGGGGCGGGAGTTGGTGCAGGCGATTTTGTACGGCAGGAACGGCAGTTGGAAGAACGGCGCCTGGAAATTCAGCCTTTTCGATGTAAATCCCAGCCTGGATGTTTTTTCCGCCCGCTCCGGTGCTGACCTGCCCGCCATCGAATGCCGTGAGGCGTGTTTCGGACCCTGAAGGTGCATCTTTCTTCTGTCGTAAGTCCAGCCATCCCTTGATCCCTGCGCCAGCCCCCAGCAGTGTACCCAGGACATCAAAGAGCCACTTCCCCAAGCCAACCGGTTCCGAAGCCGTGGCGTTGTCTAGCGCAGAGAGGATTGAGGCGAGCAACAACGCTGAACCCACTATCACAAGTATGGCAGGCAGTATTCTTCGTTTCATCAGGCAACCCCTTGCGGTGACCGAGAACAAGCGTTGATAAATCTGCTCCCATTGTAGAGGAAATCGCCCCGCGTGGCAAGCATTTGGATAAAAAAACCTTGCGCCTTCGCGCCCTTGCGTTAAGTTTCTCCTTCCTCAATCCACAATCACCAATCCTCAATCCTCAATCACCAATCCTCAATCCTCAATCCTCAATCCTCTCCGCCTTCTCCAGCACCGCGGCCTGATAGGCCTCGCCCAGGCGGCGCGTCCAGGCCCCCACCCGGCCGTCTCCTACCGGCTGATCATCTATCTGTACCACCGGCACCACGCCGCGCGAACTGCTGGTGAGGAAGGCTTCGTCGAAGGCCGCCTCGACCCGCCCCGGCCGGTAGCAGACCGGCAGTCCCAGCCGCCGCGCCAGCCGCAGCACGCTCCGCCGCGTGACCCCCAGCAGGACGCCGCGCCGCGCCGTCCCCAGCACCCCGTCCTGGACGTAGAAGAAATTGCTGGTCAGGCCCTCCAGGATGTAGCCGCGGCGCACCATCAGGGCTTCAAACGCCCCGCTTTCGGCCAGCAAACGCCGCTGCGCCTCGCTGCTCTCGATAAACGCCGTGGACTTCAGCCGCGGCGATCGGCGCTGCAGCGCAACGGTCACCACCCGCACGCCCTGCTCATATACCTGCGGCGGCAACGGGACGAGCGGCTCGATGGCGGCGTACATCTGGCTGTCGCCGGCCAGCACCAGCCGCAGGCGGACTTCGCCGCTGTAACCTGTCAAAATCTGCGTCAGGCGTTGGCGCAAAGCGGTCTCCTCCAGCGGCGGACGCAGCCCCACCTCCCCGGCCGGGCCGTAGAGACGGTCGAGGTGGGCGCGCAGACCCAGCACCCGCCGCCGCTCATCGTAGGTGCGGAAGGTGGTGTACAACCCCGGCGGCAGTTGACGCGTCACCGCGTCCAGGGAGGCCATGTCGGGCAACTGCACCTCGTCCACTGCTGCGGGGGCAAGGCGAAAAAGGCGGATCGTCGTCTCGGTCATGGCGGGGATTATAAACCCTTAACCCTCCCGCAGGTCAGGGCAGGGCCGGCAACCGATGCTGGTAATCATGGAGAGGCCTTCCGGTTTGGGCATTTCGCCAAAACCTGCGGGAGAGCAGGCGGTTACCAGAAATCTCTGAGGTTCGGACAAAAGTTCGGACAAGAGGGTAAAACAAGAAGCCTCGAACGAGATAAACTTGGTTTTGCGAGACCATCTTTATCAAATCCGAGGCTTCATGGACAAGTTTATCAATAACCGAGACTTTATGGAAGAACTGTTTGACG
>JAIOAQ010000024.1 GCA_019873735.1 Chloroflexota bacterium | reverse complement strand
CGTCCCCATCCAGCTGTCCTTGCCCTGTCTGGCGTAAGGGTATGGAATGATAAGATTGTAAAGGTACAGAATTACAAGATTGTTAGAGGTACGAAATTATAAGAGTCAACACCTTGCTTTTTGTGAAGAATTTTCCACCACAAAGGGCTCAAAGTACACGAAGGAGAATTAAGGCTTTCCTTTGAGTTCCTTGATATCGGCTTGTCCGAGTCGCGATATGAGCGCCCTGCCTTCATCATCTGACCCAACCGAAACCTTGCGCGCCCTGCTCGAGGAGCAAATCCGCCAGGGACAAGACCTGCAGGCCATCTTGAAACTGCTGCAGGAACGCGGCCCGCTTCGCGAGGTTCGCCTGGTGCGCGTGCAGGGGGATGTCAGCAACAGCGTCATCGTCCTCGGCGATGATAATCTCGTACTGCACGATGGCGGCTGGCTGGCGCGCAGTTGGGAGGAAGAAAATCTCTCGGAGGAAGCCGCGGCGCAGCGCTACCTGGAACAGGCGGCGCAGTTCTATGGCCGCTTGCGCTTTCCGCTCGCAGCCGGATTTTCCTTTGACCTTTCCGCGCTCTATGTCCCGCTGCCCGTCCTCTCTCCTGGCGGCGAGACCCTCACCCCGGCCGATGGCTGGTTCGTCTCCTCCCGCCCGCGGGCACTGCTGGGAGGCCTGGGACAGGGCAAAAGCACCACGCTGCAGCACCTGACCTGGGTCTATGCCGCCCGGTCGGGCTATTTTTATCCCCGTGAGGGGGAATTGCTGCCGTTCTACCTGCCCGCCCGGCGGCTTGCGCAGTTTTGGACCGCCGAGCGTGACCTGCTTTCCGCCCTCGCTCAGGCGGCTGCCCGCCCCTACGGACGACTGGACTTCAACCCGCGTTTGCTCTCCCGCCTGCTGCGCCGCGCCCTGGAGGAAGGCCGCGCCTTCATCCTGCTGGATGCGCTGGACGAGTACCGCGCTCAGGAGTCTGAACGGCTGAATTTCTTCCGCTCTCTGGCCGCCGAATGGGAGACCGAACCGTTCCGCCGCAACCCGCTGCTGGTCAGTTCCCGCCCCTACCGTTTCCTCCACCTTTTCGAGTCCTTCTCGCTCCACCGTCAACCCGATCTGCGCCGGCTGGCCTTTCAACTGGCGAAAGCGCTTTGGGCTGATTCTCCCCTGACCGAAGCAGAGTTGGAAAATCGCCTGGAGCGGCTGGAGCAGGCCTTGGAGATGCTGCATCCCCTCGCCACTCCTTTTTATGTCACCCTCTTTGTCCTGCTGGCCTGCCGTGCCGGAGATTTCGAGGAGAACCTGCGCGTTCTGACCACCCTGCGCCGCCGCGCCGCCCTGCTGGAATATTTCCTGCACAAAACGATTGAGTGGGAACGAACGAAAGAAGCCGCTCCGTCACTGGACGATTCGCAGGCGCTGGAGGCGTTGAGCCTGGCCGCCTGGCGGACCTTCGCTTCCCCTGTCGAGCAGGAGCAGGTGTCCTTTGCTCCGTCCGTAGAGGCCGCCGAATCCGCTCAGGCATTGGCCTTCTGGCAGCAAACAGGACTGCTGGAGCAGGACGATTTCGGCGGCGGACTGCATTTCCCCTTCGCCGCTTTTCAGGCCTATGGCGTGGCGCGCTTCCTCTACCTGGCGCGGCGGCAGGGTCAGGAGGAAGCGGTGCGCCGCCTGCGTCAACACCTGGGTCAGCACCCCGACTGGGAGGAAATCTGGCCTTTGCTCGACGGTCTGGAAGGCCGCGCCTATGCCCGTCAACCGGCATGACCTCCCGCCGCTGATTCTGGAAGACCTGCAGGCCTTGCCGCCTCTCTCAGAAGAGAACGCCCGCCTGCTGGCTTTGCTGCGCCTGGCACAGCGTTTGCGGGAGTTTTGGGGTGACTCTTTGGGGGAAGCGGGCGAAATAGAAGCCGCCGTCCTGAGCATGACCCGCCGCCTGCTGGTGGAACTTTACGAGGGCTTCCTGCTGCAGATATTCAGCCCCGACGAGGCGAACCCGTTCGCGGAACGCACCCCGCCCGTTCCGCAGCAAGACCTGGAGCGCGCTCTGCGCCTTTTGAGGGAGATTCCTCCCGCCCGCGCCCTCATGTTCCGCTGGTTCATTGCCGGGTTGAAGGACGAAGTTCAGTATCTGCTACACCGAGATTTGGAAAATCGGCCCGGCCTTCGTCAGCGGACGGCGCGCTGGCTGATCCCGGTTCTCTCGTTTCTCACCCGCACGGCGCTTTCCCGCCCGGATTCTCCCGACTTTCGCTTTAGCGTCAACGGCTTGAGCCTGCTCTGGCCGCCGGGTGAGCCGCTGCCTGAGCAGGAGTTTGAGTCCATTTTAGCCTTGCTGGAGGAATGGACGCGGCGCTCCCCACTCTTTCCACTGGAAGCCGTCACCGCTATCGGGCGTTTGCTCACTCGCGCCCGGCTTTCTGCCTCGCAGTGTCTTTCACTGGCCCGGCAGGTGCAGGCCTGGGGGGATTTCGACCGCTATCCGCCTTACCGGGCTTCGCACACCGCCGCGGAGCGGTATTCGGCTGACTCCCTGCCTCGGCCTGGGACGCGCCTCGCAGAGCAAATCGGCCCTGAGCCGCGCACCCGCCTGGAAGAGATGCGCCGTCAAACGATCGCCCTGCTGCTCGCCCGGCTGGCCTTTTGGGAGGAAAGTCTCTTTCCCGATTTTTTGCGTGCTTTTTCTGCGTTGCGCCTGCGGCCTTCCTGGCAAACGGATTGGGAGGCCGAACGGGTTTTATTGGAGGCTTTGTCTGCCGTTCTGCGGCATCCGCACCGGCTGAGTGACCTGGCGGATCTTTTGAAAAGGCAGGATTTTACCCGCTTTGAATCGCCGGAGGCCCAGGAAGGCCTGCCCCTGGCATCCTTGGCGCTTTCCACCCAAGCGCTTCAGGCCCTGCTGGCACAGATCCGCGCCGACCCTGCCGCCGAATGGCCGTTTCAAGTGCTGAGGCAGGTGCGGAAACTGACCTTCACCTGCGAGATGCGCCTGCCGAACCTGATGCAGCAGGCCGAGACCGTTCCGGTGCAGCGCGCGCTTTTCACCCTGTACGATGCGTTGACGAAGCAGGGCGCCGACCTGTCGCCTGAACATCAGGCGGCTTTTGTCAACGCCGCCCTGCCCGTGCTGCTCAACCCCGACGCACGCCGTCCCGATTTCCCCCTGGATTGGCTGCTTTCCAGGCACGCGCTCTTTTGCCATTTCCTGCGCCGTCTGGCCAAACTGCAGGAGCGCTTTGCCGAGACTGAGCAGGATGGATTGAGCCGCGTCTCTGCCTTGTTGGATGAATTGGTTTCAAGCGCGCTCCTCCTGCCGCAACTCGACCCTGCTCTCTTGGGCGCCTGCCTGCTGCTGCATTCTGCCGATCCGCTCCAGACCGGGCAGCGCTTGAAAGAACGCCTGCACAGGGCGATTCGCTTGCTGGAACGCCCGGCCGGAGAAGAGGAACTGTACCGTCTGCTGATCGAACTCCTGCCCCGGCCGGTGACGCCCGCCAGGGAGGGGGAATCCGCCGAGGCCCGCGCCGCCCGCGCCCATCCGCTCCTGACCCGCATCCTGTTTGCCGAAGACCTGCTGCCTGCCGGCGGAGTGCGTTGCGGTGCGCCCTTCCGCCGCGCCCTGGCCGTTTCGGCGCGGCATTTTTCGCCCGCCAGGGCGGTTTTGCTCCTCGCCCGCCTCTTCGACCTGGCGGTTGAGATGGGACGCGCCTGGGCCGAATCCGACCATTTCCTGACCGAACTATCCCGCGAAGCAAACCTGCTCGTCGGTGCCCTGCTCGATTCCCTGACCCGCCTGCGGCCTTTCCCGCCCGATGCCATCTCTCTGCTGGAGACGATGCTGCTCGCCCCTGCACATTTGCCCGAACGCCTGTTTTCGCTTGAACTTTCCCCGGCCAAAGTGCAGCAAATTGCCCTGCCCAACCTGGCGCAGACCTATCCCTCGCCCGAAGCCCTGCCCGCGCTCTTTGACGCGCTGCGGCGCAATGGGCTGCCGCCGGATGAGATGTCCTCTCGGCGGCGGCTGGTGACGCTTTCTCTTCTCCATCTCTTGTTTCACGGGGTAGCGTTTGATGAGGTGCAGAGACAGATTCTATCGGATATTTTTTCCCAAAGTCCCGATGCGCTCACACAAGCGGCAGCGCTGCTGGCCTGGGGGCGCGGGCGCCCTGTGCGGCAAGATGTATTTCAGACGGCACTCAAGACTCTGCGCCCGTCTCCGATTAGGTTTGTTGTTTCGCGCCAGGTGGAATTATGGCGCCGCAAGGGAGAAAGCAGCGCGTTGCCTGGTGGCTTTTTCCTGGTGCAGGGCGTCGCTGTGGCTCTGCTGCTGGAATGGCTGCGCGAGGAATCTCTTCCTTCGGATTGGCGAGAGCAGGCGCAGCGGGCCTTGCAGCAAACCGCCTCTTCCTTCCGCCGCACCCTGGAGCCGCGCCTGGCCGAAAGCACCCATCCTTTGCAGTCTCCTGCTGCCTCTTCTGCCCGTGGCCTGTGGCGGGCGATTGCCCCCTCTCTCGGCCTGCCCCTCACTGCCGACCCCGACCGCTTGCTATATCCGGCGCAACTGGCGTATGAGGGGATGAGTCTCCGAGGCGTATAGCACAGGATTCCATGCTGACCGGACGGCGAACGGTATGTTGCAAGGGCGGGGCGCCGTAGTGCCGAGGTTTCCTGGTAGTTTTGTTTGTTGCCAAGCCTTAAATAAACAACCTTCCCCGATGAAAAGCAGGGGAAGGTTTGAAGAGAGGTGCCCCCAAGGGGCAACTTTCCTTTCGGGCGATTCAGGCTATTCAAAGGGAAACTATGGTAAAGGCGAGTCTGTTCCTGCAAACCTGAGCGATTTTACCTTACATTCATCGATGAAGCAGTCAAATCTTGCGCCAAAATAAAACCCTTGCTGCTGATACTGGCGAGACTGGGAAATGCCATTGACTTGGATATGCTGTGGCAGAAAGGTGGAGTAGAGGCACAAATAAACAGGTGAAAAATCGAGGATATTTGTCATTTCCGGAATGGGATAACTTGCCAGTTATTTGCCTGCCCACGTCCCATATAATAATTACACTATGAGACCTACTCTATTTCGAAACGCCAAATCTGTCTTGGCCTATTTGCTAAAGATCTTTGTGCTCGCTGTGATCTATCACCTTGCGGCGCGCGTGGGGCTAAAGATGGCTTATGTGCAGTTCAATACGTCGCCAGTCTGGCCGCCTACGGGAATCGCTTTAGCAGCGCTATTGATTTTTGGCTATAAAATTTGGCCCGGAATCAGCCTTGGTGTGTTACTGGGATCGCTGCTCACGGGGGCAAATCCTGCTGTTTCTGTGGGTCTTACGATCGGCAATACGCTTGAGGCGCTTGCAGGGGCGTATCTGTTGAAACGTTTCATTGGTTTCCAAAACGCGATGGATCGCATCCGCGATGCAGTGGGGCTGGCGGCTGTTTCTGTGTTTAGCACAAGCATAAGTGCGACAATTGGCGCAATCACCCTGCTCTTGACAGGACGAATTAATTGGTCTGTATTTGAGGCGATATGGACAACATGGTGGATCGGTGATTTGCTCGGCGCGTTTGTTGTTGCACCTGCTTTGCTGGTTTGGGCAAAACCTCCGTCTTTGCGCTCAAATAACAGACAATATCTGGAAGGCGCCATTCTTCTTGCTTTGCTGGTCTTTGTAACATGGTACGTATTTGGAAGCAAGCCGCCTGATGGAATTTTTCATCAAGCCTTGATCTACTTGGTCTTTCCATTCATTATCTGGGCGTCGCTTAGGCTGGAACAACACGGGGCGACGCTGGCAATTTTTGTTGTTTCGGGCATTGCCATCTGGGGAACGGTACAAGGATTAGGACCATTCTCCATGGAGTCAATTAACGATAGCCTGGTTCTCCTGCAGACGTTTACTGCGGTTGTTTCACTGACCGGGCTAGTCCTTGCCGCTGCGACTATTGAGCGTCGCAATGCCATGCAGGAAGTCCAGCGCCGCGCTGAGGAACTTGCCACACTGAACGATTCGTCCCGCACATTTTTAGATACTTTTGAAATCTCCAGTATCTATCAAACCATCTGCCGTTTGGCAGTGACACGTTTGGGCTTAGACGTGGCTTGGGTTGATATACCCAGCCGCGAAGAAGATGAAGATGCTCGCCCGTCTGCTTTTCAGGGAATATCTCTTGAGGGGGTGATCGCCCAAAAGAGACACTGGGAACGCGAATCACAATCTGAAAGTGCTTTGATCAAAACGATTGACGGGCTTTCGAGCGGCAAGGACACACCTTATCATGCATATGCTGCCTATCCGCTAATATTTAGCGGTCAGCCTATTGGCATGCTCAAGATGCTGAGCAAACGCAAGGATTTCTTTTCGGAAGACAAATGCATCTTGATCCAGTCTTTTGTAAACCTTGCGGCGGTTGCTATTCAAAATGCCTGGTTACTCGATGAAGTTCGAACAACAAACCGTCAGTTGCACGCCCTCTCTCAGAGGTTGATGACCGTGCAGGAGAATGAGCGACTCCAACTCTCACGCGAATTGCATGACGAATCGGGGCAACTACTCGCCGCGCTGACGGTGCAACTTGGACTTTTGGAACGCGAGGCAAACGACCCTGCCGCAATTCAGGCACGCGTGGTCGAATTGAAACGAACCGCAAACATGATTCAGGAAAACTTACACCGCCTGGCGGTCAACCTTCGACCTGCCAGCCTTGATCATCTTGGCCTCGTGACTGCACTGGGACAATTTATCCGAGAATTCAGCCGCCAAAACGCCATCAAGGTTGAGTTCGAAGCGGTAGGCATAGGCGACCGGCGGCTGCCCATTGAGGTCGAAACTGCGCTTTTCCGCATCGTGCAGGAGGCGTTGACGAATGTGATCCTTCATGCCAACGCCACCCGCGTAGATGTTTTGCTCAACCAGGCCAATGGACGTGTAAGTGCAATTGTGGAGGATAACGGCATCGGCTTTATTCCTGCCTCTGCCGTGATGAAAGATCAGATTGGATTATTTGGCATGAGGGAACGGATTGAAATGTTGGGAGGAACGTTCACTATTGAGAGTTCGCCGGGGAAAGGAACGGTTATAAAAGCCGAGGTGCCTTGCCATGATTAAAGTCCTCATTGCTGATGACCACGCGATTGTTCGCACGGGATTGCGCACCCTTATTCGTTCCGAATCGAGTATGGAACTGGTCGGCGAGGCGACGGGCGGCTACGAGACCATTGAACTGGTCGAAAAATTCCAACCGAACGTACTCGTCCTTGACCTGAGCATGCCTGACCTGGATGGCATTGCTGTCACCAAAAAACTTGCTCCGCGATTTCCTGATCTGCGGATCCTGATCCTCACTCTGCATGAAGACGAAGCATTGCTCCGAGCCGTATTGAAAGCAGGCGCATCGGGTTACATCTTGAAACGCGCCGCGGAGGCAGAATTGATTTCTGCCATTCATACCATCCTGCGCGGCCACCTGTATGTTGACCCATCTATGATGCGCTTGCTCATCAAGGACGAAGTTCCAGCGCCCGTCACGATGACTCAACCTGCCGAAGTGCTCACCCCGCGCGAGGTTGAAGTACTTAAATTGATTGTGCAGGGATACACGAATCGTCAAATTGGTGAGAAATTGAGCATCAGTGTCCGCACGGTGGAGAGTCACCGCGCCAACTTATGTGGAAAGCTTGGTCTGCAAAGCCGCGTGGAACTGGTGCGGTATGCGCGCGAGCACGGATTGATCGAATAAGTCCTGTCCATTATCCTTTCATCGGCCTCGGTAAGAACTACCGAGGCCGATTTGCGTAGTAAATACGACTACGCTCGGTTGTGAAAATCCTTACTTTTTACGCTTACAAGAAACTCTCTGTTTTTATATCATGTGGTTGAGGAGAAATGTCTTTCTGAAATTTCTCTGTTGCACTATCTCACATCTACTTGGCTATGGAAGGACGCTCATGCCCAATCCACAAGACCGGTCTCCCATGATTTCACTACGCGGCATTACCAAATCCTTCCCCGGCGTGCTGGCAAATGACCATATTGACCTTGATATTTTTAGTTCCGAGATTCATGCTCTGCTCGGGGAAAACGGCGCGGGGAAAAGCACCTTGATGAAAATCCTGTTCGGCTTTTATCGGGCTGACGCAGGTGAAATTCGATTGAGTGGGAAACCGATTTCCATCCGCTCGCCGCGCGACGCGCGCTCTGCTCGCATCGGGATGGTCTTTCAAGACCTAAATTTGATTCCCGCTTTCACAGTTGCCGAGAACATTGCTCTGTTCCTGCCCAACCTGAAGGTTGTGTTGAATCCGCAGGAAATTGATAACCGCATCAACGAAATCTCAAAACAATATGGACTGGCTGTCAACCCGCGGGCGCTTGTCTCGCAACTCTCTATTGGCGAGCAACAGAAAGTGGAAATCTTGAAGTTGTTGCTCTCCGACGCGCGCCTGCTGATTTTGGACGAGCCGACGCGCGTGCTTGCTCCGCACGAAGTCGAAGCCTTATTTGGCGTTTTGGATAACCTCCGAAAAGACGGCTACGCTATCGTCCTCATCACACATAAGATGAAGGAAGTACTGCAATGTGCAGACCGCATCACTGTCCTGCGCAGTGGACGTGTGGCTGGGACACTTTTACGGAGTGAAGCCACCGAAGAAAAATTGGTGAAGTTGATGTTTGAGAAGGCGCTTTCGGGGTTGAAGATTACCGAATCCAAGCGCGACGAATCGTCAAAGCCTATCCTGGAATTGCGCGGTATCGAGACTCGTGCGGAAGGCGCAGGGGTAACTCTCAAGGGAATTGATCTGCAAGTCCGCTCTGGCGAAATTGTTGGTGTTGCAGGCGTGTCGGGCAATGGACAAAAAGAATTGTGTGACGTTGTATTGGGAATGACAACATGTGTCCGGGGAGAAAAATATCTATTCGAGCAGAACCTCACCAACCGATCTGTAGGAGCAATGCGAAGGAAAGGAGTCGGTTTCATCCCTGAGAATCCGTTGGCAATGGCATCCATCCCATTTATGACTGTGCTGGAAAATATGGCCTTGCCTCACACCTGGCGTTACGCGAGGTATGGTGGCTTTGCAATCGACTGGAAATCGTTGAAAGAAGACATACAAAAGACCGAAAAACAATTGGGATTTTCAGTCAACTTTTATGCCATTGCCAAGTCGCTTTCTGGCGGTAATTTGCAGCGGATGGTTATCTTACGCGAAATGACTCACGATCCGCATCTCATTATCGCCTCTTACTTGACCCGCGGCCTTGACATGCAAAGTGCAATTGCGGCGCGTCAGGCATTGATTCAGGCCCGCGAGCGCGGTGCAGGAATATTGTTTATCTCTGAAGATTTGGAAGAACTGTTCATGCTCAGCGACCGCTTGCTTGTCCTGTATGGAGGCAGGTTTGTAGGCGAGTTCAAACCGTCTGAAACGAATATTTACGAAGTAGGTCATTTGATGACTGGCTCAAAGGTGGAACATGTCGGCTAGAACATTTTTGCGCATTGCCGTTTCCAATACGTTGGTAAAAAACATTGCCCGTTACGTGATGATGATGCTGTTGGCGCTCCTGCTCTTTGGAATCATCCTGCTGGCCACGGGCAAAGATCCCTTTCAATCCTATCGTGACATGTTTGGCGCCACGTTTGGGAGTGCATACGGATTTTCCGAAGTGCTGGTGGCCATGATTCCCATGTTGATCACCGCCTTGGCGGTGGCGTTGCCTTCGCGGGTCGGCCTTATCAATGTCGGCGGCGAAGGTCAACTTTATATCGGCGCGGCATTTGCCACATGGGGCGCGCTTACGTTCAAAGATCAACCCGCCTGGGTTCTACTTCCATTGATGGCTCTGCTTGGCATGATTGGCGGTGCACTATGGGCATTTATCCCTGGTTACCTCAAATCCATTGGCTTAGTGAACGAAACCATCACCACGTTGCTGATGAACTCCATTGCGCCAAAAATCGTTGGTTTCCTCATTTTTGGTTTCTGGCATTCGCCGATGGACACGGTAAAAACAGAGAACTTCGTTTCAGCAGCGCGCCTCCCAACTTTCTTTAACACGCGCGTGCACCTTGGCTTTGTCATTGCTTTGGTTTTGCTCGCCCTATTTTGGATCATCATGAAGTACACCCGCTGGGGGTTGGAAATGCGCGCCATTGGCGGCAATCCACAAGCCGCGCGCCGAAACGGGATTCCGCTTAAAGGTTACCTGATTGTGATCATGTGCCTTGGCGGAGCAATAGCGGGATTGGCGGGCATGTCTCATGTCTCTGGTTTTTATGGCGTACTCATTCTGAATTTCTCGATGGGACTTGGTTTTATGGGCTTTCTCATTTGCTGGCTGGCTGGCGGCGACCCCATCGGAATCTTCCTGATGTCCTTCGTAGTTGCAATTATCACCACAGGCGGCAATTTTCTGCAATTGACTCAGGGATTGCCCTATGCGGTGATCAACATCTTGCTGGCGTTGGCCTTATTCGTAGTACTTGCCAGCCCAAAATTTTTTGAAGGGAAAAAAGCATGAACCTGCTTTCGATCCTTGGCGTTTTTTCAAGTGCAATCTTTTCCGGTACCTCGCTGCTTTACACAACACTCGGCGAAGTGATCGGCGAACGTTCGGGCATTGTCAATCTTGGTCTTGAAGGTGTTTTGCTTGTCAGTGCATCTTCAGGCTTCGCCGTCACCGTCATCACGGGCAATCCGTACATCGGTGTTTTGGTCGCAGTCATCATCGGCGGTTTGATGAACATGATTCTTGGCTATCTTATTATCCATCGCAAGGCGAATCAACTCGCCAGTGGTTTAGCCCTGATGTTCTTCGGTTTTGGTCTGAGCGCGCTGATCGGTAAATCCTATGTTGGAGCGAAGATCAACGCGCTGCCAAGAATTGCATTGCCTGGGCTCGAAAACTTACCGAAGCTCTATTCTTCGCTTTTGAGTTTTGACATTCTCATCTATACCGCGATTCCCGTCGCGTTCCTTGTCTGGTGGCTTCTCTTTCGCACGCGCTGGGGATTGGGCCTTCGCGCCGTCGGCGAAAATGCGGATACAGCGTATGCTTCGGGGCGGGACCCAAGGCTGATCCGCTATCAAGCGCTTTTTCTCAACGGGTTGCTTGCTGGTCTCGGTGCGGCACATCTCTCCATCGCCTACACCATGACTTGGACAGAATACATGACTGCGGGGCGCGGTTTCATTGCGGTTGCACTTGTCATCTTTTCACGCTGGCATCCATTACGTGCCATTGTTGGTGCTTTGTTATTCAGCGGTGCAGTGGCGTTCCAATTGTTGCTTCAATCCAGTGGTGTGCAAGTCTCGCCTTTTCTGTTGGATACCATCCCTTATGTTTTGACCGTGCTCGTTCTCATTGCTTGGGGTGGTAATCGCAGACACTCTGCTCCTGCCAGCCTTGGCCGTGTCTATCATGGCACCGAATAAGTTGTTCACCCATCGCTCTCAGAGTGATGGTGATAGAAAATTCAAAAGGAGAAGTAAATGAAAAAGAAACTGCTTTACATCCTTGTTCTTGCGGCGTTGTTGCTTAGCGCGTGCGGACAAGCAACCGCCGTCCCAACGGAATCGCCCGTCGCTGCCACCGAGCCCCCGGCAACGGAACCAGCCACCGAGGTCCCGACCGAAGCAGCTGAGCCTTGCCTGATCATTGGCGCGCTGTATGGAGGTCCCATTACCGACGCGGGCTATAACCAGGCCATGCACGAAGCCGTCATGGAGATCAAAGCCAACATTGAATGCGTCAAGATCATCGAAGCGGAGAACGTCCCCGATGAAGCAGGCGCGACCACTACCATGGAAAACATGATCAGCCAGGGCGCAAAACTGATCATCGCCACCGCGTTCAACCATCAGTACCCTGCGCTCGAACTCTCGAAGAAATATCCTGATGTCAAGTTTGAGCATGCTGGCGGCTGGGAGATGGGGCCAAACTTTGCTAACTTCTTCGGCAAGCCGCCGGATGGGTGGTACCTGATGGGCGTTGCAGCAGGCAAGATGACCAAGACCAACAAACTCGGTTTTGTTGCCGCCTTCCCGCTTGGCTGGACCCTTGTCTTCATCAATGCCTTCACACTTGGCGCACAATCGGTTAATCCTGATGTGCAAACTATCGTTGCCTACACCTATGCCTGGGGAGACCGCGCCAGGGAGGCCGATACCACCAACGCGCTCATCAATCAGGGCGTGGACGTGATCACCATGCACGTTGACTCGCCTGCTACCATCATCTCTACGGCTGAGTCGCGTGGTGTGTATTCCATCGGTTACCAGAGTCTCGCCGCACAACAGTTTGCACCCGAATATTGGATCAGCGGCACGGGCTTCACCCTTGGCGGCAAACTGACCTGGATCGCATCCACCGTCATTGATGGTACCTGGAAGCCGATCTTCCTGCGCTGCGGCATTGCCGAAGGTTGTATGGCCATTGCACCATTCGGACCCAGGGTCCCGCAAGAAGTGCAAGACCTCGTCATGCAAGTTAAAGCCGACATCGAAGCAGGCAAAATTGTCGTCTTTGCAGGGCCCATCGTCGATCAAGATGGCAACATCAGAGTTGCGGAAGGCGAAGTCCTCACCGACGACAAGATGAGTTCGGTGGACTGGTTTGTCAAGGGCGTAGTTGGTAGCCCCAAATAAAATTTCACCTGAGATATCACTGGCATCGGCGGACGAACTCCGCCGATGCCAACTCCAATGAACGCGACCATCACTCAACTCGGCTCATTTGCCCGCGCCTGTCTCACCCCTGGTCAATGCGGGAAAGTCCTCGCCGTCTTCTCGAAAGCTATCTACCTCCTGACCGAGACGGATGAACTTTTGTGGATCGCAACCGAGGATGTGCCTATACACCGACGCTGCATGACCATCTCTCCGCATCTACCTGCGGTTTCGGCCGGGTCATCGTTTCGGGTAGCGGATCATTGTCTGCTCGTTGACCGCAATTTCGCCTTCGAGATTGGCGATTCTCCCCTGTGGATTGCTCCTCGCTCAAACCAAATTTTGGATATTGAATCACTCCCTGCAAGCATTCATTACTTTTTCTCACGACTGGATATATCTCAAGCCAAAGGATTGGGGAACATCGTCCCGCAAATCCTATCGCCTGCCCGAAGCAACTTCCGCGATCCGATCCTGCACTATGCCCAACCGCTTGTCCTTGAGATGGCATTTGCTTGTCTCGAACACCGACCTTTCCGCCTCGCAAAAATTGCGGATGAACTCGTTGGGCTTGGCGCAGGGCTCACCCCCTCAGGCGATGACTTCCTCGGTGGCATGTGCTTTGCCATCCATTACCTTCAATCGGCGTATCCTGCTCTTGATTTCAAAGACTATGCGATTGCAATTGATCTTTATCGGTCGCGCACCAATTCAATTAGTTTTACCCTCTTGAAAGACCATGCCAGTGGACATGCCGTTGAACCGTTGCATCGCATCCTCAACGGAATTCTTAGCGGCGAAGCATTTGAAAGCCTTTCACCCTCTGTTTCGCAACTGACCCGAATCGGTCATTCCACCGGCTGGGACCTGTTGACTGGATTGTTGACGGGGCTCCTAACTACAGTCAAATACCAAAGCCTCCCGACTTTGGAAAGCCGATCGAAATATCTGGAGATGTTGGTCTCCTGAAAGGATATACTAACATGGACATTAAACAAAGAATCGAAAAAGCAAATGAAGAAGCCACGCGTCGTCTCATCAGTGGTGAGCCCGTCCTGGTGGATATTGTCCCTGCACGCGAGGTCATCCCTGGCATGAGGGACAAAATGATCACCCATGCGGGGCCGCCAATCGAGTGGTCACGCATGTGCGGTGCAATGCAGGGTGCAATCATCGGCATGGTCCTATTTGAAGGCTGGGCAAAGACGCCAGATGAAGCCCGGAAACTGCTCGACAAAGGCGAGATTCGTCTTGAACCGAATCACCATCATCAAACCGTCGGTCCCATGGCTGGGACGATTTCCCCATCCTTGCCGCTGTGGGTGGTGGAAAATAAGGCGTTTGGCAACCGTGCCAATTGCCGACAGGTGGAAGGCGCGCAACAATTCGGCGACTACAGCGATGGGGCATTACAAGGCCTGCGTATGTGGCGCGATGTCTGGGCGCCAACCCTGCGAAAAGCCCTTCATACTATCGGCGGTTTGGACCTGAAACCCATCATCACCAAAGCGCTCCAGATGGGCGACGAATTGCACAACCGTCATACTGCATCTTCGAGTTTGTTCGCCAACCAGATGGCAGTTGCTATTGCCCAAACCGAATATACAAACAAAGACGCAGTGATCGGCACACTCAAATATATCACCAACCATGAATTGCTCTTCCTTGGCCTTGCAATGGCAGCAGGCAAAGCGATTGCCGATCCGGCTCGCGATATTGAATACAGCACAATCGTTACTGCTATGTGTCGCAACGGTGTCGAGTTCGGCATTCGCGTCAGCGGACTGGGCGATGAGTGGTTCACCGCCCCGGCGCCTGTTGTGGACGGACTTTACATGCCTGGCTACTCCGCCGAAGACGCGGGGCTGGATATGGGCGACTCTGCTATCACTGAAACTGTCGGTTGGGGCGGATTCGTCATCGGCGGCGCGCCGGGGATTCTCAGTCTCGTCGGCGGCACGCCTGAAGAAGCGTTGAATTACTCGCGCGAAATGAAAAAGATCACGGTCGGGGCGCATCCCATCTATCGTATGCCCATTCTCGGTTTCGCGGGCGCGCCCATTGGCATTGATATCCGCCTCGTCGTGCAAAGCAATGTAGCGCCTATCATTGATACCGCCATTGCACACAAAGATCCTGGTTATCCTAAGATCGGTGCGGGACTTGTACGCGCCCCGCTGGAGTGTTTTAAAAAGGCATTGATCGCGTTTAGCAAGAAATACAGCGCGTAGAAAGGATTCCTCATGCCCTCTGGCTTTGTTATTCGCAAGAACCAATATTACGACTCCGTTTTTTTGATGGGGATTAGTAAGCGGATCGCGGATGTCCCAGGCGTCCAGCGGAACGCGGTCTTAATGGGCAGTGAAACCAATAAAAGACTGCTAGCAGACATTGACATCTGCGATCCGCAGATTGATGCTGCACAGCCGAATGATCTGGTTGTGGCTGTGATTGCGGAAACGCAACAGATTGTCAACGATGTGCTTCGCAGGCTGGATGAATTCCTGCTCGGTGGCGTACAGGTGGCGAGCACGTCAAATCCACATTCTTTTGAGGAAGGGCTGGCACAAAAGTCAAATGCCAACCTCGCAGTGATTTCTGTCCCTGGCGAATATGCGGCGCGGGAGGCGCGCAAGGCTCTCGAAGCGGGACTTAATGTTTTCCTGTTTAGCGATAACGTTTCCATTGATGAAGAACTTGACTTGAAACAATTTGCGGCGGAGAAAAAACTACTTGTTATGGGACCAGATTGCGGAACAAGCCTGATTGGCGGGATTGGCATCGGATTTGCTAATGTCGTCCGCAAAGGGTCAATCGGGGCAATCGGAGCGGCAGGAACAGGCCTCCAGGAATTTACCAGTCAGGTTCACAACGCTGGCTTTGGAATCTCGCATGCCATTGGTACGGGTGGACATGACCTTTCTGACCAAATCGGCGGATTGACGACCTTGGCAGCTCTGGAGGCACTAGAAGCAGATCCTGCTACCAGGGTCATTACCATTATCTCAAAGCCACCTGGCACGAAAACATTAGCACGTCTTATAGAACGGTTCAAAACTTGTACGAAGCCCATCATTGGCTGTTTCTTAGGTGCGCCTGCCAAACCGCACGAAACGGGCGCGAACTTTCAATGTGCTCCCACAATTGACGAGGCGGTTTGGCTTGCAATCAGGGCGCTTGGTGGAGAACCCGATTCCAATAAAGCCGATTTCAGTACTGAGGAACGACAATGGATAGGGCGTGAAAAAGCCTCCTGGAGCCCCGAACAAAAATATGTGCGCGGCATATTTGCCGGTGGCACGTTCTGCTACCAATCCCAGCAGATTTTTCGGGACGCGGGCATTCTTGTCTATTCCAATGCTCCACTTGAAGCAAAAAACAAACTTCGAGATTCAGATCAAAGTCTGGAACATACTTTTGTGGACATGGGTTCTGACGAATATACGCTTGGCAAACCGCACCCGATGATTGATGGGACTTTGCGCAAACAACGCATTCTGACCGAATCACGCGACCCACAAATCGCCATCTTGCTCCTCGACTTCATCCTCGGCTACAACGCTTCCATGGATCCCGTCGGCGAACTGTTCGATGCCATCCTCGAAGCCAGACAAAATGTCAAAAAACGCGGCGGAAATCTCACCGTCGTTGCCTCCGTCTGCGGCACGGATGGCGATCCGCAGGATTTGAATCTGCAAATTAAATTGCTCAAAGAAGCAGGCGCGATCGTCTTTCGCAGCAATGCAAAAGCCGCTTCTTTTTGTTGTGAGTTGTTGAAATGAGACAACCTATGGAATCCAAAATCAATGAACTGTTGCAAGGACCAATCATTGTGATCAATCTCGGCTTGCAGAAATTTGCCGAAAGCCTTGAAGCGCAAAAAGTTGAAGTAGTGCAGGTGGACTGGGTACCGCCTGCAGGAGGCGATAAAGAAATGTTGGATCTTTTGGAACGACTGTTGTAGAAAGATTTCCGGGCGACCTTTTGTTGGATGAGACAAAACTTGTGATACCTACGCTTAACCCTCCTGCAGGCAGGGCAAATCTGCCAGACGATACCGGCACTTATGAAAATGCTTTCAGGCTTGGAAATTACACCAAAGGGTCTACTGCAAAAAGGGCGTTTTTAACGCAAGGACGCAAAGCCGCTAAGAATTTTTTACCGATTTTGCAAAGAAAAGGCGCTCTGGATGCTGGTTTTGCAAATTTTTAACCCTGCGCGCTCTGCGTTCTTGGCGGTTCATGGTTTTTGCAGTGCAGTCTATTGTAAATTGCATTTTCTTTGCGCCCTGGCGGCTTTGCGTTGAGATTTTTTTGTTTTTGCAGTGGAATTACCAAAAATTTCGGGATGGGGGACTGCATCAGACTTGTGTCGAACTGAGAACGTGTCTCACCGCTTATGCGCTTCTTGAGTGCAGCGTCATCTCGGTTATTGCAACCTGCCTCAACGCCTTACGATTGGCTCAGTAGTGGTAACTCCTACCCCCCCAGCCCATCTCCCTGTGGGAGAGGGTTAGGGTGAGGGTAGGCAACTACCAGTAGTGCACAAAAAAATCTGCCTGCTTGGCAGATTTTTAGTGCCCCCAAGGGGACTCGAACCCCTGTTTTGGCCTTGAGAGGGCCACGTCCTGGGCCGCTAGACGATGGGGGCGTGATCGAATGCGGGCGAGATTTTATCATAATTTCACAAATCGTCAATCACGAATACATGCAATTCGCCCGGCCCGTGGACGCCGATGGTGAGCGCCATTTCGATGTCGGCGGTGCGAGACGGGCCGGTGACGATCACCCCGGCCGCGGCGGCGCGGACCTCGGGCCGGCGCAGCGCCTCGGCGACGGTGGGCAGCACGTCGGAGGCGCGCAGCAGGGCCACGTGGACTTCCGTGGTCAGCGAGGCGGTCAGCGTCTCGCCGGCGCCGTGCAGGAGCAGCAGCGAGCCGGTCTCGGCGATTCCGCACAGGGCGCCGGTCACGCCGAAGCGCAGACCCGGGTCCGGCTCACGGCAGACGGGCAGATCGGTCACGTAGCGGGCGGCGAACTCGTCCACGGCGACGCGCTCGGCGCCGCGGGCGCGCAGGAAGGCGGTCAGCGCGGCGGGCAGGTCTTTTTCGCTCACCCGCTGCACCGTCCCGCCCAGGGCAGCCAGTTCCTCGCTGAAGCGGGAGAGGAGGTCGGCGGGGGGGAGATGGGTGGGAGGAAGAGATGTCCCGTTTCCCACTGTTCCATTTGCCATTTCCCCATTTCCCGATGTCCCGCTCTCCAATATCCCATTTTTCGTCCTCCACCTCGCCCGAAACGGACGCGCTGCCAGGCGGGGGAAGTCTTTGCTGTAGCCCCAGCCGGTGAAGGCGGGCAGACGCATGTAGGCGCGGCGGGGGGAGTAGAGACGGCTGAGCAGGCCGCCCAGAGTCTGGAAAACGGCGAACAGGCGCGGGGTCGAGGCGACGAGGCGGAAGAGGCGCAGGCCCAACCGCACGACGGGCGGCAATCCGGCGCCTTCTTTCTTCTCCGGCGCAGATGCGCGGCGGGGCGCTTGCCCTGCCCGCACCCGCAAGAGCAGCCGCGGCAGGTCAATGTCCACCGGGCAGACTTCGCGGCAGGCGCCGCACAGCGAGGAGGCCTGCGCCAGGTAGTCAAACTGCGGCTCGACCAGCGCCGAGGAGATGACCGAGCCGATCGGGCCGGGGTAGATGCTGCCGTAGGCGTGTCCGCCCAGTTCGCGGAAGACCGGACAGGCGTTCAGGCACGCCCCGCAGCGGATGCAGTAGAGGGCCTCGGCCAGGGGCGAGGCGCGCAGGGCCGAGCGGCCGTTGTCGAGCAGGATCAGGTGACGGGTCTGGTGCGGAAGCGGGGCGTGGATCAGGCTGGTGTAGACGCTCAGTTTTTGTCCGGTGGCCGAGCGCGCCAGGAGCGAGAGGAAGAGGGCGAGGTCATCCAGGGTGGGGACGAGGCGCTCGATGCCCATCAGGGCGATGTGAACCGGCGGCAGGGTGGTGACCATGCGTCCGTTGCCCTCGTTGGTGACCAGGCAGAGGCTGCCGGTCTCGGCCACGCCAAAGTTGACGCCGGAGAGGCCGATATCGGCGGTGAGGAAGACTTCGCGCAGAACTTTTCTGGCGGTGTTGGTGAGGGTCGGGATGTCTTCGGTGTAGGGGATGCCCAGTTTTTCGGCGAAGAGTTGGCCCACTTCCTGGCGGCGCAGGTGGACGGCGGGGGTGATGATGTGCGCCGGCCGTTCGCCGCGCAGTTGGACGATGTATTCGCCCAGGTCGGTCTCGACGACGCGGCAGCCGGCCGCCTCCAGGGCATGGTTGAGGTTGATCTCCTCCGAGACCATGCTCTTGGATTTGGCGACTAAAATCTTTTCACCACGAAGGTTCACAAAGGATTCCTTTGTGTCCCTTTGTGTTGAATCCCTTTGTGTCCTTTGTGTTGACTCCCTGACGATCTCCAGCACGATCTGCACGGCCTGGTCGGCATCGGCGGCGCGGTGGACGATGAGGCCGTTTTTCCCGGCGTTGGCGATGAACTGCGCCAGGTAGTCATCGAGATGGGCGACCACGTCGGCTTTGACGGCGTGGTCGCGGGCGCGGCGCTCTTCGAAGTCGGGCAGGGAGACGAAGGCCGTCTGGCGGCTGTTGCGGCGGCGCTCGGCGTTGGCGTCGAGAGCCAGTTGCAGGACCTCGTTCTCCAGGGCGCGGCGGATGCGGTTGCGGAAAGGTTCAGCGTTCATCTGGGTTTCTCTGGCCTATCGGTGGTTCAACACTTCGGCGAGGTGCACCACCTGCTGGGGCTTGCCCTGGCGGGAGAGTCCGCCCTGGATGTGCATCAGGCAGCCGCTGTCGGCGACGACCAGGGTGGGGGCGGCGGTCTTTTCCAGGTTGGCGATCTTGCGCGTGAGAAACTCGGCCGAGAGTTCGGGGTGCTCCACCGAGAAGACGCCGCCAAAGCCGCAGCATTCCTCGCGGGCGGGCAATTCGACGATTTCGGCCTGGCGCACGCCGGCCAGCAGGGCGCGCGGCTGACGGTCCACGCCGAGGCCGCGCAGCAGATGGCAGGAAGGGTGATAGGTCAACTTGCCCGGCCAGCGGGCGCCTACGTCGGTCACGCCGAGCACGTCCACCAGGTATTCGCTAAACTCGTAGGTGCGCGCCGCCAGGGCGCGGGCGCGTTCCAGCCAGGCGGGGTCGTCGGCAAACAGGTCGAGGTAACCGTGGCGGATCATCGTCGTGCACGAGCCGGAGGGGATGATGACCGGGCCGACGGTCCGCTCGAAGACGCGCAGGGTGTGTTCGGCCAGCGGACGGGCCTCGGAGCGCAGGCCGGCGTTGAAGGCCGGCTGTCCGCAGCAGGTTTGGGCGGCGGGGAATTCCACCGTCAGGCCGAGGCGGTTCAGCACGCTCACCATCGCCTCGCCGATGTGGGGGAAGAAGGAGTCGATCAGGCAGGTGATGAAAAGTTGGACGGTTGCAGGCATGGTTTTCTCCGCCAGAATTGTACTTCACAAACTTGCAATTTTCGGCCCGTAGAAACGCTTTTTTTGGTATGATTACATCTTTGGAGAACTCAACATGACTCATTTTCTTACCAAAACCCCCAACCACTTCGACCTGCCGCGCCGCATCCAGCGCCTGGGAGAACTGGCCTACAACCTGTGGTGGACTTGGAACCCCTATGCCCAGCGGCTGTTTAACCGCATGGACAACGCCTTGTGGGAAAGGCTGAATCACAACCCGCTCGTCTTTCTACGCAAAATCGGGCGTGCCGAGATCAACGCCGCCGCCCAAAATCCCTATTACCTGGAACTCTACGACCAGGTCTTTGCCGATTTTGACGCCTACATGAAGGCCAGCGATACCTGGTGTGCGCGCACCTACAAAGATCGCTGCAAAATTATGGTCGCCTACTTCTCGATGGAATTTGGCTTGCATGAAACCCTGCCGATCTATTCCGGCGGCCTGGGCGTGCTGGCCGGCGATCACCTGAAGGAGGCCTCCGATCTCGGCCTACCGCTGATTGGCGTTGGCCTGATGTATGCCGAAGGCTACTTCTCCCAGCGCATCTCTGAAGACGGCTGGCAAGAGGCCATCAACCAGCCGCTGAACTTTGATGAACTTCCTGTCCTGCCGGTATTGGATTCAAAAGGCAACTTGCTCAAAATCTCGGTAGATTTCCCCGATCGCTCGGTCAACGCCTGCATTTGGGAACTGCGCGTCGGCCGCGTGCCGCTCTACCTGCTCGATACCGACCTGGACGAAAACTCGCCCAACGACCGTAAATTGACCGCCCGTCTCTACTGGAGCGACATTGATCTGCGCATTGCCCAGGAAATTTTGCTCGGCGTGGGCGGCGTGCGCGCCGTGCGCGCCCTGGGATACAATCCGGCCGTCTGGCACATGAACGAAGGCCACGCGGCGTTCCTGACCCTGGAACGGGCGCGCGAACTCGTGGCTGCGGGCCTCCCCTTTGAGCAGGCGATTGAAAAGATCAAACCCAATAACGTCTTCACCACCCATACCCCTGTGCCGGCGGGCAACGACGAATTCCCTCTGTGGCTGATAGACAAGAACCTTGCCAACTACTGGAGCCAACTCGGCATCAGCCGCGACCAATTTGTGGACCTGGCGCGCAACCGTCAGGCCTGGGGCGAAACGTTCAGCATGCCCATCCTGGCGCTGCGGCTTTCGGAGGGCCGAAACGCCGTCTCGGAACTGCACGGACGCGTCAGCCGGCACATGTGGCGCTTCCTGTGGCCCGATGTGGAGGAGGACGATGTCCCCATCACCTATGTCACCAATGGCGTCCACACCGGCACCTGGATGGCGCGGCGCATGCGCGCCCTGTTCGACAAGTACCTTGGCCCAGACTGGCTTGAACGCCTCGACGACCCGCTACTCTGGAATCAGGTGGAGCAAATCCCTGATCAGGAACTGTGGGATGTTCGCCTGCATCTGAAACGCAAACTGGTCTTCTACGTCCTGGAGCGTGCCCGCCAGCGCTGGATGAAGGGTGGCTATCATCCGGTTCAGGCGATTGCTTCGGGGGTGATGCTCGACCCCTACGTTCTGACCATCGGTTTTGCCCGTCGCTTTGCCACCTACAAGCGCGCCAACCTGGTTTTGAGCGACCTGGAACGCCTGCTGAAACTTGTCAATCAGCCCAACTATCCGGTGCAAATCATCTTTGCCGGCAAGGCGCACCCGGCCGATGAACCCGGCAAACTGCTCATCCAGGAAGTCTATCGCATTGTCAAACGTGCCGAAAACGGCGGGCGGCTGGTCTTTTTGGAAGACTACGACATGAACCTGGCGCGTTACCTCGTCCAGGGCGTGGACGTGTGGATGAACAACCCGCGCCGCCCCAACGAAGCCTCCGGGACCTCGGGCATGAAAGCCGCAATGAACGGCGTGCTCAACTTCTCGGTACTGGATGGCTGGTGGCGGGAGGCCTATAACGGCAAAAACGGCTGGGCAATCGGTCAGGATGCCGACCTGGAGGCCGGAATCCAGGACGAGGCGGACGCTGCCAGTCTGTATGACGTGCTGGAAAAGGAAATCATCCCGCTCTATTACAACAACCGCAACGCCGAGAATGTTCCGTTGCAGTGGGTGGCGCGCATCAAAGAATCGCTGCGCACCATCACGCCGCAATTCAGCACCCGGCGCATGGTCAAGGAATACGTGGAGAGGCTGTATCTCCTGGCCAGCAAATAAGCAATATCCCTGGGCGGCTTGCTGGCCGCCCAGGTTCTACAAATTGGGGAAACACCCAAACTCAAGGCTACAAAGTCGCAAGACGCACTGGCTTTTTCCTTCTTGACCTTCGTGTCCTTGGTGTTTAAAAAACGCCACGAAAAACGGTAATGTCCTACTTTGGAGGTCCTATGTTTGATGTTTTTCTTTCCCCTGCTGCCTGGCTGGCCGCCCTGGGCATTTTTGCCCTGCGGGTCGGCGATATGACCCTGGACACGCTGCGCCTGCTGTTCGTGGTGCGCGGCAAGAAGTGGATTGCCTGGGTGCTCGGATTTTGTCAATCGGTCATCTTTGTCATTGCCATCACTTCGGTGCTGCAAAACCTGGATAATCCCCTGAATGTCATCGGCTACGCGGCCGGCTTTGCCACCGGCAACGTGGTCGGCATGGTTATCGAAGAGCGGCTGGCGATTGGACATATCCACATCAATATCATCAGTCCGCGCCGCGGGGCGGCAATTGCCGAACACTTGCGCGCAAGCGGTTTTGCCGTCACCGAAATCCCCGCCCGAGGTAAAGATGGGATGGTAACGCTCATGCAATGCAGTGTCTTGCGCAAGAACGTGGAGCGCGTCTATGCGCTGGTCAACGAAATTGACCCCGAAGCCTTTATCACGGCTGAGGATGTCCGCCCGATCCGGCGCGGCTTCTGGAGGGCCTGAGCGGTAAAACCATTGCAAGAAGCGGGTTGCTGTCAACAACCCGCTTCGTTATTTAAGGTCACGCAAATCCACTCAGGCTGCCTGCCTGACCCGCCTCTCACGTCCCCAAAGCCAGAGGGCGCCAAGGCCGAAGAAAATGATCAGGAACTTGAACAGCCAGCCGACAAAAGGCAGAGAGATCAGAATGGCAACCAGAAGGACACCTACCACCATGGGCCACACACGGTGCTCCGCCAGACCCGACTTGAAAGCGCGGAAAGTGAAACGGCCAAGCAATTGTCCCATGACCACCATCACCAGATACGAGGTGACCAGGACAAAGGCGAGAATCAGCGCGAAAAGCGCCAGAATGCCGATAAACACCATGGCCGTGCTCAGGCCTTCCAGTGTGAACAGGCCAAGTACGGATGCAACCAGAATAGTGACAATCAGAACCAACAGAAGGACGAAGAAGAAAGCGGCATAGGCCACTACGCCCCACCCCAGGCTTGGCCAGGTCTGTTCCCGCACCTTTTCGCCCAGATTCAGGACAAAAGCAGGGAATAACCACACCAATAACAGGCCGATCAGCACAAGGGTAACAATGCGGCGCAGTAAATCCAGGAACCACTGACCAACCTTTTGGACTGTGGTTTGTTCTTCGATTTTCTCAGCCACTTCCGGCATAATACGCTTGATATTGCCTCCGACAACGCCGGCCGGGATGGGCAAATCTTCGGTAGCCGTATATTCAAGTTGGCCGCCGATTTTCGCGTTGGGTGCAATGGTCAGGCCAGCAGGGACCGCCGGAACCGCAAACGGGATTTGCTGCAGGTACATACCAACAGGCGGGGCATCCTCTTCTGAATTTTCCACATACGCCTTTACGTCACCGCCGACAACACCGCGCAGTTCCAATCCGCTTGCTCCAACCATGAGATTACCGGCTACGTCGCCGGAAACCAACCCCTGTGCGCCGCCAAGAGCCAGGTCGCCGCCGATCTTGGAACCGGGTTTGGTCTCCAGGCTGGCGCCGCCAAATAACAAGTCATCGCCGACAGCGGCCTGTTCGCCCACCAGCATGGCCGCGCCGCCGATACGCACATCATCCTTGACGGTGCCATTGATGGCAATTGCCTGAGCAGCAACCATCAAGTCGCCCTCAACCGTGCCGTTCAGGGTCAGGGCACGCCCAAAGAAAATCAGGTCTCCTTGGACCGTGCCGTCAACAATCGCTTCTTCTGCAAAGATATAGAGGTCATCTTTCACAACCTCATCTGCGCCAATGACGATTTTATCCCCTTCCCGGTTCTCGAAGGCCAGGGCCGGGGTTACCAACGTGGCCGCCAGCAAAAACAACAGGGCCAGAGAGGTAAAGAATTTGGTACGCATACAATGCTCCTTGTATAAAAAGACGCCTTACTTTCACTAGAAGGATATACGCAGGAAAAGTCAAAAAGTTTGTCTCCCCTTTTCCTCTAATTAAAACCTGGCCGTGAATACGCTGATGGTATCCACGGCCAAGTTTTTGGCCAGCAGTATTCCTTAGCCCGACTTGCCTATCCGGGCAAATCAGCGGGGCGCTGTTAGCCGCCGGGCACTGCGAAAACGTTTGGTGATCTCGGTTCGCAGCAATTCCACCACTTCAGGGTGATTGGCTTCGCGGGCCAAATCCAAAGCCGTCTTGCCCTCTGCGGTTTTCTGCTGGAGGTCTGCGCCGCTGAGCAGAAGCAAAAGCGTCATTTGAAGATTGCCCTTTTGGGCGGCGATATGCAGCGGCGCGACCTGGCCCGCCTGACAGGCATTGGGGTCTGCGCCATGCTCTAACAGAAGCCGCATCGCCTCCACCTGATTCCCTGCTGCTGCCGAATGGATAGGGGCTGCCTGCAATGCATTGCGCGAGACGGAATTGACCTCTACCCCTGCACGCAGCAAAAACTGCATGACGTCCAGGTGACCAAAGAAGGCTGCCAGGGCCAAAGGCTGATAGCCGTCGGGGGAGTAGGCCGTCGCCAACTCCGGCCGGCGGGCCAGAATGCGGACAACGTGATTGACTCGCCCGGTAGCAGCCGCTTCAAATACATCTATTAATACTTTGTGGCTGATCAGCAATTCGACAATCTCTGGCTGGTGCCGATAGGCTGCAACCAGGATAGGTGAAAGACCATTTTTATCCTGGTTGTGAATCAAACCAGGGTGGGACTGGAGCATCTGCTCCACCAATCTCAAATTACCTTCCTGAATGGCGGAAAAAAATGCTTCTGCTTGCATGGTCAGATAACAGGTTTCCCGTCTTTGTAGAACAGGTCTCCATCCACCGTCACTTCGGAGAAGGCCATATCACAGAGCATATCCCAGTGAAGGCCCGATTCGTTTTTGCCGCCGGCTTCTGGCATACCCATGCCGGCCGCCAGGTGAATGGTGCCGCCAATTTTTTCGTCGAACAACATGTTTTTGGTGAAGCGGGTAATGCCATAATTGGTGCCGATTCCCCATTCACCCAGATAACGCGCGCCTGGGTCTGTATCCAACAAGGCGGTTAACAATGCCTGATTCTTGCCCGCCCTCTCTTTGACAATGCGCCCGTTTTCAAACCAGAGTTCGATGTCTTCCACCTCCTGGCCATTGTAGATAGCAGGGTACTTGAAGCGAATCCAGCCATTGACCGAATCCTCTACCGGGCTGGTGAAGATTTCCCCATCCGGGAAGTTTTCTGTCCCCGCGCAGGAAATAAACGTGCGTCCTTCGAGCGACAGCCTGAGGTCCACGTTTTCGCCTTTCAGCACCGCCTGCTTACGCCCTTTCAACCAGTCAATCAGGCGTCCTTGACGGCTGGCCTCTTCTCTCCAGTGAGATACCGGATCATCGGTATTCAGCATACCGGCTTCAAAGACAAATTCCCGGTAATCGCTCAGGCTCATATTGGCTTCCTGCGCCATAGCCTCGGTGGGATAAACCGTCAGACACCAGCGGAAATCGCCACGTGCGAAACGATCAGAGACGATCTTGAAAAGCGGCGCATACGTCTTGCGGTAACGGGCAATTCGCCGGGGGTCCACGCCGGAAAGGGTACGCGTGTTGGAGAGGGCCTCAATGTACAAACGGGCGTCAAAGGTCTCGAAAATCTGTTTTCGGACCGGCATCAAAAAGTCCAGTTGGGCTTCAGAAGCATGCTTGAAAAAGACTTCATCCGCTCCTGGCACGGAATTGAGTGTCAAAACATGGGCGCCGGCTTTGATGGCCTCTTCAAGAAAGGCCAGTGAGAGTTCATCGGCCAGGGGTTCGGTCTGCAAGACCACCTGTTGGCCGGGTTTAATTTCAAGCGAGTAATGGACAAGCACTTTGGCTAATTTCTGGACACGTGGGTCGGGCATGGGTGTCTCCTCCCGGGGATGCTTGCAAAAAGGGTGCTCCCCCGCATCTTGCCTGCGAGGCAAAAACATGAAAGGGTATGAAAAGTATACTACTTTCCGCCCAACTTGAGAGGGAATTCACAAACCGCCCGCAGGGCTTTGTAGTTGCCGCAGTTCCCGCGCTCAACGCGGCAAGGAAAAGCAGATGCGGGCGCCGTGATTGGGCTGCGGGTCAATCCAGATTCGGCCGCCATGGGCCTCAACGATGGCCCTTGCCAGGTACAAACCCAAGCCTGCCCCTTTGGTTTTGCGAACGGCCTCTTCTGCGCGGTAGAAGCGGTCAAAGACGTGAGGCATGTCACGCGGGTCAATGCCAGGGCCTTCGTCGCTGACGCAGACGATGACCTGCTCCGGCCGGACCTGTCCCTGAATGCGGATCTCGCCAGATGGGGCATATTTCAAGGCATTGGAAATAAGGTTCGAAAGCACCTGTTCGATGCGGTGTTCGTCGGCCAGGATAACGGGGAACGATTCGGGGAAGTCCACGATCAAGGTGTGCTGGCCTGCCTGGGGTTGGAAACGATCCACCGTGCGCTGCGCCAGGAGTGGGAGAGAAATGTCAGAACGGTTGAGGCTCAAGCCTCCCGCCTGAAGCCGGGAGGCGTCTAACAAGTCATCAATCATGCGCGCCAGGCGGTCGGCTTCTTCCTCAATAACTGCCAGGCTGTCATTGACAATCTCACGTTCCCAACGGGCGTCATCACGGCGCAGGGTGCTGGCGTAGCCTTTAATCAGTGCGACAGGGGTGCGCAATTCATGGCTGACGATGGAGACGAATGTGCTTTTGATTTCTTCGGCGGTGCGGAAGTGCGTGATGTCACGCACGCTGGCAAAAATATTGCGCAAGACGCCTTCGGGAGAAATCAAAGGGGAATACGTAATGCCAACCGGCAAGGGGGGCAGGTCTGGGCGTTGGAGGTCTCCTTCGACATACAGGCTGGCATTGGGCGTGAGCGGCCAACCGCCGCGTTCGGCTTCTTCCAGCGTCTGTCCATGCGGATCGCGTGCCCAACGGATGATTTCGTCATGCTCTCGGCCAACAATGTCATTGCGCGGCCGGCCGTATAGTTTTTCAAAGGCGGCGTTGCAACGTTCGATGGTGTGGTCGGCATGGAGGATAAAAATTCCATCGGCTGCGGCGTCAAGCAAGGCATCCAGGCGTTGTTTTTCGTAACTGACCTGGGTGTAAAGTTGTGCATTGAAAACAGCAATCGCCGCCTGATCGGCAAAAGCGCGCAAGAGAGATTTATCGTTGGCAGAGAAAACATCTGCGTAGGCTCGAAAGATGAATATGACGCCAATCACGCGGTTATGCGCCACCAGGGGCAAACCTACGCCGTTGAGCAGGCCCATGCTGGCCGTGTAGGCCAATTCCTTTAACAGGCGGTTGAGTTCTTCGGCGTTGAATTCAGAGACATTTTCCTCCGCCAGAATCGGTTCAAGATAACGCAACATGGCATGCGGAATGCCCTGTGCAGCGGCCACCTGCCAGCCGGTCTCGCTTTTGAGGGCAATCAGGCCTGCCTGTCCCGCCAGCATTTCAATCGAGACGCGTAAAATGCGCGCCAGAAGTTTATCGAGGTCGAGTTCCTCGGTCAACAGGCGGGCAATTTCCAGCAAATAGTCACGCTGGCGGACGCGGAAATCAGGAAGCATAAAACGTAGTGAGCAAAGAGGACGGCAGAATGAGTGGACGAAGTAAGTTTATTTTATCATCGTGCGCTCATAAGTTAAGCCTTCTGCCGGATTCGGTGCGGGCTGGAACCCTGGCCCGGTGCATGGAAGCCAGCAAAAGCCGGCTTTCTTGGATTGAGACAGGGCTTCAGCCCGCTACCGGTCCAGACGGTTGTCAGGCTTCTTTTTCGGCCAAAGTGATGGCTTCCTCAAAAATAGCCAGGCCGTCATCGGCTTCCTGCCTGGTCAGAGAAAGCGGCGGCGCGATACGAATGGTGCTCTTACTACATCCGAGAAGGAGCAGGCCGCGCTGGAAAGCCAGGTCCACGATGCGGTCGCGCAGGGCTTCAGCCGGTTCTTTGCCGCTCCGATCTTTGACGAATTCAACGCCGATCATCAGACCTTTGCCGCGCACATCGCCAATGCTGGGATGACGTGCCATCAGTTCATGTAAAGCATCCAGAATATACTGGCCGACTTCGGCAGCATTTTGCATATATTGTGTGCGAATCAGTTCAAGGGTCTTAAGCGCCGCGACACAGGCCAGCGGGTTGCCGCCATAGGTGTTGCCGTGTGCGCCCTGTTCCCAATCCATTACGCTTTTACGCGCAATGCAAGCACCCAAAGGCAAACCAGATGCAATGCCTTTGGCGGCAGTGATAATATCGGGCTCAACGCCAAAGTGCTCGATTCCCCACCACTTGCCGGTACGTCCCACACCTGCCTGCACTTCATCCACGATGAGCAGGATGCCGTATTTATCGCACAACGCCCGCAAGGCGGGGAAGAATCCCTCCGGCGGGACAATGTAACCGCCCTCGCCCTGGATCGATTCAACCAGGATACCGGCGGTCTCCTCGGCCGGCAAAACATGGCCTAAAATCTCTTCTTCAATGTAACGCACAACGGTTTGACCATAGTCCTCGCCGGGCTTGCGCTCTAAAATGGGACGATAAGGGTTAGGATACGGCGCATGCAAGACCCCATTCATCAGCGGATAAAAGCCTTTGTGATATTTTGGCTTGCTGGCCGTAAAGGTCACCGAACCCATTGTACGGCCGTGAAAAGCGCCGGTAAAGCCGATGAAATTCATGCGGCCTGTGTGATAGCGTGCCAGTTTGATGGCCGCTTCTACCGATTCGGTTCCAGAATTGGTCATGAAAGACAAAGCCGCTTCTTTGAAAGGCGCAATCTCGTTCAGGCGTTCCCCCAACTCGATCCATGCGGGGTGGTAGAAATCTGAAGAGATGTGCAAAAACTTCTCGGCCTGTTCTTGAATGACTTTGACCACTTCGGGGTGGGAATGGCCTGTTGACGTGACCGCGATACCGGCCATGAAGTCAAGATAGCAATTGCCATCCACATCCCAAACATGGCAGCCGCTGGCGCGGTCCACCACCAAGCCATACCCACGCGGATAGGAGGGGGAAATCACCGCTCCATCGCGTTCAATCCAGGCACGTGCTTTAGGCCCTGGTACATTCATTGGTTCCATCATACAGATTCCTTTCTTTAAGAAAAAAATACCGCCGCAGATAAAAGAAATCTCTGCGGCGGCTGATTAAACTCAGACAGGATGCTTGATCGAGGCCCAGGCCAGCGCACCCATCAGTCCCGCATCATCTCCCAATTCCGCCATCGTAATGGTCAGGTTTTCGAGATAATTGCGGCGGAAGACACGCTCGCGCAGGCTGCGCTGCATTGGCCCGAAGAGGCACTCGCCGCTCTGAGAGACGCCGCCTCCAAAGATGACAATTGAAGGGTCAAAAATGTGGAGGAAGTTGGCGACACCGATGCCCAAATACTCCCCGGCGCGTGCCATCGCCTCCACGCCCAGAGGGTCACCGCTCTGGGCAGCCTGAGCCACATCGCGCGCGCTCAAGTTTGCGTCAAGGCGCAAGGCCGATTCGGCCCCAGCCTCCAGCCGCTCGCGCACATAGCGCACGATTCCCGGTCCGGCGGCAAAGGCTTCCAGGTGTCCCGCCTTGCCGCACGAACACAGGGGGCCATCAGGCGCAACAACGATATGCCCCACTTCGGCCGCCAGTCCGTGCGCCCCTTGCAGGAGACGGTCTTCGATAATCACGCCGCCGCCAACACCCGTGCTGACCGTAAGGTACAAAACATTATGGTGTCCCCTGCCGGCGCCATACTTCCACTCCCCCAGCCCCGCAAGGTTGGCATCATTCTCGACAAAGACCGGCACGCCGAATCTGCGGGACAGACTTTCAGCCAGAGGAAAATCTACCCACTCCGGGATATTCGGCGTAGCAAAGATAACGCCTGTCATCGGGTCAAGCGGACCCGGGCTGGCTACCGCTATGGCGGCCACATCTCCACCTGAGGGCCAAACCGCCTCCACTTGTTGAGCCAGCCGTTCGAACACGCTTAATCCATCTGCGGCGTGGGTACGGACGCGCTGGTGCTTCTGTGGACGCGTGGCATTGGATGCAAACAACGCCGCCCGCAAATGCGTTCCGCCAATGTCAATCGTGACGTAATAAGGCATGGCTGCAATTATAGCATGGGCGCCGGCAGTTCAAATATGCCGAAAAGTAGATTTATGTCAATTGCACGGGAGACTCTACTGCAAAAGGGTGTTTCTAACGCAAGGGCGCAAAGTGGCCAAGATTTTTTAAGATCTATTTCTTTTTTTCGCGTTGAGATTTTCTGTTCTTGCAGTGAAGTCACGGGAAACATTTTGGAGTCACAGATTGAAACTCGCAACCTGTGAAATCTGTGTCAATCTGTGTCAAAAGATTCGGCCAATTATCAGGATGTAGAAAGCATCCCTTTTTTCTTAATCTGTGTTAATATTTGTGATATACCTTCAAAGGCTTCAACCCCCAGCCCATATCAAAAAGAGAGCCCAAAGCGTCGAAATCAATCTTCCCTGCCCGGCTATCATCTCAAACCCCAGGAGCAAAAAATGACAATCAATATCGAGAAAGTGGACACCAGCAACAAAAGCCAGACCAAGCGCTTTGTCCAGTTTTACTACGACCTTTACAAAGGCTGTCCGCAATGGGTACCGCCATTGTACACAGATGCCTACCTGCCGCTCAACCGCAAAAAACACCCCTTCTTTGGCCACTCCGATGGCGACTTCTTTTTGGCCGTAAGAGACGGCAAGGTTGTTGGGCGTATCTTTATTGGTGAAAACAAACCCTTCAACGAATACCACCAAGCCAAAAAAGCCCAGTTCTACTTTTTTGACTGCATTGATGACCTGGACGTAGCCCGCGCCCTGTTTGAGACCGCCTTTGAGTGGGCCAGAAGCCGCGGCCTGGATACCGTTATCGGCCCCAAGGGCCTCTCTCCCTTTGACGGTTATGGCATTCAAATTGAGGGCTTCGAACACCGTCAGATGATGACCATGATGAATTACAACTACCCGTACTATTCCAGGCTGGTGGAAGCGCTCGGCTTTGAAAAAGAGGTGGATTTTGTCTCGTGCTATCTGCCGGCCGAGGCATTCCGCATCCCCGAACGCGTTGAACGGATTGCCCAGCGCGCCATGCAGCGCAACCGCTTGAAAATCAAAAATTTCAAAAGCAAACGCGAACTGATGCAATGGGCGCAGCGAATCGGTGAAGCATACAACAACACCTTTATCCACAATTGGGAATATTACCCCCTCTCACAAGGAGACATCCAGTATGCTGTGGATAACATTTTCCTGGTGGCCGATCACCGCCTCATCAAATTGATACTCCACGGTGAGCAAATTGTCGGCTTCCTGTTTGCTTTTCCAGATGTCTCTGCTGCCCTTCAACGCGCCAAAGGACATCTCAACCCCATCACACTGATTGATCTTCTGCTGGAAATGCGCCGCACCAAAACCGTCTCGGGCAACGGCATGGGCGTCTTACCCGAATTTCAAGGCACCGGCGGCAACGCCCTGCTCTACTATGAAATGGGGAAAACGGTGTTTGGGTTTAATCAATTTGAACACGTTGAAATGACACAGGTAGCCGAGACCACCCGTCAAATGCGCGCCGACCTGAAAAATCTGAACGGCGTCGAGTACAAAAACCATCGCGTCTACCGCAAATTCATCGGTTAGCATAAACATGCCCGCAGGCCTGCTCGGTCATCTTTGAGCAGGCCTGTAGTTTTCTTTTTGTGTCTTCCGGTTCACCGGCCACAAAGATAATCAGACTTACCCCAAACTGGGCTATAATCCAACCGTGTGGTTTTATTTGTAGCAAATTGCTTTTACCACCACACCAGAGAAAGACTACCCCAAAATAGGATAGGCAGGAAATGAGTTTTGCCGCCTAACTATCCTCTACGTAGCGAAAAAGAGCAGATACCGGTAACAGAATTCAGCAAAGGGAAAGATACCCATGCCTTTCAGACCTGGTGAAAACGTAGGGCCTTACCGCATTTTAGAGCAACTTGGCCAGGGCGGGATGGCTACCGTCTACAAAGCCTATCATCCGGCACTCGATCGTTACGTCGCCATCAAAGTCCTGCATCAGGCTTTTTTGGAAGACGCCAGTTTTCAAGCGCGCTTCCTGCGTGAAGCGCGCCTGGTGGCCAAACTGGAGCACCCCAACATCGTTCCAATTTACGATTATGCGGAACACGAACATCAGCCCTACCTGGTAATGAAGTACATTGAAGGGGAGACACTAAAAGCACGCCTGGCACGCAGTCCGCTGACCGCAGATGAAATCACCAGAATTGTCAAAAGCGTGGGGCAGGCCCTGGCTTACGCTCATCAGCAGGGCATTCTGCATCGGGATGTTAAACCTTCGAACGTCATGCTGGCCAGCGACGGACAAATCTACCTGGCCGATTTTGGCCTGGCGCGCATTGCCCAGGCGGGTGAATCCACCCTGACCTCGGACATGATTCTGGGAACCCCGCAGTACATCTCCCCGGAGCAGGCCCTCGGAAAAAAAGAACTGGATTCCGGCACAGACATTTATTCCTTTGGTGTCATGCTCTACGAAATGGTTGTAGGCCGCGTCCCGTTCAGCGCAGATACGCCTTTCTCCATCATCCACGATCATATTTACACGCCGCTGCCCTTGCCGCGTTCCATCAACCCCAACGTGCCCGAAGACGTGGAGCGCGTCCTGCTGAAATGTCTGGCCAAAGAGCGGGCCGACCGCTATGAAACCATCGGCGATCTTGTTGAGGCTTTCCTGACCGCCTGGCATACCTCTGGCATCATCGGACATGCGGCTACCCTGGCCATGCCCGTCCGCCCAGAGGTACCTGTTGCTGCGAATGAGGCCGCCACACTTGCCCCGCCAACCGCCGCTACTCCAAAAGAACAAAGAGATGCCGTAACGGCTGCTGCCAGACCCGCCAAGGCCCCGCGCCGCCGCATCTCCTGGGTGCTGATTGTTTCCATCCCCCTGATGGTGATATGCTGTCTATTTGTTGCCTCGGCCGTCCGTAATCGCCGCCTTCAAATTCCCCGACTACTCACCCCCACCCTCCCACCGCCCACGCTGACTGCCGCCGCTCCAGAGCAACCGCAAATGCCATCGCCGCCCGCACCAAGCAATACGGCCCTTCCGCCGGAGGTGGTTGTTGCAATGCAGGAAGTCGAAAAGAATCCGAACGACGCCTATGCCCATCTCAGGCTGGCGCTTGCCTTTTACGATGCCAACATGGAACCCAATTACCTTGAGGAACTTGCAAAGGCGGCCGACCTTGCCAAAGACAATCAGGCGTTCTTCAAAGACGCCGGACAGCGTCTGACCGAGCGGCAAGCCTGGATTGGCGCCGCAGCCATGTACCTGCGTTTTGCAGCCCTTCAGCCTGCCGGTAAACCCTTGCCCGATGAGATATTCAACTTGCTGCAAGAGAGCGTTTATAAGGGTGCCAACTCGCCCCAATTCCCTCAATTTATTCCCTTCTCACGCATTGGTGAATATGATCAGCCGTTAAGCCTGGTAGCCGAATCCAGGCACGCTTATTACAATGGCGATAAACCCCGCGCCCATACTCTCTTGAAGGAAGTCACAAGAATAAAGCCAGGGTTTCAACCCGCTATGCTGCTCAATGCTGAATACAGTTTCAACGAAGGCCGCGTAGACGATGCGCGCATGCTGCTCAACCTGCTCACTGCCGACCTGAGCACCCCCGAATGGATCCGCCTGGAAGCCGAAAAGATGTTGAAAAAACTACCCTAGGAGAAAGTAGGACAATGAGAATACCCATCGTTGCTGGCAACTGGAAAATGAATAAAACCGTTGAAGAAACGCGCGCGCTGACTTTTGCGCTGGGACAAGAATTGAAAGACATCTCCGGCGTCACAAAAGTCATCTGCCCGCCGTTTACGGCGCTGCTTGCCGCCGCAGCCGTCCTGCAAGGCACCGACATCGGCCTGGGAGCACAGAACATGCACTGGGAGCCAAAGGGCGCCTTCACCGGCGAAATAGCAGCCGGCATGGTGGCCGAATTCTGTCAGTATGTCATCCTTGGCCACTCTGAGCGCCGCACTTACTTCGGCGAGACAGACGAAACGGTCAACAAGAAAGTACACGCGGCTCTGGCCTACAACCTGACGCCCATTGTCTGCGTGGGCGAAACCCTGGCCGAAAATGAAGCCGGTCAGACAGCAGATGTGGTCGCCCGTCAGATCCGGCTGGGCCTGCAGGGAATAGACTCGGAAAATGCCAGACGGCTGGTCATTGCCTATGAGCCGGTCTGGGCCATCGGGACGGGCCGCGCCGCCACAGGTCCAGACGCGAACCGTGTCCTGGCCGAAGTCATTCGCCCGGCGCTGGCCGGTCTGTTTGATCAGCAGACAGCCCAATCCATCCGCATCCTGTATGGCGGCTCGGTCACGGCTGCCAATGCCGCCGAGTTCTTCGGTCAACCTGAAATTGACGGCGCCCTGGTAGGCGGTGCCAGCCTGAAGGTGGACGAGTTTGCCGCCATCACCCGCGCGGCATGCAAACGGTCTTAAAAACGCCGGCGGGCAGCGCCTCTCTCAACGTCCCGGCGTTTTTATTTTCACATGACCTACCTAACCGCCTTTGACGGCTTTGTGTGGTTTGCAGGCAGCCTGGCGCTGTTGGCTTTTCTACAACGGTTCCTGCACCGAGAGATACAGGCTGTTCTACTAATTCTCACCCGCCACCCCGGTCTATCCACGCTCATCTTCTCTCTGCTGTTCTTCCCCGGTGTTGTTCTGCATGAAGGCAGCCACTTTTTAACGGCTGCCATTCTGGGTGTACAAACCGGGCGTTTCTCGCTCATCCCTCAAGCACTGCCGGATGGCCGGCTGCGGCTGGGTTATGTGGAGACGGCGCGCTCCGACTTCTTGCGCGATACATTGATCGGCGTCGCCCCGCTGGCAAGCGGCATGCTGGTGCTTGCCTTCATTGCCATCCAGCGCCTGCACATGGTTTTGTTCTGGGATACACTGCGCACAGGACAGTTTTCCCTGTTTTGGATGGGTCTGACGGCACTGCCACGCGTGCGCGATTTCTGGCTCTGGTTCTACCTGGTTTTTGCCATTAGCAGCACCATGCTGCCATCTGCCTCCGACCGGCATGCCTGGCGGCCATTCGGAATCACGCTGACCGTTCTGTTTGTCCTGGCCATGATAGCCGGTGCCGGTCCCTGGATGCTAAAACACCTGGCGCCCCCGCTCAACGCCTTCCTGCGCGGCGCGAGCCTGATTTTGGCGCTTAGTGCCGTTGTACACGGCTTGCTCTGGCTGCCTTTTGGCCTGCTGCACAAACTTCTGGCGCGGATCACGCACGTGGATATTCAATAACCGCTTGTCTTCCCCTTCAACTGATGTTATCATCAAACCGTCATGATTTCTGAGATGTCCTCTACAGCCCGCCGCCGGATGACATTGGCGCTTATCATTCTGGCCACCATTCCATGCTACTGCTTAGGGTGGATTGTTGTGCAGGTGAAACCGCCGACGGCTACGCGCACACCGACGCCCGGCATTTCGCCTTCCCCGCGGCCCGCCACTGCCACGCTAACCGCATCGGCTACCATGTTCCCCACCGTCGGTCTGTCTGGTACGCCCAGCCCAACGTTGACATTTACCCCCACCTCAACCCCCACACTGACCATCACGCCGACGCCCTTCCTGCCGCCAACCCTTACCTTTACCCCCTCTCCTACCCGAACACCTAGCCCCACCTTCACGCCTTCTGTTACCCCTACAATCACCCTTACACCGACCCCATCCGACACCCCCACCCCCTCTATGACTCCTACCCCCACAGAGACACCGCTTTCAATTGTCATTACCCCATGACAACGTTGTCCTGACCAATTCCACACAACCAAGATACCATCTACATGCCTTCTATCTCCCCTTTTCTTAAAACACTCATTTCTGTTTCCGGTCTATCGGCGCACGAAGCGCCGGTCAGACAAATCATTGAAGACAAATGGCGTCCTTTGGTGGACGACCTGTCTGTCAGCCGTCTGGGCTCGCTGCACGGGCTGAAACGCGGCCGCGCCCCGGCATCGCCTCCGGCGCTGGTATTGCTGGCGCATATGGATGCCATCGGCCTGGTGGTAACCCAAATCGTGGACGGATTCCTTTCTCTAGCCCCTATCGGCGGAGTAGACGCGCGCATTTTGCCCGGCACGCCTGTCATCGTCCACGCCACAGGCAACGGCACGCACCAACTGCCGGGGCTGGTCGTTCAACCGGCCGCATCTCTGCTCCCCCCTTCGGCAAGAAATGACGCGGTTCCGCTGCAATACCTGTTTGTGGATATCGGCCTGCCTCCCCGCCGCGTTGCCGAACTGGTACAGGTCGGCGACCTGGTAGCCTTTGCCACCGAGCCGGTTGAACTGGCAGCCGAGACCCTCTCCGGCCACTCTCTGGACAATCGCGCCTCGGTAGCCGCCTTGACCGTCTGCCTGGAACACCTGCAGGGCCGCGCCCATGCCTGGGATGTATGGGCCGTTGCCACCGTGCGCGAAGAGGTTGGCCTGCACGGCGCGGCGACTTCCACGTTCCAGATTCAACCCGACCTGGCCGTTGCCATAGATGTCACCTTCGGCAAAGGCCCAGGCGCCAGCGACTGGCAAACCGTTACGCTCAATGGCGGTCCGGCGCTTGGCTGGGGGCCCAACATTCACCCTGCGCTGCACAAGCGCTTTAAGGAACTGGCCGAAAAACTCGAAATTCCTTTCTCGGTTGAGATCATGCCGCGCGGCTCCGGCACCGATGGAATGGCCGCCCAAATCAGCCGCGAGGGCGTGCCGACTATGGTCATCAGCATTCCACTACGCTACATGCACACGCCGGTTGAGATGATTGCCTATCCGGATATCGAACGCACCGGCCGCCTGCTGGCCGAATTTGTTGCCAGCCTGGAAGTTGATTTCACCGCCAGAATGGCCTGGGATGAATAATATGACAGACCCCATCATTGGCACGCCCCAAATCAAGTTGCTCGAAAGACTATGTAACGCCGTTGCCGTCTCTGGAGATGAGGGCGAGGTGCGAGCAATTGTGCTGGATGAGATCCGGGCGCACGTTGAAGACGCCCGGGTGGACGCGCTGGGTAACGTCCTGGCAACCCGCTCCGGGTCCGGAAAGAACCGTCTACGCGTCATGCTGGCGGCGCATATGGACGAGGTCGGCTTCATGCTGGTCAACGCCGATGGCGACGGTCTATTCCAATTCGAAACCGTTGGCAGCGTGGATGTACGTCAACTGCCCGGCAAACGCGTGTGGGTAGGTAAAAGGCATCTGCCCGGCGTGATTGGAGCGCGGCCGATTCACCTGACAACGACAGAAGAGCGCGAGCATAAAATCCCATTGGAATCCCTGCGCATCGACCTCGGACCGAAGGCTGGTCTGGCCGAACCGGGCGAACGCGCAACTTTTGCAGCGTCTTTCCACCGTCTGGGGCCGAGTCTGCTGGCAAAAGCCCTCGACAATCGGCTGGGTGTAGCCATGCTGATTGAACTGATAAAACACGCCCCGCCAAATGTGGACCTTCTGGCGGCCTTCACTGTCCAGGAGGAGATTGGCCTGCGCGGCGCGGGTGTGGCTGCTTATGCCCTCAAACCTGACCTGGCTTTTGTATTGGATTGCACGCCTGCAAACGACCTGCCCATGTATGACCGCAGCGAGAATCATCTCTATAACACCCGTTTAGACGCCGGGCCTGCGATTTACACTGCAGACAGCGGCATGGTGCATGACAACCGGCTGGTACGTTTTCTCGCCGAAACGGCGCAGGCTGCCAAAATCCCGTTTCAATATCGTCAGCCCGGCGGCGGCAAGACCGACGCGGGCGCTATTCAACGTTCGCTGGCAGGCATCCCGGCGGTTTCAGTCTCTGTGCCGGGGCGGTATACCCACACTGCCTGTAGTTTATGCCGTCTGGAAGACTGGAAAAATACCTTGCGTTTGCTGTACACGGCCCTGGAGCATGTGACGCCCGCCCTGTTAAACCTGGAGCATGTGACGCCCGCCCTGTTAAAACAGTAACGTATCCTTTGCCATAAAAGCCTGGTTTGTTTTCTATATGGCAGGTTTTCGACAGTTTCCCTCCAGGTTGTTGTTGAAAACAATTTGCCACGAATGAAACGAATTGCGCGAAAAATATCAGGAAAATTCGTGTTGCTTCGTGAAATTCGTGGCCGATCTTCAAGGAAACGGTTCATCAACACGCAAAGGGAAACTACCAAGTTTTGCTTTTGGAGATTAACCCTAATGAAAGCACTCATCCAAACTCTGACCGAAACTTTTGGCCCTTCGGGCCACGAAGACGCCGTGCGGGCTGTGATCCGCGCTCAGGTGGAACCGCTGGCAGACGAAATACGCGTGGATGCCCTGGGCAGCCTGATTGCCGTCAAGCGTCCTGTCCGCGATGGAGGCAAGAAAATCTTGCTGGCTGCTCACATGGATGAAATCGGCCTCATCATCAGCCATGTGGACGAAAAAGGTTTCTTGCGGTTCACCACGCTGGGCGGAGTCCCGCCGCGCACGCTGGTCGGCGGACGCGTGCGTTTCCTGGACGGCACGCCAGGCGTCATCGGCGGCGAAGTGCTGGAAAACTGGGACAAAGTCCACACCATGGAGCAATTGTTCATTGACATTGGCGCATCTGGTCCAAAAGACGTCAGGGTCAAAATCGGGGATGTGGCGGCTCTGGAACGTCCCTTCCTTGACCTGGGCAAACGCCTTGTTGCCAAGTCGCTGGATGACCGTATCGGCGTGGCCGTGTTGATTGAAACGTTACGCCAGTTGAAAATGACCCCCCACGAGGTATATTTCGTCTTCACCAGCCGCGAGGAACTGAGCAGCGAGGCCGGTGCAGCGGCAGTGGCCTTTGGGATTGAACCCGACCTGGCCCTATCGGTGGACGTGACCAGCACCGGCGACACACCCAAAGGACACAAAACCGATGTCGCCCTGGGAAAAGGACCGGCCATCCGCATTCACGACCCGGGCGTGCTCTCTGACCCCCGCATCGTCGCCTGGATAGATCAAACGGCGCGCAAGAACAAGATTCCATTCCAGCGGCAGGTCAGCACCTTTGGAACCACCGATGCCCGCGCCATGCAGGCCAGCCGATCAGGCGTACCCGTTAGTTGCCTGGCCATCCCCTGCCGCTATGTCCACACCCCGTCTGAGATGGTGGACATGGACGATGTGCAAAATGCCGTCAAGTTACTGGTCTGCCTGCTAAGCGCTCCAGTAGAAATATAACAGTAGGTCACGCTTAAAGCGTGACCTACTACAAAAACGCGACCTGCTGTTATTTATCCAACAAAGCCGCTACGCCGGGCAATTCTTTGCCCTCGAGGAACTCCAGCGAGGCGCCGCCGCCGGTGGAAACGTGCGTCATCTGCTTGGCGACGCCAGCCTTCTTGACCGCGCTGGCGCTGTCGCCGCCGCCGATGACGGTGGTCGCGCCGCTTTCGGCCAGCATCTTCGCCAGAGCAAAGGTCCCCTCGGCAAATTTGGGGAATTCGAATACGCCTACCGGGCCGTTCCAGACGATGAGTTTGGCGCCGGTCAGGGCCTGTTTATAGAGTTCAAGCGTCTTCGGGCCGACATCCAGCATGCGCCAGCCGGCCGGGATTTTGTCCACATCCACCACCTGGCTGGCAGCCTCGGCGTCGAATTTATCGGCCACCACCGCGTCCACCGGCAGGATGATCTTGTCGGCATGTTTGGCGAGGATGGCGCGCGCCGTCTCGATCGACTCGGCCTCCACCAAACTGTCCTGCATGTTCAGGCCTTTGGCGGCCAGGAAGGTGTTGGCCATGCCGCCGCCGATGATGAGTTTGTCGCATTTGGCGAGCAGGTTTTCGACGACCAGAATCTTATCGCTGATTTTGGCTCCGCCCAGGATGGCGATGTAGGGATGCTCCGGGTTGGCCGTGGCGCGGCCGAGGTATTCCAGTTCCTGTTCCATCAGGAAGCCGGCCACCGCCGGCAGGAAGCGCGCCACGCCCTCGGTCGAGGAGTGGGCGCGGTGGGCCGAGCCAAAGGCGTCATTAACGTAGACATCGCCCAGGGCCGCCATCTGCTTCGCCAGTTCCAGGTCGTTCTTCTCTTCGCCGGCATGGAAGCGGGTATTTTCGAGCATCAGCACCTCGCCGGGCTGCAGGGCTTTGGCCATCTTCTCCACTTCCGGCCCAACGCAATCGGGCGCCATCTGAACCGGACGCCCGAGGTGCCCGGCCAGGACTTCGGCGGCCGGCCGCAGGCTGAACTCCGGGTCAGGTCCGCCTTTCGGACGGCCGAGGTGGCTCATCAGAATCAGGGAGGCGCCCTGGTCGAGGACATACTGAATGGTGGGTAGCGAGGCCTTGATGCGCTTGTCGTCGGTCACCTTGCCGTCTTGCATCGGCACGTTGAAATCCACGCGCATCAGCACCCGTTTGCCCTTCAGGTCAATATCGCGGACGGTTTTCTTGTTCATAGCGTACTCCTGTTTGAAAGCAAGTAGAGGGGTAAAGAGAGTAGACAGGCACACAAGTAAACAGGTAGACAGGTAAACAGGTACAAAAAGTAGACAGGTAAACAAGTACAAATGTACCTGTTTCCTTATCTACTTGTGTACCTGTTTCCTTTTCTACTGCCTTAGAGGCTCTTCGCCATCAACGCCGCCAGGTCGGCGGTGCGAACCGAGTAGCCCCATTCGTTGTCGTACCAGGCCACCACCTTGACCAGCGTGCTTTCGGCCTTGCCAAGCACCATGGTGAAGGGCAGGTCCACCGAAGAGGAGTGCGGGTCGCCCTTGTAGTCAATGCTGACCAGGGGTTCGTCCACCGCCTGGAGAATGCCCTTCAGGCGCGGGGTCTGGGCGGCGTCGCGGAAGGCCTGACGCAGCGCCTCGGTGGTGGTCGGGGTCTCGATCTCGGCGGTGAAGTCCACCACCGAGACGGTCGAGGTGGGGACGCGGATGGCGTAACCGTCGAACTTGCCCGCCAGGTCGGGGATGACCAGTTTGAGGGCCTTGGCCGCGCCGGTGGTGGTGGGGATCATGCTCATGGCGGCGGCGCGGGCGCGGCGCAGGTCGGAATGCGGCAGGTCGAGGATGCGCTGATCGTTGGTGTAGGCGTGGATGGTGGTCATGAAGCCGCGCACGACCTTGAACTTGTCATGCACGACCTTGACCGCCGGAGCGAGACAGTTGGTGGTGCAGGAAGCGTTCGAGACGACGTGATGATTGGCCGGGTCGTATTTGTCTTCGTTGACGCCCATCACGACGGTCAGGTCTTCGCCTTCGGCGGGAGCGGTGATGATGACCTTCTTGGCGCCGCCGGCAGTGATGTGATTGACCGCGCCCTTGACGACCTTGCCCTTCTTGTTGACGCCGTCTTCCTTGACCGTGAAAATGCCCGTGCCTTCGATGACGATGTCCACGCCCAGGTCTTTCCACGGGATGGCAGCCGGGTCGGTTTCTTTGAAGGCCTTGATCTTCTTGCCGTCAATCAGCAAGCCGTCTTCGACCACTTCGACCGTGCCGTTGAAGCGGCCGTAGTTCGAGTCGTACTTGAGCAAGTGCGCCATGGTCGCCATGTCGCCGATGTCGTTGAAGGCAACCACTTCAAGCGTATCGGGGTAGTAATCCCGAATCGCCTTCAGCACTTGCCGGCCAATGCGGCCAAAACCGTTGATACCAACACGAGTAGTCATGAAAAACCTCCTTAGGTTAATAATGGCAGTGACAAGCCTAATCAGAGCATTCTATCACATTTTTAAAGCCCGCTCGGTCAGCGGACCTGTCCTTGCATAGTACACATCCATAATGACCTGCGCCAATTTGGCCGGGTCATGCCGCCAGGGGTGACTCCGGTCAACCAGGTCAGCGCAATAGAGGCGGGAATCAGACGACAGGTTTTCATCCACGCGCACCCATTGCTCCGCTGGGATATCTGCTGTATAGACATTGTTACAGATGATGACGTCAATGACACCTTTGCCGATGTATTCTTCCAACACATCAACATGGTCGCGGCAGGTGTAGTTATTGGTCTCGCCGGGCTGTGTGACAATGTTACACACGAACACCTTGAGCGCCCGGCTGGCACGTACAGCGGCTGCCAGGTCAGGGACAAGCAGGTTGGGGACAACGCTCGTGTACAAACTGCCAGGGCCGATGATGACCACCTCTGCGGCCAGAATAGCCTGGACAACGGGAGGGAAAGCAGGCGGGTTATCTGGCTGCAACCAGACACGGCGCACTCGTCCGGCAAATTCGGGAATGCGGCTCTCGCCAGCAACGCGAACCTCCATCGTCAGGTGGGGGATTTGTACATCAGCAACAAGTTGTACATCATGCAGCGTTGCCGGTAAGACACGGCCATATACCGAAAGGACGCGTCCCGATTCTGCTACTGCTTCTTCAAAACTGCCGGTTATATCGCTCAAGGCCGTAATGAATAAATTACCAAACGAGTGGCCGTCCAGTCCCGGCGTTCCAGAGAAGCGATATTGAAACAACTGCGTCAACAGGTCTTCATCTTTTGACAAAGCGGCCAGACAATTGCGGATGTCTCCCGGCGGGAGAATGCCTAAAGAACGGCGCAGTTCACCCGAAGAGCCGCCATCGTCGGCAACGCTGACAACTGCCGTCAGATTATGCGTATGCTCCTTCAGGCCTCGCAACAGGGTTGCCAGGCCATGTCCGCCGCCGATGGCCACCACGCGCGGCCCGCGCTCGCGCCGGCGATATTCAGCCAGCCGGTCAACCACCTTGCTGCCCGGCCGCAGGAACGGCAAAAGCACCGAGCGATTGACCCCCCACATTCCCCACAGAATCAGGCCGATTCCCAGCCCGCCAAAAATCAAAACGCGTACCGGCCGCGGCAAGAAACGCAGGGAAGCCGTTGCCAGCAAGTTAAGATACCATTCAATCTCAGGCGCCGTGCGATACAAATCAAGGAGGAAAATTGCCAGCCCCACCCCCAGTAACGTCACCCCGGCCAGCAGCAGCCCGAACCAGCGTTTAACGCCCAGTCCTGGCGTCAACCAGCGGCCGGTTTGCCGCACCTTCCACCAGAATCGAGTGTACCAGGATTGCGATAGCCTCTTCACAGAGCAAGATAATAGCAGTAATCTGATTAATCGTCAATCAAAGAACGGAAGGGGCATACGCTCAAAAGTCATCAACGGTGATGAGAAGCATGCACAGATTGCAAAGATGATCCCACCGCAAAAAGGTCAAAATCTTTAACGCAAAGGCGCAGAGTCTCCCATGCTGCCTGCCTCAAAAAGCGTGCTATACTAATCACATTACAATCTGTGTCCACGAGGTCACTTTTTATGCCCATCCCTGATTTCGAAAAAAAACTGGAACACTATGCTGATCTGGTTGTCCAGGTTGGGTTGAATCTCCGGCCCGGCCAGCGATTGATGATCGGCAACCCATCTACCCGCGGTGTGCTGCTCCATACTGCTCCGTTGGTGCGAAAAATCGCCGCCAGCGCCTATCGCGCCGGCGCCCGCCTGGTAGATGTGCTCTGGGGCGACGAGGCTCTGATCAAACTCAGGCTGGAGAACGCTTCGAAAGAAACGCTGACGGAATACCCCGCCTGGCAGATCAAAGGGCTGCAGGATTATTTTGAGAAAGGCGATGCCCTGCTCACCGTCCGCTCCAACAATCCCGATCTGCTCAGCGGGCTGGATGCAGAACTGGTCGGGATCATACAGAAAACGCACCTTGAGCATATGGCGCCATCCAGCGAAGCCATCAGCCGGAACGCCATCAACTGGTGCGTGATTACCGCTTCGGGTCCCGACTGGGCCGCCAAGGTCTTCCCCAGCCTCTCCCCGCAGGCAGCCGAGGAAAAACTGTGGCAGGTTATTTTTGAGATTTGCCGCCTCGACCGGCCCGATCCGGTCGGCGCATGGAAGGAACACATCCAGAATCTCCTCAAGCGTTCGGCCTACCTGGAAGCCAAACAATATGCGGCCTTGCATTACACCGCCCCCGGCACCGACCTGACCATCGGCCTGCCTGCCGGCCATCGCTGGATCAGCGCGCGGATGCCGGCCCAGAACGGAATTGAGTTCACTGCCAACCTGCCAACTGAAGAAGTTTTCACCATGCCGCACTGCGCGCAAGTGGACGGTACCGTCCGCGCCAGCATGCCGCTCAGTTACAGCGGCGCGCTGATCGAGGACTTCAGCCTGACCTTTGAGCAGGGCCGCGTGGTACGCTTCAGCGCGCGCAAAGGCGAAGCCACTCTGAAAAAACTGATCGAAACCGACGAGGGCTCGGCCCGCCTGGGCGAAGTGGCCCTGGTGCCCTACAGTTCACCGATTTCACAGAGCGGCATCCTGTTCTATGACCCGCTGATTGACGAGAACGCCTCCTGCCACCTGGCGCTGGGACGCGCCTACCGTTTCACGCTGCGCGAGGGGGAAGGCCTCAATGACGAACAGTTTCGCGCCCGCGGCGGCAACGTCAGCCTGGCCCACGTGGACTTTATGGTCGGGTCGGCAGAACTCGATATTGACGGAATCAGGCCCGACGGGTCGCGCGAACCGGTCTTCCGACGCGGCGAGTGGGCCTTCGACGTGTAGTTCCATCCAAATTGCTTTGTCGCCTGGCGCTCATCCGCCGGGCGGCTTTTATATAAGGAGGATGTCTATGCAACAAAAAGCCGGCGCCCAGATCAGCCAGCGAGCCTTCATCCAGTCGCTGGTCATCCTCTTCGTCCTGATGATGATCGCCGGGATTCTCACCCTGGTCCTCCCGGCCGGGCAGTACACCCGTCTCGAAGTGGACGGACGCGAAACGATTGACCCCAACTCCTTCCAGTTCGTCGCACGGCCCGACTATCCCATCTGGCGTTGGTTCGTCGCGCCGGTCGAAGTGCTGGGCAGCGAGAGCGGGCTGACGGTCATCGTCATCATCATCGTGCTGTTCTTTGCCGGCGGCGCCTTTGCCGTGCTGGACAAGACCGGCACCCTGCGCGCCTTCATCGGCCGCGTCGTGCGCCGCTTCCGCACGCGGAAGTACCTGCTGCTGTGGATGGTGTCGCTGGCCTTCATGTTCCTGGGCGCCACGCTCGGCACCTTCGAGGAAGTCGTCCTTCTGGTGCCGGTCATGATCGCGCTGTCCTACTCTCTCGGCTGGGACGCGCTGGTGGGGCTGGGCATGTCCATCCTGGCCACCAACCTGGGCTTCTCGGCCGCCATCTCCAACCCCTACACCCTCGGCGTGGCGCAGGGGCTGGCCGAACTGCCGCTCTTCTCCGGCGCGTGGCTGCGCATCCTGGTCTTCATCGTCATCTACCTCATCTTCGGCTGGTTCATTTCCGCCTACGCCCGCCGCATAGACCGCGACCCCGCCGCCTCGCTCGTCCACGAAGAGGACAAAGCCGAGCGTCAAAAATACACAGGCTTAGACGCCTCCTTGATCGAGGAAGACCCGAGGCAAAACCGCGCCATGAACTTCTTCGGCCTGTTCCTGCTCTTCATCTTCGCGGTCATGCTGCTGGGACCGTTCGTCCCGGCCATTTCCGATTATGCCCTGCCGCTGGTCGGCGTGCTTTTCCTCATCGGCGGACTGGGGGCAGGCTTCATCTCCGGCGCGGGCGGAAAAACCGTCTGGCAGGGGTTGATCGAAGGCTGGGGCGGTCTGGCCCCCTCCGTGCCGCTCATCCTCATGGCGGCCAGCATCCGCTACATCATAGACAGCGGCGGCGTCACCGACACCCTGCTGCACGCGGCCGCCGAACCCTTCCGCCAGATGGGCGGCTTCCCGGCCGCGCTGGTGGTCTACGCCCTTGCGCTCGGCATCGAATTCTTCATCGCCTCAGGCTCGGCCAAAGCCTTCCTGATGATGCCCATCCTGCTGCCGCTGGCCGAACTGGTCGGCGTCACCCGCCAGACGACCGTCCTGGCCTACATCTTCGGCGACGGCTTCTCCAACCTGGCCTACCCCACCAACCCGGTGCTGCTCATCAGCCTCGGCCTGACGGTCGTCAGTTACCCCAAGTGGATTCGCTGGACGGCCAGACTCTGGCTGTGGATTATCCTGGTAACGGTGGCTTTTCTGGGAATCGCCGTTGCCATCCATTATGGACCCTTCTGAGATGGACGACTACTACCCCGACTCTTACCCGACCTCCCGCGAGCGCTTCCGACTCAGCCTCGGCCTGCTCTCGTCAAACTGGCCGTCTGCCCGGCTGGAAAGTCACCCGTTAAGCGCCGACCCAAGCCTGTCCATAGACTGGATCTGGGCCGAACCGAGGAAAAAGGAAAATCTGGTCATCCTCTCCACCGGCGAACACGGCATCGAGGGCTACGTTGGCGCGGCCATGCAAAGACTCTTCATCCAGGAGTTTGCCCCGCGCCTGAACCCCGAACACACCGGCCTGCTGCTCGTCCACGCCATCAACCCCTGGGGCATGGAACACCGCCGCAAGGTGAACGAAAACAGCGTGGATCTGAACCGCAACTTTATCTTCGACGGAAACTTCGACCCGGCGCTCAATCCCGACTACAAGACGCTGGCCTTCCTGCTCACCCCGCGCCGGCCGGTGCGTCCCCTGCCTCTGGAAAATCTCTCGTTCTGGGGACGCGTGCTGCGCGCCCTGCTCATGCTGGGCATCGGGCGCGTCTCCACCGCCACCCTGCTGGGGCAATACCACACGCCCGATGGTTTCTTCTACGGCGGCGTAAGGTATGAAGAAAGCACCCTCGTCCTGATGGACCTGTACCGCCGCGCCCTGGAGGAGTACGAACAAGTCATCCAGATGGACATGCACACCGGCTATGGTCCGCGCTATCAGATGATCGTCATCGTCCCGCCGGTGGAGGCGCTCTCCTCGGCAGAATTCAGCCGCAGGTTCAACTACCCGCTGGTACAAAAGATTGATGCAAATGAGTTCTACGCCATCAGCGGCGACATGGGCGAATACTTCTACCGCCTGCGCGAGGCGCGCTTCCCCACCAAACGGCTGTTTGCCTGCGGCTTCGAATTCGGCACCTTTGGCGAGTCCCTGCCGGCGCGCATCCGCAGTTTGCGCGCCATGGTGCTGGAAAACCAACTGCACTGGCACGGCGCGGTAAGCAGAACCGCCGAGCAGGCCGTGCGGCATGAATTCGACGAATTATACTTCCCGGCCGAACCGCGCTGGCGGCAAAAAGCCCTGGCCGACGGCCGGCAGGCTTTTGAGGGCATCCTGCGCGCCTACCAGTTGGTATAGACGGGCTTGCTGACCTTCTCCGACGGGGACGTGTACCACGAATGGGAAAGATACAGGGGGGAGACCAAAGCCAAAACCTCGGGCTTTGAGAAAGCCAGAATGCGGCGGCAATAAGGCTTTCTCAAAATGGACTGCACAAAAAGAGGACATGATCCACAGATTGCGCAGATTAAATTGCACGAATTGCGCTGATTTTATGTTCTCTGCAAGAGATTCAGGTGATTTCTGAGTGTGGATAAGCGAGTTTTTTGGGGTTTTAAGAAAGCCCTGATAGCCGTTGTTTTTCGCCTGCCGTTGTGCTATAACGATTGTGGTGTTGTCTGGCCGCTTCACCACAGCAACGACAGCCAGCGGTACAATCACAATTTTCCTGGGTGCACCCTGGTCCGGCGGGATTGTCTGCGAGCTGGGAACCTTCGATTGGAGCGCAACCGGTCAATAGCCTTTTGCAGCGGCATAAGGCTGCATGTAATCACAGAGCCAGGCTGTTAGCGGAGCCGACGCCCACTCTTGCGCCTCAGACCACCGCCCTCGCGGCTGAAGCGCGTGGCGTTAGGCAGCAGAGTATGAGCACCTAAAGAATTGGGAGGGCGTATGAGCACATCATCAACAGTCCCACAACCTGAAAGTCATCCAAGCCTTGTGGCGGGCATCCTCATCAGGCTCGCGACCATCGTCATCGTCCTTGCCTTCAATGCAGCCCTTCTCTTCCTCGCAGCCGGCCGATTCAACTGGCTATGGGCCTGGGTCTACCTTGGCATCTGCCTTGCCAGTATGGCAATCAACGGTGTCTTCGTGCTCCGCACCAGCCCGGGCACCGTCGCCGAACGCGGTCGCGGATTCGGACAGATGAAGAACTGGGACAAGATCGTGAGCAGCCTCTGGGGTCTGGCCCTGTACCTTGCGCTTCCACTTGTAGCGGGCCTGGATGAGCAGTATCACTGGTCTGGACCACTGGGCGTTGGCTGGCATATCGCAGGCGCGATCGTATTGGCGCTGGGGCTGGGACTCGCCGGATGGGCCATGATCGCCAACGCGTACTTCTCCACTGCTGTGCGCATCCAGAGCGATCGCGGTCACACGGTGTGCCGCACTGGTCCCTATCGCTTTGTGCGGCATCCTGGCTACGTGGGATTTATGCTCCAGTCTCTGGGTACACCCATTCTGTTGGGCTCGTTGTGGGCGCTGATTCCGGGCATCGTTGCGGTGCTTCTCGCGATTGTCAGGACGTCCTTTGAGGATCACATCCTTCGAGCCGAGTTGGAAGGCTACTCCGACTACGTGCAGGAAGTGCGCTACCGTCTGATTCCTGGCATTTGGTAAGTGACGCCATGACTGCCGCCCAACACAGCGTCACAAGAAGCAGAAACAAAGGCCAAAATAGACAGTCCGGAAGGCAAAAAAAATCTACGCCAAGCGGCTGGTGATTGTTGAGCCCGTGTTTGTGAACATTTGCGTTCACAAACGTATGAACCGACTTACCTTGCGCAGGATAGTGCAAGGATTTTTCTGTAAAAGTGGTCTGGATACCTCTTTCGGAGTCTGAAAAGACAAAGATTGGGTACAATTAGTGCGCCCCTAACGGAACGGGAACGGCTCTTT
>JAIOAQ010000023.1 GCA_019873735.1 Chloroflexota bacterium | reverse complement strand
CGAGCAAAAACTTTCACCTTGGCAAGAGGATAGCAGGGGGTATGGAATTATTGGATTGTAAAGGTACAGAATTACAGAACAGCAAGAGGTATAGAATTACAAGACCTTACACTATATTGGGCGTTACCTTGTTACTCTCTTTGTTTGTTGAGCGCCCATGGTGTAAATATGCCTGCCCGTATGGGGCTGTGCTTGGCATCAGCAATCTCTTCCGCGTCTTTGGTATTCGCCGGGTTGAGGCTACCTGTAGAGCCGACGGGGCATGCAGTATTCTCTGTCCTATGAATATTCCGGTGGACACTCAAACTACTGTTCGCGATCACCAGTGCATCTCGTGTTTGGAATGCACTTCTGAGGCCGTTTGCCCAGTGGTTAAAACGGTTGTCTTCTCTACTGCACTGCCCAGGCAACAACAAGTTTTGCCCGTCGGTAAGGGAGGTGTAAAATGATGTTGACATCTAAGTCTTTGGCTGCCGTTGTGTTTATTGTTCTGTTCGGCGGTATTTCCTTGACCACTGCTTTAGGATGGTGGAAAACCGAGAGCACAAAAGAAGTTGCCACCTTCACCACCGGTGAGTTTGCAGGGCAGGCTAATCCGGCTGATATTCGCGGCTCGTATACCTTTCGGGATATTGAAAAGAATTTTGGCATTGCACCTTCTGTGTTGGCGAAGGCCTTTAACCTACCCGACAATATTGACCCTGCTACCGTTCAAGTCAAAGAACTTGAGACAATTTATGCAGATAGCGAATATGAAATTGGCACTGCCTCAGTGCGTCTGTTTGTCGCGTTTTATAAAAGGTTGCCATTTGACCTGAGCACTGATATCTATTTGCCAGAGAGTGCAGCGGAATTGCTCAGGATGCAAGGCCTTAACCCCGAACAAACAACTTATCTAGAAGGACATACTGTCCCTGCTCTTGTGGCTGCTTCAGAGCAGTCTGTTCCTGAGCCTATGGTCAATTCTCCTTCTGCGGAGGAGGCTGATCGAACTGTAAAAGGTAAAACCACTTTTGGAGAGATACTGGCCTGGGGCGTCTCGCGCGAGGCTGTTGAGGCCATCATCGGCGAGTCCTTCCCTGCCCCCTCTTCCACAGTTAAAGGTTATTGTCTTGAAAAAGGATTAAACTTTGAAGACATCAGAGCTAAGTTGCAAATAGAGGTAGACAAACTCAATTCAGAATAGTTATCTTGTGTGTTTGACCTCTTGCATAAGTGCAACCTAAAGTAACGTGAATTCGGGATAAGAATTTTTCTCACCGCAGAGACGCAGAGAGGTAGAGAAAATGCCGGTTTCTTGAGAAACTCCGCGCCCTTTGCGTCTCGGCGGTGAAAATTTACAGTCGGTTTTTCTATCCCGAACCGACGTTAAAGTAAGTTTTTCAAAACCTGTCCCCACCTCCTGCAGGGTTTGGCGTAATGTCCAAACCAGAAGACGCCTCCATGCGCGCCAGCATCATTTGCCGGCCGCGTAGTTTTCGTCCGAGTATCCTGATTGCAGAGACGCTATAGCATTTTATCGCTACTATAGTTTAGTTGGGCGTATCGCAATGTTTCAAAATGCGTCACACTGTATGGATAATTGCACCGATTTGGACACCCAACTCCTGGAGCGTTGTCGGCAATTTGACCGTCAGGCGCTGGCTGATGTTTATGATACCTATAGCCCAGCGTTGTACTGTTACGCCTATCGCTTATTAGGCGACGTCAATTTGGCGGAAGAATGTGTTGCCGAAACTTTTCGACGTTTGCTTCAGGCGCTGCGTGATCGGCGTGGCCCAAAATCCCACTTGCGAGCCTATTTGTATCGAATTGCTCACAATTGGATTACAGATATCTATCGTCGGGAACATGTGTTGCAGGTCGACCTATCTGAGCACTTTGCAGATGGCGCCGATTTGCCAGAGCAATTGGTTGATCAAAGGATTCGCCAGGAACGCTTGAGGCAGGTCCTGCGCCGTTTGACACCCGACCAGCGACAGGTCATTGTCCTGAAATTTGTTGAGGGTTGCGATAATGAAACCGTTGCCGCAGCCCTGAATAAGCCAGTAGGAGCAATTAAATCGCTCCAGCATCGGGCTCTTCAAAGCCTGAAACGTTTACTAGCCAATGAGGATGTATTGCGATGACTCGTAATGACCAGGAAATTGATGAAAACCTAAAACGCCGGTTAGATGAACTCAAGGCGGTTCCTGCTCGCGATGTGCAAGCGGCTATGCGTGGACGGGCACGCTTTCTTGCTGAAGCAGTATCTGCCCAAAGCGTATCTGCAGGTTATGGGACACGTCATATAGGGCAAAGTGTCAATTTTCGAAAGGAGCGCTTTGCCATGAACATGCTTGTAACAGCCGTCTTAATCTTTACCCTGCTTTTCGGCGGCACTGCGGGAACCGTCTATGCTGCCCAAAATACTCTGCCGACCGACTTCTTATACCCGGTTAAGACTTTAAGCGAAGACGTGCGTTTGAGCCTGACTTTGGGGCCACAAGAGCGGGTTGAACTTCTTGAGCAACTGGCGCAGAGGCGTGTAGAGGAGATTGTGGCGTTGCAAAACCGCGGCGTTGAGCCACCCGCTACCGTTTCGTTGCGACTTCAACAACATAACTGGCAGGCCATCTCCCTCGCTGCTGGAGTGGAGGATGCGGCTATGCAGCCTTTGCTGGAACGTCTGCGTATACGCTTACAGGCCCAGTACAATGCTCTGGAGCAGGTGGACAAACAGTCTCCAGCGTTGCTTCAAACAAGAAACACGCTTCAGACCCAGTTGCGCCTGGTAGAGACCGGGTTAACAGACCCTCAGGGTTTTCGTTATATGATCCGCTTAGAGAATCAAAACAGGATACAAGGCACTCCTGACTCTATTGTCAGCCCGAGCGGAGAGCCGGGCGGATATGGCCCTGGTTCCCCTTCGGGTGGGACGCCCCAGCCGGGCCCAGGCGGATATGGCCCCGGCGAAAGCGGCAACCCTGATGCGGGACAGGGGGGAGATGGAAATGGGAAAGGCGGTTCAGGAAATCATTGACCTTACTGTGAGACTGGCCAATATTGCAACAATGTGTAACCGCCTACCATTCTGCAGGTTTTAGTGCTACAACAGAGCGCTACGGGCATTATCGTGCTTGCGTAGCGCTCTGTTTTTTGGCTCTTTACGTTTTTACTGGACCAACTCTATTTCAGGGGGGATGTAGGCGTCGTAATTCTGTGAGTCATTGTAGCGAATCACAGCATCGCTTGTGCCGATCAGGTCAAGCGTGTAACCGATAATCTGGCTTTGGTAACTGTTTGAATTCTGCGTGCCGTTGATTTGAATCTCGGCCCCCGGAGCCAGAATGGTGCCGATAAAAACGGTATCAGAGTTGCCGTTCAGTGTGACCCGATTTGTGTTCTGGATAGACTGGTAAATAAGCAAACCGGCATAAGGTCCACTGGTTGGAGCGGAGAGATTGATTTGAGCGTTGCCGTTAAAGTGGACGGATCCATTTTTCATGAAGATCAGAACGCCCTCCCCATGTAGGGTGTCATGGGCGTTCATCATAAAATCGCCGTTGACACAGTAGATGCCCGGCTCCAATTCGGTTACGCCAGGTGGCGGAAAGTTACCCACATTGCCAGGGCTAAGCCGATTGCCTGTTTGTTGGGCATTGCCGTCGCAGGTTGGCTCAGGCGGTAAGAAGGATGGCGGGTAAGGGACTTGTGTGGCTCCTGTTTGAGGCGGGAAGGGAACGACCCTATCTATTTTTTGAATTTCAGCCCCTCCTACAACCGTGATATTGGGTGCGTAGATGCTGCCATTGCCGTTTTGTTCAAAGGCACAGGTAGAGTGATTGGAGTTGACGAACAACCCGCCTCCAATCAAGTCATTGCGCGCCGTGCCATGGACAAAGGTTGCCCTGCATCCGCTGGGTTTCAGGCTGACCAGAGCATTGCCAAAGAACATTTCTCCCTGTCGGGCAGGACGTGCTCTGGCGACGGCTTCGGTGCAATTGTGGACCTGATGAATTCCGATCAGTCTTGCCAGCGAAGTGTCTACGTTGGAGTGAATGATAACCTGGATATACTCTGAATTTCCAGCATAAGGGCTTGTTTGCCCTTTGCAACCGACGGCTGGTGGATGGTTAACTGTGACAGTGCTGCGAATGCCGTCGTTGGCGTAGCCATTGTTGGTTGCCCAGGCTATGGCGGTTGCAGATGGGTTTCCGCCGCGCGCGGCTGCCAGGGCGGCCGCAAGTGCAGCACTGTCAGATGCATTTTGGGCACGGCGCTGGTCGGCAAAGGCGCCGCCTCCATCTACAGCCAAACCGGTCAATCCGATCAGGGCGATTATCCCAAAGACGAGCAGTATTAAAACCTGGCCGCGTTCTGATATTTTGTTTTTAGTTTGCATGTGATTTCTCCTTATGATAAAAGACGGAGCGACCAAACAGGACCTGCAACAGCATACATACCTGCTTGTCTTTGTGACGGAGAAACCTTTTGAGAGATACGCCTTGAAAATAACAATTTTGTAAACAAAGAGACGCCCCGCAGGGCGTCTCATCGAGTTTGTGTGTCTTGGTTTTGATGGCTACTTGCCGAGTCTTTTCTTGAAGGCCTCTGTCAGGGCGGGGACGATCTGGAACAAGTCGCCGACTACGCCGTAACGGGCCACCTGGAAAATAGGAGCCTCGGCATCTTTGTTGATGGCCACAATTGTCTTGCTGGAACGCATGCCGGCCAGATGCTGGATGGCGCCGGATATGCCGCAGGCGATGTACAGGTCGGGAGAGACAATCTTGCCGGTCTGACCGACCTGGTGGGCATAAGGCACATAACCGGCATCCACAGCGGCGCGGCTGGCACCCATTGCCCCGCCCAAGACGGCCGCCAACTCGCCGATCAGTTTAAAGCCTTGCTGGGCGCGCCAGATTTCGGCCTGTTTCTCATCCAGGCCGGCCGGCGGGGTAAGCGCCGGGTTATTTGAGACGCCGCGCCCGCCAGAGACAATGATGCCCGCATCGGTTAGCGAGACGCCGCCCTCGGTGGCCGCGTAACCCTCCACGCGGGTCAGCGCCTCGGCCTTGGCCGGGACTTTGGTCAGGGTGCCGCTGCGGCCGGGCTGATGTTCTGGCTTGGGGAAAGCGCGCCCGCGCAGGGTGATGATTTGCGGGCTGGCAGAACAGGCCATCTTTGCCAGTAACTTGCCCCCAAATACCGGACGCGTGGCCACCACCTTGCCGTCTTCCAGGTCGAGGGCTACTGCGTCGACAATGACGCCGCTGTTCAGGTCAATGGCGGTCATGGCAGCCAGGTCGCGGCCGCGGGCGGTGGTCGGGAACAGAATCAGGTCAGGCGTCCCGGAAGAGACGAGCGAGGACAGGGTGGAAGCAAAAGCCTCTGGGCGGAAATCTGCCAGGGCCGGGTCGTCAGCCAACAGGACTTCATCGGCGCCGTACTCAAAGGCTTTCTTGGCCAGCGGTTCCACGCCGGACCCGAAGACGATGGCCGTTACCAGGCCGAATTTCTTGCCGACGCCGACGGCCTCCCAGGAGGCCGGCAGTTCCTGCCCTTGAAAGTGGTCAATGTAAACCCAGGTTTTCATAGCACCTTCTCCGCAATCAGTTTGTCGGCCAGTTTTTCGGCGATTTCCTGAGCCGAAGCGCCGGTGATGAATTCGCACTTGACTTCCCGGCTGGGTGGGTTGATGAGGGTGGGCCAGGAAACGACAGGGGTCGGCGCAGCAATGCCCAGGTCGGCCAGCGTCCAGGTTGGGATTTCGGCCCTGCTTGCCTTGCGGATGCCCATGAAGGATGGGTAGCGCGGTTCCCCGAAATCTTTAACCAGGCTGAAGACGGCCGGCAGGTTGGCGCTGACGATCTGACGCCCTTCCTCAAAGGAACGTTCCACTGTGACGGTGCTGCCTTCCACCTTGATAGAGGCGGCCAGGGTAAGGGCGGGCCAGCCCAGTATGCGGGCCGTTTGGGTGGGCGTCAGGCCTGAGTCGCCGTCAATTGCCTGGCGGCCGAAGAAGGCCATATCCACGCCGCCGACTTTTTGGACGATGGCGGCCAGCAGGCGGGCTATGGCCTGCGTATCCAGGTTCTTCAAGGCCGGGTCAGAGACCAGGATGGCATCGTCGGCGCCCATGGCCAGGGCATGTTTGAGCGCCTCTTTTGCATTTTCACTGCCTATGCTGATGGCAGTGACGGTGCCGCCGTGCGCTTCCTTTTGCTGGAGCGCAGCCTCAACGGCGTATTCATCCCACGGGTTGATGACCATGGGAGCCTCGCCCCAGGCCGCCTGTCCGTTTTCGGCTGTCACTTTGGCGGCTGAGTCGGGCACTTGTTTGACAAAGACAATGATTTTCAAGGGACCTCCGTTTCTTTATCAAGATGCTCGATTAAAATGGGCGGCTTGGGTGCGCCGCATTACACGCCACAATTTCCCTGCATCACTCTTGCCAGGTATCTGGATCGTAGGCCGGCAGTTCGCAACGTAACGGTCGGTCGCTGCGTTGACCCAGGGCATAGCCGGCCTGAATGATGGTCTGAATCTCAGATGAACCTTCGTAAATAATTGCGCCGCGGGCGTTGCGCAGGTAGCGTTCCACATCGTACTCATCTGAGAAGCCATAAGCGCCGTGAATTTGGATGGCATCGTGGGCTGCTTCAAAGGATGCTTCGGTGGCGAATTTCTTTGAGTAAGAAGTCTGCAGGGTGCTGCGCAATCCCTGGTTTTTCATCCATCCCACTTGCAGGTATAGAAGGCGGGCAATTTCATAGTTTTGTGCCATGCGGGCGATTTTCTGTTGGATCAATTGATATTCGGCAATCGGCTTGCCAAAGGTCTTGCGTTCCTGTGCATAGCGGATACTGGCTTCCAGCGAAGCGCGAATCAGGCCTGTGGCTCCGGCGCCGACGGTGTAACGTCCGTTATCAAAAGCCGACATGGTAATTTTGAAGCCTTCGCCTTCTTCGCCAATGCGGTTTTCAACCGGTACGCGCACATCGGTGAAACTGATCCAGCCGGTGGAGCCGGCGCGGACGCCCAGTTTGCCGTGTAGATCGCCGGTTTTGACGCCAGGGCTGTGCAGGTCAACAATAAAGGAAGTCAACGCCTGAGAAGGCCGCGCCGCCTGCGGGTCGGTTTTGACCGTGACCAGGGCGTAATCGGCTTTGGAGGCCAGGGAAATCCACATCTTCTCGCCGTTCAAGATGTACACGTCACCTTCGCGCCTGGCTGTGGTCTGCATGGCGGCCACATCTGAGCCCATGCCGGGTTCGGTAAAGGCGCCTGCCCCGATTTTTTCGCCTCTGGCAATGGGGACGAGGAACTTCTGTTTTTGTTCTTCTGTGCCCCATTGAAGCAGGGTCATGCCGCACAGGCCGGTGTGTACCGACATGACGACCCGCAGGGTGGTATCTACTGCTTCCAGTTCTTCGCAGGCCAGGCCAAGAGAGATGTAGTCCATTCCCTGCCCGCCGTAACGGACGGGGAAGCAGATGCCCAGGATGCCGAGTTCTCCCATGCGTTTAATCGCCCAGGGAATGGGTTCTTGTTTACGGTCATGTTCTTTGATGACCGGCGCGATTTCCTTTTGGGCAAAGTCGCGCACCATTTTTTGCACCATCTGGTGTTCTTGACTGAGTGAGAAATCCATGCAAACCTCCAAGATTAGTTGTGATGACCTGCCGGGTTTGAGAGACGTCCGCAAGAATGGTGGTAACCGCGAAGGACACGAAACCCTCGCGATCTTTGTGCTCCTCGTATTTTGAAAAGGTTTTTGCGGTGGCGGCAGAAATGTAAGGCGGACCAGAGCAGCAGTCTGTTCACCATCAATTATAAACGATAGCGGGCTACATGCTTTCTGCGGTTGGCGACCAGCGGTAACTCAGTTTGTAAACTTTGGCTTCCATCAAGGTTTCGGTGCTGCGCACGCCGGGAATGGTCTGAATATGGTGCATGACCAGTTCGGTCAGATGTTGCAGGTCGCGGCAGTACACTTCTGCCAAAAGGTCGTGCGAGCCGAGGGTAAGGACCAGGTAGGCGGTTTCGGGCAGTTCCGAAATGGCCTGTGCGACCTCTTCGGCCTTGCCGGCGTCCACGGCGATGGCAATCAGCGCGGGGGCCTGAAAGCCCAGGGCGTACGGGTCCACGATGGAGACGGTGCGTACCACGCCTTGTTCTACCAGGTTCTTATAACGCGCCCGCACGGCGGCTTCGGATAGTCCTACGCGTTTGGCAATTTGTGTAAAAGGAGCGCGGCCGTCTTCCTGCAGGACGCCCAGGATGGCCCGATCGAGTTCGTCCATATATCTCACCTCGCTTAAACGAGTATCGCTTTCTTGATATGATTTTACTACGTAATTCGTTGTGATAAATGTAATTTTGCGTGAGTTACGCTTTTTCGTTGACGAAAGTTGCGAAAAACGCTAAAATGACAAAGTGTGACTTTGTCTTAACACTCCACGTGTTGGAGAGAGTCTATTCCCAGGAGGTAGAAAAATGAGTCAGGAACTGTTTGATGCAATGAAACAAAGCATTGTGGATGGCGACCCCGATCTGGCGGCCGAACTGGCGCGTAAGGCCGTTGCGCAGGGCGTCAACCCGCTGGAAGCGCTCAACCAGGGCTTTGTGCCTGGCGTGAACTATGTGGGCGAGCAGTTCTCGGCAGGCGAGATGTTCTTGCCCGATTTGGTCATCGCTGGCGAAGCCATGAAGGCCGCGGTAGCCGTGCTGGAGCCAGAACTCGCCAAAAGCGGCGGCCAGCGCGAAGTGCTTGGCAAGGTGGTCATGGGCACAATTGAGGGTGACATTCACGAAATCGGCAAAACGCTGGTGGTCACCATGCTCTCGGCTACCGGTTTTCAGGTGTACGATTTAGGCGTTGACGTGCCGGTAATGAAATTCGTCGAAAAGGCGCGTGAGGTGAATGCAGACATCGTCGGCATTAGCGCCTTGCTGACCACCACGATGGTCAAGCAAAAAGACGTGATTGAGGCGCTGGAGGATAGCGGCCTGCGCCCGCGGGTCAAGGTGATGGTGGGCGGTGCGCCTGTAACCCAGTCTTGGGCGAAAGAAATCGGCGCCGATGGTTACAGCGAAGACGCGGTTGGGGCAGTAGCCGTTGCCAAACAATTGGTCGGCTCTTGAGCCGGAGGCAGATATGCCCGGTCAACCCAAGTCTGTTACCAACCCCCGGCTTAAACTGCACGTCTTCAGCCCCGAAGAAATTCAAAAAATCCATACGGCTACGCTTGATGTCATTGAAAGCGTGGGGGTGCGCTTTCCTTCACAGCGGGCGCTCGATATTTGGGAAGCCCACGGCGCTGATGTGGACCGCGAAACGAAGGTCGTGAAGGTCAGGGGACACATCATCGAAGAGGCGCTAAAATCCTGCCCGCCGGTTTATTCGCTGGCCGCGCGTGACCCTCAGCAAGATTTGCCGCTAGACGGCAACCATGTTTGGGTAGGCACAGATGGCTGCGGCGTGGAAGTGATTGACCTGTACACCGGCAAGCGGCGCGTTTCGTGTTTGCGGGATGTGGTTGAGATTGCGCGTGTGGCCGATGCGCTGGATGAAATCGGCTTCCATTGGGTGCCGGTCTCGGCGCAGGATAAACCCGCCCGGACGCGCGGCTTACACGAAATCAAAGCCATTTGGGAAAACTCTACCAAGCACGTCCAGACGGAAAGCATCTACAACGAACACGAGGCCAGGGCGGCAATTGAAATGGCGGCCGTCATTGCCGGTGGACGTGAAGCCCTGCGCAAGCGTCCGGTGCTTTCGCTGATGCAGTGCACGGCGCCGCCGCTGGGTCACGATGGCGGCTCGCTGGATGCTGCCCTGTTGGCGGCTGAGGCGGGCATTCCTACCGGTTTTATGACCATGACCGCCTGCCTCACCACGGCTCCGGCTACGCTGGCGGGCAATCTGGTGGTAGGGAATGCCGAAGTGATTGCAGCCACAGCGCTATTGCAGTTAGCCTTTCCCGGCGCGCCCGTCTTCTATGCTGCCGCCCAAACCGCCTCAGACCTGCGTTCTGGCGCCTACACCGGCGGCGGCCCGGAAGACTTCCTCTTTGGCGCGGCCACAAACGTGCTGGCAGATTACTACAACATTCCGCTCTCGATGGGCTCTTTTGCCACCGGCGCCAAAGAACCCAACTGGCAGGCTGGCGTAGATAACAGCCTGTCCACCTTCATGGCCTCAGTCGTCATGTCGGACATGCTGCTGGGCGTAGGCTTCCTGCACGGCAGCCGCATCTGGTCGTATGCCGAAATGCTCATGGATTGCGAGATCTTTGAAATCATCCGCCGGGTGATCAACGGCATCGAAGTCAACGATGACACATTGGCGCTGGACGTAATCAAGGCCGTTGGGCCGGGCGGCAATTTCCTGACGCACAAACACACCCGTCAGCACATGCGCGAAATCTTTGTGCCGCAATTCATGGATCGCCGCCCTTACAACATCTGGGAAGAGAAGCGCGACGGCGCAGTGGATTGGGCGACGGCGAAGGCGCGTCACATTTTGGAGACCCACCAACCGGTTCCGCTGGACCCGGGCCTGAGTGCCGAACTGGCGCGGATCATTGCTTTGGCAGAGGAGGCGTGACACATGCAGCCGAAATTGCAACTGCTGTCCTCAGAGATGGTTCAGAAAATTTTGGATGAGGCTTTTCAACTTCTCATGGAGCCGGGCGTCAAAGTTCAGTTGCCTGAAGCCCGCAAATTGTTGGCCGAAGCCGGCGCCCAGGTGGACGAATCGGCTGAGGTGGTGCGTATCCCGGAACGCCTCGTCCGCGAGATGCTCAAGACGGTGCCGCGCGAGTTCACCCTCTATAACCGCGCCGGCGAACCGACCGTTCACTATGGCGGGGATGACGTTCACTTTGACCCTGGCTCGTCCGGCGTTCACATCCTGGACCCAGACACGCTGGAGCACAAGACTTCTTACACCCCCGATCTGATCCGGGTGCTCAAGGTGGCCGAAAGCCTGCCGCAGTATGACGCCGTCTCGACCTCGATTGTTTGCAATGAAATTCCCAAAGAGATTGGCGACCTGTACCGCCTGTATCTGGTTCTGCTCTATACGACCAAGCCGGTGGTCACGGGAGCCTTTTCGGTCAAGACCACGCCAACGATGATTGACATGCTGGCCATTTACGCCGGCGGACGCGAAGCACTTAAACAAAAACCGCAGGCCGTTTTTGATGTTTGCCCAACCCCTCCGCTTATCTGGAGCCATTTTGGCGCGCAGAATTTAATTGACCTGGCGCGCGCCGGCGTGCCGGCGGAGATGATTTCCATGCCGCTGGCCGGCGCTGGCAGCCCGGTGACCATCCTTGGTTCGGTGGTCCAACATGCAGCCGAGTCGCTCTCGGGCATGGTGATTCATCAACTGGCTCAGCCGGGCGCGCCGCTGGTGTGGGGCGGGGCGCCGGCCGTGTTTGACATGCGTCAGGGCACCACTCCTATGGGCGCAATTGAGACGGCAATGATTGATGCGGCCTATGCTCAGGTTGGCAAGTCGCTGGGTTTCCCCACCCATACGTATCTGGGCGCTACCGACGGCAAGATCGTGGATTATCAGGCCGGCCTGGAGAGCGGCGTCTCGGCAATGATCGGCGCCCTGGCGGGCATCAACATGATCTCCGGCGCAGGCATGCTCGACTTTTTGGCCTGTATTAGCCCGGAAAAACTGGTATTGGACGCCGAGGCAATTGGGATGGCCAAGAGGATGGTGCGCGGGGTAGAGGCTCACACGGACCCGCTGGCAACAGCCATGTTTGCCGGCATGGGATTCAAAGCCGATTTCCTGAAATTGGCTGAGACCCGCCGCCTGTTTTCTAAAGAACAATATCTGCCTTCTGCAGTCATTGACCGCGGCTCGATCCGCTCCTGGCTGGATTCTGGCGGGCCGGATGCTTTTGCCCGCGCCAAGATACGCACCCAGCAACTGCTGTCCGCCTACAAGCGTCCTACCGCCTGGGCAGAGCAGGAGAAGGAACTTGTGGCTATGGTCAAGGCGCTGGCGAAATCTGCCGGTATGGAAACCCTGCCCTCTCTGGATGACTGATATGGTGGCTGGTCATGGAAAATTCCGTGACCAGCCTTTTTGTTTGGAATAAATGTTGACAATTACCTGCCTTACCGCAGGTTTTGGCGCGATGTCCAATAACCTGCGGGAGGGTTAGGTGCCTCCAAGCATATTTGAAGCAGTATAATAAAAGTGACTTGTAGGGCCAATGATGGCATGTGCCGCAATGGCGGGGAAGGAGGATGAGACAGGAAATCGAGAAAGCAAAGATCGTTTCGGGTTGTTCGTTTTTGTATTGAGAAAGGAGAAGAGAGAAAAAATGAACGCCAAACGTTTTGTCCTTACTTTTGTGACCGCGATGGTCATCTTTGGGTTTATCCTGACGGCTTGCGGCCCAAAACCTGTGCCCGAGGGCCCAACCGTGGAAGAGACACAGGCTGCGCCTGTTCAACCTGGCGATGGCGGCCGCAAAGTTGCCACATTGATATATACCCAGGAATTTGATAACCTTGCACCGCTCTATACCGATATGTGGTTTGCCTGGACGACCTGGCAGATGTTTTTACACTGGGCCTGGGAGTTCGATGAGAAAAATGAACCCTTCCCGCGCCTGGTGACAGAGATTCCCAGTCAGGAAAACGGCGGTCTGAGTGCCGATGGCCGAACCCTGACAATGAAGTTGCGGGACGACATCAAATGGTCGGATGGGACACCGGTCACGGCAGACGATTTTGTCTTTACGTGGGAAATGGCGGTCAGCCCGAACAATACGGTAACATCCACCTATCCTTATGACAAAATAGAATCGGTGACCGCGCCCGATCCGCAGACGGTGGTGGTAACTTTTGCCGAACCGTTTGCGCCCTGGTTGGCCACGCTCTGGCATGGTATTTTACCGGCTCATATCCTGCGCCCGGTTTATGAAGCCGAAGGTACGATTGACAATGCAGAATGGATCAAGACCCCCAAAGTGGGTTGCGGCCCCTACCTGCTGGATACCTGGGAATCGGGCAGTTATGCGCGCTTTGTGCGCAACGAAAACTACTGGGGCAGCCGCCCAATCCTGGACGAGATCTTCATTCGCTTTGTGCCGGATGATGCCTCACAGGTAGCGGCCCTGCAGGCCGGCGATGCCGACTTGGGGACGTTTATTGCGTATAGCGATATTCCGACCCTGCAACAAGCCGGTTTGAATATTGTGACCGAGCCTTCAGGTTACAACGAGTGGATGTTCTTCCTGGTCAATGACCAGGTGGGGCACCCCGCCTTGACGGATGTCAATGTCCGCAAGGCCATTGCCCTGTCGATTGACCGCGAAGCAATCAATCGCGACCTCCTGCTTGGCCTGACCAAACCGCCAGCCTCTTTTTGGGATGCGATGCCCTTTTACAACGATCCGCCCTTGCAGAATTACCCCTACGACCCGGAAGAGGCCAAGCGGTTATTAGACGCGGCCGGCTGGGTGGATAGTGACGGCGATGGCGTGCGCGATAAGGATGGCATTCCGCTTGAATTGGACTATGGCACGACCATTCGCGAAATTCGCCAGGACGTGCAGGCGGTTGTCCAACAGCAATTGGCCCAGGTGGGCATCAAGGTCAACCTGTACAGTGTGGAAGCAGACGTCTATTTTGCCAGTTATGGCGAGGAGGGACCGGCGGCCACCGGCCAATACGATATCCAGCAATGGTCAGATGGTCCGCTCTTCCCAGATGCAGACCTTTACTACTGGCTGTGCAGTGAAATCCCCAGCGATGAGTACCCAGCCGGTTCGAACTGGTTCTATTTGTGTGACGAGGAACTTGATTCCTTGATTCAATTGCAGGCTACGCAAGTAAATATCAAGGAACGTCAGCAGACCATTTCCAAGATTAACCAGTTGTTCTACGATAAGGTTTATATCCTCGGCCTGTGGCAGGACCCTGATATCTATGCTGTCAACCCGCGCTTGAAAAATGTCAAGTTCTCCGGTGTAACCATGTTCTTCAACATTGGAGAGTGGGATTTGGCGCAATAGACCAAGCGGCTTGATGAAGAAACCGCCGGTTGGGGCGCTCAACCGACCTGACCGGCGGTTCCCTACCGCCTGAGAAAGGATACACGATGGGCCGTTATATCATTAAGCGCCTTTTGCAGGGTATTCCGCTCTTGTTCTTCATTAGCATTATCCTGTTCGTCTTAATGATGAATATGGGCGATCCAGTGGCGACGATGGGGGGGCGGCGCGTGACGCGCGCTTCCGATTACGAGCGCCTGCGCCGGCAGTTAGGCCTGGATAAGCCAATTTATACCCAATACCTCTATTGGCTGATCGGCAACGACTGGACCAAGACAGACGTGGACGGCGATGGGGTTGCAGAAACGCCCGGCACCCGGCGCGGCGTCTTGCGCGGCGATTTCGGCGTCTCGCTGGTCAGCCGCAAGCCGGTCTTACAGGTGATTGGCGAGCGTTTGCCAAATACGCTAATCCTGATGCTGGCCTCTGAGTTCGTGATCATTGTTGGCTCTCTGCTTGTGGGCGTATATTCGGCTTTGCGGCAATACTCTGCCTTAGATCACATCATTACGGCTCTTTCATTTATCGGCTATTCGATGCCGATTTTCTTTATTGCCCTGCTCAGCATGTACATTTTCGGCGTTTTGTTCAAGCGCTGGGGATTGCCCTACCTGCCTACGGTTGGGATGTTTGACCCGCAGGCAGGCAAAACGACGGCGCAAGTGCTCTGGCACATGGTTTTGCCGGTCTTGAGCATTTCTATCATCAGTTTTGCTGCCTACAGCCGCTATATTCGCAGTACGATGCTGGAGGTACTTGGGCAAGACTACATCCGCACGGCACGGGCCAAAGGTTTGCCGCGTCGAGAAGTGGTCTATGTTCACGCCCTCAAAAATGCCTCTTTGCCCATTGTGACCGTTGTCGGTCTGGATTTGCCGCTTTTGCTGGGCGGCGCGGTGGTTACTGAGCGCATCTTTGCCTGGCCTGGGATGGGGCGCCTCTTTTTGGATCATGTTTCCCGCTCTGACCTGCCGGTTGTTATGGGCATTTTGATGATGATCGCCACGGCGGTTGTGGTCTTCCAAATCCTCACCGACATTGTCTATGCCTGGCTCGACCCGCGCATTCGTTACGAAAAGTAGGCCGCTATGCAAACTTCTTCTCCGCCCACTCCAGTGGCTCTCTTGCCTGCAGACGAATTAGAGACCCCGCCTCTCAGTCCGGGTCAGTTGGCCTGGCGCCGCTTTCGACGCCACAAAATGGCTCTTTTTGGAGCCGTGATGCTGGTCTTGCTGTTCATATACGCGTTTGGCGGGGCATTGATTTTCCCCGAGAGTTACGCAAACTATACCGACACTTCCTTGCGCCTTTCGCCGCCTTCGGCCAGACACCCCTTTGGCACAGATACAATTGGCCGGGATGTGCTGGCCCGCACCATTTACGGCGGGCAAATTTCCCTCATTATCGGCCTTCTGGCCGTATCAATCGAAAGTTTGGTCGGTATTCTCGTCGGCGCACTGGCAGGTTACTACGGCGGCTTTTTAGACAGCCTGTTGATGCGCATCACCGAGGCCATGCTCAATATCCCCGAAATTTTCCTGCTGATTGTGATGGCCAAGTTCTTCGGCGGCCGCATCCCTGAGATTCACCTCCTGGGCCGTGTCTTCAGTGGCAGCGTCATTGTGATTGTAGTGATTATTGGCCTGACCTCATGGATGTACCTGGCGCGTATCGTTCGGGCAGAGTTTCTCTCTCTCAAGGAAAACGAGTTTGTTCTGGCTGCCCGGGCAACCGGCACGTCGAATTTTGAGATCATTTTCCGCCACATTTTGCCCAATAGTATCGCGCCGATTATCGTCTCTGCCACACTTGGCGTTGCCAATGCAATTCTGGCCGAAGCCTACATCAGTTTTCTCGGTTTGGGCGTTCAGCCGCCGACGGCCACCTGGGGCAATATGCTGGATGGCGCCAACAACTACCTTGAGTCGGCGCCCTGGCTGTGGTTTTTCCCCGGCCTGTTGATTTTACTGACCGTGTTGAGCATCAACTTCCTTGGCGATGGCCTTCGGGATGCTTTAGATCCTCACAGCCGGGCGGTGTGACATGACCATGCTGCTGCAAACCATTGACCTCAAAACCCGTTTTCACATCCCCGAAGGGACGGTCTATGCCGTCAACGGCGTCTCGTTTCACATCAGCGAGGGCGAAACGCTGGCCGTTGTCGGCGAGAGCGGGTGTGGCAAGTCGGTTACCATGATGTCTATTTTGCGCCTCCTGCCTGCGCCGCCGGCAGAAATCGTCAGCGGGCAGGCGCTCTGGGGAAACCGCGACCTGCTCCGGCTGAGCGAGAACGAAATGGAGCAGATACGCGGCCGGGAAATTGCCATGGTCTTTCAGGATCCGATGACATCCCTCAACCCCGTCCTGACCATTGGCCGCCAGTTGACCGAATCGCTGCGCGTTCATCTGGGGATGGGCCCGGCAGAGGCAGCGCAGCGCGCGGTTGAACTTCTGGAGCAAGTTGGCATTCCAGATGCGGCCCACCGCCTGGGCGATTATCCTCACCAGTATTCGGGCGGCATGCGCCAGCGCGTGATGATTGCTATGGCTTTGTGTTGTCATCCCAGCCTGCTGATTGCCGACGAACCCACCACCGCCCTGGATGTGACCATTCAGGCGCAGATTGTTGAATTGATCAAAAAACTGCGCGACCAGTTGCACATGGCGATCATCTGGATCAGCCACGATCTGGGCGTGGTGGCCGGCCTGGCCAATCGAGTCATGGTCATGTATGCCGGTTTCGTGGTCGAAGAAGCCTTGGTGGACGATTTGTATGAAGACCCGCGTCATCCTTACACGCTGGCCCTTTTGGCCGCCCTGCCGCGGGTTGACCGCCGCCGCGACCGGCGGCTGAAATCCATCCCCGGCGCCCCGCCCAACCTGCTGGTAGAGCCTCGCGGCTGTCCTTTTGCCCCGCGCTGCGAATTTGCGATGGAACGCTGTCGTTTTGAGATCCCCCCTCTTCAGCCGGTACAGGGAACACATGCCGTTGCCTGCTGGGTGGATGTGACCACAGGAGGGCCGCGATGAAGCCTGCCGATCCGCTGGTGGTGGTGAAAAACCTGAAGAAATACTTTCCGGTCACAAGCGGCCTGGTTTTCCAGCGCAAAACCGGAGAAGTGCGCGCCGTAGATGACATTTCTTTTACGGTTGAGCGCGGTGAAACATTAGGACTGGTAGGGGAGAGTGGCTGCGGCAAGACCACTGCCGGCCGCACGCTTCTGGGCCTCTACCCGCCTACTGCTGGGCATGTGACCATTGATGGGATGGACGTTTACGCCGCGCGCAGACGGCGCGACCTGCTTGCCATCCGCCGCAAGGCACAAATCATTTTCCAGGACCCTTATGCCTCCCTCAACCCGCGTTGGACGGTGGACGCGATTGTCAGCGAGCCCATGCGCGTCCATTCCATCCTCCCCGATCCCAAAGCCCGTTCCGAACGGGTCAAGGAACTGCTCAGCCTGGTCGGCCTGAGCGGGCAGTTGGTGAACCGTTTCCCGCACGAATTTTCCGGCGGTCAGCGTCAGCGCATTGGCATTGCCCGCGCCCTGGCCTCTGATCCGCTTTTCATTGTTTGCGACGAACCGATTTCGGCGCTGGATGTCTCGATTCAGGCCCAGGTAGTCAATTTGTTGGAAGACTTGCAAGACCGCTTTGGCCTGACATACCTATTCATTGCCCACAACCTGAGCATGGTGCGTCATATCTGCAATCGGGTCGCCGTCATGTACCTGGGCGTAATGGTGGAACTGGGCGAGCGCGATGAACTTTACGACCATCCCCTCCACCCCTACACGCAGGCTCTGCTCTCTGCCGTGCCGATCCCCAACCCCAAGCAAGACCGCGCCCGTCAGCGGATGATTTTGAGCGGCGATGTGCCCAGCCCGCTCAACCCGCCCTCTGGCTGCCGCTTTCACCCGCGTTGTCCGCTTGCTGTTGAACGCTGCCGCCAGGAAATCCCTGCCTGGCGTGAGGTTGCAACCGGCCACTGGGTGGCCTGCCATAAGGTCGCTGAATGATTGACATTGAATCCTTGCTGCGCGTCCCCTGCGTGGATGTTGAATATGGCTTTGACATTTCTCCTGACGGCCGAACCGTAGCCTTTTCCTGGAACAAAACCGGCCGCTGGGAGATTTACCAGGCTCCTTTAGACGGTTCGGCCGACCCCGTGCTTGTCTCCCGCGGCGAGGGGGCCAAGTTCAATCCCAAATATTCTCCCGATGGCGCCTCCCTGGCTTTTGTGGCCGACTTTGACGGGAGCGAACGCTACCACATTTTCCTGCTCGAACTCTCTACCGGCCGTCAGACCGACCTGACGCCGGACATTGGTTACAGCCTCCAGCCGAAATTTGATTGGTCGCCCGATGGCAAACAAATTGTCTGTATGGCCGACATCTCCGGCTGTTTTGACACCTACATCCTCGATATTGCCACCCGTCAGATGCGGTGTGTTTTTGCCAGTGGCTACGCAGGCTGGGAAGTGCATTGGTCTCCCGATGGGCGCTGGCTGGCCGTAACGGTTGAATGGGTGGGGCAGGATTACGGCACATTTATTGTCCCTGCGCAGGGCGGCGAGTGGCGTCAGGTAGGCGCATTCAATGCCATTACACCCGCCTGGTCGCCCGACGGGCGGCGCCTGGCCTTTGCTTCGGATGTACATGGCCGTTACCAGATCGGCATTTATGACCTGGCGGATGAATCCATACAGTGGCTGCCGCCCTCTGGCGGTGACGACATTTCTCCGGCCTGGGCTGTGGATGGGCGCCTGGCCTTCGTCCGCCAGCAGGGCGCGCGGCAATGGCTGGCCGTTGTCGGTCCGGGCGAAGAGCCGAAACAATATGAGATTGAACCCGGCCTGTATTACAGTCCAACCTTTACGCCGGATGGCCGCTTGCTGGTGTTTGCTTTCGACAATCCCCGTCACCCCGATGACCTGTGGCGGCTGGATTTGACGGACGGCAGGTTTTACCAGTTAACCCACTCCCTGCCTGATGATTTTCCCCAGGCCTCTCTGGTCATGTCGCAAGAGATCTATTACCCCGCCCAGGATGGCGCGCGGGTGCCGGCTGTGCTTTACAAACCGCCGCAGGCCGGGCCAGATTGTCCGGCGGTCATCGTCATTCATGGCGGCCCAACCTGGTTATTTTCAATCATGTGGTATCCCTTTATGGCCTATCTGGCGGCACGCGGCTTTGTGGTGCTGGCGCCCAATTACCGCGGTTCTACCGGCTACGGGCGCGAATGGCAGTATGCCAACCGTTTTGATTTGGGCGGCGTAGACGCGCGCGACGTGCTGGCCGGCGTGGAATACCTGGTGCAGAACCGCCTGGCCAGCCCGCAGAAAATCGCCGTCAGCGGGCGGAGTCATGGTGGCTATCTGACCATGGTTTGCCTGACCCAATTCCCTGATGTCTGGGCGGGCGGCTCAGCCGTAGTGCCGTTCTTGAATTGGTTCACCAGTCATGCCAACTCGCGCTCCGATCTGCAACATTGGGACCGTCAGAACTTCGGCTCACCGGAAGAAAACCACGACCTTTGGTATGAACGCTCGCCTTTTTTCTTCCTGGAAAGAATTAAAGCGCCCGTGCAGTTAATTTGTGGTGAGAACGATCCCCGCTGCCCGTCGAGTGAATCGATAGCCGCCCGCGATCGTCTGCTGGCTTTGGGCAAAGAGGTGGATTTTGTGCTTTACAAGGGCGAGGGTCATACCTTTTTGAAAATAGAGAATTTAATCGACTCTGAAAGCCGGCGCGCTGCTTTTCTGGAGCGCGTTTTGATGCCTGTGTGAACGTCTCTGCTTTGAAAAATCGCGTGCAGACAAAAATTGTAACTGCCGATCCTCCCGCAGGTTTTGGCGCAATTTCCAAACCGGAAAACGTTTCCTTGATTGTCGGCACCGGTTGACAGCCTGCCCCTAACCTGCGGGAGGGTTAAGAGCAGGCAATTACCAACAAATATACACATTGGAGATTCCACGTGAACATCCTGTCTGTCTTGCTGGCGCTCTTTCCTATACTTGTTGTGCTGGTGCTGCTTATCTGGCGGCGTATGCCGGCCGACCTGGCCGGCGTCTTTGGCTGGGTTGCGGCCGTATTGGCCGCCTGGCTTTACTTTCACACGCCGCTCGCGATCACGCTTAAAGCCAGCCTGGCGGGTGTCATTGCTTCTTTCCCCATTACCCTGATGGTGGCCGCCTCTCTGCTTCAGATTTTTATCATGGCCGAAACTGGTGCCATTGCCCGCATTGTTGCCTTGATCAAGACCATTGCTCCCAACGATCGGGTCGTGCAAATCATGATTGTCAATGTCGGCTTTGGCACTCTGCTGGCTGCGATGGGCGCCACGCCGGTTTCCATCTTACCGCCTATCATGCTGGCGCTTGGATATTCTTCATTCGTTGCCATTGCCTTACCCGCCCTGGGCTATGACGCGCTCTGCACCTATGCCCTGCTCGGTGTGCCGGTAGTCGTCTTTTCCGGCTTTGTTGGCAGGCCGGTAAATGAGGTTGGCGGCTATTTTGCCCGCTTTATGCCGGTGATCAGCACATGTATTGCCTTGGGGATGCTTTGGATTGTGGGAGGATGGAAACTGCTCTGGCGGGGAAGCCTGCCGGCGGTTCTCGCGGGGGTGACGGCTGGTCTCGTGGCGATTGGCATGAACAATCTCAGGCTGGTCCCGCTAACTGGCGTTGCCGCCGGCCTGGGCGTTGTGTTGGTCATGTTGCTGTATTTAGCCCTCACGCGCAAACCAATACGGGACCGCAGACTCTTATCTGAAGCCGATGAATCTGCCGAAAAGCGCCTGTCTCTTGCGGCGGCTATATCTCCCTGGCTTTTCCTGATCGTCTTTGCCACCCTGGTCAATCTGCCCGGCCTGCCCTTCTACACGCTTACCTTTAAGACCTGGGCGATGCCGGTTGAAATCATTCCTGGGGCGCCGGAAAAGGTAAGGTTGTTTTGGCAGGCCTATTTCTGGATTTTGATTTCCACGTTTCTGGCGCTGCCCTTCCTGAAAATTACCAAAGAGCAATTGGGCGCTTCGTTCAAAAAGTGGCTCAAGCGCGCCCCGCGTCCCATGTTGGCCTCGGCCGTCTTTTTTGCCATTGCCTACATTATCAACCATTCTGGTAAAGGCCTGGATTGGGTGCTGGGCAATCCCAACGACAACATGGTGGCGGTATTGGCCAATGCTTCGGCGGCCGCTTTTGGGCGTCTCTATCCCCTGGCTGCGCCGTATCTGGGCTTACTGGCCGGGTTTGTCAGCGGCTCAGAGGCCTCCTCAATTGCCATGTTAACGAGCCTTCACCTCTCAACAGCCGAGAAAATCGGCGCTTTTGGCCTGCTGATTGCGGCTGCCTCTGGCATCGGCGGGGGATTGGCTTCTGTCATTTCTCCGGCCAAATTGCAGAATGCCGCCGCCGCCATTGATCGAATTGGCGAAGAGGCCGGCGTATTGCGCGTTACCTTTGTCATTTCGCTGGTGATCACTGCTGTGACGGCAGTCATGACGTTCGTATGGGCATTTTGAGCCTGCTGAAGAAATGTTGTAGAATCGCAATTGCCCTTGGCCGAATATCGCTTACGGGAGAGGGCTGTTGCTAAAATTTTCTGCATGGAGGAGTACCTATGAGCGACAAATTTGAGAATGTAAGCGTTGTCAAGAAAGCCAATGTTTACTTTGATGGCAAAGTGACCAGCCGCACCGTTCTTTTCCCTGATGGCAGCCGTAAAACGCTTGGCATTATGCTCCCCGGCGATTACGAATTTGGGACCGGCGACCGGGAAGTAATGGAAATGCTCGGGGGTGAAATGGATGTGCTTCTGCCCGGCGAAAGTGAATGGAAGACCTTCACAACCGGCCAATCTTTTGAAGTCCCCGCCAATTCAAAGTTTAAGTTGAAGGTCAAAGGCGTAGTGGACTATTGCTGCTCTTACGGCTAAAGGCCATCGCCCCCTGCGATAGCGCCTCACAGGGCAAGTGCCTGCCCTGGCGATATTTTGTGCCGCCAGCCTGCCCGTGCATGATACGAAAGAGAAGCGGCTGGCAGAGCCTGGCGGCAGAGTTTCCTCCTGCATCTTTGGCCTGGTCCAGGCCAGACGATGCACTAACCCGGTAGATCACTACAACATGTCCTGACTTCCTGCCCTCCCGCAGGTTTTGGCACAAGGTCCAGATTCTAACCTGTGGGAGGGTTGAGAGGATGCAATTATTATGTCTCAATTCTCCATTCTCCCTTCAGAACAAGTCGAAGCCCTGCATGAGGCCACGTTGCGTATTCTGGCCGAGACCGGCGTCGTGCTGACACACCCGGCAGCCCGGCAAATCCTTGTGGACGCCGGCGCGGCGGTCAAGGGCGAACGGGTGCTTTTCCCCCCAGAACTGGTGGAGAAGGCGATAGCCGATGCAGGCAAATCGGTCACTATTCGCGGCCGCGGCGGGATGACCAAGATTCTGGGAAAGGGCCATCTGTATTTTCACAATCTCGGCGGCGCGCGGGATGTGTTTGACGCTGCCAGCGGCCAAATCCGGCGCGCAACCCTGCAAGATGTGCGCGATGCCACCCGGCTGTTGGACGCGTTGCCCAACTGTCATACGATTACCCCCTTCTTCACCCCCTGCGATGTTCCTGGCGAGTTGATGTCGCTGGCCATGTATCGTCATGCCCTGCCGTTTACGACCAAGCCTTTGCAGGGTCCGGGCGTGCAGTTCCCGGCAGAAGTGCGTTATGCTGTCCGCATGGCCGAGGTGATTGGGCCTGCGCCCGAAGTGCTGACGCTTTCGGTCTCGCCGGTCAGCCCGCTGTCCATTCCTGAGCATGAGGCAGAAGCCATCATTGAAATTGCCCGCCATGGCATTGCCTTTGCTCCGCTACCCTGTCCTACAGCCGGGACGACGGCTCCTTTCTCGCTGGCAGGCGCGCTGGCTCAGCAAAACGCCGAAGTGCTGGCGGCGCTGGTTTTGGCTCAGGTGGTTCGACCTGGCTTGCCGGTGATTTACTGTGGAAGGCTGGCCATGATGGAGCCGCGTACCGGCATTTCGGTTTGGGGTGGGGTAGAAATGGGCCTTGCTTCAGCCGCGACGGTTCAGATCGGACACCGATATGGCCTGCCGGTCAATGTCTATGGCTTCTCAACCAATGCGCATACGCTTGACCTTCAATCCGGTTTTGAGCGCGGCCTCAATGTGCTACTCCCGGCCCTGGCCGGCGCGGATGAACTCTCAGGCATTGGCGAGATGGAGGCAGGCGTGACCGGCTCGTATGCCTTAATGGTGGCGGATAATGAGTTTGCGGGCAGCGTCTTACGTGCCAGGCGCGGTTTTGTGGCCGACGACGAATCGCTGGCAGTAGAAGTGATTGCTCAGGTGATGGAAACCACCCACAACTTTTTGGGGCAGAGACATACCGGCAAATTCCTGAAATCGGGGGAGATTTTGCTTACAAAACTGGCTGAGCGCGGCAGTTGGGAGGCCTGGGAACGCGGCGGCCGCCGGGGTCTCGTTGAGCAGGCCCAGGCTGAGTCTGAACGTCTCTTACGCGAACATCACGTCCCGCCGCTGGAAGCGGCTCAGGAACGCGAGTTGGAGGCTCTGTTCTCTGCCGCCAAAAAGGAGTTGGTAAAGTGACGCTCTTACAGAAAGCGCAGTCTATTCAAAGTCAATTGAGCGAATGGCGGCGCGACTTCCACATGCATCCGGAATTGGGGTTTCAGGAAGTGCGTACCGCCGCGCATGTGGCCGAATTTCTGGAGGATTGGGGCTATCGTGTGCGGCGCGGGGTAGGCCGGACAGGTGTTGTGGCCGACCTTGGCAGCGGCAAGCCCATGGTTGCCATTCGCGCCGATATGGACGCTTTGCCGCTGCAGGAGGAAAATGCAGTGGCATACGCTTCGCAGAACGCCGGTGTGATGCATGCCTGTGGTCACGATGCCCATACGGCCATGGCACTGGGCGCAGCGTTTTTGCTTTCTCAAGAGGTGCTTCCTGGCACGGTGCGTTTCCTTTTCCAGCCGTCTGAGGAGGTGGCAGACGAGGATGGCATAAGCGGGGCACCGCGCATGGTGGCCGACGGTGCAATGGAAGGGGTGGATGCAGTCCTGGCTCTGCATGTGGACCCGGCCACACCTGTTGGGGATATTCGCATCGAGGCCGGACCGGCCAGCGGCGGCGTGGATTCCTGGTTTGGCCGTATTCTTGGAAGCGGCGGCCATGGCGCTAAGCCGCACGAAACGGTGGATCCTTTTTATCTGGCGGCACATGTCATTCTGGCTTTGAATGCCATTCCCTCGCGACGGTTGCATCCCTTTGACCCGGCAGTCATCAGTATCGGCTCATTGCATGGCGGTTTTACCGAAAATGTGATTCCGGCACAGGTGGATATCAGTGGCACTTTGCGCTTTACAGAGACTGAAGTGCAAAAGCAAATACATGCTGAAATCCAGCGCGCTTTTGAATTGACGCGGGCGCTGGGCGGGGATTATGACCTTCGCTTTGAGATTGGCTGCGCGCCGATGGTCAATCACCCCGGCGTGGTGGCGCTCATACGTTCTGCGGCCGCCGATTTGCTCGGCGCAGAGCATGTCTTGCCGATGATCAAAGAGTTGGGTGCCGAGGACTTTGGCGTTTTCTCGGCGCTGGCGCCGGGCGCTATGTTTACGCTGGGGGTGCGCTTGCCAGAAGAGCGCGTTTTACACAGCCCATCGTTTGATCTTGACGAGCGTGCTTTGCCGATTGGAACGGCCGTTTTAGTTGAGAGTGCTTTGCGGTTCTTGCAAGGAAAAATGTAAGCGCCCCTGCCTTGCGTCGGTTGTCAGGTGACTGACAGAGAAGGGGCGCTTTTTACCGCCCAACCCCCATGTTGTGGAGGTCGTCTGGCTCGTACTGAGCACAGATCAGGTGGACACATGCCACTGTGACAAATACAATCAGCAAACCCAAAGCGATCAGTACAACCATGGCTGCCTCCTTTCTTTGCTGGTTACTTTCTATAACAATATAACGCTTTTGGGTCGCTTTCGTTGCACCTTGTGCCGCGTTATTTTTTACAAAATTGATATTTTGGGCGGCATTGTTTCACTTGTAGCAAATTGGAATACCCTCCCGCCGGTTTTGGTGTAACCTGCGGGAGGGTTAAGGGTACGGCGGGGGAAAGCGCCGATTTCTCTTTTTTTAGGTGGTTTCCGTCAGGGGCATGCCTCCAGGCTAAGGCGGTTGTCTGTGACGGGTGTACGTCCAACGATGTCGCCCTTTCTATCGGTGGCTACCAGTTGGTACAGCACCCAGGCGTGGGTGAAGTGGCCGTAATCGTTCAGGTTTTTATAGTGCAGGGTGTAAGAATACAGGCCGTTGTCTTTTTTGTCCATGGTCACGCCGCGCCATTCTGTCTCCTCGTCGAATTTTTTGTCCTTCAGACGTACGAAGAGAATGACATCGTCCACCAGCCGCGGGTTTTCAACCGTGGCAGTGATGAGGGTGGCGTTTGGGGAGCACGATCCCCAGTAAATCACGCCGTATTGTAGAAAAACCGCCAGGAATCCGCTGTACTTTGGTGTGCTGGTACTCCAATCGGCCAGTGGATCTGTCGTCGGCGTCTCGGATGGCAGGCGAGGGTCAGGCGTCTCGGTGGGCGCTTCGGTGGGCGATGGTTCCCAGCCTAACAGTGTGGGGGTGGTGGTGAAGGTGGGGGTAGGTTGTGTCGGGGTGATGGTAGGCGTTTCGGACGGCGGAATGGTTGCGGTGATCGTCTCTGTGGGCGGCGGAGGGGACGGCTGAGGAAGCAGGCTTGCCATATCGGGCAATGCGCAGGATGAAAGGAATAGCACCGACAGGATGAGTATGCGTTTCATTTTGATGTTACCTCATGCCTAATCATAGCCTGCTTTTGGGCAGAGTCAAGCGGAGATTTAGGCCGCCTCTGCCAGATATTCCATGACGGCCCCTGTCATCAGCGCGACGGCGTTGATCATGGCCGTCTCGTCGAAATCAAATTTGGGGTGATGGTGGCCATAGTCTAATCCCTTTTCGGGGTTGGCCGAGCCGACGAAGAAATAGCACCCTTTTACCTGTTCAAGGATAAATGCCATATCTTCGGACCCCATGGTGAGGTGGGAGGACGTATCCACTTTTATTTGTGGCAATACCTTCTGTGCTGCTTGTTGGACGATGGCCGCTGCTTCTGGTTGATTGACGAGAGCGGGCGTGATGCGTCGGCTGGTGAATTCGGCGCGGCAACCCATCCCCTCTGCAACCTGCCGGGCAATTTCTTCTACTCGCCGCAAGACGGTGGTCCGCACCTGCGGTTCAAAAGTGCGGATGGTGCCTTCCATCACCACCTCGGGGGGAATAATATTGAAAGCGGTTCCGCCGTGGAATGTGCCTGTTGTGACTACCGCCGCGTTGAGGGGGGAAACGTTGCGCGCAACAACGCTTTGTAACGCGGTGACAATCTGCGCTCCGGCCAATAGTGGATCGGCGGCCAGATGGGGCATGGCGCCATGCCCGCCGCGCCCGATGACTTTGATTGTGAATAATTCGGCGCCGGCCATCACCGGCCCGGCAGCAATATTCACCCAGCCTAATGGCCGTTCGTTCCACAGGTGCAAGGCAAAGGCAATATCGGGGCGGGGGTTTTCCAGTATGCCCTCGGCGACCATCCACTCTGCGCCTCCCATCCCTTGCGGGCCGATTACGCCCTCTTCGGCTGGCTGAAAGATGAATTTAACCGTCCCTGCCAGGCTGGCTTTGTGGCTGTGCAGTATTCTGGCTACTGTCAGGCCGATGGCAACATGGCCGTCGTGACCGCAGGCATGCATTTTGCCGGCTTCTTGCGAGGCGTATTCTGCGCCGGTTTGTTCTTCAATCGGCAGGGCATCCATATCTGCCCGTACCAGGACAACCGGCCCTGGTTTTGCACCTGTGAGCAGGGCTGTTATGCCGGTTTGGGCAATGCCGGCCTGAACTTCCAGCCCCAGCGCGTTCAGTTCGCGAAGGATGACCTGGGCGGTTCGCTGTTCCTCGAAACCGAGTTCGGGGTGGCGGTGGAGGTCGCGGCGGATGGATTGCGTGTAGGGAAACAGACTTTGGGCTTGTTCGTAAATGTTGGTCATGGTTTTTCTTCTGTTGGATTGCCGTGTGCCGGATAGATGCGGGTGATGGGATGGGCAAAAATGCTGTTCCAGGATGCCTGCAGTTCGGGCTGTTCGGGGGTTGCCAGTTCACGCGGCGGCAGGTCGCCGGTGAAAGCCCAGCCGTTATCCAGTACCAGGGTCACATGGTCGGGACTGTGGGCGGGGGTGGGGATGATTTCCCCCGCCAGTCCAAGGCTGGCGAGGAAGGCGCGGCTGGCGGAGAATTCAAGCCGCAGGCTGCCAGATTCTTGAATTTCCAGAAAATTCTCTTTCTTGGGGCGCAGGAAGTCGGCCAGTTTTTCGGGGTAGCCAACCTGGGTGGGCATTAAGAGCAAGGTCGCGCCGAGGTTTTTGAATTCCTGTACCAGTCCGGCATGATCCATGTGAAAGTGGGTGACGAGCAGGTAGCGGATGGATTTTGGGTCTACTCCTTTGCGCCGGAAGACCGTCAGGAACTCGGCCATTCGCCCCGGCCAGCCGCAGTCAATCAGCAATTTGCCTGCCTTCAAGTCGAGGGCGTAATAATGTGTGGAGCGAAAACCCAGGTCGACCAGGTTCATGAGCGAAATTTAAGGACGAGAAAGCCTTCCTCATAACGAGGGGCCTCATCGCTGCTGTCTTCGGTGTGGCGGGCGCGCATCCGCTTTTCAAATTCCGCCGGGTCGCCTATTTGGGAGCGGTGTTCTTTAAGTGCCTGGAGTTTGATTTCCCAGGTGTCGGTCACGTCCAGGACAACGGTTGGCCGGGCGGTGAGGGAGACCCAGACTTCGCGCGGGCTGTGGGGAAGCAGGCCTTCGTTGTGCAGGAGTTCGGGGAAGAAGAGCGGGTTGCCGGCTGCCGGGAAGACGGCGTCCAGTACGGCCTGGCCGGCGGCGCGATGATCGGGATGATTGAGACGATAGGAGCCGGGCGGGAACAGGTTTTGCGGATCGCAGGTAACGAGGATGTCGGGCCTGAACTGGCGAATCAGGCGTGTTATGTCACGGCGCAGGGAAAGGTCGGGAATCAGGTAGCCATCTTCTCGGTCCAGAAAATGAACCGCTTTTGCTCCGATGATAGAGGCGGCGGCTTTCTGTTCCTCTTGTCGCGTCTGGCACAGATCGCCCGGCAGGGTCTCCGGATTGCTGGAGCCTTTGTCGCCGCAGGTGAGCAAGGCGTAGGTGATGTGATGGCCGGCGCGCGCCCAACGAGCAAGGGTTGCGCCGCAAAAAAATTCCGGGTCATCCGGATGTGCCAGGATGACCAGGATTTGTTGGGGGGTGGTCCAGTTATCGGGGTGGGATGTCATTTTTCTGTCTTCCCGTTTTGGCAGTTGCATTCGCCGTTTTCGTGGACTGGACAGGGTGCTTTGGCTTTACGCTGTAAGGCGGCGAGTTCTTCTTGGGGTTGCAGGTCGTTGACCGAGTACCAGCGGCTACCGATGCCAGGGATATCCACCAGCAACAGGCCGCTTAGCGCCTGGATGTCCACGATTTTTCCTTCTCCCTGAGGGGTAACAACCATCTTGCCCCGCTTGGGGAGGTTTTTGCGGGCTTCGACGTACTGTTCAAACTCATAGACCAGGCAGCAGCGCAGCCGTCCGCACATCCCTGTGATTTCAGAAGGCGTAAGCGAGATGTCTTGCTCTTTGGCCATCTTGATGGAGATGGGGCTGAAATCGGTCAGGAAACGGGAGCAGCAGCGGCTTTCGAGGCCGCAGGCGCCCATGCCGCCCAGGATTTTGGCTACGTCGCGCGGGCCAATTTGGCGCAGTTCGACTTGTGCCTGCGGATAGAGTTTTTGCATATCCTTGCGCAGACTCTTGAGTTCTACTTTATCTTCTGCTTCGGCGCTGAAGAAGAGAGACAGGCGGGAACCGTCGAAGTTGAATTCTGCGGCAATGACCTTGATGTTGGTCAATCCCAGTTCAGCAGCCCGAGCACGGCAGGCAATCAGGGCTTCGGTTTGACGCCCCTCCCATGTTTGCCGCAGGAGAAGGTCGCGCGGTGTGGCGCGGCGCTCAACGTTTTTCCAGCCGCCTTCGGGTGGTTCCGGCGGTTCGGTAAAAACTTGTACAACTTCTCCTAAATGCTTACCGCGGACCGTATCCACTACAACATATTCGCCGGTGCGGATGTCGGGGACGGTCGAACTATCGAAGTGATAAATTTTGCCGGTTGGGTTGAAACGGACACCGATAATGATTGGTTGCATGCGCGGTATTATACCGTAGGTGATGCGCATTTATCGTGAACAGAATCCGGTCGTGGCGGCTGAGCAGGCCAGTGTGCAATTCATGTTATTGCAAAGGCTGGCAAACCTATCTCCAAAACATCCACCAAAAATTTGAGACGGCAAAGGTCATAATGGCTCCAAGCGTGCGGCGCAGGGTCAGGTTGGTAAAGCGAATTGCTCCCCAGTAACTACCCAGCAATGCGCCAATCAGCCCGAAGGGGATGAGAGACAGGGAAAAGGCATCTACGAGAAGGGTGCCGCCAACGAATCGCCCGGTCAGGCCGCTTAGGGAATTCAGGAGGATGAAAGCCGCCGATACGGCTGCGGCCTGTTTGGAAGTGCCCCAGCGGGCGAGAAGAATGACCGGTGAGAGGAAAATTCCCCCGCCGATGCCAACCGCGCCGGAGAGCAAGCCAATGCCAAGCCCAATGAGCAGTGCCCAGCCCAGGGGAAGAGGTCGCAGCGTCTGAAGTTCATCCTGCTTTTTGCTAAAAAACAACAGGCGGAGTGCAACAAAGGTGAGCACAGCGTAGAGAAGAATGGCGTAAGTCTGGTCGCTGATTTTGAATGAGCCGCCGAGAAAGGCTGCGGGAACGGATGTCAGCAGGAAGGGGATGAGCAGATCGCGGCGCAAATGCCCGGCGCGATAAAAAGACGAGAAAGAAATGCTGGCAACGAGGACATTGAGCAGGAGGGCGGTGCTGGCCATGACCTGAGGCGGGATGCCAAACAGACTCATGGCGGCCAGGTAGCCGGTGGCGCCGCCAAAGCCGACGCTGGCGTAAATGAAGGCAATCAGCAGGATAATGGGGTAGAGGAACATGGGCGGTATCCAGTTATCAGTGGTCAGTGGTCAGTGTATGGCGTCGGTGGGGGTGATGGCAAGGTTGAGCGCGAGTTGATAATAAACTTGTCCGGCACAGGCGCGGCACAGGGTCAGTCCGTCGCGGTGAATTTCGCGCTCGTTCATGATCTCCTCGCCGCACACATCGCAGTTGACGCGCACGCCCGGCCGCGAGACGATGGCTTTGATGGGCGTGGTCAGGGTCACTTCGGTGAGGGTGAACATCTCCTCATCGGGAATGATTTGATAGGCTTGCATTTGGGCGAAGTAGTGACGCGGCTCATTGGGCGCGTAGACGTAAGCCTTTTGACGGATGTCCAGCGCGGGCGCGACACGGACGGCGCGGCCGGTTTGCACGTCCACGAAGGTCGCGGCGGTTTTGCCGTAGTCTTCCACGCGCAGGGTGCGGTGACCGACGGTGCAGTCGGTGGCGGCGGTGACTCCATCGGCGAAGCAGCCATCGGTTTCTATGATAACCAGCAAGCGCTTTTTGGGAGGCGGCGCATCGAAGCCGAGGGCTTTCATGCCACACAGCCCCAGCCGCACGCCGAGAATTTGACGCGGGCACAGGTGGGAGTGATGGCGGGAGGAGAGGTCGAGCAGGGGTTGGAGGTTCATGGGAGTATCCAGTTATCAGTTGTCAGTTATCGGTGTCCAGGGCGGCAGAAAAAGCAAAGCGCCGCCTCACAGAAAGGAGACGGCGCGCAGACAGATACAGAGCGGCGCGAAGGTTCTCCTTTCCAAAGGCTTCTCGCCCAGCCCCTCCAACAGAGAGGAAATGAGCAGAAGCGGGGGGCAAAAGCGTTTCCACTTTTACCTGGTGGAACAAACTGAAGTTTGTCCCACTGTCCTGCCGCCATGCGTTTTTTTTTGCGTTTAGGCGGACAGGCTTCGGAGTCGCTACAAGTGTAACAGAGATGCCTTTTAAATCAAAGGGTTGAATGTCACCTCGTTTGTCACAGGTTTTGTCGGGGTTTTCCCGACAGGGAAGGGGCAGGTTTAATGAAAAGCAGCAGCGCCTGTGTTTCGGCAATGCAGGCTTTCAAGAGAACCAGAGGTGCAGGATATTGCCCTTGTTATTTTCCTTCACGAAACACCTTGTTGTAGGCGTCCACGCCAAAACTGGTCTTGAGCGGCGGGGCGACAATCAACTTGTAAGTGCGGTGTCCCTTCTCCTTGCGGTCGGCTCGCAGGAAGAGGACGTTCTCCAAGTTTTTCTCATGGAAACTGCTGGCAAAATCATACAAATGAGTGACGAAGAAAATCTTCACCTTCTTTTCCAGCAGCGCGCTGACAATCTGCCGCGCAATCTCCGAGCCTTCCCGTTCGTTGGTCGCGGCAAAGGACTCGTTGAACAGCACCGTGGCGTTGGGCGTGATGGCGTCCACAATTTCACTCATCCTGCCGAGTTCCTCGTCGAACTTTCCGCTGGTCATGCTGGCATCTTCTTCTCTGCGGTAATGTGTAAACAAGCCCGTGCATATGTTGGCACAGAACGCCTCGGCGGGGACGAACATACCGCTCTGCATCATCAACTGCGCCAGGCCGATGCTGCGCAGAAAAACGGATTTGCCGCCCTGGTTGGCGCCTGTGATGATGACCAGGTCTTTGCCGTCGGCGTTCACGTCGTTGCCCACCACCTTCTTGTTCATGGTCAATGCGAGAGCAACATCATACAGCCCCTTGAACGAATGTCGCCGCTCGCCGGCAGGCGCGGGGTCGGGGAAGGTAATCGGTTCCCCAAAAGCGGCGAGCCGCTCCGACAAATTCAAGCAGCCGATATAAAACGCCAGTTCGGTTCGCAAAGCGTTGAAGAAATGGTCTATATGGTCGGCGGATTGCCCGGCGGCGTTGGCAACCAGGTTGAGGCCCCTGTCCCTCAACTCGCCCAGTGCCCGCGCGCCCGCGTCATCGCGGGGATGGAGGGTGTAGGTGTAGAGGGGGGATTTTCTGGAAAAGACGCGTTTCATCCAACGACGGGCGCCGTCATTCGTTTTGCAGAGAACATAGTTCGTCCCTTCGTTGCCGTTTCCCAGTTGGGCGCTGATGAGTACCCCGTGTGGAAATTTCAAGGTTTTGATGTGCTGCTCCACCTCGTTGAAATACTCCGGCGTCAATTCCTGCTGGATCATCGCAAAAAACCTGCGAAATCCTTCCGACTCAAATTCCCCGGCGTGTTCATCGGCAATCTGCTTCAACTGTCTCAAGAGCGCGACAAACATCTCCAGCATTTGCACCGCGCTGCTCAAGACTCCGCTTGGGTAACGGGTGAAGATGCCCATCCAGTGTTTGAGTTTTCTGTCGGCGGCTTCGATGGGGATGTGATAAATCTCTCTCACCACAGCGGGATTCTTGAGGCAATCCTTGAGAATCGCCTGCCGATAGCAGATCGCCTCCGGCGATTCCAAACTGGACACCAGGGCCTGTTTCGCCACATCGTAGAGAAATTCATCCCCTTGCGCCATCGCGTTGAGAAGCGTCTCCAGTTCCAAATCTTCTATCAGGGCGGCTTTGGCAGGCGGCAGGGAAAGCACATACCTGTATGGATACCTTTGTTCTTTATACCCTTGTCGTTCAAAATCCCTGTCGGGATGCATCAGATAAACCTTCATGCCCGAATGCGCTCCTTAATCTGGCGATAGGTCAGGCGGTGTTTTTCAGCAAGCGAGAGTGCATACGCCAACCCGTCGGCAGGCTGGCGGACAATTTTGAATGTGCGTATGGCCGGATTATCCGGCACAACTGTGCTGACCATGCTGACGGTCTTTTCGCTTAACGCAGACAACTCGTCAATGAACGTCACCCACACGCATAACGCATCCAGTTCCATGACCTTTGCCATGATCTCCTTGCTGAGGAAGACCGCGTCCTGCAAGGTGGTGGACGAGAAGATTTCGTTCATGATCAGGATGCTGTCGGGCGTGGCGCGGACGAGAATGTCGTGGACGCGCGCCACGTCATCCTCCAGTTTGCCGCGCAGGGTGCGGATGTCCTCCTGCCGCTCGAAATGGGTGTAAATCTGATCGAAGAGAAAAAGCCGTGCCTCCCGTCCCGGCACGGGGCAGCCGAGGCTGGCGAGGTAATGCAACTGCCCGAACATGCGCGCAAAGGTCGTCTTGCCGCCCTGATTCGGTCCCGAGACGACGATAATCCGCTCGGGGTCTTTGAGAGAAAAGCCGTTGCAGACAACAGGCTTATCCGTAAGAGTCAAGGAATATGCCAGTGCCAGGTCGAAGCCGTCGTAATCGTAGACTTCGCGGCTTGCGCCCACTTGCGGGTAACAGAAACTCAACCCCTTGTATTTGACATCGGCGATGAAGTCGAGATAGGCGACATAAAATTGTACCTCGCGGTCGAACATGCGCAGGGTGTCGTCTATAAACTGGCTGTGACGGGCGCAAAATGCGTCCAGCGCGGCAAAGGGGCTGGGGTAAAGCAGTGCTACAAATTCCAGGATTTTTGCCTCGATGTGATTCATGCCAGAACCTTTTTGCAGGTCCGAGAGATAATTGTTTGCTGCGCCCTGGGCGAACTTCTCGAAAGTCTTCAACACTTCCACGCTGTAATCCGCTTCCCCTTCGTACTTCTGCACGCTGAACCTGCCCTGCTGAATGATGATGCTATATTGTACGCCCGATAATCCTTCCTTGACCTTCTGCGCCTCCTTCTGCAAGGCTTGAAAGGCGTGGGAATGAACGTAGTTCGCCAGATAGTCGCGGAATGCCACAAAGCCGCGTGACTTCAATTCGACCTGTTCCAGGTCACGGAGCAGTTGATTGACCGCCTGGCAATACACCAACGCCGCTTCCAGAAACCAGCCTTGTTTGTGATGGTGAGAATCGAGTTTTTCCACCATCCCCAGGTAACGGCGCACGATGACCATTTTCTCGGCAAAGGCGTTGATGTGCGCCATCAATTGGCTGTTTTCTAAATCCCGCGTCACCTCGTGACGGTAATACACCGTCTCTGCGTCGCGCAGAGGGTGATAGAAGAACGGTTTCAGGTTGTACTCTTCCTTGCGCGCAGCAATAGCGTCTATCACCTGGTCCAGATTCAGGTCGGGGAAGAAGGCGGGTTGGTCCCCATTCTCTTTCTGAACGTTGTCCTTATCGAAAAGGATGCTGTGAAATGTCACCATCGGATATCCTGCAAACCGGCAAAATCAATAGCCTCTACCGGGAAAGAGAAATCGGTAGAGGCTATCAGTCTCAACAGACAGTTTTGGCGAGCCTCATCGCCAGCGATATGGTGAGTTTATTTTATCACATTGCTCCCTGGCAAGCATGAGAAAATGTAGGGCAATCGCATTTCAACCTGCCAGAGAGCGGTTGTCACTTGCTAGGCTTAAAAACCTAAAGTCTGCCGGGCTGTCATCATAGGGAACCCAGACATAAATTACGGCTTTTTGGGAGCGGTAATTGACCGGATAATTTTATTGATCTCGTCAATCCTTTCTAAAAACTCATTATAGAGTTTAGGGTTGTATCTGGCATAGAATTTCAGGCTCATATCGGCGGAAGAGAATAAGTGGGGACGGATGTCTCTGATTTTGCCAAATAAAGCTGGGTGATAGACCGTTCGCTCGATTAATTCAATGGCCTCTTGCTTGTTTTTTTCTTTGACTAATAGGCTTACAATTCCTACCAGCGAGCGTTCGATAGTGGGAACAGATGAGATGCTCAAGGCAAGCTCCAATGCTTCCAGCAGGTTGTTTTTTGCCTTCGCATACTCGTCGACCATAAAAAGGAAAAAGCCATAATGCATGTGAGCATAGGCAAGCCCTAACTGATAGCCAAGTTCCTGCCAACTGGAAATCTCATGCTGATAGATCTGTTGTGCTTCCTCATAATCCCCTTTCCCAACTGCCAGGAGAGCTAAATAACTCAATGCAGTGGCAATTCCTTGCCAGTCGCCGATTAATTTTGTGGTATTTAGACATTCCTGGAGCAATTTTTCTGCCTCAAAGTAGGATTGTTCGAGAAGGGCGATAAAACCTAAATCCATTAAGCACCAGGTTGTTCCCCAATGGTCGCCATTCTGTTTTGAGAGAGTAACACCCCTTTCTAGGTATTTTCTAGCCTTGGTATCCTCATCAAAATATAGAGCAATAAAGCCAAGACTGTCTAGACATCGCACTGTGCCCCAAGCATCATTGTTCCCTTCGCAGATTTGTAGGCAGGCTTCATAAAGTTCTCTTGCTTCAGAATAGTTTTCCAGATCTAAAGATAAACGGGCAAGCCCTCGCAAGGGCAGTGCTCTCTCGGCTGTTATATTTAATTCTCCCAAAATGGATAAACTTTCTTGCAAGACACTTCTTGCTTTCTCGTAGTTCCCGATGCGATCATAAAAGTAGCCTTGTCTGGCAAGAAGACGGGCCAAAATCAACCGGTTTTGTTGGGCGGGAATTTTTTCCCTCTCTGTAAGTTCGCGGAGCTTGGTAACCGCTTCGCTGAAGATTTTTACTCCTTCGTGTAGCCAGGAGCGCATGTTATAGAATAGGTGCAGACACTCCTGAGCTTGATCAATTTCCAACACTTTCTCTCGAGCCACCATCCAGTGCCAAGCCAGACGAATATTTTCGATCTCTGCCGAAATTTCTTGGAGAGCCTCAAGCTGACTTCCCCCTCTCAAATGAATCTCTCTCTCTTCTAGGTACCTGCCGTAGTATCGGGCATGGCGATCCATTGTGTCTTGGTATTCAATGGGCTTTTCTTGTAATCGTTCCTCAATAAATTTACGCGAAGTTTCGAGGATTTCGTAGCGTCCTGTTGGTGAGCGATGAAGGAAGGATTTATTGGTTAGGCTGGATAGCAGGCCTAAATTTGCTCCTGCAATTTGCTCCGCTGCATGACGCTGAAAGCCACCTCGAAATACCGAGAGAGACTTGATGATTTCTCTCTCTTCTTTGGAGAGCAGCCTCCAGGAACTGTCGAATACGGCTCTAAGGCTGCGGTGTCTGGATGGGATATCTCTGGTAGAGACCGTTAGAAAATCTAAATCTTGCTCGATTTCTCTGGCGATCTCCTGACATGAGAGCAGATACGTCCAGGATGCAGCCAATTCAATCCCCAGCGGCATTCCGTCCAGAAAGCGGCAGATACGGACAACATAAGGACGATCGGCTTTCTGAAGTGAGAAACTCGGGTTGACCCGCTTTGCGCTGTGGAGAAAGAGTTGAATGGCACTGAATTCTTCAATGGAGTCATTTTCGGATGAAGGATATTCCAAGCCCTGCACGTAGTAGAGCCACTCTAATTGAAGATTCAAGCGTTCGCATGAGGTGACCATCATTTTGATGCTTGGTGCTCTTTTGAGCAGGTCTTCAATCAGGCTTACCCCTTCGATTAGATGTTCAAAATTATCTAAGATCAGGAGCACTTTTTTGTTTTTAAGGTAATTAAACAGTTGGGAATGGATTTCTCGCTGCCCCTCTATGGAGATTCCCAAAGATTCAACAATTGTTGTGGCTAATGCTTCTGGGGAAGATACTGCGGTAAGAGGGATGTACCAAACGCCATTGGGGAATATCGAGGCATTTTCCTTGGCGGCTTGAAGGGCTAAGCGCGTTTTCCCAATTCCGCTGGGCCCGACGAGGGTGAGTAGTCTGCAGGTGGGTTCTTTCAGCCTTTCGGTTATCTCGGTCAGTTCTCTTTCTCTGCCGATAAAGGGAGACGCCGAAGCGGGTTGACTCGCGGGACGAGGATTCAAGTCAATTAGATTAACATAAGCAGGAGGAGGGGGTAAACGGTGTTCTTTGATTGCCTGATAGATTTGGGTAGTGGCTTGTTGGGGTGCTTCGCCTAACTCTTTTTCAAGTACCTGAGTACACTCTTGATACTGTTTGATAGCGGCGTGATATTGTTGAGTCCAGCTATAGAGTTTCATCAAGGTTTGGTGGATGGTCTCATTGATTGGATCCAGGCTGAGCCATTGTTGAGCGTATAAAATCGCTTGATGATAATCTCCTTGAGCAATGTGGCCGCTGACCAATTTGTTCAGGACGTCTAAAGCCATCTGAAGCAATGTTGTCTGTTGAAACCTTTGCCAGTCGTCAAACGGATTGCTATCCTTGACGGTAAAACCTTCCAAAAAATTGCCGCGGTAGAGTTGAATCGCCCCCGTTAAGGTTGGGATGCAATCAGTACAAATAGCCGTGCTGGGATGGTAATGAGACTGAAGGCTGGCAACAAGCTCACTAAATTGTAATACATCGACCCAGAGATGATGTTTTCGGACTATACCTACCGAGTTGCGATCGATGAAAAACCACTCATTCCCGAAAGTTTTTATCAGGCTATGGAGGGTTACCCGTAAATTATTGAGAGAGGCCTCGGGTGAATTTTCGGGCCACAAAAAGGTAGCCAGATAATTACGGGTGAATCTCTCGCTATTAAGAGCCAGGTATGCAAGGAGTGCCAAAGATTTTTGAAGAGGCACTTTGGCAGGCATACCGTCATGTTCGATTTTGGGCTGACCTAGAAAATACAGCTTTAATGAAGGCATGAGAATTCCCTGCCGAAACTTCTCAAAATGGTCAAAACCAAAAAATGGTATCCCATTTTTTTAACTAGAAATGAAGTTCTGGAGGATGAGATGTTAATGCAAAGGTGCGTGTTTATTAATGATTCAATAATGGAGGCCGATATATGATTATGTAGAAAAATGATATACCTGAAATAATAACGGCGTTAATTATATCTCTGATTACTGGAGTTCGTAATTTTCTCTAAAACTGTGCACTTGGTCATAGCACGATTGTTATTTGAAAGGAGGCTCATCGAAAACAAGGAACTTTTTTGTAAAGTAATCCGTTTGGTTAGGCACATTTCAAGAAAAGGAGAAACTGCTAATGGAACGTATAAAATATTGGGTGGGGTATTTTGTCCTGTTGGCGATGCTGATGGCAAGTTGTGTTGCTCCAACATCCCCAGAGCCCGCCACCATAGAAGGAGGAAGTCAACCATCTGCGGTTGAACCATCTTCTGGAACTCAACCACAAGAAGGACCGGCGGCGATTGTTGTTGGCCGGGGGGCAAATGATCCAAAGAGCATTGACCCGCAACGTGCAGTAGACGCGCGCGATTCTGAACTTTCTACCCAACTTTTTCCCGGGCTGGTTGTTCCAAATGTAGAAACTAATGAATTAATGCCAGGGGTTGCCGAGAGCTGGGAAATCTCAGAAGACGGAAGGGTTTTTACCTTTCACATCATCCCAGAGATCCCATGGGTACGCTACAACCCCGCAACCGATCAGGTGGAGGTTGTGAAAGACGAAACGGGGAAGCCACGTTATCTGACAGCCCAAGATTTTGTTTATGGCTTTCGGCGTGCCTTGGATCCAAACACTGCCTCTCCGGCTGCTTATATTCTGGCCCCTTATATTGTGGGTGGTGAGGATTTTAATGCCGGAAGTGGGAGCGCAGAAGATTTAGGTGTAAAGGCCGTCGATGAGTATACGTTTCAGGTTACTGCTCCAGAAAAGTTAGGCTATACGCTTGGCATCTATGGCATCATTAATGCCAAAGCGACACCTCAGTGGGCAATTGAGGAGAGTGGAGATGCCTGGACCGAACCCCAAAACATCAATACCTATGGACCTTTTGCCTTGAAAGCCTGGGAACATGAAAACAATATGATAATGGTCAAAAACCCCTTCTGGCCCGGTTCAAGTGGAATTGCTCAGGCTAAGTTGGATCAGGTAACATTCCGATTTATTGATGCGGCTACAGCTCTGAGCGAGTTTGAGGCCGGCAATCTGGATGCTACCCAGATTCCTTCAGATCAAGTTGTTCGTATCCAGGCCGACCCTATATTGGGTCCTCAATTGAAGATTGTTCCTGGACAATGTACACAGGCCTGGGGTTTTAATACGACGAAAGCACCATTTGATAACGTACATATTCGCCGCGCTTTCAACTATGCGGTAGATCGTGAAACCTTGGTAACAGATGTACTGGCTGGAGGCCAAATTCCGGCTGTGTTTTTCACTCCGCCCAGTCTTGCTTTTGCCCCCTCTGCGCTGGATGAATATGCCAATATCGGGGCTACATTCTATGATCCCGAAAAAGCAAAAGAAGAACTGGCATTGGGTTTGCAAGAATTGGGGCTTACATCCGCTGATCAACTCCCCGGTATTACAGTTGAATATGGAACAAGCACGGAGTTGACCGCTGTGGCTCAAGCACTTCAGGCAATGTGGAAGGAAACCTTGGGCGTGGAAGTCACTCTATCCCAGATCGATGTTAAAGTTTACTGGGGCAAACAAGAGACAGATGCAGGTCAGATTTTCCGGGCTGGCTGGTGCCCAGATTATAACGATGCGAATAATTTTCTGCGTGACGTCTATCGCTCCGATTCGATTTACAACTATGGGAAATGGAGCAATCCCCAATTCGATGCCCTTGTCGATCAATCTCGCGTGGAAACAGATCCCGCTACGCGGTTGAGCCTGTATATCGAAGCAGAAAAACTATTGAATATTGAGGATGCAGGCACGATGACTTTGTATTACCCAGTTGTGCCGACGGTGACCAAATCGAACGTTGTTCGTACCTATTCGGTTACCGGGGTAGATTATTACTGGGAGTGGGAACTCACTCAGTAAAAATGTGAGCATAGCAATAGAAGGGATGTGCATATTCTCTATGCACATCCCTGGTTTTCACTAGTAACGAAGGAAAATTATGGGAAAGTTCATTGTCCGTCGTTTGTTATGGATGGCCCTTGTCTTGTTTGTTGTTTCTTTGATTACGTTCACTCTCATGAGAATCATTCCTGGTGGCCCTTTTACAGGAGAAAAACGTCTGCCGGCAGCCACCCTTGCTCAACTTAATGCAAAGTACCGTCTGGACCAGCCTTTATATATTCAGTATCTGAGCTTCCTCGAAGGAGTAATCGTTCCGAAAATTACGACAGGCAAACAATCGAATTATCTGGACCATGAATATTTGATCAATCTGCGGCTGCCTTTTGGAGATCGGGCAACTTTCCGGTGGATGAACTTTGGTCCTTCTTACAACAGTATCGGACGCACGGTAAGTGATATTTTTCGCGATAATTTACCGGTTTCCATGCAGCTAGGCTTATTGGCTTTTACCTTATCTATTTTTATTGGCGTTCCTTTAGGAATTATCTCGGCTCTTAAGAGGAATACCTATATTGATTATCTGTCAATGGCGATAGCAGTGTTGGGAATTTCGGTGCCGGTAATTATTATGGCACCGATTCTCCAGTACTTTTTCGGTGTGCAGTTAAAGATCCTACCGGTAAGTGGTTGGGGAAATCCAAACCAGATGATATTGCCGGTGTTGGCGCTTGGAGCATCCAATTCGGCGTTAATTGCCCGCTTAACGCGAGCCAGTTTGTTACAGGTTCTCGGTCAAGACTATATTCGAACCGCCAGGGCAAAAGGATTGATTGAGCGATTAGTTATCCTTCGACACGCCTTAAGAAATGCTCTTATACCCATCGTTACAGTGCTAGGCCCAACGCTGGCTTATCTGTTATGTGGGACATTTGTAGTTGAAACGATCTTTGGCATTCCAGGTATGGGTAAGTTCTTTGTGACCAGCGTAACGGGGCGGGATTATCAAGTCATCATGGGCACCGTCCTGTTGTTGGCCATGTTTTTAGTTCTCGCCAATACCCTTGTCGATATTCTTTACATGTTCCTTGATCCTCGCATTCGGACAAATTAGAAAGGATTTGCCATGTCAGAACGGTGCACTTTTTCTGATTCCCATCAATCTCTTCACTTTAAAAAAGCCAAACCTACCAGTCTGACGGCAGATGCGTTTCGCCGTTTGCGCAGGAATAAAGCAGCCATGATTGGGGCGATGATCATTGCCATCAATATATTGATTGCTATTTTTGCACCCTTTGTTGCTCCATACGATTACGACGCAGTGTTTTTCAAGGATATCAATGGCACGCCGAGCTGGGTGACAAAAATCTTTCCAGGTATGAAACCAATTGAACAGGGTGGTTATGTGAAAATACGAGAGGGTTTTCTCCTCGGAGCGGATAATTTGGGAAGAGATTTACTGAGCCGCGTTATCTATGGGGCCAGAATCTCCCTGACAGTTGGAATCATTACTCCTTTTATTAACCTTACTTTGGGGCTGCTGATAGGTCTGCTTTCTGGTTATCGCGGTGGATGGATTGACAACATCATCATGCGCTTTGTTGATATTATGTATGCTTTTCCAACTTATTTGCTCATTATTTTGCTGATGTCGGTGTTTCGCCTAGGAGCAAGTAAGCTTGAACCAGGCTCCATAGGCTATCTCTTTAGTCGCTTAGATGCTTCTGCGGGAGGACTGCTATTCATCTTTATTGGCATAGGGTTGACATCTTGGATGAGTGAGGCTCGCCTTGCAAGAGGGCAAGTTCTGTCGGTTCGAGAGAATGAATATATTGTTGCTGCAATTGCTGTTGGTGCGCCGAACTCGCGGATTATCTTTCGCCATGTGTTGCCTAATATCATTGGACCTCTCATCATTGCAGAAACATTGGCTATTCCAAGCTATATCGCTTATGAGGCATTCCTAAGTTTTATCGGTTTAGGCGTAAATCCTCCAACGCCGAGTTGGGGCGGCATGATTGCGGATGGAGTGGTGCGGATTCAGGCTTACCCAAATCATGCCATTTTTCCAGCCTTGGCTTTGTTTATTTTGATGTTCGCATTTAATTTTTTAGGGGATGGCTTGCGAGATGCCTTTGATCCGACCTTGAGAGGAAGAGAATAAGCACTAATGTTTTTTCTGAACTTCTATTCCAAGTGGAGAATCTTTTATGAAACAGGACTTAGATCGATTGATGAAAGAACGTAATCTGGACGCCATGATTGTAATGGGTAGGATGAATGGCAATCCTCCTTTGTTCTATATGACAAACGGAGCAAAAATCATTCGTGGCCGGGTGATAAAGAAGCATGGAGAACCCCCTATATTGATATGCGCTCCTATTGACCGCGAGGAAGCCGCTATAAGCGGTTTGAAAGTTGTCACTACCAATTATTTTGATTATGAAGGGATTTTACGCGAAACCTCCGACCTCCTATCTGCAGAAGTGGAGCTCCTACGGAAAGTATTTGATGCCTTTAATATCAAAGGCAGGGTGGGTTTTTACGGCTATCTGGATCAAGGGATGGCGTATAAGTTGATTTCTACAATCCGGGATAGGTTAGGTGTAGAGATCTTTGGTGAATCCGACCCCAATTTAATTGATATTGCTCGTGCAACCAAAGACCCAAATGAAGTCAAGAGAATTATAGAGGTGGGAAGGCGAAGCAGCGCGGTCATGGGAAATACGATTGATTTTTTGAAATCGCATTCGATAAGGAATAATTATCTGGTTGACAAAGATGATAACCCCCTTACCATTGGGCAGGTCCATCGACAAATCCATCATTTTCTGGCCGAATGCCGGTTGGACGTGCCGGAAGGAATCATTTTCTCCATTGGCAGAGATGCGGGGGTGCCCCATAATAAGGGTAACCCAAATGATATTCTCGAACTAGGTAAGAGCATCATCTTTGATTTCGGTACTCGGGAGGCTGGCGGTGGTTATTATTTTGACATGACCCGCACATTTTGTCTGGAATATGCTCCCCCAGATGTGGAGAAAGCCTATCGGGATGTCTATGATTGTATTAACCTTCTAGGCGGGGCCTATAAAGCCGGTGCCGAGACTCGTAATTATATGCAAATGGCCTGTAATTTTTTAGAAAGTCGTGGTCATCCTACGTTGGGAAGTGACACAAAAAACGAAAATGGTTTTGCTACCGGCCTGGGACACGGGATCGGTTTGGCTGTTCATGAACAACCTTTCTTTTCCCTTTCTACGGTTGATAATACAGTGATCCAACCAGGGCATGTCTTTACTTGTGAGCCGGGTGTCTACTACCCCGAACGCGGCTTTGGTATACGCCTTGAGGATGTGATCTGGATCGATCAACACGGAAAAGGGATTAATTTATGCGATTTTCCGAAAGAATTAGTAGTGAGGGTTTCGAAATGAGATCTGCCTAAAACTATTGTGTTGCCCATGGATTTGTCGAGGTCGGGGGCGTAAAGGGCGCCCTGCTCGCCGAGAATGTGGCATTGGCGGCATTTGTATTTTTCTGCCAGCGCCGCGCCCGTTTCGGCGGAGACTTCCACCCGCTTGGTCAGGTTCAAGTACCAGCGCGGGGGGAAGAGCAGCAGGTAGAGCAGGAGGAGAAGCGCAAGGGCGAGGGAGATTTTTTCATAGGGCGAGTATAACAAAACCGCCCCGCAAGATGCCCTGCGGGACGGCGGTACTTTCAGAGCAAGCGGTGAATGTTGCAAGGCACCCAGGTAGAAAGGTGAAAAGGTGAAAAGGTAAACAAGTAAAACAGGTACACAGGCATTGAAACAACCTGTGTACCTGTTTCCTTGTCTTACATGCTACTGCCTCACACCTTCTCCACCTTCACCTTACTGTCATAGAACACCGCCGAGCCGCCGGCCAGGTCGCTGAGGGTGACGTTGCCGAGGTGCGGGTCAACGCGCATGGCGGCGTTGCCGTGGAAGCCAGCCGCGCGGCGCGGGTCGGCGGCGACGACTTTGCCGTCAATCTCGATGTCGGAGGCTCCGCTTGCCCAGTGACCATACCCCAGCGGGAAGGAGACCACGCCGGGGCGCATCCCTTCGACGATTTTCACCTTGCCAATCATCGGCTTGGCGTTGCCGTCGCGTTCAAACCACTGCCCCTTGGGGTTGCTGGCCGAGGAAACGCGCACGCGGTCACCTTCCTGCAAGCCCAACTTGCGGGCATCGGAGGCGTTCATCAGCAGGTAGCCTTCCGGTTCGATTGCCAGCAGCCAGTAATTGGTGATGGTGCGGGCTTTGGTCATGGTGATGATTTTGTTGGTGATGAGCGTAAAGTCATAACCCTTGTCTTCAATCGGTTCGCCCAGCGAGGACAGCCCAGGCGGAATGTAAGCCGGGTAGCCGAGGAAATGCTCGCCGGTCATGGTATTGATGGTAGTGGCGGTCTTTTCCTGGTACAGGTTCAACTGCTTGCCGTAGGCGTTGGCCACCAGGTCGCCCTTGTAGGCTTTGGCAAAGTCCTGGTAGCGTCCGCCGCGGTTGAGGACATACACCACCTTGCGCCACAAACTCTCGTCATTGCCAATTGCCGCTTTCCAGATTTCGGGGTCGAAGACGCTCTTGGGCAGGTGGCGGCGGGCTTTGAGGAAGATGTCCACTTCTTCGTCATCCGCTTCGGGGACGGAATCGGAGCCATCGGCTTTTTCGCCAAAGGCAATGTTGGCGACCTGCTTGAGGTACAGGTGTTCGGGGCGGGTGAAGGGAATGCCCTCGCCGAAACCGTTCGGCCCAAAGGAGGGCAGTTCCAGCCGCTCGGCAATCGCCATCATCAGGGCTTCGGCGCTCATCGGGATTTCCTCGCCCCACACCTTGACGGTGGGCCAGCCGGGGATGGAAATGGCAGGCTGACGGATGTTCTCCACCTTCCACGGGACGGAAGGATGCGTGCCGTGCAGTTCCCAGCGCTCCAGGAACGACAGGTCGGGGAAGATGTAATCGGCGTATTGCGAGGTCTCGCCCACCAGGACATCGCTGGCGATATAGAGCGGGATTTTCTTCGGGTCTGCCAGAATCTCGCTGACGGTGTGACCAGCGGGCAGGGCGTAGTTCAGCGCGCTCATGTAGGTCATCAGGATTTTGACCTGATAGGGGTACATATCGCCCATGGAGGGGATGTCTTCCTGATACAGGTCGGTTGCCAGCGGGAACCACGGGCGTTTGGTGGGATAAGGATTGTCCTTATTGAAGAGCGTGGATTTTTCGTAGGTAAAGCGGGTGCGCAGGATATCCAGCCCAAACAGGGTTTGCTTGCCGTTATAGAGTTTGCCCAGGATAAACGGCCCTTCGGCTTTTGCGCCGCTGTAATCGTAGGAGGTGCCTTTAATCATCCCGCCCGCATGGTCCACATTGCCCACCAGACAGTTCAGCGTGTACCAGGCGATGACGTTGTAGAAGCCGTTGGTGTGCTGGCTGACGCCGCGGTGAATATCTGCGCAGGCTTTGTTGCCATACGAAGTGAATTCAGCGGCGAGTTCGATGATGTCGCTTTCCTTGATACCGGCAATTTCGGCCCACTCGGCAATTGTGCGGCTCTGGGCTTCCTCAAAGATGACTTGCAAGCCGGTCTTGCACTCAATGCCGTTCAGGGTGACATGCGCCAGCGGCGCGCCCTGCACGGGGACGTCGGCGCTGTTCGGGTCAAAGAGAACCGGCTGCTCGTCCACCAGCGCTACAAACGGGTCGAAGCCATATTCCACGCCGTCGGCGGTGGTGTAGACGGCCACTTCCTTACCGTCGGCGTCGGTCTTGGCGCCTTTGGTAACCAATTCCAGGTCGCTGCCGCGCAGGAACTTGCCGGGTTTGCCATCCTTGATTTTCACCAGCCAGGGGCCGGTCGTCCAGGATTTTTCGCCGTTGGCGGCGGCGGCAGCCTTGTTGGCGTTGCTCATGAACTTCTTGTTGTAGCGTTCGTTTTCGAGTATCCAGCGAATCATACCCAGCGCCAGGGCGACGTCTTCGCCAGGCTTGATTGGCACCCATTTCCAGGCTTTGGCGGCCACTTTGCTCAGGCGCGGGTCCACTACGGCGAACTTGTGCCCATTGACAACGGCATCGGTGACTTTGGGCGCGCGCTGCGGCGGGCCGTAGTTGGCATCGAACATATTGGCGCCCACGTAGATGACGAATTTGCTGTTGGCGGTGTCGGTCTGCCAGTAGAACTTGGCGCCGCCGGTGAATTTGCCGGTTTGGGGGTCGAACTGCTCGCTCATGGCTTTGCCGGAGAAATACAGCGATCCCTGGCAAACGGTGGTGTGGCCGTTGGCATTGACCGAGCCAAAGGCATCGTTCACGAAACGCTTGAACAGGTCGGCGCGGCCGTTCTTCAGGCGCCCCCACACGAAGGTAAACTGATTGTTCTTGGGGCCCAGGTCGGGGTGGTCGGGGTCAATCAATTTGTCGAGATGCGCGGCAAAGGTGGTTTTGAACTCTTCAACGAGGGCTTTTTTCTTGTCCGGGTCTTTCTCGTCCAAAATTTTGGTAACCGCGGCGGACATTTCTTTGGCGAGTTTGGCATCCGTCAGGGCATATAAGGCGCGGAAGCCTTCCACATTGCCTTCGCCGAACAGGTCGCCGCCTTCAACGATTTCTTCGATGGCTTGCTCGAAGGGGATGGTGATCCACTTGCCTTCGCCGCGTTTGGTGCCGGGCTTGCGCTTCAGCACGCTGACGATGCGGTACGGGTCATACGCCGTCTGGATGCCCGCCTGACCCTTGGGGCAGAGCGCACCTTCAACAGTCGCCATCTCGGTGATGGGAGTCTCGTAGGCGGGGTGGGGCCACAGCGTCCACGGGCTGTAGGGGTTGCCGTCAATTTTGGCAGCGAGACCATCGAGAATCTTGACTTTGATGCCGCAGCCGGTGTTGCACTGCAAACAGACGGTGTAGAGTTGATTTTCGGGCCTGGCTTCAAATGAAGTTTCCGCCGCGTTCATGGCTTTGGCGATAGCCTTTTGTCCTTGCGGCAGGCTGCCGAGGAAAGCGGCTGCCGCACCGGTTGCGCCGGAGAGTTTGAGGAAGTCGCGGCGGGAAAGTTTTTGTCCTTTCGTTTTCATTTCTTCACCTCCTTAAAGCGGACGATGCGGTCCATGCCAATCAAAATTGCCAGGATGGAAAATCCAATCACCGCCGATGTGACCGACCATTCCATCAGGCTGGGGGTGTAGGTGATGTCGAGTTTTGGACCGGTAAAGGCGGCCGCCTGACCGGGCATCATCTCGGCCACCTGGCCGGGCACCACAATCAGGAGACGGCCGGCAGCGTAGCCGATGAGCAGGAACAGGCCCATCAGTCCGGCCACGAAGCCGTTTTTGGCCAGTTTGGGCTGGGCCAGGACAATGACCGGGATGAGCAGCCCCAAGACAATTTGCACGCCCCAGAAGGTGAACGCCTGGGGGCCATTCAACACGTAGTTGACGGCGATCAGGTTGTCGGTCACGCCGCCGTAAAGCGATTGGGTAAAGTCAGCAACGACGAAATAGAGTTTTGCCGCACTGGTGGCAATTGAGATGATGGCCAGCAGCCAGAGCAGGTTGCTGCGTTGGGTTTTGTCCATGTCGGGCATGAACCAACCGACCAGCATCAACATCAGCCCCGCGCCCGAAGCGATGGCAAAGACGGGGAATTGGACGGGGAATAAGCCGACATGCCAGTAGAGGCGCGCTGCGTTGCCGCCCAGCAGGAAGCCTACGCCGCCCGCCACCAGAATGGCGACAACGAAGCCAATCCACATCACGGCTTTCATGGCCGCTTTTTCGGGCGCTTTGAACGCCAGGTAGAGCGAGATGACGATCAAGATCAGGAAGAGGGTGTAGCCCCAGACCATGAGTGTCAGGAAGGAGGTGAAATTCGGTTCGAGATAGACCTTCCAGATGCGTTCCATGTGTCCGAGGTCCATGCCGATCGAGGCGAGACCCGCCGGCAGGGTGACGAGCGCCGCCCAGAGCATGGTCTTGCCGGTACCTTTGAACTGCGGCACGTTGAAGAGGTAGTCGAAGGCCGCCAGCATGTATGCACCCGCTGCCAGCCCCGCCAGGAAGAGGTACATGGCCACCCACAAGCCCCAGATGATGTAGGAGCCGTAGTTGGCGCTTTGCTCGCCTTCAAAGAGACGCACATACACGCCCCACAGGCCAAATGCCAGGGTCAGCGCGCCGATAGCGTAGGAAATTTTCTTGATCATTTCAGCCTCCTACACGATGTAATACACACGCGGTTCGGTGCCGAGTTCTTCCTTGAGCCGAATCACGTTGGGCTTGTTGATGAGTTCGGTGACGAGCGAATCGGGGTCGTTGGCATCGCCGAAGTAGGTGGCGCGCCCGATGCAGGTGGTGGTGCAGGCGGGCAAGACGCCGTCTTTGATGCGGTGCAGGCAGAAGTGACACTTGCGGACGTTGCCGATGGGCGACTCGTGCCGTCCCTGCCGCTCCCACGCCTGGCCGTATTCCTGGCTGATATGCTCGTATTCGGCAGCCGTTTTGCCGCCGATGACGGCGCCGTCGAAGACGGGCAGGCCCTCGGTGTAGTGATAGCCGAAGTCGAAGGTGCGGGCGCCGTAGGGGCAGGCCGCCATGCAGGCGCGGCAGCCGATGCACTGTTCGTAATCCACCACCACGATGCCTTCTTCGTTGTGATAGGTGGCCGTGACGGGGCAGACCGGCGTGCAGGGTGCGTTTTCGCACTGCATACACGGCCGGGGGAGGAATTTCATCGTCACGTTGGGGTAGGTGCCGACTTCCTCCGTCATGACGGGGCGATAGACCACGCCCGGCGGCAGTTTGTTCTCGGCCACGCAGGCCACGGTGCAGGCGTGACAGCCGACACAGCGGCGCAGGTCAATGACCATGACCCAGCGCCGTTCCGAGGCGGGCTTTTCGAGGGCGTGCTTGAGTTCGCGTTCCATGCGCACCAGCACGTCCTCTTTCACCAGCGGGTCGGCGGCGGGCGCGGCGGAGACTTGCAGCCCCTCCGCCACCGGCGCTACCAGCCCGGCGAAGACCTCGGAAGCATATTTTTGGAGCAAATTTGCTTCTGTCATCATGCTTCTCCTTTTGAGAATTGGGGGTTTGTTCCTGAATGTTTCACCACGAAGGACACCAAGGATCACGAAGGAAACCTTATGAAATCTTTTTGTACTTTGTGTGCTTTGTGTCCTTTGTGTTTAAAACTGCCTTCTCCAGGTTCGGAAAAACTCCAACCTTATTTTCCCGCAAGCCGTGGCGGCCTTGTAGCAGGAAAAACCCGCCTTTTCGCGGCGGGCTGTGGGGAAATCCCTGACAGGGGGAGGATGAATGTCATGGAGGGAGGAGGGAATTGTCGTTTCAAACGCCTGAAATTTGATAGAATCATCTCATGCCCCGCAAAATTTCCGAAGACCAAACCCGCAAGCAACTAATTGACCCCCAACTGGAAAAAGCGGGCTGGTATTTGCATGATCACAGTAAGGTCAAAATCGAAATCCCCGTGGATGGCTACGATGCCGAGCCGTGGAACGGGGTGACGGATTACTGCCTGTACCGCGAGAACGGGGAAGTGTTGGCAGTGGTGGAAGCCAAGAAGACGGCAGTGGATGTCCGCCTGGCGGAAGCGCAACTGACCCATTATGTGACCGAAATTGAAAAACATCAAAGTTTCCGTCCGTTCGGGTTTCTAGCCAACGGGCGGGAAATTTATTTCGTGGATGTGGGCTACGCCCCCAAGCGCGAAGTCTTCGGCTTCTTCACGCGCGAAGACCTGGAGAACCTGCTCTACATTCGTCAGAATGCCGTGCCGCTGAGTTCGGTGAGCATCAATAACGCCATCGTTGACCGTTCCTACCAGCATGAAGCCATCCGCCGCGTGGGCGAAGCCTTTGCCAACGGCAAACGCAAAGTCCTCATCGTCATGGCAACAGGGACAGGCAAGACGCGCACCACAATGGGACTGATTGACGTGTTCATGCGCGCCAACCAGGCGCGGCGGATTTTGTTCGTCGCCGACCGCGACGCGCTGGTGGACCAGGCGAAGGAAGACGGCTTCGAGAAGTTCCTGCCACATGAACCCTGTACCCGCTTGCGGACGTATGACCTCGACACCACCAAGCGCCTGTATGCGGTGACGCTCCAAACGCTGAGCAACATTTTCGAGCAGTTCTCGCCCGCCTTCTTCGACCTGATTATCTTCGACGAAGTGCATCGCTCCATTTTCAACAAGTTCAACGAAGTGCTGGAGTATTTCGATGGCAGGCAAATCGGGCTGACCGCCACGCCCGCTAATTACATCAACCGCGATACTTTCCTTGCCTTTGATTGCACGGACGGCAAGCCGACCTATCTCTACACCTACGAACAAGCCATTGCCGATGGGTATCTCGTGGATTTTGAACTCTACGCCGCGCGGACGAAGTTTCAGCGGCAGGGCATTCGCGGCGTGGACTTGACCGAAGAAGAGCGCAACGCCCTCATCGAAAAAGGTCTCGACCCCGACGACATCAACTACGAAGGCACGGAACTGGAAAAGACGGTCAGCAACCGCGACACGCTGCGCAAGCAGTGGGAAGAAATTTGGGAAGTATGCCGAAAAGATTCTTCGGGGCAGTTGCCCGGCAAGACCATCGTCTTTGCGATGACGCAGGAACACGCCCTGCGTCTGCAGGATGTGTTTTACGAGATGTACCCGCAATTCCCCGATTTGACGAAGGTCATCACTTATAAATCGGTGTTGACTCTTATAATTTCGTACCTCTAACAATCTTGTAATTCTGTACCTTTACAATCTTATCATTCCATACCCTTACGCCAGACAGGGCAAGGACAGCTGGATGGGGACG
>JAIOAQ010000022.1 GCA_019873735.1 Chloroflexota bacterium | reverse complement strand
GTCAGAATCAAAAAATGCCCGCAAGGGCATTAAGACGACTCGAATCCGCCATCGCCAACAACCCGCAAAATTTTGTCAGAATCAAAAAATGCCCGCAAGGGCATTAAGACCAGACACCTCCCATCGTCTGACGCTCGCGGTAGTTTGTCAGAATCAAAAAATGCCCGCAAGGGCATTAAGACACACGGCCTGCCTGTTCGTGTGTATCACGCCACGCGTTACGGGAGCGTCAGAATCAAAAAATGCCCGCAAGGGCATTAAGACACACCCCGAACGCGATCCTCAGGATCGCGTCCAGCACGGTCAGAATCAAAAAATGCCCGCAAGGGCATTAAGACGCATCGGCGTCAACGCTTTCGCCGATGCTGATGGTGATGGTCAGAATCAAAAAATGCCCGCAAGGGCATTAAGACTTGGCACGGGTGATATGATTGTATTACGAATTATATCACGTCAGAATCAAAAAATGCCCGCAAGGGCATTAAGACTCCAGGATAAGCATGGCGATAATCGCCATGCCCAAAGTCAGAATCAAAAAATGCCCGCAAGGGCATTAAGACAAACATTCCCCCGCCCGCCTATCGGTCAACAAAAAGACGTCAGAATCAAAAAATGCCCGCAAGGGCATTAAGACATTAATATCACGGCGCAATAATATGCGCGGCGGCTCATCGTCAGAATCAAAAAATGCCCGCAAGGGCATTAAGACTTGACGCAGGCGGCCATTACCGCCGGCGGTCTGCAAAGTCAGAATCAAAAAATGCCCGCAAGGGCATTAAGACGCGAGCGACCGGCCTTTACGTACATTTTCATTTTTTGTCAGAATCAAAAAATGCCCGCAAGGGCATTAAGACGTATCGTGAAAACTTCACGATACCCAACAGGACAGATTGAGTCAGAATCAAAAAATGCCCGCAAGGGCATTAAGACCATCCGCAAAATTCATTTCCTTCAGGCCGGCGCGGAAAATCTCTTCGTCAGAATCAAAAAATGCCCGCAAGGGCATTAAGACGGAAAACCTGCGGCCATGCGCACGTTGACAGTGTAAACGGTCAGAATCAAAAAATGCCCGCAAGGGCATTAAGACTTGCCGCGCCGGCCGCGCGGCAGGCCCCAGCGACGGTCAGAATCAAAAAATGCCCGCAAGGGCATTAAGACGTGGTGGACGATGACGGGTGGCAATACCCGATTGTCGTGTGTCAGAATCAAAAAATGCCCGCAAGGGCATTAAGACGTTCGCGCGACCTAATACCCAGCGCGTCCCGTCGTACAGCGTCAGAATCAAAAAATGCCCGCAAGGGCATTAAGACTCCGGCACCAGCTTGCGCTGATTCCACAGCGCAAGTAGGTCAGAATCAAAAAATGCCCGCAAGGGCATTAAGACGCGATTTTGCCGCGCGCGAATGTCGCAACGCGGCCGTTGCGTCAGAATCAAAAAATGCCCGCAAGGGCATTAAGACATCGGCCGGAGCGGCTCTCCGCTCGGGCCGCAGACGATCGTCAGAATCAAAAAATGCCCGCAAGGGCATTAAGACGCGATCTTGAGGATCGCGTTCAGGATAAGCATGGCGATAGTCAGAATCAAAAAATGCCCGCAAGGGCATTAAGACTCCCAGGCTTGGCGATAAATATAGCGTGCTCACCACACGTCAGAATCAAAAAATGCCCGCAAGGGCATTAAGACGATTATCGCCATGCCCAAGAAGCCTGCCAATACATACGTGGTCAGAATCAAAAAATGCCCGCAAGGGCATTAAGACGGGAGCCCGCTGCGCGAGCGCCCGACCTTCAACGTATACAGTCAGAATCAAAAAATGCCCGCAAGGGCATTAAGACGGATAACACCATCCCCGACTTCCTGCAGGCCGCGGTGTCAGAATCAAAAAATGCCCGCAAGGGCATTAAGACTCGCCATGCCTAGGAAGCCGATCAGCGCGTACGTGTTCATTGTCAGAATCAAAAAATGCCCGCAAGGGCATTAAGACCACACGCGAGGTGGCCTCGCGTGTGAATGTAGATCGGGCGGGTCAGAATCAAAAAATGCCCGCAAGGGCATTAAGACTCCAGCTCGTCGGCGAGCAGGAAGTCGGGGGGGATAACACGTCAGAATCAAAAAATGCCCGCAAGGGCATTAAGACGCGGCCAGTGCGGCAATACGCTTCTGCTATAGCATCTAGGTCAGAATCAAAAAATGCCCGCAAGGGCATTAAGACGCAGTACACCGCGCTGGCGCGCGGTAAGCATTAATTAGGTCAGAATCAAAAAATGCCCGCAAGGGCATTAAGACGGAAATTTCGCGGCCTTTCCGGTTGATTTTCGCACCGGCGTCAGAATCAAAAAATGCCCGCAAGGGCATTAAGACCAATTATGGCGGCGTGATACAAAATCGTCGGCACCGCGTCAGAATCAAAAAATGCCCGCAAGGGCATTAAGACCGGACGTAGTGATACCATGCCTGGCCGCCTCCGTGTTTGTCAGAATCAAAAAATGCCCGCAAGGGCATTAAGACTCCTGCATAACGACACCGCCCGGCCGCGCACGACGCTCGTCAGAATCAAAAAATGCCCGCAAGGGCATTAAGACGCGGCCTGCGGCAGTGATAACAGTGACTCTTTTCAAGTCAGAATCAAAAAATGCCCGCAAGGGCATTAAGACGATAATCGCCATGCTCAGGATTCCTGCCAATGTATATGGTCAGAATCAAAAAATGCCCGCAAGGGCATTAAGACACCTCCATCTTGCCGACGAGATGGAGCTCCATCTCGTCGGTCAGAATCAAAAAATGCCCGCAAGGGCATTAAGACGATGCGGCCCATTTCCGCCACGGGGCCGTCATATATGGTCAGAATCAAAAAATGCCCGCAAGGGCATTAAGACCCGGACCGCGTCATCCCACCACCACTTTCCGTGACGGTCAGAATCAAAAAATGCCCGCAAGGGCATTAAGACGGAGATGTCCCGCGGAAGAGCAACGCATACTCCTCGTCAGAATCAAAAAATGCCCGCAAGGGCATTAAGACTATTATACATCTTTCCTCCTCTTGCGCGCGCTTCCCGCGCGTCAGAATCAAAAAATGCCCGCAAGGGCATTAAGACGCGATCGTATAATCGCAAGCCGGCGCGCCCCACGATCTGAGTCAGAATCAAAAAATGCCCGCAAGGGCATTAAGACGACAAGCATGTCACCCAGACGCCAAACGCCCGACGCGTCAGAATCAAAAAATGCCCGCAAGGGCATTAAGACAGCGCGGCATCGCTGATGCAGCAGCGGCAAAGATTTGCCGTCAGAATCAAAAAATGCCCGCAAGGGCATTAAGACCTCCGCCAGGATGACGTGCATTCCGGGCTTGGCGATGTCAGAATCAAAAAATGCCCGCAAGGGCATTAAGACCTGCGAATCAACGTGGGTCGGCACGAACGAAATCTCGCGTCAGAATCAAAAAATGCCCGCAAGGGCATTAAGACGCGTACCGGCAAAGCCGAACTCCTTCCACACTTTAGTCAGAATCAAAAAATGCCCGCAAGGGCATTAAGACGGTCATAGGCAAACGCTTGAAGATAGTCGTAGAAAATGTCAGAATCAAAAAATGCCCGCCTGTCCTGGCGCTCTTTGCCAGGGCAAGGGCATTAGCCCCTACCCGGCCTCCCCCAAATCCGCTAAGGAAAGGTAGAATAAAAGCCGAATATTGCTTTTGCGGATTTGGGGGAGGTGTCCCGCAGGGACGGAGGGGCGTCAGAATCAAAAAATGCCCGCCTGTCCTGGCGCTCTTTGCCAGGGCAAGGGCATTAGCCCCTACCCTGGCCTTCGCACAGCACAAGTTGGGGAAGTAGGACAAGTCTTTATGAGGCTTAACAAATTATTTCGGTGATCTTGTCCTTGGCGGCTCGTCTCCAGGCAGCGAAGGAAAAGCCAAACTCAGGCCGCCTGCGCCGCCCATCCGTCGGGGCTCACCTTAAAGGGTGCTTCGCGAAGCCCTTGCTCAGGGCGTGGAAATCCGCTCACCCTAAAGGGTGCTGCACGAAACGGATTCGGAGTCGGCTTCCAGCCGACTTGCATGGGCTGAGGGGGGGGATTGACCCCCCGCCGAAAATGGAAAAATACCGAATTGTTTTTTCAAGTTTCATTAAGACTTGTCCTACATTCGCGTCAGACATTATCCAAAACCGAAAAACGAAGATTCTGCACTGGAAATTGCATTCCCCTTGCGCCCTGGCGGCTTCGCGTTGAGATTTCCTGTTTTTGCAGTGAAGTCACGAAAGGACACAAATTCTCCCGACATTTTCGCGAAATTCGTTTCATTCGTGGCAAATTATTTTCAGCCTTCGCGCCCTGGCGTTAAAAATCGCAGCGGCTCCCCAAAAAACGTTCCAGGCCCCGCCGCCCAGAAACATGATAAAATTTCGCACCTGAACCGAAAACGCCGGTCACCCGGCGGCAACCATCTGCAAAACAAACGGAGAAAACCAATGAAAATCGAATACCAAGAAACCACCAACGACCTGTTGAAACGCATTGACATCCACAAACAATTCGGCGGGCGCGATATTGACCAGTGGATGATCAACCTGCTCCGTCCGGCCATGGACGCCAAAATCCTGGACGTCGGCTGCGGAGCAGGGAAGCAATGCTTCCTCTACCACGAATACACCGACGGAAAAGCCGACATCACCGGCGGCGACGTCAATCCCGAACTGCTCGAAAAAGCCCGCTCAGAAAACGCCAAAAAAGGCAACCCCATCAAATTCATCGAACTGGACTTCAATCAACGCTTCCCGCTGGACGACAATCAATTCGACATTGAATCCTGCTGCTTCGCCATCTACTACGCCGCCGACATCCCCTTCACCATCCGCGAAATGCACCGCGTCCTCAAGCCCGGCGGACGGCTCTTCACCACCGGCCCCATGCCCACCAATAAAAAAGTGTTTTACGAAATCATCAAGGAGGCCAGCGGCAAACCCATCCCTCCCATGCCGGGCTCCTCGCGCTACAGCACAGCCATCCTGGAGACCATCCGCGCCGCCTTCTCCAGCGTAGAAGTCCACATCTTCGAAAACCCGCTCACCTTCCCCACCGTCGAACCGTTCCTGGATTACACCCGCGCATCCCTCTCCGAAGACCGCAAACTATGGACCAGCCTGTTCAGCGGCAAAGACGAATTTGAGCAACTGATGGAAAAAATCGCCGCCGTTGCAGAACGCCGGCTAAAACAAGACGGTCAACTGGTGATGACCAAAGTCGTCGGCGGCTTCGTGGCCATCAAATAACACAATCGAAAATCGTAATTGCCTACCTTTCACCCTCCCGCAGGTTAGAACAGAGCCGGCAAGCAATGCCGGCAGTCATGGAGACGTCTTCTGGCCTGAACATTGCGCCAAAACCTGCGGGAGGGTAAGCAGTTACCGAAAATCTGTGGCCTCCCTGACAACTTTTGCGCGCACACCAGGCCCGCCGCATCCTTGACGCAAAGCGCGCTTAAGGTAAAATCAAACCGCCGGGGCGATGGCGGAATCGGCAGACGCAGCTGACTTAAAATCAGCCGGTGGAAACACCTTGTGGGTTCGACCCCCACTCGCCCCATTGCCTACCGCCCAAACGGGGACTTCAGCAGTCCCCGTTCCCTGTCTGAGCAAAAGGAAGAAAGATGTTTTTCGACCGTTTCCAACTGGAAGAAATTGAAGATCGCTCACTGGCCCCCTACGCCGTGCGCAGCAAAAACACCAAAGGTCGCGCCTACCTGGATAACGAACCCGACTACCGCACCGCCTTCCAGCGCGACCGCGACCGCATCCTGCACACCACCGCCTTCCGCCGACTCGAATACAAAACGCAAGTCTTCATCAACTACGAAGGCGACTACTACCGCACCCGTCTCACCCACACCCTCGAAGTCGCCCAAATTGGACGCACCATCGCCCGCGCCCTGGGCGTCAACGAAGACCTGGTAGAGGCCATTTGCCTGGCGCACGACCTGGGTCATCCGCCCTTCGGGCACTCCGGCGAAAGCGCCCTGGCACGCCTGATGAAAGATCACGGCGGCTTTGACCACAACAAACAATCCCTGCGCATCGTCACCGAACTGGAACAACGCTACCCCGAATTCCCCGGCCTCAACCTCACCTGGGAAGTGCGCGAAGGCATCGTCAAACACGAATCCGAATATGACGTTGCCGACGCCTCCGCCTACAACCCGGAACTGCGCGGCAACCTGGAAACCCAAATCGCCAACGCCGCCGACGAACTGGCCTACACGGCTCATGACCTGGACGATGGCCTGCGTGCCGGCCTCCTGACACCCACCATGCTCGAAGGACTCGCCCTGTGGGGCATCCTCACCGAGAGCATTTCCTGGCGCGGCCCCGAACTGGAAGACATGGCCCGCCACCGCATCATCCGCAAACTGGTCGGCATGGAAGTCACCGACCTGATCGAAGCCACCGAAGCGCGCCTGCGCGCCAGCGGCGCCAAATCGCCCGAAGACATCCAGCGGCTACCGTACAACCTCATTGGCTTCAGCGAAGAAATGCAGCGCCGCAACCGCGAACTCAAAGACTTCCTCTACAGCAAAATGTACCGGCACTACCGAGTCGTCCGCATGCAGGTAAAAGCCGAACGCATCCTCAGCGACCTGTTCGAGGCCTATTGCGCCGAACCATCCACCCTGCCCGAACACATCCAGCGCACCATCGAACTACGCGGCCTGAAACGTGCCATCTGCGATTACATAGCCGGCATGACCGACCGCTATGCCATCGAAGAACACCAGAAACTTTTCAACCCAACCGAAAAACCTTAGAGGAAGCCATGCCCGATCCCATTTATCTGACCGCCGAAGGCGCAGCCCGCCTGAAAGCCGAACTGGAAGAACTGAAAGGCCCCAAACGCGAAGCGCTGGCCAAACGTCTGCGCGAAGCCATTCAAATGGGCGACCTCTCTGAAAACGCCGACTACCACAAAGCCAAAGAAGACCAGGGCTTCCTTGAAGGCCGCATCCAGGAACTGGAATATCTCCTGCAAAACGCCATCATCGTCACCGATGAGAACGCCCAGCGCGATACGGTCAGCGTCGGCGCGCGCGTCACCGTTCAGGAAGATGACCTCGAAGCAGAGGTCTTTCATCTTGTCGGCGCCAAAGAGGCCGACCCGCGCAACGGCAAAATCTCGCACGAATCCCCCATCGGCAGCGCATTAATGGGCCACAAAGTCGGAGATACCGTTGAGGCCGAAACCCCCGGCGGCAAAATCCGCCTGAAGATCCTGAAAATTGAGTAAAACAAAAAAGCGGGCACTTGCACAGCCCGCTTTTTGATTCCGGCAAAAAGGCCAGGTCAGCCCTGCTTGGGCCAGACCGCCAGTTCCAGCGTAATGCGTTCGAAATAACTGTTCGGCGGCAGCGGCCCGGTCCCATACTCCAGTTCCACCACCGTCACCAACATCTGCAACGTCTCGGTTTCGAGCACAATTTGCTTTTGCGGCTCAACCAGCACCAGTTCGCCCTTTGCTTCCAGCCGCTGACGCAAAGCCAGGTCGCTGTAGGCGTTGGCGCTCATCAACACCTTCGTCGCCGTCTTGATATCGTTTTTGTCAAACAGCCAGACCTCCATGGCGGTCACGCGTTTGGGTTCGCCCACGCCGATCTTCTCTGAAACATCCACCCCATACTCGCCCAAAAATTCACCCGCCGGAGAAGTAATGCTAAACGACTCGTTGTACAAATTGTCGCCTAGCACATACGTGGTCATCATATGTGCAATTGGGTCGGCCAATCCCAAAGAGCCGTAATCCGTCTGCTCGGTTTGACGGCTGAGTTGCTGCGCCTGCATGGCAGGCGTGATCACCCCGCTGCCCGAGCGCCGCATCAGACGCATGAAGAAATAAACAACGGCAGCCACAAACGCCAAAAGCGCCAGGACAGCCAGGCCCACCAACAGATATCTTCCAACGCTGGAACCGCCCTCAGCCGGCTGTTCCTCCTCGGGCACAGCCGGCGAAATTTGACTCAATGCAATCTGCACATCCCGGCCATATGCCTGAATAGCATCCAGGCTCTGCTTGCCGCGGTTGTTCTGAATTTCCACAAAAATATCGGGCGCCTCCTTGCCCAGGTTCACCCAGCGGCGGACGGCCAGGTTGATATCGCGGTTGACCTGATACGAATCGATGGCCATGCGCATGTAGTCAACCTGCAAATCGTGGCGCAAAATGTCCGGCGTGGTATCGAAATACTCCACCGGCGCAAGCACGTAAGCATAAAGGAGACCAAACAGAAAGCCCGCGATAACCCCCAAAATGATATACAGCCTGGGTTTGTTTGAGCGAATGAATTCAACCATGCGGTTCAATGCAGCCATGTAACGCTCCTCTCAAGACAGGGAATGCCAGAACAAATGAGCATTTCCATTATACAAGAAAAGTGCAAGAATCGGCAAAAGGGCCAACAGTCCTAACCAGCCCGCAGGTTAGAACGAGGCTGGCAGCCAATGCCGGCACTCGCAAAGACATCTTGCGATCTGGACATTGCGCCAAAGCCTGCGGGAGTAGTTACTTACAAACGCTCCATCAAATAAAGCATCCGCTCCGATTCGCAAATCTGAACGGCAGCGTGAATCTTGAAACGCCGGCCAAACGACTGCTCAAAGCCTTCGCGGGTATAGTGCGGGAAGATATCCTCGCGGCTGCGGAGCAATTTTTGGACCTGCGAATCGGATTTGGGCACAAATTCAATGATCAGCCAGCGTCCAATCCCGGCGAAGAAATCAGCCAGTTGCGGCAAGGGGACGTTGTTGGAAATCGCCAGGTGGTGGACGAGCGCCAGCGCCAGCACCAGGTCGGCAGGGCCGCGTTCGGCCAGCGAATCGCGCTCGCGGTTGTCCCAGCCAAGCGACGGGCTGGGATTGGTCAGGTCGAGCATCAACGGCAAAATGTTTTTCTCTCCCGCCTCTTTGACCTGCCGGTAATTCTGCGCCACCGCCAGCGGGTCAATGTCAAACGCCACCACGTATGCCCCGGCGCCCGCAGCCTGACGGCTGAAAACGCCGGTGTTGGCCCCAAGATCCCAAACCAGTTTGGGTTCAAGTTTCCCGGCCCACTCCGCTACCAGCCTTTTTTTGTGCTCAAAGGCGGCGTCGCTGTAATTGGTCATCTCATAGTAACGCCCCCATTCTGTTTGGGCCGGTTTCCATTTTAGCCCGCGCACGGTCGTTTCCAGGCTGTTCAGCAGGCCAAGCATCGCTTGCCGGCTCATACCGGCCTGCGCCTTCGGGCGTTCAATCGGCCTGTCGGCAAAGCGCGCCTGCACCGCCGCGTGAACATGAATGTGGGTGAACAAGCCCAGGTTGAAGCGCGTCCGCCATGGCAGCAAGCGGCTGGCCAAATCCAGCGGCACGCCGTCAATATAAATCCGCAGCAATTGCCCCAGGCGGACATCGCGATGGGTCATTAACGCCAGCGGCGCCAGAAAGTGTTGACAGAACTGACGATAAGCCACCCAGGGCAGGCCCTCTCGATAGGTTTCAAATGAAAGGGTGTCAATCAGAACCGGCCTGCCCTCGAAAAACTGGATGTTGTAGGCGCTGGCATCTTTGAGCGACATGCCCGCCTTGAGGGCGCGGCGCTGAAGCGTCAATGTTGTCAGGGCGGCGTCTTTTAACTGGTCAAAGGACCACTCATAGGGATAGGAAATGAACCGGACGCTTTCCGGCTGAATCACCTTGTAGGCCAGGTCCGGCTCGGCTGGCGGAAGGTCCACTTCACGATGCGGAATCAACATCCCGGCCTTGACCAGCCTGTCATACAGGCCGGAGGTCATCAGGCGGTCGTACTCTGCAGCATACAGGTGATTGACCTGCCGGTAGAGACGGCCATCGCGCGTGAAGAGGAAACCGCTCGGGTCGCGGAAGGAAGCGCCAAGGCGGTCAGGCTTACTCATCCTTGGTTTCGTCGTCCTCGTCTTCTTTCGTAACTTTTTTGCCGGTCAGCAGGGCTTTGATTTTGCCCCACTGCGCGCCGATAAAAACACCCAGCCCGGCAATGCCGGCAATCAACAGTTGCAGCAGAAAACTGCCAGAGCCGGGGTCCAGATAAGGCGATTTGTCAATCAAACCAGCAACAAAAACGAACATGGAAAGTCTCCCTTACTCAACCGGCGTTTCCGCCATGATCTCTTCCAGGAGGAAAGTCTCCTGACAGGTGAGACACTGCGCCTCGCGTTTGTTGGCAATCACCAGCATGCCGCCATCTTTGGGGCACGGGGCGGGCAGCGGACGCTTCCAGGAAGTGAAATCGCAATTGGGATAGTTGTTGCAGCCGTAAAAGACACGGCCCTTGCGTGTTTTGCGTTCAACGATATCCCCGCCGTCCTGGGGACAGGTGACGCCGATTTTTTCCAGCCAGGCCTCGGTATGGCGGCATTCGGGAAAACCGGAACAGGCAATGAACTTCCCGTAACGTCCGTAGCGAATGACCAGTTCCTTACCACAATCCGGGCAGGCGCGGCCAATCGGTTCCGGGCCCGACTTGGTAGCCGGCATCTCCGCCTGGGCTTTGGCCACATCCCGTTCAAATGGGCCGTAAAATTCACGCATTACCTGCACCCAGTCGGCTTCACCGGCGGCAATGCGGTCCAGGTCTTCTTCCATGCGGGCCGTGAACTGCAAATCTACGATGTCCGGGAAGTACTGCATCATCAGGTCGTGGACCAGCATGCCCGTCTCGGTTGGAATCAGGCGGCGGTCAACGCGTTCCACATAGCCGCGCTGCTGGATGGTGGAAATGGTGGGGGCGTAGGTAGATGGGCGGCCAATGCCATACTCTTCCAGCGCGGCAACCAACGAGGCTTCAGAGTAACGCGGCGGCGGCTGGGTAAAGTGCTGTTCGGGAATCAGGCGCACCAGTTCCTGCTTCTGGCCTTCGGCAATGCTGGCCGGAATGCGGACGTTCTCTTCATCTTCGGGGGCGGCATCCTCGCTGCGCGCCTCTTCATACACCACCAGGAAGCCGGGGAATTTAACCGCCGAACCCGAAGCGCGCAGTAAATACTCGTGGGCAGCGGTTTTGCCGGTTACTTCCACCTGCAAGGTATCATAGACGGCTGCTTCCATCTGCGAAGCCACAAAGCGCTGCCAGATGAGTTGGTACAACTTGAACATGGCCGGTTCCAGATAGGGCCTGACCTTCTCCGGGTCGCGCATGACAGAGGTCGGACGAATGGCCTCGTGGGCTTCCTGCGCCCCGGCGACCTTGGTCTTATAGACCGGCGGCTCGGCAGGCAGGTAATTGCTTCCGTACTTGCCTTCAACATACGCGCGCGCTTCCTTTTGGGCCACCTCGGCCACATTGGTCGAATCGGTACGCATGTAGGTGATCAGGCCGGTCGTGCCGCCCTCACCCACATCCTGACCTTCGTACAGGCCCTGGGCCAGCCCCATGGTGCGCTTGGCCGTAAAGCCCAATTTGCGCGAAGCCTCTTGCTGCAGCGTGGAAGTGGTAAAAGGCGGAGATGGCTTGCGCCGCCGCTCGCCGCGCTTGACCTTGCTCACCACATAGGCTGCCGTCTCCATATCCACCAGAATAGGCCGGACCACAGCCTCGCTCCCCAACTCTGGTTCCTGCTCGTCTATGCGCGCCAGTTTGGTCAAAAAGGTGGACTTGAGACCTTCAGGCCGAAACTCAGCCCCAATCGTCCAGTATTCTACCGGCACAAAGGCCTCAATCTCGCGCTCGCGCTCGACAATCAGGCGCATGGCCACAGATTGAACACGCCCTGCCGACAGGCGGCTGCGCACCTTCTCCCACAAAATCGGGCTGATGCTGTAGCCCACCAACCGGTCCAGCACACGCCGCGCCTGTTGGGCGTTGACCAAATCCATGTTGATGGCGCGCGGGTGAGAAAAGGCTTCCTGTATCGCAGGCTCGGTAATCTCATGAAAGACAACCCGCCGCGCGCGCTGAGGCTCAATCTCGGCGGCTTCCAGCAGATGCCAGGAAATGGCCTCTCCCTCGCGGTCGGGGTCGGTTGCCAGGTAGATCTCCTCAGCCTGTTTGGCAAGTTGTTTGAGTTCGCGCACCACTTCCTTTTTCTCATTGGGAACGCGGTACTTCGGCTGGAAATTATTCTCCACGTCCACCGAAAGTTGGGAACGCAGCAAATCACGGATGTGACCCACCGAAGCCCGCACCGTATAGCCCTTTCCCAGGAAGCGTCCAACCGTCTTGGCCTTGGCCGGCGATTCGACAATAACCAGTTTCCCCTCGCGCTTATGGACGGTTTCAGATGGACTGAGGCCCTCGTGCGCCGGCGTACGACCCATGCGGAACACAACCGTACCACACACAGAGCAATGTCCGCGCGTGACAGGCGAGCCGGCAGCGTTAAAGGCCGGCTGGGGGTCTTTGATCTCACGTTTGGCTTTGCATTTCATGCAATAGGCTTCCAAGAGATACCTCCTACGTGTATTGTTCTCGATCGGAATTTTTGAGGCTGGCAACAATCTGCCGCACTTTTTGCGCCTGATCGCGGCGGCAAATCAACAAGACATCGCTGGTATCCACAATGATCAAATCATCCACGCCAATGGTCACGACCAGCCGGTTGTTGCCGGCGCCATAAACCAGCGAATTGTGCGTCTCCAGTGGAATATGATGGCCGGCAAAGACGATATTGCCATCACCATCTGGAATCAAAACGTCAAAGAGAGAATCCCAGTTGCCAATATCGCTCCAGCCCAGCCCGCCGGCCGGGAGGACGGCTACATTTTGGGCATGTTCCATGACGCCGTAGTCAATCGTCTCGGGGCGCAAACCGGGCCAGATTTGCTCAAGCCTCTCTGCCTGAAGCCTCGTCCCCCAGGCTTCATCCAGCGAATCCAGAGCCGACTTCAAGTCCGGCATGTGCAAACCGATTTCCTGTAGAATGCGCTCAGCCTTCCAGATAAACATGCCGGAATTCCAGGAATAATTACCGCGCAGAATCATCTCGCGCGCCTGGTTCTCGTCTGGCTTCTCGCGAAAGTGAACAGCCCGATAGACAGGGTAGGTGAAATCGCCGGGCAGCATTTCGCCGCTCTCGATATAGCCATAGGAAGTGGCCGGATACGTGGGCGTAATCCCCAGCGTCACCAGGTAATCTTGTCCGGCCACTTCAGCCGCCACCCGCAAGAGCAGATGGAACAAATCGCGGTTACGTATGAAGTGATCCGAAGGCAAAACCACCATCAGGGCAGATGGGTCGCGTTTCCGAATTGCGACAGCCGCCAGTCCCACCACCGAGGCCGTCCCGCGCGGCGCGGGTTCCAGCAGGTAATTTTCAGGCGGAATCTGCGGCGCCTGAGCGCGCAGCGTTTCTGCCTGGTCGGGTACGGTCACCACCAGAATCCGCTCCGGGGGGAGCAGGCCTTCCAGGCGGCGCACGGTGGCTTCAAACAAAGTCCAGTCTGCAACCAGTGGAAGCATTTGCTTGGGGCGATTGCGCCGCGAGACCGGCCATAAGCGTGTCCCGCCGCCCCCCGCCATAATGACTGCATAAACGTTTTCAAGCATTTTTATCTCATAAGATCAATTTGTAATATAGTCCGCCTGACCCTCGCGCACGGCCACATACTGCAAGCCGCCCACCTGGCGCACCATCCCTTTCAACTCCATCAACACCAGCGCGGCCGTCACCTTCTCAATCGGCAGGCCGCAGCGGGCGCGAATCTCGTCCACGTGCAGGGGCTCTTCGCTCATCACCGTAACAATCTGCGCTTCGGTAGCATCCACCGGCAGGGCCTTGCGCGCCGCCTGATGCTGGCTGACATGACTCAGGTGAAGTACATCCAGCACATCACGCGCATCCAGCAGCGGCCGGGCGCCATTGGCAATCAGGCGGTTGGTGCCTTTGCTCTGCGGCGCCAGGATGCTGCCCGGAACGGCAAACACCTCGCGCCCCTGCTCGGCGGCAAACTCGGCAGTGATCAATGCGCCGCTGGTCTCGCCGGCTTCGACCACAATGGTAGCCACCGAAAGGCCGGAGATAATGCGATTGCGCGGGGGAAAGTTGGCGCTTTCGGGAGGAGTGCCGGGAGCATAGTCGCTGATCAGCGCGCCGCGCGCCATGATCTGCTCGGCCAGGGCGCGGTGTTCGGGCGGATAAATGCGGTCCACGCCGCTGCCAAGCACGGCCAGCGTGCGTCCGCCGGCCTTGAGCGCGGTGTGATGGGCCACCGCGTCCACCCCCCGCGCCAGCCCGCTGACCACCGTCACGCCGTTGGCAGCCAGCACCGAGGCTATCTCTTCGGTCACCTGGCGGCCATATGGGGTTACCCGGCGCGTGCCCACCATCGCCACGGCCCAGAAGTCTTCTTCCAGCAATTCGCCGCGCAGGTACAACACCGGCGGCGGTTGTTCAATTTCCCGCAGACGAGGCGGATAGGATTCATCCTCCCAAGTCAGCATCCGAATCCCCTGAGATTGAATCCGCTCCCAAAGGCGTTCCAAATCGGTTCCCTGCCGAACCTGGAGCAGGCGCTCAACAACCCGAGGGCCGAGTCCGGCCCGAAGAAGTTCCCCCGCCTCCGCCTGCCAGGCGTTTTCTACACTGCCGAAATATTGAACCAGGCTTTGGAGACGGACGGCGCCAATGCCCTTGACCAGATTGAACCCCAGCCAGTAACAACGCGCCTCCACCGGCTCTACTCCTCGCCGCGCAGGCCGGGGAGCAAGTGAACGCGCATCCGGCCGCGCTCCACATCCACATCCAGCACAACCTCGGAGATAGCCGGCAGCAAAATCTCCCCGCCGGCGTCATCAGTCACCACATACACATCGTTTGCGCCGGTCTCGATGATTTCTGTCAACACGCCCAGGTGCGCCTCGTCTTCCGAGAAAACCTGCAAGCCGATCAACTGGTGGTGATAATACTCACCTTCGGGCAGGGGCGGCAGATCCGCCGCGTCCACAAAAACGTATTGATTGCGAAAACGGCCAACGTCCTCAGGCGTATCCAAGCCCTGAAACGATATCAGCATCCCTTCGGCATGGTGCCGCAGGCTGCGTATCAACAAAGGCTCGTGCTGGTCGCCGACAAACAAACGCTTCTTGGGCTTAAGTCGTTCCGGAAAATCGGTCAGAACAGTCATCAACATTTCGCCGCGCACGCCATGCGGGCGGCGTAGTTGACCGACCGCCAAATAGACGGGCCCGTTCTGACCGGACGCGTCCTTCTCGGCACGGGTCAGGGCTCGGCGAGACGGCATCAGGGTTCCAGCACATCCAATGTAGCCTGAACGCCCTCGCGTTCTGCGGCTACGCGCAACAGCGTTCGGATGGCGTTGGCTACCCGGCCGCTTTTACCGATCACCCGCCCCATATCTTCGCGGGCCACGCTCAATTCCAGCCGTACCCGGTCGCCAGAGCGAAACTCGTTCACCACCACCGCTTCTGGCTTTTCAACCAGTGAACGAGCAATGTACTCTATCATGGCTTTCATTGCAGACGCCTCTTTCGGCTTTTCAGGTGCAGTTAATTACGGCGCGTCTTGGCGTTTACATTGCGTTTGGCGGCCGCTTCTTTGGCCTCGGCAAGCAAGGTTTCCAGCGCCTCGCCGGCCTTGAAACGAGCGTAACGTTCCAGCGCCCCGGCAGTCCGCAAAACCTGCTCCGCCGACTCGGTCGGCTGAGCGCCCTTGCTCATCCAATCGTAGAGCCGGTCTTCTTTCAGTTCAATGGTAGCCGGTTCTGTGCGGGGATTGTAATAGCCCAAAATCTCCAGGAAACGGCCATCGCGCGGGGCTTCCTTATCCGCGGCAACAATACGGTAAGAGGGCTGGCCCTTCAGGCCAACACGACGAAGTCGAATACGAACCATACTTGAAGTCTCCTTAGAACATGTTGTAATCGTTTTTTGAACAAGTAGCGGCACGCTCGACCGGCGAGGAGAGGGATGCGCGAAAGGAGGCGCCCTCGGGGGTCAGGTGTGCCTTAGCCGAACAGACGCGACAGACCGCGTCCGCCAGTTTTCTTGAGTGTCTTGAACAGGCGCTGCGCCTCGCGGAACTGCTTGATGAGCCGGTTCACATCCTGGACGTCAGTGCCTGAGCCGCGTGCAATCCGTCTGCGGCGGCTGGCGTTAAGTATATCCGGATTCCGCCGTTCTTGGAGGGTCATCGAACAGATGATTGCCTCCACGCGTTTCAAGTTCTGCTCCATTTCGCGCGGGTCGGCAGAGCGCGCCGCCTGCCCAAACTGGCCCGGGAGCATTTCCAGCATTTGACTGAGCGGGCCCATCTTGCGCATCTGGCGCATCTGTTCCAGCCAGTCTTCCAGCGAAAATTCGCCCTTCAGCAAACGCTCGGTCTGTTTCTGAGCCGTCTGAGCATCAAAAGCCGCCTCAGCCTTCTCAATCAGGCCAATGACGTCGCCCATCCCCAAAATCCGGGAGGCCAGACGCGAAGGATCGTATGTCTCTAATGCGTCTAACTTCTCGCCCGTCCCAAGAAACTTGATGGGGACGCCGGTCACCGCGCGGATAGAAATGGCCGCGCCGCCGCGTGCATCGCCGTCCATCTTGCTCAGAATCAGGCCGCTAATCTGCACCGCGTCGCGGAAGCCTTCTGCTACACGCAGAGCCTCTTGCCCGATCATGGCATCCACCACCAGCAACGTATCCACCGGTTTGACTTTGCGGGTGATGGCGCGCAGTTCGTCCATCAATTCCTGATCCAACTGAGAGCGGCCGGCGGTGTCCACAATCATCACCGTGTAGCCGCCTTTCTCAGCCTGACTGTAGGCGCGTGCCGTCAGGTCGGGCGGCTTCAGGCTTGCGTCGGCCACCACCGGCACATCCAATTGAGCGCCAAGGGTTTGCAACTGCTGAACGGCCGCCGGACGGTAAGGGTCGCCGGCCACCAGCAGAACACGCTCGCCCTTGGAACGCAAGAGGCGGGCCAACTTGCCGGCCGCAGTCGTTTTGCCCGAACCCTGCAGGCCAACCAGCAGAATCACACGCGGCTTGGGCCCGCTCAGATTGAGCGGCGCAGGGTCGCCCAAAACGCCGATCAATTCTTCGTGAACGATCTTGATGACCTGCTGGCCGGGATTCAGCGCCTTTGAGACTTCGGCACCAATGGCGCGTTCCCGCACCCGTGCCACAAAATCCTTGACGACGCTAAAGTGGACATCCGCCTCCAGCAAAGCCAGGCGCACCTCGCGCATTGCCGCGTCCACATCGGCGGCAGAGAGTTTCCCCCGCCGCAGCAGCCCATTGAAAACCTGATTTAGCCGTCCTGTGAGCGTTTCAAACACGCGGTTTCCCTTTTCAAAAAGTTACCTGATGACGCAGGCAAAGTCCCGAAGGTTTTTTGAAACTCTTTTGGCCTTTTCCAGCAACCTTCGGGACGCTTCAAATGCATTCGCTAGCAGGTGCAAAGTTGCTCGATTTTAATGCGGAAGCAAAAGACGGTCAAGGGAAGAATCTTACATTAACAACACCCCTCAATCCGAAAGCCGTTCTCAACATCAACACTGCAACATGGAAACGATTGTAATAGGTCATTGGCCATAGAGGTTCAAGGCGTCAAGGCATAGAGGGAGTAAGACGAATTGGTATACAAACAGGTCAGCCTGGAGGGATAGTAATTCTCCGGGCGATATGGTTCATGCAGAATGACATATTCTGCGCCGGCATCTTGGGCAAAGTCTACCAGACCCTTCAAATAGCCTTTGCGGCGAAACGGGAAACGGCGCATACGCTCCAACTCGGTCATCCGTACATATTGTTTGTGCCAACTCAGCAAAGCGGCATGGTCGGTATAAGCAAGGGGGCTGCCATCTTTATACGAATAGACCAAAGGACGCAAGGCATAATAACGAACGGCAACTTCTTGCTCTTCCGAAAATACACGCGCCCCGGGCGGCGTCCTGGCCTGTAACTCGTCTAGAACGCGGATAAAGTCGGTCTGCCCGGGCGGCAACGGACATATCACTTGAGCCTGCAGGAAGCATTTCGCGTTTTGGCGTAAAGCCTCTACAAATTCTTGCTTCTGCATTGTCCCCACTCCAACCCAAAGCAAAAGAAAAAGGGATGCAATCGCGCCGAGCCAGCGAGACAAGGGCGTATGCCGGCGCAGAAAAAAGCGGACCAACGGCTCCTTGAAAACCCAGACAGCATAACACAAGGCAAACAACAGCAAGGGGACAAGATAACGCAAGTTTCTAACCAATTCAAGTTCGGGAGGAAAGATTCGCAAGTGAGCAAAAATCTTTTTTTCAACAATCGGAATGATGGCTGCCCCAATCAGGACGCCTGCCATCCAGCCCGCGAGCGAACGGAACACAAAGCGGGCAGAGTCCGAAGGAGGCCAAAGCAAACCCACTGCCAGACCGGCCAGACTGGCAATCCAGAACACATACCACAGAGGGCCGATTTCCCCTTCTACCCCCTCCTTGAAAAAGAAGTTGAACAGACTGATCTCAGGCTGAAGCGTGCCTACAGGAAAACGCTCATTGACAATACCCACCACCTTTTCGTAGTCTGCCCCTGTGTTTACGCCCCACTTTGTGCCTGCAAAATAGGTGGCTAGAAAAGGGGTAAGGATGGCAATGAAGACCAGTATCGAAAGTGCCAGCATGCGCAACCTGGCTGAGAACTTGCTTCCCCTGGCCGAGAGCCAGAGTCCCAACGGCACGGCAAGCCCCCACACCGGCGTGCCAATCGGGTGGACATAGGTGAGCAAAGCCAACAAGGCCATACACGCAGGCCACCATTTTATCTCGCGCCCATAATGCAGGACAAAGGCAAGGACAAAAGGCAACAGGCTCTGGTACATAGAGCGCGGCATAGGGTCCAGAGTCAGCCCCCAGTAGCCGGGCAGGGATTTCAAAACCGTCGGCGCGGAAAGCAGGAGCGAAATCAACAAGGCCGCCCAGGGAGACTTAAACGCTTCCCAGCCCAGCAGGTAAAAGCCCAGCAAATGTAGAAAAATGCATAGCGGCAAAAAGGCAATCGAGGCCGTGCCGTAATTGCCAAACAGTCCCTTCAGCCCCTTGACCAGCGGAAAATAAAGCAAATCGTAATCGTGAATGTTTTCTGGGCGCGATAAGAGGGGATCGTTGACAAACAATTCGGGATGTTCCTGCGCGGCCGCAAACGAAGCATAAACGCCCAAATCGGGGGTAAGCAAGGCAAAATTGCGAAAAGACGTACCCACCCGTCCGGCCGTGAGCAACAGGGCTATCAACAGAAAAATTACAATATGAATACCATGCGTTGCCTTTGCGTCAAAGCGCATGCTTCACCATCCATCTGGCTTTTGTTTTGGGATCATCTTGACTGCCGCCGCTTCCAAATGACAGCCGCCTACTCTGAAAGCAAGCGCTTGAGCAAAGCCTCTTCATCTGCATCGCTCACCACTTCGCCGTCCAGGCGGGCATAAAGCAGACGGCGCAGGAGATTCTGATAGGCGGGGCCGGGAGGCAGACCAAGCGATTGAAGGACATGACCGTCTGTACGCGGTTGGACATGCCGCCAAGTACGGGCATATTTCTCAAGGTTGGTTCTGGCCTCCCCTTCTGCGGCACAATAGACAGCATACACTGCCGGCAGAGGAATACCATCCAGCCGGCCCACCCAGGTAGAAGGCGGGGCACCGGCCAGAGAGGGCAGGTCCGCCCACAGGATGGAAGCCAGGCGCAGGGCACGCGCCAGCGGCGCGGTCAGACGCAGGCGGTTGATAACAGGATTCAGAGCCGCCAGGGGCTGGTCCAACAGCCACAGGAGGTAGCCCAACGCGCGTCGTGACGGCAGCCCGCCCAAAGTCCAGCCAGAACCGAGCCATTCGTTCGGGATGGAATCTGAGAGATGTTTTTCCAGCCGGGCGCGAATCGTCGCGTTCCAGGGCAGGTTCGGCTTCAATGCGGCAAGCAAGTGCAAGTCAGACAGGCGGGAGAGCATAGCAGGCGCATTGGGTTCGTCCAGAATCAGGTCAAATTCATGGCGAATGCGCTCGCTTGTCAGGCGGTCAAGCAAGGGACGGGCTTCGTCCATCAATTGCAGGGTGCGGTCTTCAATTTGGAAGCCGAAACGCTGTTCAAAACGCACAGCGCGAATCATGCGCGTTGGATCGTCCACAAATGACAGCGAATGCAGGACGCGCACCAGGCCGCGCTCCAGGTCGGCCAGGCCGCCCCAGTAGTCATAGAGTTCGCCAAAGTGACGTCCATCCAAACGCAGGGCCAGGGTGTTGATGGTGAAATCGCGGCGATGTAAATCCAGTTTGATCGAACCGCGCTCCACGGTTGGCAAGGCTGTGGGACGCTCATAATACTCCTGCCGGGCAGAAATCAGGTCCACAAAAGCCGGCAGATTGGACGATTGCGAGTCAATCAGGTCCGCAGGCAAGAACCACTTGGCCGTGCCAAAGCGGGTGTGCGAGGTAAAGCGCCCGCCATGTTTTGCAGAGAGGGCACGCGCCAGGAGAATGGCATCACCCTCAACGACGATATCAAAGTCCAGGCTGGGGCGCCCGAGGAGCAGGTCGCGTACAAAGCCGCCAACCACATACACGGCCAGTCCCTGCGCCTCGGCCTCGGCAGCCACCAGGCGCGTGAGCGCCAGACGTTCGGGAGGCAGGGCGCCTTCCAGTTTGGAGGCCAGACTGCGGCGGCTTGGACGATGCTTGCCAGGCGAGAGCGTCTTGAGCAAGTCGGTGCGAGTGACAATCCCGATCACGGCGCCCGATTCATCTACCACCGGAATCTGACCCCAACCGCTGTCTGTCATGCGCGCCTGAAGGGTTTCGAGCGAATCTTCAGGCCGGACTGTTACGCTGCCGGCCTCCATCAGGCTGGCAGCCGTTAAATTGAGTTTGTGCGCCAGAGCGCGGTCCACCGCCCGGCGGGTGAGCAGGCCTAAAACACGCCCGTCTTTGACCACCGGGAAACCCTCATAGCCATAACGCTGCATCAAGCGGGCCACTTCTTGAGCCGGGGTTTCAGGGTCGAGCAAGCGCGGTTTGTTCGACATAATCTGGGCGACTGTGACAAGCGGACGGACAAAGCGCGGCAGAATCTCAAGCAAACGAGCGCGCGTCTCCATCAGAAGGTCATCTGACGGTTCTTTATCCGGGCGGAGAAGGGCAGCCGCGGCCCGATCATGTCCACCGCCGCCAAATTGAGCGGCTATCGCAGCCACGTCAATCTGGTCAGTCGTCGAACGCGCCACCAACCGCACACCATCATCGGTACGCACAAGCACAAAAAGAGCATCAGGATCGAGCAAATCGCGCAATTTGTGCGCCAGCGTAGAAATTTCTTCGCTCAGGCCGGTGGCATCGGCACAGGCAATCACAATGCGCCGCCCGGCAATCTCATAGGTCTCGGCCGAAGACGCCAGTTTTTCGTAAATCTGCCGCTGGTCAGGAGAAAGCGGCGGGTTGAGAAAATCAACCGCGATTTGCAGGCTGGCCCCCAACTCCAACAGATAGGCCGCAGCACGCACATCGCGCGAGGTGGTACTGGCATAGGTAAGCGCCCCGGTATCTTCATAAATGCCAAGCAGCAACAGAGTCGCTTGAATCATGCTCAGGTGCCCGTTGTGGGCCTGCATGGCTTCTACCAACACCGTCGTGGTCGCGCCGGTTGGCGCATAGGTAAATTGCCAGGTATCGGGCAGACCGGCGCGGCGCGGATGGTGATCAATGACGTGGACCTCTGTCGTATCCCCCATACCTTTGAGTGTAACCAGCGACTGCGTATCTACCAGCGTCACCCGTTCGATGCTCTTCTGGGGCAGATCGCGCGGGTCAACAAAGGGGAACTCTGCCCCATAAAGCGTCAGAAAGGCGCGCAGATTGCGATTCATGCGCCGCGGCAAAACCGGCAGGGCCTTTTCGTCCAGCAGATAAGCGCCAAAAAGGGAAGCCAGGGCGTCAAAATCGGCTTGCTCGTGTGTCAGGATGACATCCATAGGAATATTGTAAATGAATTTTGCCATTTGCACAGTGGAAGACGGATAAAGGAATCGCATGGAACATTTTGGGCGCGCATCGTAACCGCCTGCCCTCCCGCAGGTTTTACCAGTGCAAAAAAACAAGGAAGTGACTTTTGTCATATTGAAACGCGCCTCAAAAATATGCTACAATGTGACCGGTCACGTGACCGGTCACACGCCGATAGGACCGACATGCCTAAGACTTCTAAAGCCACCATTCGAGATGTTGCCGCCCGCGCAGGGGTTTCCCACCAGACGGTTTCGCGCGTCATCAACGGTGTTGAACGCGTCAGCCCGGAAACGCGGCAAAAAGTTGAGCAGGCCATTGCCGAACTGGATTACCGCCCGAATGCGTTGGCGCGCGAAATGGCGCTTGGACGCGCCCACACCCTTGCCTGCCTCTCCCCCAACCTGACAGACTACACCTTGGCCAGCATCATCGAAGGCGCCACCGGCGAAGCCTATCGCCATGGGTATTACCTGATCTCTGCTTCTGCCCCCGAAGAAAGCACCTTCGCCAACCTGGTGGACGAATTGGTTGCCAGCCGCCGCACCGAGGGCTTGATCGTCATCAACCCCTATATCGACGCGCGCTACCAGCATGTTCCAACCAACGTGCCGCTTGTTTTTGTCGGCTCTCGGCCGCGCGGCGGCGCCATCCGTTCGGTGACACTGGACGACAAAGGCGCAGGCCGTATCGCCACCCAACACCTGCTGGAGCTGGGCCATCGCCGCATCGCGCTCCTGACCGGCCCGCTGGCAGAGGACTGCTCCCGCGACCGCCAGGCCGGTTACGAATCCGCATTGCAGGAAGCGGGCCTTAACCCAGACCCGGACCTGATTCTCGAAGGAGATTGGTCGGCTACTTCGGGGTATAACGCCATCCGTCGCTGGCTGGATAGCGGCGCATCTTTCACGGCCCTTTTTGCTCAAAACGACCGCATGGCAGTTGGCGCTATTCATGCCCTGCAAGAAGCCGGCTTGCACGTTCCCCAAGACGTCTCTGTCATCGGCTTTGACGACATGCCGCTTGCATCCTATTTTGCCCCGCCCCTGACAACCATGCGGCAAGATATGCTTGCGATTGGTGTTGAGGCAGCGCGCCTGCTCATTCAGGGCATAGAACAGCCGACGAAAGAGCGGCCTCACGTGCAGATTGCCGCCGAACTGGTTGTACGCGGCTCAACTGCCAAATGTCGAAATTGATTATTTCACCCCATTTATTCGAAAGGAGGTGATCGCCTGCAACAACACCCGCATCAATCCCCTTAAATGTTTTTTCCACCAGATTACAAGAGGATAAGGAGATCCCCAATTATGTTACGCAAATCGATTTGGACAGCATTGTCCCTGCTCTTGGCCGCCACACTGCTTCTGACCGCCTGCGGCCCCAAAGAAGCGCCCGCCCCGGTTGAAGAACCTGCCGCCACAGAAGCCCCCGCGGCAGCCACAGAAGCACCGGCCCCCGCCCCGGCCGAAGAAATCACCATCCGCTGGCGCACCCGCCCCGATAATCAGGCCGAAATTGACGTTTATCAAAAAGCCAGCGACGCGATCGACGCGAAACTGGAAGGCATCAAACTGGTTTATGAACCGGGTGGCAGCGAGTCGTCTTCTTATCAAGACGTGCTCAAGACCGAAATCGCAGCCGGAACCGCCCCCGATGTCTTCTGGATTCCCGGCACCGATATCGCCGACTTTGCCTCGCGCGGCCTGATTTTGAACCTGAATGACCTGGCCGCCGCCACCGAAGGCTTCAGCGTAGACGACTTCTATCCGGCTCCGATGGCCCACCTGACTCACAACCTGGAAACCGGTGCCGAAGGCGCCAACAGCGGCGCCCTGTGGGGCCTGCCCCGCGATGTGTCCACCTTCGTTCTCTACCTGAACCTTGACCTGATCAACGAAGCCGGCGCGCCCGATCCGCGTCAACTGGCCGCCGAGGGCAAATGGGACTGGGAAGCCTTCAAGGACGTCGCCACCAAAGTCCGCGCCCTTGGGCCGGATGTTTATGGCTATGGCGCCAATGCCTGGTGGGGCCCCTACGGCGTCTGGATGAACGCTGCCGGCGGCGGCTTCTACAACGCCGATCGCACCGCCTGCGGCCTGGATTCTGAAGGCTCAATTGCCGGTCTGGCCTTCCAGCGCGACCTGTATGTGGGCGACAATCCGGTTGCCGTCCCCTATGGCGAAGACAGCGAGCCGCCCTTCATGGCCGGACGCGTGGCCATGTTCCAGAATGGCCGCTGGGCCACCCCCGGCGTACGCGCGAACGCCAATTTCAACTGGGATGCTGTTGAACTGCCCAAGGGTCCCTCGGGCCACATGGGCAACTGGCTGTTCTGGGGCGCCTATGTTATCAACGCCAACACCCAGCACCCCGAAGAAGCCTGGAAACTGCTGCAAGAACTGACCACAGCCGAAACCCAGGGCATGATCTCTGAACTGGGCACCAACATCCCCAGCCGCGTCAGCGACGAAGCCATCAATGCCTTCCTGACCTTCACACCTCCCGACAACAATCAGGCCTTCATCAACGGGTTGATGGACATGCCCACCGCCGAAGGTCCATTGTGGGCTGGAAGTTGGCCCGAATTTGTGGCTGTGATGGACCCGGCCATTGCTTCTCTCATGACCGGCAAGACCACCATTGACGAATTCAAGGCCAGCATCTGCGCCGAGGCCAACAAAGCGTTCAAGTAAAATCTGTTCCACTACCGGGCGGACGGCGCGTGCCGTCCGCCCCATTTTCCCGGCACCGGTTTTCAGGAGGCTTCATGGCCAAACCCGAAATTGATAACCGCACCCATTTCTTGCTGCGCCTCGCATTTGTATGGCACATTGCCTTGACCATAGGATTGTTGGGCGGGATTGTCCCGCTCTGGCAAGCCGGCAAGATGGCCGTCTGGCTGCGTCTGTTACTTACCATCGTCATGCTAACCGGCGGACTCGCCAGCACACTGGCCGCCATTTTCATCCGGCGCGGCGAACACCGCGGCCGGGTCATTTCATTGGTCATCAATTATCTTGGTTTTCTCTTTTGCTTCCTGGGAACCTTGCATGTCCTGGGCGTTTTTCTCGGCATTGATGCCCTGGCAGAAACCTTTCCGCGCGGAATCCCTTACCTGGGCGGCATCTTTGCCGGCTATCTTGTCAGCGCCTTTGGCGACCGATACGAAAACTTCCCCAAGCGGCAACAAGCCTTCCGCCGGGCAGGCAAAATCATCATGGGCATCTTTGGGCTGCTCTTTCTCCTGGCCATTCGCACCCTCCCCGGCCTGCTCGCACTGATCAAACGTTATAACAGCCTCCCACCTTATTTGCTGACCGCAGGAGCCATCTTGTTTGGCGTGATGGTCTGGGTCCTCTGGCGCAAAGACAGCGCCAACGCGCTGAAGGCCAACAATGCCCACGAAGAGATGCTCAACGGTTTGCTGTTTTTATCCCCAAATTTATTGGGATTCCTGCTCTTCTTCGCCGCTCCTCTCTTGCTTTCGTTTTACTTTAGTTTCACCAACTACGACGCCACCACAAAGGTGAGCGATTGGGTGGGGCTAAAAAACTACATTTCACTGCTTAACTTAACCATTGCGCCTCTCTCGAGTCCGGCTCAGCCGGCGACCGAGGTGCTGAATACCAAGATTTACGATGAACTAACCCGCATCACCTTGTTCGGCCGCGGTTTCATCATCGGCGCACAGGACAAACTCTTCTGGATTGCCCTGCGGAACACCGTCGTGTTCTGCTTGCTGGCGGTTCCGCTGAGCGTCATCCCGGCATTGTTATTGGCCAACCTTCTCAACAGCAAACTGCCAGGGATGAAGTTTTTCCGGGCCATCTACTTTTTGCCCAGCGTAGCGGCGGTAGTTGGCGTAGCGCTCATCTGGCAGTGGTTGTATAACGCCGCCGTTGGCTATATCAACTACTCGATTGTAAGCGTGATTAATTTTATTAACAACATTTTTGGGTTTGCCATTGCAGACCCCCAAATCCGCTGGCTTTCAGATACACGCACGGCACTGCTGGCCGTAGTCATCATGTCTGCATGGCAATGGATAGGCTTTGATACCGTACTATTTCTTGCCGGCATGCAGAACATCTCAAAGGAAATCTACGAGGCCGCCACGGTAGATGGCGCCAGCAAATGGGCGCAATTCACCAAAATCACCATCCCGCTCCTGGCCCCCACTACTTTCTTCGTAGTCACCACAGCCATTATCAACGCCTTGCAACTTTTTGAGCAGGTTTACGTCCTGATCAACACCGAGCCGCCCGGAGGTCCGGCCAACTCTACCATCTCGCTGGTGCTGTATTTGTACGTTAAGGGCTTCCAGCGTTTCCAGCAGGGATACGCCTCGGCAGTTGCATGGGTGTTGTTTGTCGTTATCTTTAGCGTGACTCTGTTGCAATACCGCCGACAACGCGGCGGTACATACGCATAAACGGCAGGCAACCATGAGATCCAAGTATCGCTTCCTTACCCTACTGGGGAATCTGGCAACCTATGCAATCCTGATTGGGTTTGCCTATATCATGCTATTCCCCTTCATCTTCATGTTTTCCACTTCCTTCAAGTATCAAAAAGACACCTTCCGCTATCCGCCGCGTTTATTACCGCGCGAACAGGTGACAACCGTTGTGGCCGGTTACGAGGGAGAGAAGCCGCTGTACTACGTCAGTGTAGGCGATGAAAAGAAACCGTACGCTTTGGTTGAAACCAATATCAAGGCCGGCGTTTATGCCGACCCTAATCGGCCAGAGATAACCTATACGGTGCCAATCAGCAAGGTACAGCCCAGCGGCGGAGCAGAGAATCAAAAGAGCATTATCTTCAACGGCAAGGAAGAAGCGCTTTGGGATGTGCCCATAGACGGCAAAACAATCCCGATGGTGCTGACCAATCAAACCGCCGTTGGACGCTTTGTGGACCCGGAAGAACCGTCCAGGGAGGCGTTCCAAAATGTCCGTCTGAGCGAGCCGGTTGAAAAGTTAACCATCCGGCCCCAAAACTATAAAGAAGTGACCGAACTTCAAGGCTTAGACCGCAGCCTGAGCAACACCGCCCTGGTGACCATTCTGGTCATGGTAGGACAACTGGTTACATCGGTGCTGGGAGGATATGCCCTGGCGCGTTTGAGATTCCCCGGCCGCGAGCAGATCTTCCTGATTTACCTTGGCACCATCATGATTCCGTTTGTCGTCCTGGTCACGCCGTTATATCAGTTAATGGTCTTCATCGGCTGGGTAGATAAACTGGCATCGCTCATCATCCCCTGGATATTCACGGCTTACGGCACCTTCCTGATGCGTCAGTTTTTTATTACCATCCCGAAAGAAATCGAAGAGGCAGCACTGATTGACGGCGCCTCACGCCTGCAGATTCTGTGGACAATTTTCATCCCCGCCAGCGTCCCGGCTTTGGCGACCCTGGCCACCTTTACATTCCTATACGCCTGGAACTCGTTCTTCTGGCCGCTGGTCATCATCAATACCGGCAACCGTGCCAATCACGTGCTTACCCTGGCGCTCTCCATTTTGCGCGGCCGGGCAGCCGACAATGCCAATCTCGTCATGGCAGGGGCGGCAATTGCCATCCTACCGCCCATGATCATCTACATTCTGGCGCAACGCTTCTTTGTCGAGAGCGCCACCAGTTCTGGCGTGAAAGGGTAAGTCCAACGAGGGTTAGGGCGAGGGAAAACGGTTACAATTCGCCTTATTCTTTGCGCCCTTGCGCCAAGAAACGCCTTCTTGCAGTGAAGTCATGCATGCAATTGCCTGGCAAAATAGTCAGGATACATCATCTTAAAACTTTTCCAATCCATTGAGGAGAACGCTGGCTATGAAAATGGAAAACGGTCAGTTTGTAGTTTACGGCAATAAATTAAAAGTTTCTCAGTCCAAAGCGGCCATTCGCTGGCAGAAGATGTTGGCTCGAAAATTCAAATATGACCCAAATGAGAAATATACTTTGGGTGTGCGCGAGAATCCTTACGGGGGCAGTATCTTTGGCCTAAAGGACATTGTCCGCGGCGAAGGCGAACCCTTCAATCCAGAAAATGCGGTGGTGGTCAGCACCATTCGTATGGGGTTTGGACATTACCGCATCGCCATGGCCGGCGTCTCGTGTGCGCGTGCGATGGGTTTTCAACCCTACTGGCTCGATTTGCTGGCAATCCCCGGCGTAACTACAGATGTCATCAACTGGTGTAACACCAACTACTCCCGCTTCTCGCGTCTCTCACAGCGCAATGCACTTTTCAACAAGTATATTTGGGAATGCCTGACAACCGGCGAGGCAACTTTGCCCGGCCTAAACTGGTTATTGAATCAATGGATCGTCACGTGGCCGTGGCGCTTTCTGAAAACAGAAGTCAAAGATTACAAAATGAGCGAACTTTTCCGCAACCTGTATGAGGCGTTACCGGCCGATGTTCCCATGTTGACCTCACACATGTGGAATTGCATGGGCGCGGTGGCCGGCGGGATGACCAATGTGGTGGACATGATGTTTGACAACTGGCCCATGGCCTTCCAGTTGACAGAGGGAGCCAAGCACGGCGTACAATCGCCTTCGGGTTATTATGGCTTTCGCGTCATGCGCGGATTTGACGAATCGGGAAAAATCTTAAATCCCACCCCACCCAACGCGTTGTATTATACCGGCCATCACGTAGACCACGAAATCGTGGAAAACGTGGAATCCGATTGTGATGCCCGCCTGCGGCGCATGAGAAACAACGAACCGCGGCGCTTCTTGCTGACGATGGGCGGCGCCGGCGCCCAACGCGAACTATTCAAAGCCATTATTGAATACGCCATTCCGCTTATTCAAAAAGACAAAGTGGCGCTTTTCGTCAACCTGGGCGACCACAAAGCCAACTGGGACTGGCTCAAACCCCAACTGGCCGACTACCAGGACTTGCTCCACACTCACTTCACCTGGGAGGAGACGCGGGCGCTGGCAGACGAGATTCGCACCGGACCGGCCAGCGGCCTGCATGTCTTCTTGCACGATAACACCTTCCATGCCGTTTATGCCACAAACTACCTGATGCGGGTCGTTGATGTCATGATTACCAAGCCCAGTGAACTGGCATTTTATCCGGTGCCCAAGATTTTCAATGAGCGCGTAGGCGGACATGAAATGTGGGGGGCCATACGCGGCGCGGAACTGGGCGATGGCACGGTAGAAGCGCGTTCTATCCCACAGACGCTGCAGGCAATCAACTTGCTAACCCACGAAAACGACCTGTTAACCCTGTTCTGCAATTGCATCGTCAGAAACAAGAGCATCGGCATCTACGACGGCGGCTACAAGTGCGTTGAACTGGCAACGGGCAAGAAGTTTGAAAGGAAGACGGCCGGACAAGTTTCATAAAAAGATGCCTAGCATCAAAAACGTCCCAAAGGTTTTGATCAGGAGCCATTGGGACGTTTTTGTTATCTACTTCAGGAAGCGGCTTTTCAAAACTGGATGACCATAAAATCTGTGGCCAGTCCCACGGGGCCAGGATAACGCTGCCGGGCCTCGGCAAGCAGGTCATCGGTCCGATAGGAACCGGTAGGGTAATGAATAAGGTAAAGCGATCCTGCTCCTGCCTGAGAGGCAATGTCACCAGCCTGCTCAGCAGAGGAATGTCCACTCTGCGCACCAGAAGCCTCGTGAAACAGCACGTCTGCCCCCTCGGCTAAACGAATGACCTGGGCGCAAGGTTCGGTATCACAAGAATAGGCCACCACTTTTTGCACCGATTTGAATTCAATACGCAGGCCAATTGTCGGTATCAGGTGGCGCACAGGTGAAGAAAAAATCTGCAGGTCGTCCTCATCCATTACAGTCGTCATTTCCCCGGCCGGCAAGCGGAAGAAGGCAACCGGGAAAAAGTCGGGCCACTCTGACCAGTTATAAAACCCCATCAGCCGTTCTACACGGTCAAGCGTATGGTGTAAACCATAAATGTTCAGCGGGCGGCGACGCCCCATTAACCACATATTCATCAAGAGAAGAGGAACACCGGAAACATGGTCGGGATGGAAGTGCGTAAGGATCAAGTCAGTCAATGTATGAAAGTCAATGCTTGCTTCCTGAAGCCGCAAAATGGGATTGCTGGCGCAGTCCACCATTACCACGCGCTCTTCGCCTACAACGACCAGGTGCGTGTTTTCATGCTGCTGGTCGGGTATGGCATTCGAAGAACCAAGGACAATCACTTTTGGCATAAACAGCCCTCCAAATTATCCGCCAGCAATATACAGGTTTAGCAGTATGGGCGTAACATACGCCTCGACAACGGCGGCAATTAACAACAAAGGCACGACGAGGCCTACCGTCACCTTACACCAGTCGGCAAAGCCCTCAATCAACAATTCGCCCATTGTCCGCTTCGAATCGGGCGTCACCAGAACCACACCGAGGTGAAACACAATGGCCGCAGAAAGGAAAAGTGCGGGCAATTCAAAAATGCCATGGGGCAAAACCCCCGCCGCAAAAACCACGGCCGGAGAGCTCCCCAAAACTCCCATCAGGGCCAACACTGTGCCGACCAGACCGACATTGAACAAAAACACTATCATTCCCAAAACGCCAAAGGTGAATACCCCCAACAGCATCATAAATGTTACGGCGCGTAAATTCTGTCCAAAAATAAGAGGAGCAGAAAGTTCTAACTCGACCACATCCGAGTCGGTGATACTCTCAAGGCGTTCATTAACAATTTCCGCTCGCTTTTCTACAGGCACATCTTGAAGCAAACGGGGCAGGTTGGCCTGGAACCAGGCAAAACTTACTCCCACACCCAAAACCCCAAGCACGGTCACAATTGCCAGCGAAACGCGCAATTTCTTGATCATGGGCCAGACAGCATATGCATACCAGTCTGAGATATACTTCTGCCCGTTTGAAAAAGACTGCCAGAAAGTGCGCCCGATCCAGCGCAAGTTGAGGATATCAATCTCCCGGCCAAGCAGGTATTCACGCTGGAAGTGCGCCAATCCCAAGCGAATCACCAATGCCGACAATATGGCGATTCCAAACACGGCCCACCAAAGAACGCCGGCGTTCTTACCCCAGAACATGATGACGGTCTCGCCCTGAATCAGAATTGCCACCGGGATGATGATAAACGATGCGAGGAGATTCGCTGCCCGCACCGAAGTGGACTGCGTGGAAATTGCAATCGCGGCCGTCACCATCAGCAACGTCTGGACGGCTGTGAGGGCAAAGACTTGAACCAGGATGCCTGTTTCTTTTATATCCACATCGGAAAGTTTGATCAGCAACAAGTAGAGGCCAATCGCCAGGTAGCCCGCGAGTAACGGGATGATCGTCCCGGCCAAAAGTTTCCCTACGTAGAACTGCCAATCGGCAATCGGCGAACTGAGCAACGGCTCAATTGTGCCGCGTTCTTTTTCCCCCACAAAAGATTCAAGAGCAATGACCAGCGAGACTGTTGCCGGCAAAAAACCGGCAACCAGGACAAAGAAAGGAATGACGCGCTCGCCAATCAAATCCCCGCCGTATTTCGCCGTGAAATCTAAAACGGTGACGGCCCCCTGCTTAATGAGGAAGGGGAACAAAACGCTCAGAACAAAAAGCGGAAAAAGCACCCGCCAATCGCGCAACTGGTCGCGCACTTCACGCCAGAAAACCAACCAGACAGGAAAGAGAGATTTGACCATTCTTTACCTCTGAACCGACGCCATCACAGACAAATAAACTTGCTCGAGGCTGCGCGGCACTTCGTTAAAAGTCAAAAGCGGAGCCTGCCGGGCAAGCAAGGCGTGTAACAATACAGGATTGATTTCTTTGGGCCGCTCCACCCGAAAACGCAGACTGGTTTCGTTATGAGAAACAATCTGCACGCCATCTGGCAATTGGAATCCATCTAACTGCCAGGGCTGCGCCAGATGCGCCTCGTATTCAAGGGGGCCTAGAAAACGATTTTTCAGTTCGTCCAATCCGCCTGAAGCCAGGATCCGACCACGATAGATAATAGCAACCTCATCTGCCAGCCATTCGGCCTCAATAAGATTGTGCGTACAGATGATAATTGTGCGCTGCGATGAACGTAAACGGGCAATTTCATCCCGCACGAGACGGGCGCTTTCGGGGTCCATTGCCGACGTCGGCTCGTCTAATAACAAAACGGGCGGTTCATGCATCAAAGCACGCGCCAGCGCCAGTTTTTGCCGCATGCCCTTAGAGTATTCTCCAGAGCGCCGGTTGGCAACCGAGGTCAGGCCGAAATATTCAAGCAACTCAGCGGCCCGGCGCTTGCGGGCACTTTCATCCAGTCCATAAATCTGTCCAAAGAAATCCAGATATTCACTGGCAGTCATGCGCGTGTAAAGGCCGTGCTGCTCGGTCAGAACGCCTACGGAAGCGCGCACCTTTTCGGGATCGGCAACCGTATCATAGCCGGCGATGCGCGCCCAGCCGCGCGTCGGCCGGAGGATGGCCGTCAGCATCCGCACGGTAGTGGTCTTACCGGCCCCATTCTGGCCGAGCAAGGCCAGGATTTGACCCGGCCGGACACGAAGGGTTACACCATCTACGGCCCAGTAATCACCAAATTGTTTACTAAGATCTTCTGTCTCAATCATAATTTTGACCTATATCGTACCTGCCTGCGCTCCTGCAGATTTTGGCGCAATGTCTAACCCAGAAGGCGTCTCCATCATCACTGGCGTCGGTTGGCGGTCCCGTTCTAACCTGCAGGAAAGTTATAACAAGGGACCCATCAATCAGGCGTTAAGCCTGTTTTGGGAAGTTTATTACGGTAGTGACGCCAGGCCAGGGCCAGCGCAGAACAAAGCGCCACCAAAGCCATAATCGTCTGATTGATGTTGATACCACCCACCTGCGAAGCATCCAGGCGCAGGAAATCCATCAAGAAACGGCCGGTTGGATAAACAATCAGATATACCAACAATACATCCCCTGGCTTGAGACGGTCGGCAAAACGGCGGCGAAGCCAGAGCAAGAGAAACATGTTGGCCAGGTTCCAAAGCGACTCGTAGAGAAACAGTGGATGGTAGTATTCTACATCAGCAAAGCCTGGAAGCCGCCGGGTGGGAGAAATATACAGTTTCCACGGCAGGTTGGTCGGCGTCCCATACAACTCCTCATTAAAGAAATTGCCCCAGCGACCAATGGCCTGTCCAAGCGCCAGCGCAGGAGCACTGACATCCACCCAAAAGGCAAAAGATTGGCGATACTTTCGGCAAAAGAAAAACAAGGCAATCAAGCCGCCAATCACTGCGCCAGGAATACCCAGTCCCCCCTTCCAGACCGCTAAAATATCGAGCAAGTGAATCCGGCCGCCGGCAAAGTATGGATTCACCATCTCACCGCTCAACGGGTCGAGAACCAGGGCGCTGGGAGAGGGAGTAAAAACATGCCACAGCCGCGCGCCAATGACGCCACCAACCACCAGCCAGCCCATCAAATCGCTCACGATCTCCGGCTCGCGACCAAGACGCTTCAACTCCCAAGCCGCCAGTAAGCCGCCCGCCAAGACGCCCAACATCAAAACAATGCCATAGTAGTGGACAAAGATGGCGGCCCCGCTCTCAACCACAAAAAATGAAAGCACCACGCCGGCGCCCCAGGCCAGCCAGCCCAAAAGATCACCCAGATTAACCGGCTCCACCCTGCGAAAAGCGGTAATCAACACCGAGGCAAGGCCAACCAGGGCAATAACAAGCCCCCCCACCTGCAAATAAATCACAGGGATAGAAAAGCCCGAAAGCATCTCCCTTGCCTCCTAGGTGGCCTGCCAGCGCGAATGAGCCTGTTTACGAACATGGAAAATACGCTGCAGGGCAGTGATATTCGCAAACACGGCAATAATGGCAACGCCTATCAGAGGACGGTTGAAAACAAGAGCAGGCGCAAGAACCAGGTAACGCTCGACACGTGTCAGAATGCCGATTTTGGCCTCAAAGCCCAACGATTCGGCCCGCGCCTTGTTATACGAAACCAAAACCGAACCGGCCGCCGCCACATACGTCAGGACAACTCCCAACATATTGCCCTGCTGAACAAAGTGATACAGCACGCCGCCTAAAATCAACAACTCAGCATAGCGGTCTGAGACCGAGTCCACAAATGCGCCAAACTCGCTGGCCTCACCGCGCAGCCGCGCCATGGTCCCGTCCAGCGCATCAATCGGGGTCATCAACAACACCAGCAAGCCGCCCACCAGCATGTTGCCCTGCGAAAGGAAGTAAGCGCCGACGGCATTGCCCGCCAGCCCTAACAGCGTCATGGTATTCGGCCGCAGCCCCAGGCGGTTTAAAAAGCCACCCAGCGGGTCTAAAACCCACTTAAACCACAAGCGCAGCAAGTCAGAAAAAGTTGGCCGATTTTGGATTGGATTTTTCACAAATATCTCCTCAAGGATAGGATTAGACTTAAGCCAGAGATTCAAGTCTCATCATCTGCATCTACCAGCACTTCGCGCTCGCGCCCGCCTCCCTGAGGCGGCCCCACCACGCCCATTTCTTCCAGTTGGTCCAACAGGCGGGCAGCGCGCGGGTAACCGATTCGCAGGCGGCGCTGCAATAACGAAGCCGAAGCGCGTCGCGTCTCGCGTACAACCGCTATGGCCTGCTCCACCAGCGCCTCATCGCCGTCTTCAGGCTCATTCAGCATCTTTTCCCAAGGCGGGACCTCGTCTGACTGGACGGCCGTTTTCTGCCAGTGCGTAATCAAACGCTCAATCTCCTGATCGCTCACCATGACACCCTGGGCGCGGACGGGATTGCCCACCTCCGGATTCAGGAAGAGCATATCCCCGCGTCCAAGCAAATCTTCTGCACCACTTGAATCGAGAATGACGCGCGAATCCACCCCCGAAGCCACCGCGAAGGAAATGCGCGCCGGAAAATTGGCCTTGATCAGGCCGGTGACTACGTCTGTACTGGGACGTTGAGTGGCTACTACAAGATGAATGCCTGTCGCCCGCGCCATCTGCGCCAGGCGCACCAGGTTATGCTCGGTTTGGTCGGGAGCCGACATCATCAAGTCGGCCAGTTCGTCAATCATCACCACAATACGCGGCAAAGGCACACCCTCTTTGCGGCGCAACAGACGCCGGTTATAAGCCTCCAGGTCGCGGGCGCTAAACGCTTCCAGCAGTTTGTAGCGGTGCTCCATCTCCACCACAACCCAGCGCAAAACCCCCAGAATACGCTGAATATCGGTCTCTACCTTACCCAACAAATGCGGCAGGCCGTTAAAGCGAATCAATTCCACCATCTTTGAATCAATCATCACCAGCCGCAAATTTTCGGGCGTGTTATTCATCGCCAGGCAGGTCGCAATGGCCGTAATACAGACCGACTTGCCCGAACCGGTTGCTCCGGCAATGAGCAAATGCGGCATGCGCGCCAGGTCGGCCACCACCGGCTGCCCCGAAACATCCCGCCCCAGGGCAATGGCCAGCGGCGAACCAAGGCGCACAAAAGCCTCTGTCTCCAACAGCGGGCGCAAACGCACAAGCGACGAGCGCGAATTTGGCACTTCAATGCCCACAAACGACTGCCCCGGAACCGGCGCCTCGATTCGCAGGCGCTCGGCCGAAAGCGCCAGCGCCAAATCGTTCTGTAAACTGGCAATCTGAGCCACGCGCACTTTCAAACGCTGCGCCTCGTCGGCCGTACCGTTCTTCTCAAAAAAACCCGGCTCAACCGCATACTGCGTAACCGTTGGCCCCACCCGAAAGCCGATCACCCGCACCGGAATGCCAAATTCGGCCAGGGTTTTCTCAATCAAGCCGGCCGTCTGGTTGATTGTCCTTTCATCCGGCCGCAGGCTCTGTTCATTTGAAAGCAAGTTCAGGGGCGGCAAATTTTCAGCGCGCGCCGGCAATTCGGCCGGACGTTTGTCCTGCGTCTCCGGCACACGGAAAGACTTGCGAAATTCAGGCGGAAGGGTAGGCTTCTTTGAGACGCGCGGCGCAGGAGAGGCCTTTTCATCCTCGGTTGACGGTTCTTGCGGACCCTTGGCCTGAGCATCCGTCTCGGGCGGAATCTCATCCCCGGCCAGGCGCCGCAGCCATCGTTCGATGCGCCGCCACAGGGCAAACGTCCCCATCACACCCAGGATCCAGCCCGCCAGCACAAAGATATAAGCAAGGGTTGGTCCCATTAACAGGGTCAGGAACTGCGCCAGGCCCCAACCGAGATAACCGCCGTCTTTTCCCTGCCCGGCGCGTAGAAGCGAGGTGCCTCCCCAAAAAGCCAGTAAGGCCAATGTGGAGAAAAGGGCCAGTTCCAGAGCCAACACCCTGCCAAGACCCAGCGAGGGGCCGCCGCGTCTCAGCAGGAGCAAACCGCCCCATCCCAGCGCGCATACAAACAGGTAACTGCCCCAGCCCAGCCAGCGCAACAGCCAATCTGCCAGCGCCTGAAGCCAAACGCCATTAGAAAGGTTCAAAAGGGCCAAAAAAGACATGGCCGCCAGCGCCAGGATGGTGATGCCGGCGATATCCCGCCCAAAACGCCCAAAATGCTCGCCGAATCCCGCCAGGCGGTCGAGCCAGTCTCCCCCCTGGGCGTAGATTACGCCACGGGGTACGGGAGCAGGCTTACGGGTTGGGCGAGAAACGGGAGACATACCCTCAACCTTCCAGGCGCAAACTCAGTCCCAGTCGTTGATTCTTTGCGTCAATGTGCAAAATCCGCGTCTGCACTTTTTGTCCCTCTTTCAAAACATCTCGCGGGCCCTGCCCGGGTGACGCGGGAATCTCAGAAGCATGGATCAGGCCTTCCAGGCCGCTATCCAGCCGGGCAAAAGCGCCATAAGAGACGATGGTGGTAATCTCTGCCGGTACGATTTGGTTAACGGCAAACCGCCGTTCAATCTCTTCCCAGGGGTTGGCCTGCAGACGTTTGAGGCTGAGGGCCACCCGACAGCGTTCGGGCAGGACTTCGAGCACCTGGACTTCAATGCGCTGATTCAGGCGAACAATCTGGCCCGGATGCACCACCCGCCCCCATGACAGTTCAGAGATGTGAATCAGGCCCTCTACGCCGCCCAAATCAACAAAAACGCCAAAATCGGTGATGTTGGTCACCTCGCCCCAAATGCGCTGGCCGACCTGCAGCGAGCGAAATAACTCGACACGTTTTCCCGCTTCTACCTGAGCAGCCCGCTCAGAGAACACGATGCGGCCGTCTTCGGGTACGCATTCGATAACTTTCAGGCGCAAGGTACGTCCCTGGTAGGCAGCCAGTTCCTTTTCCCTCTGGCGGGCATCCATTTGGCCGGTCATACCCACCAGGTGCGAAAAAGGTACAAAGCCATACAAGCCATTGCCCTCCACCAGAAGGCCGCCCCGGTTGTAGCCGGTCACCCGCAACGAGACAATCTGGTCCTGGTGATAAAGGTTTCTGGCGGTTTCCCAGTCTTTGTTCAGCGTCTTGGCCAGGTAAGGGTCTCTGGCCGAAGGCGAAACAAGATGCGGGCGGTCTGGCTCGTCGGCCAGGATGGAGGCCCACCATTCATCATCGTAAACCGGCGGTTCGGCAGGCTGAATATCGCGTTTCGTTACCATTATCTGTTTCTCCTCGATAAAGTTCACCCCAGACGTTTGGCCTGTAATTCCATTTCAAGGATACGCTTTGCCACGGCCTCAACGGCAACGCGTTGTTTGCGGTATAGATCGGCTTCAGACATAGCCAGGCGGCTGGCAACTTCACGTACTTTACGGCCTTCAATAAACTTCATTTCAAGGATATTAAAGAGCATCCATTCGGACGTGTAGCGCCGCTCTCCTTCCGGGCGGATCTGGTCCACAGCCTGACGCAAGAGAGCGCGCAATGCATTGGGGACATTGCCTTCATATTGAGCGGCCAGGTCCTGGACAACGCGGAGGGCAGCAAGCGGGCTGTCTGTCAGTTTTGGCCCGCCCCAATAGTGAGTCAGGGCGTCCTTAACCCACGCCGCCAGAGAGTTTTGGTCCGGCAACGGGGAGGTGAGCAGGCTGGTGCGGGCATCGTAACTGCCGACGGCACGCATGCGTTGAATCATCTCAACCCGCGGGCGTATATCTTCGAGGGAGCGGAAGATATCTTGCTGCAGGCGGCGGTCTTCCAGCGCCAGTGCGGCCCGGTCTGCAAGAAGCCAGAGCGCTTCGCGCTGGTCTGGGTCAAGATTCCGTTCCGAGCGGCGGGCTGCGCCTAAAATCCCCAACACCGGGGGGATTTCGTCGCGATCCATATTTGCTTTGCGGCGATACAAGGGCAAAATCCAGAAATTGCCCCAGGTGAACTCTTGCCGCCGGGTAGTGTCGCTATCCTCTTGGTTGACAGATTGAATAACATCTGGCAGTTTTTCCAGGTCCAGCAAGTGCCGCTTGCCGGCCATCACCACAATGGTTGGCTCATTTGAATCCAGTGCAGCCACAAAGGCCAGTGGGGATTGCAAATGGTCACGCACGGCCGCCAGAATCGCATCCAAGAATTGATCGAGGTCGCCTTGTGTGAGCAGGCGTTCCTCAAAATTCTGGAGAAACTCCAACTCGGCGCGATCGCGTCCGTAAAACAGCCAGCGTTCCCAGAGCGGCGCAACCAAAGTGATGAGGTGTTCCATCAACAGAACCGTTGCCACCATCACCAGCGGTACGGCCGCGGTGTAGGGATTGCCCCACAATTCTCCCACGCGGCGCACAATGGTCATCAAACCAAGCGCCAGCGATGCAGTCACCGGTCCGCGCATAATCCACTTGAAGAGGCGGCTCTTGACCACGCGGTCAGGCCACGATACGCCAAAAAAGGCGACGGCATAGGCCATCACCACGATCAGGCCGCCAACCACAAAGTTGATCAGCATGGCCGCGCCCCAAAAGAGGAATGGGTGCGCCGCGGCAATTGCCGAGCCATACAAGAGATAAGGATAAGAACCCAGAGCAGGAGCAGTGGCGCCGGCCATCAGATACAGCATGCGCCGCCGCCCTGAACGCGTCAACATACGCCGATAGGCGCGTCCAAAGTTGAGCCACGCCAGCGCCATGCAGCCAACGTAGTACAAGGTAAAGAGTTCTGTCCAGAGCGTACGCTGCAAGTGTGGCGCCGGCTGTCCATTTGGCAGCAAAGGCCCAAGTAAGTAGCCCGCCAAATGGATAGCCAAGAAGGCGAGGGAAATCACATAGGTCAAACGTACCGCCATACGGCGGCGGCCACGCGATGGACGGCCGGCCATTACCAGCAATGCATCTGAAAGGTGCAGATAAGCCGCCGGCAGGAAGACGATGCCCAGCCACTGGGTGCGCAGCAGCATTTCAATCAACCAGCCGTCCATGTCATCATCCAGGACGGCTTCGGCTGTAAATACAACCACCACACACAGCAGGATAATGGTAAACGAACGCGCAACGCGGTCGCGGAGATTGAAAGAAAGGGCGTAGAGAAATAGAGAAAAGGCTGTAATCGCAATTCCAGCCGTCAAAATCTGGTTGATTGTTTGTATCCCCGCCAGCAAACCTGTCATCCAACCATTAAGCATACCAACCTTCCACTACTTCAGTACGGTTCTTCCAAAGAATAAGGCTATATCATGAGTGGCATAGTACTGGTCATTATACCCGCAGAATTCATATCCGTTCTTTTTTAACAGACAGACAGCGGGGTAATTTTTGGTTATCGTTTCAATAAAAATTTTGCGATAACCGCGTTCGGCAGCCCATTGGTAAGCGCCTGACAGCAAGGCACTGGCAACGCCCCGTCGGCGGAATTCAGCAGCCGTGACAAGATCTGTTACCCAGACGGCGCCCGCAGCAAGGCGTTCCTGAAAAGAAATGTAGCCTGCCGGCTGATTGTCGAGGAGAGCAAGAAACAAAAGGCCCGAACGTTTCCATTCATCGGCCAAAGCAAAGGGTTCGCGCGGATACTTAACCTGTACCAAGCGCGGCAGGCGCACCTCGCGCAGGGTGACCACAACCTGGCCCGCTTCGGCGGCAACATCCACCTGCCAGACGTAATCTGTTGTGCAGGTGTGGTCCATGCCCATCAGCCGAGGTAAATCTGTGGCAACCGCCTGGCGAATTTGCAGTTCAGCCATATCTGAAATCAGGGGCCTTTCACTCGAATCGGGATCACGCAAGGAGGCAGTTCTTTCCCCTCATTGTCAGTGACAACCAGCCGCAGGAGATAATCGCCTGGTGTGAACAAGGTTGTATCTAAAAGGCCGAGTTCGCCATTTTCCGGCACAACATTCCCGGCTGAGACGGTGGCCCACTTATCAGAACCCAACGGGGCAATTTCGTACTTATAAAAGCCAAAATTCGGCACTTTGATGATGCCGGTCAACATAAATTGTTGACTGACCTCCTGGCCAGGCTGAGGCGAGGTAAAGGCCAATTGGTCTGGGTCACACCCTTGGGCGTCTGGCAGGGCCGATGCCGGAGTGACCTCGCCTGCCGCCGGCGGGGTAAGAAGCAGCATATCTGGCGCACCGGCCAGAATACTCAGCGTGGGCGTCGGCAGAATCGCACTTGCCGGCAAGGAAGGGGCAAAGAACGTAACCGTCACAAACTGCAAAACTGCCAGAGCCAAAATCAGAACAAACAGAATCAGGCCGCCAATAAAGCGCTGGCGGGCTATGTTCTTTTCCAATCCAAAAACGGCCTGGCGCCATTCCCCCAGAGCCTTAAACATGTGACGCCCGGCCCAAAGCCCCCCCATCGCCAGCAATACATAAATCAGCCCCTGATTAACTGCCAGGAAACGGAAAATTGCTTCCATCGTAGATTAGAGCCTGCGAAGAACACCCCGGATTATTTTTTCAACTTTGGGGGTGATGATTTTCCCCGCCTCTAACACTTCCTCGTGGGTAGTAACGGTCGAGCCATCCAAATTGGCTTTGTTGCTAATGCCAGAAAGACCCAGAACGCGCAGGCCGCCATGCCGGGCCACCGTCACCTCGGCCACCGTGGACATCCCCACCGCGTCGGCACCCGCTACCCGCAAGAAACGCAAGTCAGCAGGGCTCTCAAAGGATGGCCCACACAAACCAACGTAAACCCCCTCATGCAGGTGAATGCCGTTCTCGGCTGCGGCCTGACGGGCCAAATCGCACAAGGCGCGGTCATAAGCCTGACTCATATCCGGGAAACGCGGCCCCAATTCGTCCAGGTTGGGGCCGATTAACGGATTGATGCCTGCCATGCCGATAAAATTGATATGATCCACAATCAGCATCACATCGCCGGGGACAAAGGTTGGATTAACCGCGCCTGCAGCATTGGTCACAATCATCATCTCAATCCCCAGCCGCTGCATTACCCGCACCGGCAAAGTCACTTGAGACATGCTGTAACCCTCATAGTAGTGAGCGCGGCCCTGCATGGCAAACACCATTTGCCCTTCAAGTTCACCAATAACCAGCCGGCCGGCATGTCCAATAGCCGTTGAGATCGGCCAATGAGGCAACTCCTGGTATGGAATGACAACCGCGTTTTGAATCGAATCGGCCATGGCATTCAAGCCAGAGCCAAGGACAATAGCAACCCGCGGCCGATAAGCGCTGCGCTTGCGGATTGCATCCGCCGTTTCATCGATTTGTTCTAAAGTAAAGAAAGGCTGCATGAATCACCGTCTATGTGTGTATTTTGAAACATGTAGCGGGGATAAGAAAAAAACATTCACCCCGCCGAGTTATACAGATGATCACTCAAACGTGCAAATTATATCAAAAATTTGCTCTTGCCAGACAATATTGCCGATTTGCCTTTCCTATGCTATCCTCAAACGCAAGCCAACATGACACGCCTCCCCCGTATTCCCCTTGAAGTCGCCTTAACGCTTTTCCTGGCGCTAATGGGTCAAACTTTCTTGCTGATCCCCCACCGGCAAGGAGTTCTCATCGGCAATATCCCGCCTCTGCTGGTCATCACCGGGGGAATGGCAATCTGGACTCTCAGCCGCTGGCTAAAAATCAGCATCTTCACAAACGCACACAACGAGAAACGACCCAGCGCATACGTACTGGTAGCAACAATCGGCATTTTTGTATTTCGCTATGTCCAGACAGGTTTCATCATTGAAGGCAGCCTGCTTGCCGTGTTGGCGATGAGCCTTTTCGTTTCCAACGGCCGTAAAGCAGATGTGCCTGCACAATTTGCCGGCCGGCTGACAATTGCGCTGGGAAATAGCGCATTGGGAATATTGCTTATCCTGGCGCCGCGGCTCTTCCTCACGCCCATATATTCTCCCCTTCTAAACTGGCAAACCGAACTGGGCATTGTCTTTTTTTAAGCGGCTTGTACACCCTCCCCGTGGTCATCCGAAAAAATCACACGAGCGCGTCGTCTCTTCCCCGCTACTTGCTTGCTGTACCCTGGGCAGGGTACAGCCTGTTGTTTTTCCTCTCCGGCCGCCTGACCAATGGGCTGGCAGCCCTCTCTTTGCTTTTCTACCTATCCGCCGGCAATCTCCTTCCCTGGCAGCGCCTGGCTCTACCCCCCGGCGACAGAATGGGCCGCCGCCTGCTTCAGGCGCTTCATACAGTCGAAACCGTACTTTTGTTCATCCTGGCAGGGTTGTTCTCTCTCACAGGGCCTGTTGTAGAGGGTTTTGGGGCGCGCGATGCCGCCTGTATTTTTTTCACGATCCTGGCCAGCATTACATCCACCGGCGCCCTGGTTGCTTACAACGCCATTCCGAAGAGTCTTTCCACCCCCCACCTTCCTGTGGAAACAGATGCCGGTTTTCTCCTGGGCGGAAAGGCCGGGACGACACGCCTCCATCAAATATTTGCCCCCCTTATCCAAAGACTCTTAAGACGCGAGTTCAATGTCTTTGCCCGCCTGCAAACACTTGAGCAAAGATTACAGGGACTTGAACAACAATATGCGCTGGAAAAAAAGCGCGTTAATCAATTGATTCTTCTAAACGAACTCAGCCGTCAATTAGAGACGCAATTGGACCAACCGGTTGCCGCCCAACTGGCGGTAAACATGCTTGAGCGCGCGCTGAATTGCGCCCTGGCTATCGTTTTTCAACCCGTGACCAACCGCCGTCAATTCAAGGTCATGGCAGTTGCAGGCACGCACATTAACACCCTTCCTCCTTCCTATTCTCAAAGTATGCAAAGCGGCGTTTTGGGCCGCACTGCCCGTCAACGCAAAACACAAGTCGTCCAAGATACGCGTCTGGATGCAGACTATATCTGTTTGAGCGAACAGCGCTTTCTCTCGGAAGTCAGCGTGCCCATCATCCATCGCGGCCATCTTAAAGGTATCCTGATGGTGGATAGCGAAAAACTTTCTGCCTTCAGCAGCGTTGACGTAGAAATGATTGAAGCCGTGGCCGCAGAACTGATGCGCGCCTGGGAACGTTCAAGTTACCAGCAACGCCTCACCAATTTAATCCAGGCCGGCATCTCGCTCTCCACGCTGCTTAACTTACAAACGGCAGTGACAAAAATTGCCAGCGTCAGCCGAAAGACCCTGGAGGCTCGATTTACCCTTGTGGCGCTATTTGATAATGATCGAAAACTCAGCCATACTGGCGAGGCCGGAAAGGCCCCAGAACTGCTGAACTCTCTGCTCTCCAATCCGTCAGAAAACACTCTCCTCCAGATAGCAGCCAATGCCGCGCGGCCATTTCGAATACGAGATGTGCGTAAGCACAAACAGACCAACCGTTTGCGCCTTGACAAACCCGACCTGCGCAGTCTACTTGTGATCCCTATTCGCCTGCATCGGCGCAACATCGGCGTCATTTTGGCCTTCGGCAAACAAGACGAAATCTTTTTCTCTGAAAACGACGAATCCCTGGCCGGTTTGCTCTCCTCGCAGGCCGCGGCTGCCATCGAAAGCGCCTGGCTCTATCAGGAACTGCGCAACACACTGGGAACAACCACCCTGCTTTTCCATTTGAGTTCGGGCGTTATTCAAGCCGAAGGCATTGACCAGGCCGCCAAAGTGGTGGCCGAGACGGCTTTTCGCCTAGCAAATGCCAGGCAGGCGGGAATCGCCCTCTTTACACCAGAAAAAAACGTGGAAACCCAACTGGTAGTAGACGAACGGGGCATCCATCATTCTGCCAAACAACCTTACGAACTGATTGAGCAGGCATGCCAATCGGGCCAGAGCGTTTTTGCATCATCCGATCAGGTCTCTGCCAGAATATGCTATCCCCTGCAAACGCCATTGCGTAATTACGGCGCACTCTGGCTGGAAATTCCAGATGCGCGTCAATTCACCTCGCGATACTCATCTAACCTGCAGACCCTGGCAAATCAGGCCGCTGTTGCATTGGAACGCGCCATTCTGCTGACCGAATCGCGCCGGCAAGCCCAGGCACTTGAAACTGCCTACCAGGAACTGGAAAAGACTTACGACCAAACCCTGGCCGCATTGACTTTTGCCCTGGACGCCCGCGATCGAGAAACCAAAGGCCACAGTCTGCGTGTAGCACAACTTGCCAGCCGACTTGGCAGAGAATTGAAACTTTCAGAGAGACAAATCAAGGCGCTTGAACGCGGCGCACTCCTGCACGATATCGGCAAGATAGGAATTTCCGACGTCATCCTGCACAAACCAGCCCCCCTGACCGAAGCCGAATGGGAAATCATGCGTATGCACCCCGAAATCGGAGCACGTATCGTCGAGGGGATCCCCTTCCTGGAAGAAAGCCTGCCGGTTATCCGCTACCATCAAGAACGCTGGGACGGCTCTGGTTACCCAATCGGATTACAAAAGAATGACATCCCGCTTATGGCGCGCATCTTTGCTGTTGCAGATATCTATGATGCTCTGACCAGTGCCCGCCCCTACCGTAAAAAAGTCACCGTTGAAAAAGCATTGGCATATCTGAAAAATCAAGCCGGGATCTTGCTAGACCCACAAATTGTGGACATCTTTATCACCCTTGCAAAAGAAGGTAAGTTGGAGGATTTGATATCCACGTGAAAAAGATGACATCTCAGGCCCTCACCCCTTTTGAGCAGCGCCGCATGGTTTTGCCTGTTCTGCTCGGATTCCTGGTGCTGTTAGGCTCAGATTTAATGCTTTATCCGGTCAGTATAAACGGCATCCCATTGCCGGAAGCGGTAAAGATTGTGATCTGGTTAGGGAGCGCGGGTTACGTCTTGCTTTTTTATCAAACGGTGCTACCAACCCCCCGCCGCTTTCAGCGCCTGAAATGGGTGAATACCGCCTCTGCTGCTCTGGGAATAGTGGCGCTGCAAACCATCATCCCAGACGCCAAAGGCCACCTTTATGGCCTGTATGTTCTTCTTGCGGCAACACTGATTGCCGTCCTTTCGGGGCGTTTACACGCGGCCGTTCTCCTGGCGGTCAATTTTGTATTTTCCGCTGTATTGTACCTGCAGTCAGGCTCAAACAAACCGCAGGATTGGCTATCGCTTTCCGCCACTACCGTAGCAATATTCCTGCTGCTGGAAACCGTACTGCGGCTGCAAGACCTCTCTCAAGCGCGAATCCAAAGACTCAGAATTGTCAACCAGTTTGCGCAGCAATGCGGCGCCTCATTAAGCCGGGAACACGTGCTCTCAACGCTGAAATCTACCATCGAACAAACCGTTCAGGCTGACACTTATTTTGTCGGCCTTCTGGAAGGCGAGACACTCAACCTTGTCCTTCTCTTTGACCAGGGGGAATATTTTGACGCCACACGCGTCCAGGTTAAAGGCACGCTCTCCGGCTGGGTCATCCGCAACAATACCCCCCTGTTCATTCCCGATTTGCGTGAAGAGCCTCCATTGGAAGGAATTGAGATTATCCGTGTTGGCAAAGAAGCCCTCAACCTGTGCTGGCTGGGCGTACCAATGAAAACCCCTGAAATTACCGGCGTATTAGTCCTGGCCTCTTACACACCCAACGCCTTCAACCACAACGACATTGAACTGGCCGAAAACCTGGCACAACACACGGCTCAAGCGCTTGGCAACACTTTCCAGCACGAGAAGGTTGAGCAGCAAAGCCGGCTGGACAGCCTCACCGGTGTTTACAACCACGGCTACTTGCTCCAAATCCTTCAGGACGAAGCCCTGCAGGCACGCCGCCACAACCACCCGCTCAGCCTGGTGATGATTGACATTGATTATTTCAAGCAATACAACGACACTTACGGACACATAATTGGCGACACGGTTTTAGTTTCCCTATGCGACATCATCCGCCGTTACATCAAAAAGACCGATTCGGTTGGCCGCTGGGGCGGCGAAGAATTTGCGATTGTCCTGCCCAACGCCAATGGCATCCAGGCCTTGCACATCTGCCGGCGCATCCAAGAAGCCATGAACAAAATAGACATTTACTCTGCAGAAAAACAAACAATTCCCGCCCCCACCATCAGTCAGGGAATCGCCCTGTTTCCCGACGAGGCCGACAATACAGAGACGCTGATCCAATTGGCCGACAGGCGGCTATACATCGCGAAAGCGCGCGGCCGCAACCAGATTGAACCGGGAGAACAGCACTGGCAGAAAATTAAAAGAGTTGCAAGCGCATAGTACGCCCGTCAGCCCCAACGATAAGGGTTGGGGCGATTGCGCCGTAATACAAATCAGGCCAACACCTCGCGGAAGGCCGAAACAGCCCGCTCAACCCCAACATCGTCAATCCAATAATGCAGAACCAGCCGAAAGCGGCGTGAACCAACCACACCCACCAGGACGCCGCGCTCCTTCAACCTTTCGACCACACGCGCCGTCTCCAACTGAATCTGCGGACCGAGTTGGACAAAGACCATATTGGTAGCAGGCTCCGGGTCCACGATCAGACCCGCAACCTGCTTCAGGCCATCGGCCAATTTCCTGGCCCGGGCATGATCTTCGGCCAGGCGGTCCATCATCGTCTCCAAGGCTACAATCCCCGCCGCCGCCAAGATCCCGGCCTGACGCATCCCTCCGCCCAGTTGCTTGCGAATACGGTGGGCTTTGCGAATGAATTCGCGCGAGCCGCAAAGGACAGAACCCACCGGCGCGCACAGCGCCTTGCTCAAACAAAACGTGACCGAATCAAACGGCGCGGCCAGTTCTCGCGCCGGCCGCCCCAACGCCACAGCCGCATTGAACAAACGCGCCCCATCCAAATGCATCAATAACCGCCGTTCATCTGCCAGAGCGCGCACCTCAAGCGTGTACTCCAGCGGCACCACTGCCCCGCCACAACGATTGTGCGTGTTCTCCAGCGAGATCAGCCGCGTGACCGGATAGTGAGCATCATCGGGCCGAATGGCGGCTCGAATATCCTCTATGGCCAGCGAACCATCTGCTCGATTGGGAATCTGGCAGGAATGAACGCCGCCCAGGGCCGAAATCCCACCCGCCTCAAACAAGAAGGTGTGCGATTTGCTGCCCAAAATGACCTCATCGCCGCGCCCGCAATGCGCCAGAATGGCCGCCAGATTGCCCATCGTGCCAGAGGCAACAAACAGGCCAGCCTCCTTGCCAAGCATATCGGCAGCCATTTCCTGTAAACGGTTGACTGTGGGATCTTCCCCGTAAACATCATCTCCGACCGGCGCAGCGGCCATCGCCGCGCGCATCTCCGGCGTGGGATGGGTAACGGTATCGGAACGAAGGTCAACAATATCCATGAAAACGCCTCCTTACGACTACGACTTCAATGCAAAAACGCAACTGCCCAGCCTCCTGCAGGCTTTGGCGCCATGTCCAAACCTGCAAGAGAGTTAACCACATTACTATAGAGACATCGAGCGCGCAACGCTTCAGGCCCGCAAGGCCGCCAGGATAGCCTCCAACTCGTCCGGCAAAGGAGCCTGAAACTCGCGCGGCGACTTCTCTCCCGGCAAGCGGATTTTAAGCCGAAAGGCATGTAGAAAATGGCGGTCAATATTCAGTGATGAGCGTTTATGTCCGTAAACGGTATCGCCCACAATCGGGCAGCCCAAAAAAGCACAATGCAAACGAATCTGATGGGTTCGGCCGGTCAGGGGATGAAACTCTAACAGGGTGTGCGCCTTAAACTGCTCCAGCGTCCTGTACTCACTAATGGCCTCGCGCCCTTTGCCGGGCGGCAAGATGGACATCTTCTTGCGGTGAGAAGGGTCGCGTCCAATTGGGGCTTCGACGCGCCCGCTGGGGGTCGGCGGAGAACCGTCCACCAGCGCGAGATAGACCTTCTCAACGACGCGCAGACGGAACTGGTCTTGCAGCCAGCGGTGAGCGCGTTCATTCTTTGCCAGCAAAATCAAACCAGAAGTCTCTTTGTCCAGGCGGTGAACCACGCCGGGGCGCTCTTCGCCGCCGATCCCTTCAATATCCGGGGCATACGCCAGGGCAGCGTTCACCAGCGTCCCATCGGCGTGGCCCGCGGCCGGATGAACCACCATTCCCGCCGGTTTATTGACCACCAGCAGATCGCCGTTCTCAAAAATAACCTCAAGCGGAATATTCTGCGCAATCAGGCCCGACGGCTGGGCAGGCGGGACACGCACCTCCACCTGCGCCCCCGGCGTTAATAGTTGCCCGGCCTTTCTGGCAGGCAAACCGTCCACGCGTACAAAACCATCTTTGATCAGGCCCTGCAGGCGAGAACGGGAAAACTCCGGCAGGCAGCCCACCAGGAAGTGATCTAGCCGGCCTTCGGTGAGGCCGGTATAGGTAAAGCGTTCCAGGCGCTCAGCCACCCGAAGATTCGCCTCCCTCGCTTGCAGATTCTGTTCCGACGCCCGAATCTTTGGCGCGGCGATGCGCCCATTCTTGCAGCCAAACACCCAATAAAAGCACGCCGACCCCAATCGTGATACTGGCATCGGCCACATTAAAAACCGGAAAGCGGCCAACAGAAATGTAATCTGTAACCTTGCCCTCGTTGGTCAGGCGGTCAATCAGGTTGCCGGCCGCCCCGCCCATTTGCATGCCCATTGCCAGCCGCATCCACCAATCGCGTTGCGCGACCGATGGATAATAGAAGATAATCAACGCGATAACGACAAAAGCCAGCACGGCAAAGACCATCCAGCCATCCTGGAACATGCCAAACGCTGCGCCTGTGTTATATGTATGCAAAATGCGCGCGTAGGGATAGAGCGCCTCCCAGCCTTGCGGAAGCCAGGTCTCGCCCAGCATCAGGTTCTGGCGCACAATAGACTTGGTCCACTGATCGAGAGCCACAACCAGGCCAGCCACAAAGAAAAGAAACCAATAGGTACGAATGAATTTCAAGCCGCCTCCGCCAAAAAAAGCCAGGCGCGCGCCTGGCCCTTAGGATAGCCTTATTTTACCAGAAGCAAAGCCAAAAAGAGACCAATCCAGCAATTCGGGAGTGGCTAAAAACTGGGCTAAAATAGGGACATGATTAAATGTCCAAGATGTCATCGAACAGAACGCCAAAACCGAGCAGGGAAAACAGGCAGCGGCAGCCAGCGCTATCGTTGCATGTTTTGCCAAATCAAATACACGCCAGAACCCAAAGCCTGGGCTTATCCAGAAGAGGTCAGGCGCAAAGCGCTTCAGTTGTACGTAGATGGGATGAACCTGCGCCGCATTGCCCGCCACCTGGGCGTACATCATCGTACCGTCTCCTTATGGGTCAAAGCGCAAGCCGATCGGTTACCCGACCCGGACGTTCCTGCCGAGATCACAGAAGCGGAAACGGACGAGTTATTCACCTTTATCGGGAACAAAAAAACCAAATCTTCATCATAACCCTTGTGGACCGGCTCACTCGCTGCTACCTGGGCTTTCGGGTCATCTGGCAACGAACCCAGATGGTTATTCAGGAGATGGTGGACGAAGCGCCCAAAGCCAGACGCTACTATAGCGATGCCTTTGATCTTTATGACCGCCTGTGGTATCACGGCGGTGTGTACCAAGTCTCGCAAGGCAAAGCTGACACCTACTCGGTCGAAGGCGATAATGCCGAGTTGCGCCATTATCTGGCTCGTCTAGCCCGCCACTCACGCTGTTTCTCGCGTTCTCCGGAAGCGTTGAAGGCGGCCTTGAAGCTCTTTATGTATTGTTTCAATCGGCGTCAACTGCATATGATTGCGATGGATGGTAAGGTGTTGCGTGGCTCTGAAGACCGCGCCAACAGATGCGAAGCAATCCGACTGGTAAATGCCTGGGCAACTGCCAAACAGCTTGTCTTGGGGAAATGAAAGTGGACGGACAATAGAATGAGATCATGGCGATTCCGCCTCTTTTACAGCTATTCGATTTGAGCGGTTGCCTGGTGACGATTGACGCAACCGGAACGCAAAGGGAGATTGCCCAACAGATTGTTGAACAAGGGGGCGATTATTTGTTCATTGTCAAAGAGAACCAGGGACATCTGTACGAAGACCTGAAAACCTTATTTGCAATCGAACGCCAGCAGAATTTTCGGCAAAGCCCGTTCAGTTATGCCCAACAGCTTAACAAGGGACATGGACGGGTGGAGATTCGCCGCTGCTGGACGACTTCTGACCCAGAATACCTGGCTTATTTACGGGAAGGCAGCAAGTGGCAGGGCTTGAAAAGCTTGGCCATGATTGTCACCGAATATGACCAAGGCGACAAAGTCAAAATCAAGATCCGTTACTTCATCAGCAGGCTGGCTGCAGATGCCAAAACGATCTTGAAAAGCAAACGCCGCCACTGGAACATTGAAAATCGCTTGCATTGGGTGCTAGATATTGCTTTCCGTGAACATGGATGCCGCGTGCAAAAAGATCATGCCCCTGAGAACTTTGCTATACTGCGCCATATGGCCTTGAATTTGCTCAAACAGGAGAAAACTGCCAGAGGCGGTATTCAAGCCAAACGTCTTCAAGCCGCCTGGAATGAACAACATCTGCTCAAAATGCTGGCAGGTTGAAATGCAATTGCCCTAGATATCTAGACCACTTTTTTAAAGAAAAATCCTTGTACTATCGGCCTTCGTTTGTCGGGATGGACATCTGCGCTATTATTGTGGATCTTTGTTTTGGCCTGGCGATTTCAGGGAAATCTGATTTTGCTTTGGATTGACACTCTAAAGGATCCCGAAAATTACTCTCCACCTTGGTGGTTCAACCCGCTTTTTTGCGCATCTATTTGGATCATCCCTCTTAGCGTTCTGAGCTTCATTCATACTTTCCGCCTTATGGAAAGAGTTCCATGTTGCCAAATTATCCTCGTCGCCTGTATTTCGAGAGGAGAAATTGGGACACTCCAATGAGCATTTGTAACCCGATGATTCCGGCAATGAACGGAATCCATTGCGCCCCTTCAGTTTTCAGCGAGAAGCGAGTTTCTATTGGGTTTCCATGCTCAATTTCGTAGAATCTTCTTGCGCCTAACAAGTCGTCCGGTTGAATGAAATCCCCATCTATTGTTGGTTCCCAGAAATATTCCACCTCGTAAATGCTGTATTCCTCAGGTGTATCGCGCATTTGCAGACCCAACATCGGTCCAAAGCCATCGTCAGGCAAATCCTCGATACCGATATATTTGGCTTCGGTATAGGAAATGAAAGGTAAGACCGATACATTTCCTTTTCTATAGGGATCGAGAAAAATAGCGCCTACATCGTCAACGAAGTCAGCCTCGAACTTTAAACGACATTCATAATGTTGAATCAATCTAACCCTCGACTTGACTTCATCCAGCGTTTCCGTATCAATCCAGACAATGAGATTGATAGTGCAAGGATTTTTCTGTAAAAGTGGTCTGGATACCTCTTTCGGAGTCTGAAAAGACAAAGATTGGGTACAATTAGTGCGCCCCTAACGGAACGGGAACGGCTCTTT
>JAIOAQ010000021.1 GCA_019873735.1 Chloroflexota bacterium | reverse complement strand
AACAGAAATGGACACTTTCTGATAACCAGAAAACAGCCATTCTTCAAGCAGCCCTGGCTACTTTCCAAAACCTGACTCGGCCTCATGTCCGAACTTTTGTCTGAACTTCAGGGAAATCTGGCTTGACAGTTCCCGCGCAGGCGTGATACACTCACCCCGCTCATACGAGCCAATTCTAACGAAAGGAGGCGCACTGCATGAACGGCATTACCCCCAACATCTCTGCTGCTGGAGATGAACCGACTTTCCTCCTCGGAGTGCGCCTGCTGACCGGCAAAGGCTAAAGGCCGCCACGCGTGTTCATGACCGCCACGGTGCACTCCACACCGTGGCTTTTTTGTCCCTTTTGCAAACTGAGTTGAACCATGACCTCTACCACCATCCCTACCGTCTCTCCTTTTGACTTCCGCAAGGCCCTCTCAAGCAACAAACTGCGCGGCATCCTGAAGATGATGTCGGACTACCGGCTGGCCTACCTGGCCGCCAACCTGGCGACCGGCCTCTCGGCGCTGGCCAAGATGATCACCTCGCTGGTGCTGCTGCGCCTGTTTGCCGCCACCATCCTGGGCGAACGTCCGCCCTTTGCCGGGACGCTGGAACGTACCCTGCTCTGGCTGGCGCTTGGCTTCGTCTTCCTCGCCGTTTTCGAGGGCGGATTCTCGTTTCTCGCCGGACGCCTGGCGGCGTACACCGCCGAAAGCATCACGCGCCGCCTGCGCGACTTCCTCTTCGACCACATCCAGCGCCTGTCCTTTGCCTACCACAGCAAGACTCCCACCGGCGATTTGATCGAGCGCGTCACCTCCGATGTGGATACACTGCGGCGTTTCTTCTCCGAGCAGGCAATCGGCATCGGGCGCATCGTCTTCCTCTTCGTCATCAACTTTGGCGCCATCGCCTACCTCAACTGGAAGTTGGGGCTGGCCTCCATCATCGTCATCCCCTTCATCCTGGCGGTCTCGGTCTGGTTCTTCCGCCGCGTGACCAAAGCCTACGAACAATACCAGGAGCAGGAGGCCAAACTCTCCACCACCCTGCAGGAGAATCTGACCGGCGTGCGCGTGGTCAAGGCCTTTGCCCGCCAGGCCTACGAAATCGACAAGTTCGAAAAAGACAACTGGGAAAAGTACCTGCGCGGCAAGCACCTGCTGCTGATGCACTCGCTCTTCTGGCCGCTCTCCGATATCGTCCTCGGCCTGCAAATGCTGGGCGGCTTTGTCTTTGCCAGCCTGCTGGTCATCAACGGCGAACTGAACGTCAGCGATTACCCGGTCTATGTGGCCCTGGTGGTCTGGCTCATCTGGCCGATCCGCAACCTGGGGCGGCTGATTGTGCAGACCTCCACCGGCTTGGTTTCGTACGGGCGCCTGATGGAAATCGTCCGCCAGGAGCGCGAAGCGCTGACCGAGGGCCGGTTCCAGCCCAACGGTCCGGTGCGAGGCGAAATCATCTTCGAGAACGTCTGCTTCCAGTACGATGACGGCCAGAGCGAGGTGCTGCAAGACATTTCGTTCGTCTGCAAACCGGGGCAGGCGGTGGCCCTGCTGGGCTCCACCGGCTCGGGCAAGACCTCGCTGGTCAATCTCCTGCCGCGCTTTCACGAGTACACCGGCGGGCGGATCTTGCTGGACGGAGTCGAACTGAAGGACTACCCGCGCGCCTATCTGCGCCGGCAGATCGGCATCGTGGAGCAGGAGCCTTTCCTCTTCAGCCGCTCCATTCGCGAGAACATCACCTACGGCGTCGGCCGGGACGTGCCGCAGGCCGAGATCGAGGCCGCGGCGCGGGCGGCTGCCATTCACGATGTCATCCTGTCCTTCCCGGCCGGCTACGATACGCTGGTGGGCGAAAAGGGCGTGACCCTCTCCGGCGGGCAGAAACAGCGCGTTGCCATCGCCCGCGCCCTGCTCAAGGACCCGCGCATCCTCATTCTGGACGATTCCACCTCCAGCGTAGATACGGAAACGGAGGCCGAAATCCGCGCCGCCCTCAACCGTCTGATGCAAAACCGCACCACCTTCATCATCGCCCACCGCATCCAGTCGGTCATGAACGCCGACCTGATTCTGGTGATGGACAAGGGGCGGGTGGTGCAGATGGGCACGCACGAGCAGTTGCTGCAGCAGGACGGGATGTATCGGCAAATCTACGATATCCAGACGAAGATTGAGGCCGAACTGGAAGAAGAGATTGCTTCTGTGTTCTAACCCGCAGCAGGGTTAAGAAGAGGAACCATGTCAAACATCGAAATCGAAGAAGAAGAATATACCAGTCAACTGACCATGCCGGTGCTGAAGCGCATTCTGGGGCTGCTCAAACCGTACAAGTGGTGGGTGGCGGGATTCATCGTCACCATCGCGCTGACCTCGGCGCTGGATTCGCTTTTCACCTACATCAACAAACAGTTGATTGACGAGGGGCTGGCCAAAGGCAATCTGGACGTGTTGTATGAGATGGCGACCTATTACGGCGTGCTGCAAATTTTGCAGGCCGGCCTGGTCTTTGGCTTCATTTACCTGGCCGGGGTGCTGGGCGAGCGCATTCAGTACGATTTGCGGCGCATGATGTTCAATCACCTGCAGGAACTTTCGCTTTCCTACTACAGCCAGAACGCGGTCGGCCGGCTGATGGCGCGCGTCACCTCGGACAGCGGGCGCGTGGCCGACCTGATGACCTGGGGGCTGGTGGATACCACCTGGGCGATCTTCAACATCATCACCGCCACCGTTTTCATGCTCATTATCAACTGGCAACTGGCGCTGATCGTCTTTGCCGCCGTGCCGCTGCTGACTTTCATCGCGGTGCAGTTCCGCAAGCGCATCCTGGTGCAGTTCCGCGCTGCGCGGCGCGCCAATTCCAAAATCACCGGCGCGTACAATGAAAACATCAGCGGGGTGCGCGTGGTCAAGGCCCTGGGGCGCGAGGATGCCAACCTGGCGGAGTTCCAGCAACTGACCGGCGAGATGTACCGCGCCAGTTACCGCGCCGCCTGGCTTTCGGCCCTCTTCCTGCCTACCGTGCAGGTCGTTTCGGCGGTGGCGTTGGGGATTATCGTCTGGTATGGCGGCATTCAGTCGCAGTACGGGCTGTTCACCGTCGGAGCGGCGCACGCTTTCGTTTCCTACGTGACCTTTATGATGTGGCCGGTGCAGGACCTGGCGCGCGTCTACGCCGAGATGCAGCACTCGATTGCCTCTGCCGAGCGCATCTTCAAACTGGTGGACACGCAGCCCGACGTCTATGACCGCCCCGATGCCCGCCCCGTCCCCAGCCTGCACGGCGTCATCGAGTTCGATCACGTCTCTTTCACCTACGAGGACGGCAAGCCGGTGCTGACGGACTTCAGCCTGACCGTTCGGCCGGGCGAGATGCTGGCGATTGTCGGCCCAACCGGCGGCGGGAAGACGACCCTGGTGAACCTGCTGTGCCGCTTCTACGAGCCGACGCAGGGCGTGATCCGCATCGCCGGCCACGACTATACGCAGTACACGCTGGAAAGCATTCACTCCCGCATCGGCGTTGTGCTGCAGACGCCGCATCTCTTCTCCGGCTCGATCCGCGAGAACATCCGCTACGGGCGGCTGGAGGCCAGCGACGCCGAAGTGGAAGAAGCCGCCCGCATTGCCGGGGCGCACGATTTCATCGTCACCTTTGAGAAGGGATACGACCAGGAAGTGGGCGAAGGCGGCAGCCTGCTCTCGGTGGGACAGAAACAACTCATCAGCCTGGCGCGCGCCGTGCTGGCCAGACCGGAGATCTTCATCATGGACGAGGCCACCTCCAGCGTGGACACGCTGACCGAGGCCCTCATTCAGCGCGGCATGGAGGCTCTGATGAAGGGGCGCACCTCCTTCATCATTGCCCACCGCCTCTCGACCATCAAGCGCGCCGACCGCATCATCGTGATTGAAAACGGCCGCATCGCCGAAATGGGCTCACACGCCGAATTGCTGAAGCGGCGCGGCCACTACTACCGCCTCTACACCCAGCAGTTCAAATACGAGCGCGAGCAGGCCTACGGCGGGGCTATGGCCCAGGCGGCGGTATAGCCTGATGGTTAAATGGCAGGCTTCCGAAGTTACGGAGACTCCGGAAGCCTTGTCTTTATTCCTCGCAGGCGGCGAGGAGAGCATCCACTTGCTTCAAAATGGTTTGTTCTCCTATTTTCTCGAAAACCTTTCTTGCCCTTTGGGCATATTCCTTGGCTTTTGCTTTGTGACCCAGGTTGAGCAAGGCAATGGCAAAGTTGCCGTAATCTGCACCCTCACCATACAAACTCCCAATTGCCCGCCGCATGGCAATCACCTGCTCTAACTGTTTTTCGGCCGCGGGAATATCACCAGAATACAAGGAAAGCCGGGTTAAGGCCGCCAGCACGTTGGCTTCGCCCAAACGGTCGCCGATCTCGCGGAAGAGCGCCAGCGCCTGACCGTAACTCTTGAGCGCTTCATCCAGTTGCTTGCGGAACTGCTGGACGTCGCCGATGGCTTGCAGCACGTTGGCTTCGCCCAAACGGTCGCCGATCTCGCGGAAGAGCGCCAGCGCCTGACCGTAACTCTTGAGCGCTTCATCCCGTTCGTCTCGGAACTGCTGGACGTCGCCGATGGCTTTCAGCACGTTGGCTTCGCCCAATTTCGCGCCGATCTCGCGGAAGAGCGCCAGCGCCTGACCGTAACTCTTGAGCGCTTCATCCAGTTGCTTGCGGAACTGCTGGACGTCGCCGATGGCTTGCAGCACGTTGGCTTCGCCCAAACGGTCGCCGATCTCGCGGAAGAGCGCCAGCGCCTGACCGTAACTCTTGAGCGCTTCATCCCGTTCGTCTCGGAACTGCTGGACGTCGCCGATGGCTTTCAGCACGTTGGCTTCGCCCAATTTCGCGCCGATCTCGCGGAAGAGCGCCAGCGCCTGACCGTAACTCTTGAGCGCTTCATCCAGTTGCTTGCGGAACTGCTGGACGTCGCCGATGGCTTGTAGCACGTTGGCTTCGCCCAACCGGTCGCCGACGGCGCGGTAGAGTTTCAGGGCCTCCTGGTAACTGGCGAGCGCCGCGTCCCGCTCATCGCGAAACTGCTGCACGTCGCCGATGGCTTTCAGCACGTTGGCGCGCAGGCCTTTGTCTGAAATCCCCTTTTGCAGGGCTGTCTCCAGCCAGGGCTGCCAGTTCTTGTGGAATGAAAGGATGGTCCACCAGTTGCGCGGCGCGGTCGCCATGCGTGCCAGGGTCTCTCCCTGCGGCTGTGCCAGGGCCCAGTCTTCGAGCAGGTACAGGTTGAGCAGGTCTTCCATCAGGTCGGGGCGCGTGGAAGGGTCGTCGCTGGGAGGCAGTTTGCCAAAAACGGCGCAGATCTGCTCCACGGCGCGGCGGCGGGCTTCGTCTGGCTCAGCAGGCGGGAGGGCGGCGCGGGCGTAATCGCTCACGCTGGCATGCCAGCGGTAGCGTTCGGTGTGCGGCGCATCGCGCGGCACATAGGTCACAAGAGCAGCCGCGCGCAGGGCATCGGCGCGCGGAAACAGTTCTTCGTCGGGCAAATCCAGGGCAGCGGCCCAGGCGGCGGGGGTACACGAGCCGGCCCCAAAGACCGGCAGGCAGGCCAGCGCCTGCCGCGCGCCCTCGTCCAGCGCTTCCAGCGACCAATCCATCACCGCGCGCAGGATTTCAAGGTAGTCCCCCTTCAACTCACGCGCCGAGCGCAGGATGCTTTCCAGGGGCCGCCGGCCGGCCAGCGCGGCCAGTTTCTCGAGCACCAGGGGATGCCCGCGCGAGGCCTGGGCGAGTTGTTCGGCCAGGCCGTGTCTCTGCAAACCATGAATGTCCTTCTGTTCGGCCAGGGCAATCAGATAACGGCGTGCCGCCTCTCCCCCAAGTCCCTCGTGCAGGGGCAGCGGGCGCGCCGTCGGCAGTTCCTCGAAAACAGGGGCAGGCGGGCGCAGGGTCACCAGCGCAGCGCTGGATGGACCGAGGCGGTGTAAAAAGGCTGCCAGCCGCTTCAAATCGGCCTGGGGCAGATCTTCCAGGTTGTCCAGCAGGAACAGGGTCGGGGTCTGGCGGGCGTAGGCCAACAGCGGCTCTTCAGGCTTCTGCCCGGTCTGCAGCGGCAGTTCCAGTCCCAGCGCCATGTCGCGCAGGAGCAGGTCGGCCAGCGGCGCGCCGCGTCCGTCGCCAAAGGCTATTCCGCCTGCAAAGCGCCAGGCATTGCGATGGGCCGCTTCCAGGGCGAGGGCGGTCTTGCCCATTCCGCTTACCCCGCTGATAATGGCCGCGCAGGGGGTTTTCTCCAGCGTGCGCGCCAGCGTCACCAGTTCCCGCCCCCGGCCAAAGAAGAACCGCTCCCGGGCCGGCAGGTTGCCGGGCGCGCGGCGCGCATCGGTCAGCGGTTCCCCCGGCTCTGCCGCAGTGAAACGCAGATCATCCCCGCCAAACAGGCGCGGGACATGCGTGCTGACGCTTTCTTTTGCCCGCGTGAAGGCTTCTCTCAGGGTATAGCCGCCGCGCGCCATTTCCGCATACAGACAGGCGGCAAAGCGCACGGCGTCATCATCCAGCACGGGTTCAGGATGCCCCAGGGCAGCGCGCGCCCGTCCGGCATTCACAAACGCCTGCGCCGCAGAGAGCGCACCTTCGGCGCTTTCGCAGGCATTGAATACGGCCAGGTCGAGCGGCGGGGCATCTTTTAGCGCTTCCATCAAACGCGGGGTGGTCACCGGGTCACATTGCGAATACTCGTCTTCCAGCAGCAGGCCTTCGCTCCAGGCATGGCCGCTGAAATGCAGGACATGCGGGTATAATCCCTGTTCCACCGCGCGCGGAGAGAGGGCGTAACGCAGGGCATCCAGCGTGGGCGGCAGGAGGTGGATCAGCGCGATCGGCGCCCCGCTGGCCCGAACAGCCTCCGCCAGGCGGTTCCATTCGGCCTGTAAATCAAGAGGGGCGAGATCCTTATCGGGATGGCGCGGATCAATCACCGGCGCGCTGAGCATCACCAGCACGCGCAGCATCTTGCGCAGGTCGCGGCGCTGGCGGCGCTCGATGTACTCGGCTGCGTTGAAAATCAAGTTGCCGCCAACCTGCATAATCAGGTTTTTATCTCCAACAATGATGTTGCCGTTGCTGAAGTCGCCCCCTATGCTGATGTTCGTCCCTGCCATATCTCACCTCTCCCTGCCAAAACTGCCGCAAAAGCAGAGCCTTCGCGTCCTTGCATCCTTGCGTTGGAATTAACAGTTCAGGTAGGTCACGTTTGAAACATGACCCACTGCATTGCGCCTTCGCGTCCTTGCGTTGCGCCTTCGCGCCTTTGCGTTGCGTCCTTGCGTTGGAATTATTGTAGATGCAAATGCGCCTTTAGGCAAGAATTTGCCGTGATAGAATCGGCAGCGTGCCGCACAAATTTTTCCCCGCTCGTAACTGCCTGCCCCTCCCCCGCCTGTTCTTGCTTGCAAGCCTGCTTTTGTTGAACGCCTGTCGGGCGGCTGCGCCCGCCGCCCCGGTGGAGGTCAGCATCAGCCGCACGCCCGCGGCCGTGACGCCATCTGTCACGCCCTCTCCCGCTGTGACTGCCAGTCCCCCGGCGCTGCCGGCTGTTGTCTTGCCTTCTGTGACTGCTACATTGGATGTTGTGGAGTCTTTATTGGCTACACGCAATACTTACTATCTCGGCCTCGGCCCGCAAATGTCGCAGCCCTGCCATCTGCTGTATGACGGCGATATCCTCCGCCTCGACCCGAACAACTGTCCCCTGCGCCTGACCCTGACCGACCGGGTGGGCGTCGTCCGCTATTTCGGCCTGCGCGGCGCGCCCGGCAGTTTCAGCGTCAGCCCGGACCTGCCGGAATATCGCAAAGCGGGGTTTGTCCTGCTGGCCTGCGCCGTCCGCCAGTATGACGATAATATCTGCCAGTACACATTGAGCGACGAAAGCGGCACGTACCGCCTTGAAATCCGCGTCACCGGCGTGGAGTGACTCCCCTGCCCTATCAGCGCGTCATCACTGCGTCAAAGGCCAGGGCGGCAAAGATGAAGAACAGATACATGCTCGACCAGCGGTACATCTGCCAGGCCACTTTGTTGCCCGCCTGCTTCCAGGTGCGCCAGGCGGCGTAGATCAGCATCCCGCCCAGGACCAGCGCCGAAATCAAAAAGAGACTGCCCGCATAGCCCAGCAGCGGCATCAACAGCGTCAGCCCAACCAGTTCGAGACTGTAAACGAAAATCTGGCTGCGCGTCTCCTTTTCGCCGCGCACCACCGGCAGCATAGGCACGCCGGCGCGGGCGTAATCCTGACGCCGCACAATGGCCAACGCCCAGAAATGGGGCGGAGTCCACAAAAAGACGATGGCAAACAAAAACAGCGCCGGGATGGAAAGCGAGCCGGAAGCCGCCGCCCAGCCCACCAGCGGCGGGATAGCGCCTGCGCCGCCGCCGATGACGATATTCTGCACCGTCGCCTTCTTCAACAACACACTGTACACAAGCACGTAATACACCATCCCTGCCAGCGCCAGCCAGGCCGCCAGCAGGTTGACAAAGCCCGCCAGCAGGTAAAAACTGATCACCAGCAGCGCCAGCCCAAAAGCCAGGCCCTCAGCGGGCATCATCCGTCCCGCCGCCAGCGGACGCCGGGCAGTGCGCTGCATGTTTTTATCCAGGTCGCGGTCAATGTACTGATTCAGGGCCGAAGAGCCGCCGGCCGCCAGAAAACCGCCCAGCAGCGTCCAAAAGGTCAGGCCAAAGGCAGGCCAGGTCCCGCCGCCGGCAACCATGCCGGCATAGGTGGTCACCAGCAGCAGGGCGGCCACCACCGGCTTGGTCAGGGTCAAAAAATCGCGGGCGCGCTGGCGCCAGTCCAGCGGCGGGAAGGCCGCCGCATCACGGGCATACAGCGCCGAAAAAAGCACCAGCCCCAGCAGGGCCGCCCAAAGCGCCGCGCCGGTCAGGGTGTGCATTGTAATCAGATAGGGCGGGAAGCCGCGCCTCACCAGCAGTGCGCCCACAAAGGCCTGCGCAAAGAAAAGCACAACCGTCAGCGTGGCCCAGGGCAGGAGCAGACGATGCTCGCGCTGATCGCGCCAGGCGCGTTGCAGCAGGGCGAGCATCAACACCACCGCCAGGCCCACCGCGCCGCGGTGCAGCAGGTCAATCCAGCCGGGGACGCCCTGCGGCAGGCACAGCGGCCAACCGGCGCAGGCGTCCGCCTCGCCGGTCAATGTCACCAGGCGGCCGCTCAGGGTCAAAAGGGACACAGCCGCCAAAACCAGGAGGGTCAAACGAAAGAAGGAATTGTGCCAGGAAAGTCTCATTTTGCCTCAGCAGAACGTTTGCGCAGATAGAAGGGATAGCCGCCAAGCAGGATGGCCGCAAAGGTGAACCACTGGCCGGCATAGCCCAAATGCGGCCCCTCGCTGATTTCATATGCAGGTTGATACGGAAAAGGCGGACCGCCGCGCGCCGGCTCGGGGTCAAGTTGGACGTACACATCCAGCAAAGGATAGGGCACCTGTTGACGGATGCGTTCCAGGTTGACGGCGTTCCAGAAATCGAGCCGCGACTGCCCCGGCGACAGCGGCGGGTCTGCGACTCCGCCCAGGGCCGGCGCGGCGTGACCGAGGCGAATCCAGCCCCTGAGCGTGACCGTCCCGGCGAGGTCGTATTTGCGCCAGGCGGCGGGAGAGTCGTTGCCCTCGGCCGGAATCCAGCCGCGATCCACCAGCACCGCCGAGCCATCTGCCAGCATCAACGGGGTAAGCAGGTGATAACCGTACTGTTCTACGCCGCCGTTCAGGGTATAGTACTGATTACGCAGCGCGACCTGATTCTCAAAGTCGTATTCGCCCGTCAGGATCACCGAGCGGTACTCCATGCGGGTCAAATCCAAGCCGGCAGGATTTTCAGTTAAGGTCAGTGGTTCGGCGGCGCGCATGGCCAGGTAGTGGGCATTGAAGGCCCGCCGCCCCTCGAGGCGGTCCAACTGCCAGATGCCCAGACGAATACAGACGGCTGCCCCCAGGAGGACGAGCAGCGTGGTCCACCACCAGCGGCGGGAAAAGGGGTTAGGCATCGCCGACCTGTCCCTTCTTTTTCATCGGCCAGGCGATCAGGCTGTAGAGCGCCAGCAGCGCCCCCAGCGGCAGGCCGGCAAAGACGGCGCCCAGCAGGCGCGTCCCAAGGGTGAGCGGCTCGCGCACGTCCAGGCCAAGATAGCGCCCGGTCTGGAATGAGCAGGCATAGGTGTAGTTCTGAACCGTGTCGAAGGTCAGGCTGGCCGATGAACCGGCGGGGATGAACATCGGCCCCAGTTGATGATTGACGCTGTCCTGATTGCGGACGACAAGGGTATCCCCGACCACAAAGGTCATATCGTCCGGCAAGGAAAGGCTGTCTTCGCCGCGGGCAACGCGCTCGGCCGTCCCCGGGGGGATGACCAGTTCGACAGTCTGCGGGGCGCGTCTCTCCTCACTGCGCAGGAAGCGGTAGGTCAGTTCATTGAAAGCCAGGGCCAAAAGCAGGCCAAGCAGGACTGAAATGACTACACGCAAAACGGGGCTTTCGCTCATCACACGCCTTGCTTACAGGTGGGTGCCGATCAGGTACAACGCCGGGTAGAAGAAAATCCAAACCACGTCCACAAAATGCCAGTAGACGGCGGCGGCTTCAACCGCCCAGTGCTTTTCGGCCGAGTAGAGGCCGCGCAGGCCGTTGCGGAAAACAATGACCAGAAAGATGACGCCGGTAAAAACGTGGAAGGCATGCATGCCGGTCAACATAAAGAAGACCGCGCCGGCCGGGCCGCTGTCGGGGGTCAGGCCCTCGTGTATGGCCAGCGGCCACTCCAGGCCAACCACGCCCGCCAGAAAGCCCACGCCCAGCAAAATGGTGGCGGCGGTGCCGATCAGGAAGCCTTTGCGGTCGCCGTGTTCCATCGAGGTCTCGGCCCGGTTCATGAAAAAGGACGAGATCAACAGCACGGCCGTAACCGCCAGGCCGAGCGTCTGATTCAGGTCGGGGCGGGTATTGCCGAGCAGGCCAAAGCGAGTGACCAGCAGACCGCCAAAGACAAAGGAATCGGAAAGCAGGAAAAGCCACAGGCCGAAGCGGTTGGAGCCGGTCTTGTAAGCATAACTGTGGCGGTCGGCCTCAAGGTCAGAGCGGTTCAGGCGGTAAATGTGCATGTAGTAGTACAGCACCAGTCCGGCTTTGGCCAGCGCAATCACCACCAGCAGAAAGACGGAGGCAACCGTTACGGCCACCAGGTACTCGACGCCGGTCAGCGCCGCCAGCAAGATAAAGATGCTCAGGCCGAGGCTGAGGGCATAGGATTTGTTGTGCTCCATCACGCGCTCCCTAATCTTCGAATTTTACATAAGCAGAGCCTGGCAAACCGTAGTCATACGGCTCGCCAACCACCCGGAACTCTTTTTCGTAGTTGTGGGCCGGCATGGGTGACGGCACCTGCCATTCGGGCGAGCGCGAGTTCCACACGTTGCCGGTAGCGGCCTGCCCTTTGCGCAGGCTGGTATAGACGTTGACGAAGAAGATCAACACCGAGAGGGCAATGGCGAAGGCGGCCACCGTCATGACCAGATGAGAGAGGTCAAAGCCCAGCGCGGGGTCATAATCGGCAATGCGGCGGCGCATGCCCAGCAGGCCAACGCGCATCATCCACAGGGTCAGCACCAGCATGCCGGAGGTCATCAGCCAAAAGTGCCAGTGGCCGAGTTTTTCGTTCAACTTCTTGCCGGTCGCCTTGGGGAACCAGTAGTACAGCGCGGCAAAGAACGGGAAGACATAGCCGCCAAACATGGTGTCGTGGAAGTGGCCGACGATGAAATAGGTGTCATGCAAATGCAGGTCGGTCGAGACGGTGGCATTCGGCGGGCCGGACAGGCCTCCCAGCAGGAAAACCACCAGGCCGGCCAGGACGAACATCATCGGCGTGGGCGTCTCGATCTTGCCGCCCCACAGGGTAGCCACCCAGGAGAAGAACTTGACGCCGGTCGGCACGGCCACCAGCAGAGTGCTGTACATGAACGGGACGCGCAGGTACTCGTTCATGCCGGAGGTGAACATGTGATGCGCCCACACCAGGAAGCCGACCAGCGCAATCCCCAGCGAGGACATGGCCACCCATTTGTAGCCAAAAAGCGGCTTGCGGGCGAAAACCGGCAGGAGTTCGCTGATAATGCCCAGCCCGGGCAGGACAAAGACGTAAACCGCCGGGTGCGAGTAGAACCAGAAGAGATGCTGAAAGATGATCGGGTTGCCGCCCTTGGCCGGGTCAAAGAAACCCATGCCAAACAGCCGCTGGAACATCACCAGTTGGAACGAAAGGCCGATCAACTGCGTGGCGGTCAGGCTGATAATGGAAGTCGCCACTGCTGCCCAGACAAAGATGGGCATGCGGAAGGCGGTCATGCCTCTGGCACGCAGGCGCAGGACGGTGGCCAGCAAATTGAGCGCGCCCAGAATGGACGACCAGCCGGCCACAAAGACGCCCAGGAAGAACATCTGCATCCCCAGCGGGGCGCGCGCCGAGAGCGGCGGGTAGCCGGTCCAGCCAGTATCAAATCCGCCCAGCGCCAGGCTGGAAAGCAGCAAAACGGCCGCCGGCACGGCAATCCAGAACGAAAAGGCATTCAGGCGTGGAAAGGTCATATCGGCCGCGCCGATCATCATCGGCACCAGGTAGTTCATCACCCCGGCAATGCCCAGCAAAATGGAGACGATCATCACAATTCCGTGCAGGGACATCAGGGTGTTGTACAGATCGGGGTCCAGGAACTGCAGACCCGAAGCCGCCAGTTCGGTCCGGAAAATGAGGGCAAACAGCCCGCCCACCGAGAGCAAGATCAGCGAAGTGACGGTGTATTGGATGCCAATCACCTTATGGTCGAGCGAAGGGCCAAAGAACTTGACCCAGCCGGGCGGGTCTTCGTGACGCTCGTGCGTCTCTTTACCGGCGGCCCATTTGAGCCAGTCGTCCAGCACGCGCGTCCCGTACAGGAAGGAAAGCACGCCCACCAGGCCGCCAAAGACCCAGGCCGGTTCGGTGAAGCCGTAGGTGGTTTTGTCCCAGCCCCAGATTTTAAGCCCCATCAAAAAACGGATGAGCGTCACAAATCCGGCTCCGGCCAGCGTACCTAAAATTTGAAATGCCAGGCCGCGCATCAGACCGGTTGATAAAAATTTTTTCATAGAAGAAGCCTCCAGCACATCAGTCACAGGGATGTATTTCGCCGGCTTTGAGGGGCGTGCGCCCCAACCGGCGTTGCAACGATGCTACTTCAACGTCTTGATGAACTCAACGATGTCGGCCAGGTCGGCATCGGTCAGGCCGACGGCTTCGGCATTGAAGGCCATGGGCGGATAGCCTGCCACCACCTGCGAAGCCGGTTCCTTGATAGAGCGCAGGATGTAGGCTTCGTCGGCAATGAAGGTAGTGCCGTCGGTCAGGACGACCTGCTCGCCCAGCAGGCCGCGCCAGGTGGGGCCGACGCCTTTCGAGCCGTCAATCGAGTGACAGGCCTTGCAGTACATCAAGTACTTTTCTTCGCCGCGGGCCGCGTCTGGCCCGGAGGCTGCAGCGGCTGCGGCTGCGGCCTGGCGCTCGGCCACCCAGGCATCAAACTCCGCCCGCGAGACGACCACCACCGGCGCGTTCATGTAAGCGTGCTGCGTGCCGCATAGTTCAGAGCACATGAGGGTATAGCGGCCAACCCGCGAGGGGGTGATTCGCACCTCGGTCACGCGGCCGGGCACAAGGTCTTGCTTGACCCGAAACTCAGGCACCCAAAAGGAGTGAATCACGTCTGTCGATTCCATCTTGAAAAGGACCTGTTCATTCACAGGCAGGTACAGTTCCTGTGAACGGATGCCGTACTGGGGATATTTGAACTGCCAGCCCCACTGGTAACCGGTCACCTGGACTTGCATGGCCTGCGGGTCGGCCCGCCGCACCCGGCCGAGGTTTTCGGCGCCAAGGTAAGCAAAGATCAAAACGATGATCAAGGGGATGACCGTCCAGCCAATTTCCAGGCGGGTGTTCCCTTCCACATGTTCGCCATCGCCGGTTTCTCCCGGTTTGCGGCGAAACGCCACCAGGCTGTAAACGAGCGGCACAATAATCAGGGCAAACAAGAAAGAGATGACCATCAACTCCAGGTTGAGGAGCCAGTCAATGGGTTCGGCCTGGGCGGCAGCCTGCTCTGGCAGCAAGCCCAATGCATTCAGTCCCAAAAAGACCAGCACGGCAACCAGGACAACCAGAAAAGCCACAACGAAAATACGTCGCATTTCACTCTCCTCGATGAGGAATCTTTTCGCTCCCGGCCCATGGGTTAGAAAGCCAGGCTTCAGCCTCGGCAGCCGTCATCCGGCGGCGATCATAGACCACCACAACTTCAGCCGCATCCAGTGAAACCAATACCACCTGCATGGGGCTTTCGCCGGCGACAAAGCGGCTCAGGAATTCGGCGCGATTCATGTCGCGGTCGTCGTAGTCCACAATGACCAGGTCGGGCTGATGGGTTTCAAGCGCCTCCAGCGTCTCTTGCATAGAGGCGGTCGTGGCCACAATGTCCACTTCCCTGCCCCAGCGCGCCGAATAGACCTTACGCAGTCCGGCTCGAAAAAGCGGGTTCGCAGATGCAATCACAACCCGGCGCAGGGCCGGTTCAGGGCGGGAGAAAGATCTCATGTCAATATAATACACCTAATCACACCAGATTAGTCTATTATACTCCAGCGCCAAAGGTGGATTTTAAAAATAAAAAGCGGGTGATAAAGATATCACCCTGCTGGTAGAAAATAAGCCACAGATTTCACAGATTGGCACAGGCCTGATGCAATTATGTGCAGGATAAACAGGATTTTCTTTGCGCACCTCGACTGCCTACCCTCCCGCAGGTTTTGGCGCAATGTCCAAACCAGAAGGCGTCTCCACGATTGCCAGCATCCGCTGCCAGCCCCGTTCTAACCTGCGGGAGGGTTAAGATACATTTTTTGCGCACCCCAATTGTTTATCCTGCCTATCCTGTCCATCCTGTTAAAATTCAGGCGCTTGCCCGGGCATCAGATCAAGCCCAGTTGCATCCCCTTGGCTACCGCCTCGGTGCGATTGCTGACATCTAATTTCTTCAAAATGTGGCGGATATGCGTCTTGACGGTGTTTTGCGAGACAAACAATTCGACCGCGATCTGAGTCGTGGTCAGGCCGCGCGCGAGACAACGCAACACATCCTGTTCGCGGCTGCTCAAAAGGTTGTGGACACTGCTATCCTGTGCACGGCGGAGGGCATTCAATACCTGCGCCGCGACATCGGGCGAGAGAACCGAGTTTCCGCTTGCTACCTGTAAAATAGCCTGTCGCAGCGCCTCGGGCTCGGCGTTCTTCAGCAAGTAGCCGCTCGCCCCGGCCAGAATCGCGCCGATCAGATCTTCGTCTTTCTGGGAAATGGTGAGCATGAGAACGCGCGGATCCAGTTGCGCCTTATGAAAAGCGTGCAGCGTTTCCAGCCCGTTCATGCCGGGCATATTCACATCCAGCAAAACCACATCTGGGCGGGTTTCCATGACCACCTGAACCGCACGCAAGCCATCTTCGGCCTCACCGACAACCTGCAGGTCGGGCATCTCAGACAACAATCCCACCAGACCGCGCCGAAAAAGCGCATGGTCATCCACGACAACGACCCGAACCGGCTTCATGAAACCTCCTGCAAGCGCGCCGGCAGGCGAACCTGAACGGTTGTCCCGCCTCCCAGGCGGCTGATGACCTGAAAATCGGCGCCAATGCTCTCGGCGCGTTCGCGCATCCCCCGCAGCCCATAGCGCGAGGCAGATAGGCCCAGCAAGGGGGTAAAACCGCGTCCATCATCCTGAATTTCGAGCAAGATGTCCGCTTCGAGGCGGGTCAAGTGCAGATAGACATGCGCGGCCTGCGCATGCTTACGCACATTGGTCAGGGCTTCCTGCACAATACGCATCAATTGCGTGCTGACCTGCGGGGGGAAGGACAGGTCGGGGGGCTCCAGCCGCACGTCCACCGAAATGCCGGTCAGGGTTTCAAAATCTGCCGCAATGTTTGTCATCCAATGCAGCAGGTCTGCGTCTGGCTGACGGCGCAAGTCGTCAATGGCCTGACGCGCATCCAGGTAGGCATCTGCCAGGGTACGGAAATGAGCCTGCAAACCTTGCCGGAGCGATTCGATTTGTCCCTGTTCAAGAGACTTCTGCATACGGGCAGTTTCCATTTTCAGAAAAGCCAGGGTCTGTGCCAGACCGTCATGAATCTCGCGCGCCAGGCGGGTGCGCTCATCCAGCACGGCCTGGTAGATCGGGCCTGCTTCTTCGGATTCTTTTCGCGGCTGCTTTTGAACAGATTCGAGTGCCACATCCACAATCGAAACCATTTCTTTCAAAAAGGCGTGTTGTTCTTCGCGAAACAGGCGCTGGCGGGGAAGATAAAAACTCAACATGCCGATTTCGCGGCCGGCCTGGCGCAAAGGCATACACCAGGCGGCAACCGGTCCCTGCGTTTCCACCAACAGGCCACAGGTTGCACCGGCCGTGCGCTTCTGACACATCTTGCAGGCCTGGCGGATAGATGGATCGGTCAGACGCCGGCTCCAATCGCCTTTTGGGTCGGCAGGCACATCTCCCTGATACAAAGCCGGAAAAGACAGGCGCCACTCATCAAAAGGCAAAAAAGAGACCCCCTTTGTCTGCAACAAATCAACCGCCGCCTGCATCGCCGCGCGAATCACCGTCTGAGCATCCTGCGCGGTCAACAACTGGCGGCAAAAACGGCCGTTGACCTCCAAGGCAAAAAGCATCTCAGCCTTTTGCCGCTGCAAGCGCATCCTTGACCAGACTATGCCTGTCACGCCCAAAGCCAAAAAAATGATCCCAAGAATCCAGGCAAAGGCCATCGCCCTCCCAATCTACCCATACGCACCGGCTTGTTTAGAACGCTTCCAATACTTCCCGGCTGTGCTGCGCCGGTTTGACATTTTCAAAGACCTTCTTTATAACCCCGTCCGGGCCTATCAAAAACGTAGTGCGCAAGACGCCCTCATATTCCCGCCCCATAAACTTCTTCGGCCCCCAAACGCCATACAGTTCACAAACCTTGTGCTCTGTATCGGCCAGCAGCGGAAAGGGCAATTGATATTTCTGCTTAAATTTTGCGTGCGATTCCACCGAATCTGGACTAACCCCCAAGAGAACAACACCGGCCTTTTCGTAGGCCGAATAATCATCGCGGAAATTGCAGGCCTCGGTTGTGCAGCCGGGCGTATCGTCTTTTGGATAGAAATACAAAACAACCACTTTTCCCCTGAAATCGGATAAGCGGCGTATAGTCCCGTTTTCATCGGGCAGGCTAAAGTCGGGAGCGAGCACGCCAGAAGAAATAGCCATTGCTTTACCTCCAAAAATCACAAAACGCCAATTTGTTGCAGGGTTGACTCCAACATATCCAGGGTCACCGGCTTGATCAACATGCCGCTGGCGCCTCCGGCCATGACCTGATGCCGAACTTCAGGCTGATCCTCCGAAGTCACCACCACCACCGGCACAATCGCCAGGCGCGGTTCCCGCTTAAGATAGGCAAGTATCTCCAGGCCGTCCACCCCGGGCATGTTAATATCCAACAAAATCAGGTGCGGAGTCTGCGTTCCCAGCACGGTCAGCGCAGGACGCGAACCATAGGCCGGCCTGGCCTCTATGCCCAGGACAGACAACATCCTGCAGAGGGCATCGGCTGTACTGCGGTTATCGTCGATTACTAATGCGCCAGACATCACAACACCTCCGCGATAAGTTTGCCCATCGGGGTGACATCGTATCCCGGCAAAGCCGCGACCGCCTTGCGGAAAGCCGGATCATTCAGGACCTCGAAGAGGGGTGCCAGCAATGGGCCGTCTACGTGCTCCAAGGGAATAATCAGGTCGTAACGCTCGCTAAAAAGCGGCAGGAAGTCCAAATCCAATGCCTGAGCAGCGGCCGCGATGCCCAGGCCGCAATCTGCCCGGCCCGAGGCCACCGCTGCGGCTACACCCAGGTGCGTGTACTCTTCCTGATTGTAGCCGAGAATGGCCGATGTGGAAATGCCCTTTAAGTTCAGTTGATAATCAAGCAAGACGCGCGTCCCCGCGCCGCGCTGGCGGTTTACATAGCGAACGTCAGGCCTGGTCAGGTCATCCAGCGTGCGGATGCCCTTGGGATTGCCGCGCGGCACAATCAGGCCCTGCTCGCGCCCGACCAGCGCCACCACACGGACAGGCACATTCGGCAGATACTGGGGCAGGTAGGCCAGGTTGAATTCACCCGTCTGCGGGTCCAGCAAATGGGAACCGGCCAGATGGGCTTCGCCGCGTCTCAAGGCAACCAGGCCGGCCTGCGAGCCGACATTTGCTGAGGCCAGGCGGCGCCGACGCTCTGCCAGAAACTGCGCCATCAAGTCGAGGGTGATGTCGTGTGAGCCAATCGCAAAAATGGTGTGTTCCAGGTCAGAGGCCGGGCGCAGGAGTTGAACGGTGACCTGGCTGCCGGCTTCTATTCCCTGCTCGCCACGCGGCACAACAACCAGACCGTCTGCCCGCACCAGCGAGGTGATGACGCCCGCGCCGCGCGCAAGCGGCGCAGCCAGCAAACGTTCTCCAACCCGTCCGGCCACCACCCGCACATAATCATCGTCTCCGCCCGGCGAAACCAGTTTGCGCGTCATAATCGCAGTCACCGTCTGCGGTTCGGCCGGAGGGCGTCCCAGCCAGCGGGCCAGGAGCGGCTCAACAAAGATCTCAATCGTCAGCGCCGCCGAGACCGGGTAGCCGGGAACGCCAATGATAGGAATCACAGACGGAGACTTGCCCGCGGTGGTCGGTTCGCACCGGACCGTTCCAATGATCACCGGATGCCCCGGGCGGACAGCCACCCCATGCACAAGCAGGGTGCCGAGTTTTTCCACCACCCGGGCCGAAAAATCTTCGGCGCCAGCCGATGAGCCGGCATTAAGCAAAATCAGGTCGTGTTCGCGCGCCGCTTCCAGCACACGCCCGCAAATGAGATCAAAATCGTCAGGGGTGATCGGGTAACGGTTGGGCAAGCCGCCCATCGTTCGGACCTGAGCCGCCAGAACAAGGGAGTTGTATTCGATGATGTCGCCGCGCTTCAAGTCGGAGCCAATCGGAACAAGTTCGGTGCCGGTCGGCAAGATCGCAACCCGCGGCTGGCGGCTCACCCGCACGGTCGTATGTCCGGAGGCTGCAATCGCGCCCAAGTCCACCGGACGGAGGGTTTGCCCGGCAGGCAGAACCAATTGCGTGGCAACGATGTCTTCTCCAAGCGGGCGGACATGGCTCCAGGGCACAACGGCAGCGCGAATGCGGATGGACGACGGTTGACGAATGGCCGGCGTAAGCCTGCCGGCCGAATCCAACGCTTCGACATTTTCGATGGGAATGACGGCGTCAAAACCATCGGGAAGCGGGTCGCCGGTATCCACATATTTTGCCTGAGTGCCAACAGCAAGGACAAGCGGCGCAGTCGGCTGCGCGCCGGCCGTCTCCACCGCGCGCACAGCAAAACCGTCCATGGCCGCAGCATGATAATGCGGCGAGGAGATTTGCGCCCATACAGGCTCGGCCAAAACGCGGCCGACAGCATTTTCGTTTAAGGGAATCTCCTCCACGCCCAGCACACCCCACAATCCCGCATCTTCCAGGGCCTGCCGCAGACGGGCGCGGGCTTCGGGGAGGGGGATATCATGCAAATAAACCGTTTCCATACGGGGAGTATTATAACCGCTCTTTACTTCAGCAATTTCAAATCCAAACGTAACATCCTATCCTCCCGCAGGTTTTGGCGCTATGTCCCAGGCAGAAGACGTCTTCACAATCGCCAGCATCGCCTGCCAGCCCCGGTCTGGCGAAGCCCCTGCTTTTGCAGTAAAATTGTCCAAACAACTCTTCCCCATAAGGCGGTACAATGAACGATGAATTGTTCAAGGCATCTGAGGCGCTGACTTTTGACGATGTCCTGCTGGTGCCAGGCTACAGCGAACATTTGCCCGGCGAAGTGGATGTATCGGCGCAGTTGACGCGCGATATTCGGCTCAATATCCCCATTCTTTCTGCGGCAATGGACACGGTGACCGAAGCGCGCCTGGCGATTGCGCTGGCGCGCGAAGGCGGCATCGGCATCATCCACCGCAATCTTTCTCCCGACCAGCAAGCCGAGGAGGTGGACAAGGTTAAACGCTCGCAGTCGGGCATGATTGCCGCGCCGATCACCCTGCCGCCAGATGCCAGCCTGCAGCAGGCAGAAGAAATCATGTCGAAATACAAAATCAGCGGCGTGCCGATTGTCGATCGCGGCGGGCAACTGGTTGGGATTCTGACGAACCGAGATATCCGCTTTGTGGAGGCCCACGACTATGTCAGGCCGGTGAGCGAATTCATGACGCCCCAGCCGCTGGTCACCGCGCCGGTGAACATCTCCCGCGCCGAGGCCATTGCCCTGCTCCACAAACACCGGATCGAAAAGTTGCCGCTGGTGGACGAAAACGGCCGGCTCAAAGGCTTGCTGACCGTCAAAGATATTCAGAAAGAGCGCGAACACCCGAATCTGGTGCGTGATGCGCGCGGCCGTTTGCTGGTCGGGGCGGCAGTGGGCGTCGGCGCAGACCTGGAGGAGCGGGCAGGAAAACTGATAGATGCCGGCGTGGATATCCTGGTCGTAGATACGGCGCACGGCCATTCGAAAGGCGTTTTGGAGGCTATTCGGCGGCTCAAAAAGAAATGGCCCACCTTGCCGGTGTTGGCCGGCAATGTGGTCACAGAAGCCGGCACCGAGGCCTTAATCGAAGCCGGGGCGGATGCTATCAAGGTCGGCGTGGGCGCCGGTTCCATCTGCACCACGCGCGTCATTTCCGGCGCCGGCATGCCGCAACTCAGCGCCATTTACGTCTGCGCCAAAACGGCACATGCGCGCGGCATTCCGGTCGTCGCCGACGGCGGCATCAAATACTCAGGCGACATTGTCAAAGCCATTGCCGCCGGCGCCGATACCGTGATGCTGGGAAGCCTGCTGGCCGGGTTGGAAGAATCACCCGGCGAAGTCGTGCTATTCGAAGGCAGGCGTTTCAAAGAATACCGGGGCATGGGCTCCTTAGGAGCCATGCAAGGCTATGGCCGCGACCGTTACGCCACAGCCCAGGGCGGAGCAGGCAAACTCGTCCCGGAGGGAATCGAAGGCCGCATTCCCTACAAAGGCAGTTTGCATGATTATGTTTACCAACTTATCGGCGGGCTGCGCTCCGGCATGGGATATGCAGGTGTGAAAAACATCGCCGAATTACAAACCAAGGTCAAACTGGTAAAAATCACCAATGCCAGCCTGATTGAGAGTCATCCGCACGATGTCATCATTACGAAAGAAGCGCCTAACTACCAGGTGGGCAATGTGTAAAGTTGAAACGTTCACGCAATTCTCGAATTAAAATTTTCATGGTAAACTCATAGCGTTAGTAGAACGCGTTCAGGAGTCAACACGCCATGTCCAAATCCCGCAGTGAACAAATGGTGGATAGATTACGCGCCATGCAGGCCGCTGCTCCCGAAATTGAAGCATCGGCCGTTGTTTCTGTCGACGGCCTGATTATGGCCTCGTCTCTCCCGGCCGATGTCGAGGAGGACCGCGTTTCGGCCATGTCGGCGGCCATGCTCAGCCTGGGCGAACGCATTGCCGGGGAACTGGGGCGCGGCGGCCTGGAGCAGGTTTACATCAAAGGAGACAACGGCTTCATTGTGCTGACCTCCGTTGGAGAAGAGGCAGTCCTGACGGCCCTGGCGCGGCAGGAAGCCAAACTCGGCCTCATCTTCCTTGAAATGCGGCGTAGCGCCGAAGATTTGGTCAAACTGGTCGGGTGAACCGGCAAATGAAGAAACCAACCCAAAACCAGGGGTTCGCACAACAATCGTCAAGCCCTCGTGGGGAGGACGCCAGCCAAGCGCCCTCCCCACTTTCTTTGCACGCTCAAGAGGCAGAGCCGGCTTTTCATTTCCTTCTTGCGTTGTGAGGTAGTCTATGTCCACTTCCACGAAATACATCATCTTCACCGGCGGCGTCGTCTCCTCGGTCGGCAAAGGTGTGACCGCCGCGGCGCTGGGACGCACGCTCAAGGAGCGCGGCTTCCGGGTAGCAGTCCAAAAACTTGACCCCTACATCAACGTAGATCCCGGGACGATGAGCCCGTACCAGCATGGCGAAGTCTATGTTCTGGACGATGGCGCCGAAACCGACCTGGATTTGGGTCACTACGAACGATTTATAGATATCCGCCTGACGCGCGTGAGCAATTTCACCAGCGGACAGGTATATGCCGAAGTCATTCAGAAAGAGCGGCACGGTGACTATCTGGGAGGCACCATTCAGGTCATTCCACATGTCACCAACGAAATCAAACGCCGTATCGGGTTAGTTGCAAAGTCCACAGGCGCGGAGATCGTGCTGGTAGAAGTCGGCGGTACCGTTGGCGACATTGAATCGCAGCCTTTTTTGGAGGCCCTGCGCCAGTTGCGCAACGAAATCGGACGCGAGAATATCTTCTTTGTCCACGTCACCTGGCTGCCCTACATTGGCGCCACAGGCGAATTAAAGACCAAGCCCACACAACACTCGGTTGCAGCCCTGCGCTCCATCGGTATTTCCCCAAATATGATCATTGCCCGTTCCGATTACCCGATACCGGGCGATCTGGTTGAAAAGATTGCGTTGTTCTGCGATGTGGACAAACACGCAGTGGTCCCAATGGTCACCGCGCCGGTGCTCTACGAGGTGCCTTTGCTGCTCGAAAAAGCCGGTGTAGCCGATTACATCGTAGATAAACTTGGGCTTCGTCCCACCCAAAAACCCGACTGGAAAGACTGGGAAAAACTGGTGGCCGAAGTGCAGAAACCGAAGCCAAAAGTTAAAATCGGCCTGGTAGGAAAATACGTGGAACTGCAGGATGCCTACATGTCGGTGCGCGAGGCGCTCAAGCACGCCGCCCTGGCCAATGGCGTTGAAACAGAAATCGCCTGGATTCACTCTGCCGATCTGGAAAAAGGCAAAGGGCTGGAAATCCTGGAAGAGGTGGATGGAATCCTGGTCCCCGGCGGATTCGGTTCGCGCGGCATTGAGGGCAAAATCCTGGCGGCGCGCCTGGCGCGCGAGAAGAAAATCCCCTACCTGGGTCTTTGTCTGGGGATGCAGGTAATGTGCATTGAGTTTGCGCGCCATGTTCTGGGTCATGAGGACGCCAACTCGTCTGAATTTGACCGGGCCAGCAGTTACCCTGTCATTGATCTGATGCTGGACCAGCGCGCCGTCACCGATATGGGAGGGACGATGCGGCTCGGGCTGTACCCATGCGTGCTCCAAAAGGGGACAAAGGCGGCGGCGGCCTATGGGGTTGATCAGGTCAACGAACGACATCGCCACCGTTTTGAGTTCAACAACAAGTATCGGGAGGAATTCGAACAGGCGGGGATGGTCTTTTCGGGGCTCTCGCCGGACGGGAATCTGGTGGAAATCGCCGAAATTGGCGATCATCCCTATATGCTTGGCAGTCAGTTTCATCCGGAATTTCTCTCGCGGCCCAACCGCGCGCATCCGCTATTCATCGGCTTGATCAAGGCCGCAAAAGAAAAAGCAGGATATAAATAGAGCCATGAACAATACACGCCCTACTTTAACACTTCTCAACGAAGAGCAGATTCAGCAAGTACATGCCTTTGCGCTGCAGATTCTGTCCGAGACGGGGGTGCGGGTCGATTCCCCCTGGGCTGTGGACATGCTCCGGCGCAGCGGGCAGGCACAGGTCGAGGAAAGAACCGTCCGCTTTCCGGCAGAGACAGTCGAGTGGGCAATTCGCAGCGCGCCGTCCGGCGTGGACATCTTCGACCGTCAGGGAAATCCCCTCTTCACGCTTGGAAACGACCGCCTGCGCTTCGGCGTAGGCGTCACAGCATTGTACTATCAGCGTCCGCAAGATGACAGCCTGGAACCTTTTGCGCGGACGCACATGCAAGAAATGTCGCGGTTGGCCAACAGCCTGCCGCTTTACGATGCCGTCTCGACGATAGGCATCCTGCGCGACGTGCCGGAGGCCGTCGCAGACCTGTATGCCAGCCTGGACATGCTGGCCAACACAACCAAGCCGCTTGTCCTGCTGATTTCAGAAGGCGCCAATTTTGCCCCCACCCTGGATATGTTTGAGCAACTGTGCGGCGGCTTGGCCGAAAGGCCCTTTGTCATTCCCTATTTCAATCCTGTTTCGCCGCTGGTGCTGAACGCCGATACGCTGGACAAGATGAGGACAACCATCCAGCGCGGGCTGCCGTTCATCCTTTCAAGTTACAGCATGGCAGGCGCCACCACCCCCATCACGCCGGCGGGGACGCTGTCGCTGCTGTTGGCCGAATTGCTGGCCGGCCTGACCGTCAGCCAGATGATCAAGCCGGGAACGCCGGTTCTGCTGGGGATGCTGCCGGTTTATTTCGATATGCGGACGATGGTCAATTTCTACGATCCGCAGAGCATACTGCTCAACCTGGCCTGCGCCGAGATGATGGCATATTACCGCCTGCCGCACTGCGGAACTTCTGGCAGCGGGACAGGCTGGGGGGCTGATTTAATTGCGGCAGACACCTACTGGATGAACACCCTGACCGCCGCGCTGACCAAAGGCGGCCTGGCACCTTTTGTGGGTGATACGCTGACTTCTAAAGTTATTTCGCCTTGCACGCTTGTGTACGTCCACGAGGTCATCGAACAGTGCCTGCGCTTTGCCGAAGGGTTCCAGTTGGACGAGGCTCAGGCTGTGCTAGATGAAATTGCCAAAGCCGGGCCGGGCGGCAGTTTCCTGGGCATGCCTTCTACCCGCAAGAATTTCCGTCAAGGGTATTACACCAGCGCGGTCTTCCCACGCCTGACGATGGAAAAGTGGCAGGCAGAGGGTCAGCCTTCGGCGCAGGCGGTGTTGCGGCAAAAAACCATAGAGCAAATGCAATCCGCGACTGCCCCGGAGGACAGCAAAGACCTCACCAAAAAAGGCGAGGCTTTCATCCGTCAATTTGTCCGAATGTAATTGCCTGCCCTTAAGCCTTCCGCAGGTTAGAACAAGGCCGGCAACCGATTCTGGTAATCAGGAAGATGTCTCGTGGGTTGGCAATTGTGCCAAAACCCGCGGGAGGGTAAGCAGTTACGTCCGAACGCAATAAGAGGTGACCATGAGCGAACGCCGTCTTGCACGCATGCTGCACGCCGATGTGCCAACGCTATTTGAGGCGCCGCTGGCCGATGACAATCCGGCAGATGTGGTTTTGCTGGGCGTGCCATACGAGGGCATCCTGGTTGGCGACCGTCACACGCTCTACCCGCCCGGCTCGCGCCCGCCCGAAAGTTTCTACGCCCGCTTTGGCGCAGACGAAGCGCCCGACGCCATCCGCAAGGCCAGCCTGATTTACTCTTTGGAACACGAGGGAGGCGTCTCTGCGGAATTGGGATTCACCTGCCTGTCGGAACATCTGCGCATTGTGGACGCCGGAAACCACAATCTGGAGAGCAGCGAGGCCATTGCCTGCTGGGCCGGGCAAAACGGCGCCGCAACGGTTGCCCTTGGCGGCGACCATCTGGTGCCGTATCCCCTGATACGCGGTCTGCAAAGCGGTCAGCCGCGCCGAATGGGAGTAATCGTCTTCGATTCACACCTGGACCTGCATCCATCCCCGCCGCTGTGGGCCGGTTCTCAATGGCAGACTCTGATTCAGGAAGGCCACCTGCGCCCCGAAGATATGACCCTGATTGGGGCACGCGGTGTGCGTCAGTCCATGCATGAAATCCAGTATGCGCGGCGCAACGGCGTGCGGGTTATCCCGCTGGAAGAAGTGGACGAGAAAGGAATTCCTGCCGTTTGCGAGGAAGTGCGCGAACGCCTAAGCGACGTGGAAGCGGTTTACATCTCGCTGGATATTGACGTGGTTGATCCGGCCTACTGCCCCGCCCAGAAATACCCCGATGCCGCCGGCATGAGTCCGCGTGAAATCTTGAGCATCATGCGGGCCGCCGTCACAACAGTACCCTTTGCCGGCTTTGACCTGTGCTGCTTTTCGCCGCGTTACGATGAAAATCAGCGCGGCGCCCTGACGGCGGCGCGCTTTGCACTCGAAGCCGTCTACGCCCGATTGAGAGAAACTCCTGGTCCGTAGTTAAGTCGCGCTGGAATCCATCACCGCCTGGTATAACAGCAAAATCTGCTCCACGATTCTTTCCCAGGCATAGTTCTGGGCATACTGAGCCGCCTGCCGTCCCATTTGGGCGCGTAAAGCAGAGTCGTATAGCAAAGCGCGCAGGCGCTCGCAAAGGGCATCTGGCTCACCATCCGGCACGTGATAACCGGTAACGCCGTCCTGCACCAAAAAGGCCAGACCGCCCACCTGCGAAGCAATCACCGGGGTGCCGCAAGCCATGGCCTCCAAAGCCACCATGCCAAAGGATTCATAATGGGAGGGCATGACCAGCACTTCGGCGGCTGAATAGTAGTAGGGCAGGGTGTCCTGCCCGCGCTTGCCCAAAAAAGCGACCATCTGGCCCACACACAAGTCGTTGCACAATTTCTGAATGCGGGCCATTTCGGCGCTCATTGCTTCGGGCGCGGCTTCGGGATCGCCGCCGATGATTGCCAGATAGACGGGGGAACATTCGCTGCAAAGTTGCAGACACGACATGGCACGAATCAGCGTCTCCAGGCCCTTGAGCGGCTCAATCCGACCGACGAAGAGGATCATCCGATCCTCGGGCTTTAACCCAAGAAAGGCGCGCGCCTCGTCCACCGGAATCGGGTAGAAGTGACCGGTATCCACGCCCGGAGGGATGACGGCAACCTTGCGCGGGTCGGCTTTGTAAAGCCATTCGAGTTGCGCCTTCTCTGCCAACGTCGCCGCGACAATGCGGTCCGCACGCTTTATCACCTGACGCTCGCCGCTCAGCCTGTATTCTCCCTCGCGCTCTTCGTCGTTGCGGGCAATGCGGTTTTTCATTTCCCCCAGGGTATGAAACATTTGAACGATGGGCGTCCCCGGCCACAGGTCCGCCAGAGAAGCGGCCGCCAGGCCAGACATCCAGTAGTGGCTGTGAATCAGGTCATAACGGATTCCCTTTTCGGCGGCAAAGGCTCGAACCCCTTCAACGAACTGGGGGATGTAATTCGCCAGTTCGCGTTTGGGCATAGGCCGTTCTGGCCCGGCCGGGATGTGGACCACGCGGTTGCCAAAGCCCAAATCATGCAGAATATGGGGGACATGTTCATCTTGCGAGCGGGTGAACACGTCCACATGAACGCCCCTGCGCCCAAGCGCAATGGTCAGGTCGCGCACGTAGACATTCATTCCGCCGGTATCTTTGCCACCTAAGACGGCCAGCGGGCAGGTGTGATATGAAAGCATGGCGACATTCAACATAGGCTTCTTTCAGGGGATAATATCACACAATTGACTCAACCAGATGAAACTTGACGCCCTTCTCAAGCCATGCTACAGTAACCACATGGATGAACTGGTCTTTCTCAAGTTGGGCGGGTCGCTCATCACAGACAAAACCCGCCCCTATACGATACGCCCCCAAACCCTGGCGCGGCTGGCCTCAGAAATTGCCGCGGCTTTGCGCCAGAATCCCGGCCTGGGGCTGGTGCTGGGACATGGTTCCGGCTCCTTCGGTCACACCGCGGCAAAAGAATATCGGACGCGCGAAGGCCTGCCCCACCCCAGCCCGCAAACGTACTGGCAAGGGTTTGCAGAAGTCTGGTATCAGGCAGCACAATTAAACCGGCTGGTGATGGAGGCCCTGCACGCCGCCAAAATCCCGGCGCTGGCGCTTTCGCCGGCCGCCAGCGTGACGGCGCGCGGCGGACAGGTGCAAGCATGGGATCTGACGCCGATAAAAGCCGCCCTGCAGGCCGGCCTGGTGCCGGTCATCTACGGCGACGTGATCTTCGACGAAGTGCGCGGCGGGACGATTCTCTCCACCGAAGACCTGTTCGTCCACCTGGCCCGGCATCTCCGGCCCAACCGCATTCTGCTGGCCGGGCTGGAAGCCGGCGTTTGGGCAGACTTTCCGGCCCGCACCCGCCTGCTTAACGAGATCAGGCCCGAAGTCCTGGAAACGAACCGCACCGGCTTTGGAAGTCCCGCCGGCGCGGATGTCACCGGCGGAATGCTTGCCAAAGTCGAACTGATGCTGGCCCTGATCCGGGAATTGCCCGCCCTGAAAGTGCATATCTTTTCAGGCGATGTCGAGGGGGCTGTAGAACAGGCCTTGAACGGAATGCCATCCGGCACTGTCATCTCTCTTTCAGGGTAAAAAGTGACTTTTTTCACGATTGTTTTCATACATAAAAATATTTACAATAATATCAACACCAGCCTTGGGGTTATCTGCACCTGAGGCGTGTTTATGCGTACCACAAAGATTCTGCGCCAAAGGAAAACATCCACACCAAAAAGGAGAACCTATGACCAAAGCATTCACCCCCACCCGGCTCAACCTGCGCGTCCCCGTGCCGTCAGACATTGAAATCGCCCAGGAAGCCACACTGAAGCCCATCCTGCAGGTGGCTGAAGAAGCAGGTATTTTGCCCGAAGAACTGGAACTGTTTGGACCATACAAGGCAAAAGTAAAACTGGAAATCCTGGAACGCCTGCAGGGCCTGCCAGACGGCAAGTATATAGATGTCACCGCCATCACGCCAACTCCTTTGGGGGAAGGTAAGACAACCACCACGGTCGGCCTCAGCCAGGCACTGGGTGCCCATTTGGGAAAGCGCGTTTTCACCTGCATCCGCCAGCCTTCGCAAGGACCCACCTTCGGCATCAAAGGCGGAGCGGCGGGCGGCGGTTACAGCCAGATCATCCCCATGGAAGATTTCAACCTGCACCTGACGGGCGATATTCATGCCATCACAGCCGCCAACAACCTGCTGGCAGCCGCCATTGATGCGCGCATGTTCCACGAAAGCGAACAGGACGACGAGAAACTCTTCGACGCCCTTTGCCCGCCCGATAAACAAGGCAAACGTAAATTCTCGCCCCCCATGCTCAAACGCTTGCAAAGACTGGGCATTGACAAGACCGACCCGAATGATCTGACACCCGAAGAACGTTCCCGCTTTGCCCGCCTCGATATTGACCCAGACACCCTAACCTGGCGGCGGGTAATTGACACCAACGACCGCTTCCTGCGCGAAATTGAAATCGGCCTCGGCCCCGAAGAAAAAGGCAAGACGCGCCGCACCGGCTTCGATATCACCGTAGCCAGCGAAATCATGGCCATCCTGGCGCTGACCACCAGCCTGGAGGATATGCGCGAACGCATGGGCCGCATTGTCATCGGCACCAACCGCAAAGGCGAAGCCATCACGGCGGAAGACATCGGCTGCGCCGGTGCCATGACGGTGTTGATGATGGACGCCATCAAACCCAACCTGATGCAAACCCTGGAAGGCACGCCCGCCTTTGTCCACGCCGGGCCGTTTGCCAATATTGCTCACGGGCAATCGTCCATCATTGCCGATAAAATCGCCCTCAAACTGGTTGGTGAGCATGGCTTTGTAATCACCGAATCCGGTTTTGGCGCAGACATCGGCATGGAAAAGTTCTTCGGTATCAAGTGCCGCTACTCTGGCCTGATTCCACACGTGGTGGTGCTGGTGGCCACCGTGCGGGCGCTCAAGATGCACGGCGGCGGCCCCAAAGTCGTTGCCGGCAAACCGCTGGCGCCCGAATACACCGATGAAAACCTGGAACTGCTGGCCAAGGGCCTGCCCAACATGGAACGCCATATCAAGAACGCCCTCAAATACGGCGTCAATGTGGTTGTGGCCGTCAACTCATTTGCCACCGACACCCCGGCCGAAGTAGAACTGGTGCGCAAAGCGGCCATCGAGGCCGGCGCCATGGACGCAGTCGTCTCGCGCCACTGGATGGAAGGCGGTAAAGGCGCCATCGCCCTGGCTGAAGCCGTGGTCAAGGCCGCCGAAAAACCGAGCAACTTCAAGTTCCTCTATCCGCTCGACATCCCGATCAAAGAAAAGATCGAGATCATCTGCAAGGAGATTTACGGCGCGGAGGGCGTAGATTACTCCCCCGAGGCCGAAGCAAAAATCCAACTCTATACAGCCCTGGGCTTTGACAAACTGCCGATATGCATGGCCAAGACGCATCTGTCGTTCAGCCATGACGCCGCCATCAAAGGCGCCCCCAGCGGCTTTCGGGTGCCGGTGCGCGACATCCGTGCCAGCGTTGGGGCCGGCTTCCTATACCCCCTGCTGGGCACCATGCGCACCATGCCCGGCCTGCCCACCCGCCCGGTCTTCTTTGATGTAGATGTTGACCTGAAGACCAAGCGCGTCGTCGGCCTGTTCTAACCCCAACCCACAACCTGACAAAGACCCCGGTCTCTTGCGGCGGCCGGGGTCTATTATTGGGACGAAAATCATGGAGCCAAACCCTTTGAAACTTAACCTGACCGACGCCCTGGAGGCTATCCGCCGGGGAGAATTTTCCCGGTTCGAACTCACCCGGGCCTGCCTCCGTCAAATCGAGCAACTCAACCCCCAGATAAACGCCTTTGCCCTGCTCTCCGCCCCCGGCCCAGAAGAAATCCCATCCCACGGCCCGCTGGCCGGCATTCCTATCGCCGTCAAAGATTTGATAGACGTTGCCGGCCTGCCCACTGCGGCTGGGTCGCCCCATTTCTTCGGGCAGCAGCCAGCCTCTAAAGACGCGCTGGTGGTAGAAAAACTGAAAGCCGCCGGCGCAATTATCCTGGGCAAGACCAACACCCACGAAATTGCGCTGGGCGTCACCGGAATCAACCCCCACACCGGCGCCGTACGCAATCCACATAACCCCAATCACATCAGCGGCGGCTCTTCAAGCGGAAGCGCAGCGGCAGTTGCCGCGGGCATGTGCCTGGCCGCCTTAGGCACTGACACAGGCGGCTCCACCCGCATACCGGCAGCGTTGTGCGGCGTCGTCGGCCTCAAGCCCACCTTTGGCCGGGTCAGCACGCGCGGCGTTTTGCCGCTTTCATGGAACCTGGACCACGTGGGCTTGCTTACCAGGAGCGTGCGCGACGCGGCCCTCTTGCTGGGGATTATTGCCGGTTATGACCCCCGCGATCCGGCCTCTGTTAACCAACAGACAGATGACTACCTATCAGAAATAGAGTCCGGCGTGCGCGGCTGGAACATTGCCCTGGCGGTCGGGGAGTACATTGAGCAAGCCGAGAGAGAAGTGCTGCAAGCAGTTACACACGCCGTTCAATCCATATCAGAATTTGGCGCCCAGATTCACAAAGTGGAGATCGCCATCCTGCCTGCGGCCGCCGAGGCAAACGGCCGAATGGTGATCGCCGATGCTGCCGCCGTCCACCGCGAAAGGCTGGAAAACCACCCAGACTGGTTTGGCGCAGACGTCTTGACACGCCTGCAAAAAGGCCGCTCCCTGAGCGCTACCGACTACGCTCTGGCCCGCCGCACTCAAAGCGAGGTCAGGCGCTATTTTGACCTGTTCTTTGAACAATACGATCTCCTTGTCCTGCCCACCACCGCCGTTGCGGCCGCCCCGATTGAAGGGCTTGACTCCGCGGCTTACGCGCCCCAATTGACGCGTTTCACCGGCCCATTCAACCTGGCCGGCCTGCCTGCGCTCTCCCTCCCCGCAGGTAAGACCAGGTCCGGCCTGCCAATTGGCTTGCAACTTGTCGGCCCGGCCTGGGGCGAAGCGCGCTTACTTCAGGCAGGATGGGCTTTCGAAAGGGCGCTTTGCAAAAGTAATTTTTAGGCACAGATTTCACGGATTCGCACGGATTTTGACGACGAATTTTCATTGGTCCAATGCTTGACTTCTTTTTCCTTTGTGCTACACTGTTCTCAGAGCATGTCAAAGATTGCTCTGCTCCAACAGGTTGCCTGCAAAAGTTTCCGAGACCCAGTTAGGGGGCAATCCGCGTTTTTTCTACGGGTACTACCTGGAGAGACTTCTGCAACCACCTGCACGATGATGGCGCATCGGGTTAACCGCGCGGCCTATCCTGTCCTAACCCAGACAAAAGCGCCTTTATAAGAGAGGAGGCAAAAACGCACTTACTCCCGATCGTGTCATTGGTCCATCTACAGGAGAAATGAAATGGCAACCTTATATGGAAACATCGGAAGAACAACCGTACGCAAAGAGGGGGTTCGAACCACAACCGAACAAATCAGCGACTACTTAAGCAAGGTGGCCGCTCACATTCCATCTGAAGTGATCAGCATCTATCTGCTTGGAAAAGCCATTGCACCCAAAGAGCCCACGCTGGGAATCTGGGCCCTGGTTTGCTGGGGACTGGCATTCTTCCTGCGGTGGTGGGGCACCAAAGGGGATGGAAAAGTTTTGAATGTCGTCCTGACCGCCCTGGCCTTCCCCATTTGGGTCATGGCCATTGGCGGAACCCTGCTCGGTTATACGCTGGGAGAACAGATTTCAACATTGATTGTGCTGGCATTTGCCGTACTCGCCGGGGCTATTTACAACAACAAGCAACCTGCATCCAAGTAATGCAAAATAACAGGCCGCTCTGCAAACGAGCGGCCTGTTGTAGTTTCCGGTATCACCTGCCAGGCTACGGCCTGCACTGCGATGTCCCCGTATCCCACCAGCAGCCCTGATTGGCATGAGCCACACACTCTCTCAGAGTTGTATAACACCCACAACCGCGACAAGAGCGTTCTTTCGAACAATCTGGCAGAGAGACCGTGAATTCATCGCACGAAAAGGGCTGCATCAAAGGAACAATGACGCATTTGCAGCCATCCAGTATGTAACCTGGATCACAGAAAGGCTTGCTCCCATCCGGAGGCAGTTGACAGCATTGCTGCTCCGGCACGTACAACGCAGTTAAGCCGGTCGGGCAAATGGTACCAACGGATGTGCTCCCGCCCGTGTAACGACACTGACACGCAGCATCGTCATACGTATATCCGGCAGGGCATGACGGCGGTACGCTAGAGGGCGGCCCACCATCAACATCGCAGGTTGTGCAGGCACTCATGTGAAAAGTCTGGTTATCAGAGCCGGTACAGACCATGAGATCTCCCGAAGGCGAGCAAGAGGCACCACCCGTATCCAAATCGGACGCGCCATTTAAGTTAATATTGGCATAGGGTTTTTTATTCTGGCAGTACGTTGCCACCGTCACGTTTAGCGGCGGCGGTTCGCAGCCAAAATCGGCAGGCGTACCCGATCCACTCTCGCCCACAAAAGGCGTCACCACACACGGCGGCGCGTACTTCAACGCATCCTCGATAACACAGCGAAACCCCAGGTCAGGACGGAATTTTTCGGGCTCGTAAAAGTAGCGAATGGACGGCTGCAGTCGATCGGCAGGGGAGAGATAGGCACTGCCGCGCACCGAACGTACATTGCCAATTTGCGGGCCGGTTGGATTGGCAGTCGGCGGCGACTGAATGTAATACATCGGGTCATACCAGTCTTGCACCCACTCAAAGGCATTGCCCGTCATGTCAAAGGCCTCATATTCACTCATCCCGGCCGGATAATCGAGCACATCAGACAAATGGCCAACACAGCCGGAGAAATTTGCCAGATTGCAATCGGGCGCGGCATCACCCCAGGGGTAGATTTTGCCGTTCGGGCCGCGGGCAGTCTTCTCCCATTCGGCCTCGGTTGGCAGGCGCCCTTCCATCCAATTGCAGTAATCCTCCGCCTGCTCCCATCTCACCCCAACCACAGGCCGATCTTTCAAACTTGGATCGGTGTAATCAGGCAAACCGGCATCCGGCCCTGGCGGCGAACACTTTCCGGCCGCAACACAGCGGGCATACATGTCATTGGTCACTTTTGTGCGGTAAATCCAGAAACCATCCAGGGTGACCTCGTGTATGGGGTTGTCCGGCTCGCCATGCCCCATAATAAATTTGCCCGAGGGGACGTAAATCAACATGCTGCCATCATACCAGCGCAGTTTTGTCCCCGCCGCCGGTTCGGGGCCAAGCAAATCCACCGGCACCGCCGGCAAAGTTGCCAGATCGCCAGAGGTAGCCAAAGCGGTTGGCGTTGCCTCTGCTGGCGGGCCTGCTTCAGGCGAAGGCTGAACAAAAAACGGCAAGGTACAGGCCGAAAGCAGAAATGCCGCTGTAACGACCGCGGCAAAGACCTTTTGTTTCATCTCATCTCCTTTCGTCAAACAATACCTTACAAAAATGTAAGGTATTTAAATATTATACAAATTTTCAGACAGATTCTATCCGATAGAAGTACTATCACTTTTAGGGAGCATAGCAGGTTCGGGACCGACCTGAAACAGCATGATAAAATAAACCGGCTAGACACCACAAAGGGAACGGAGAAAACATGACCCGCTGGCGCGAACCACAACCCATTGCCGTCCCCGCTTCTTTCGGGGACCTGGGTCTGCCCCCGTTCATCGTGCAGACTCTCGTCCGACGCGGCCTGACCACCATCGAGGCCGTGCGGGCATTCCTAAGCCCGGGTGCCTCTCCATCTACATCTTTTCCCGGCCTGGAAACGGCAATTGAACGCATTTTCTTGGCTATACGCAACGAACAGCCCGTCTGCGTCTGGGGCGATTTTGATGTGGACGGACAGACTGCAACCGCGCTGCTGGTACAAACCCTGAACGCGTTGGGGGCAAAAGTCCATTACTACATCCCCGTGCGCGGCCGCGAGAGTCACGGCGTGCATATCCAAAGCCTGGCGCCGCTGCTCGATAACGGAATCCGGCTGCTCGTCACGTGTGACACGGGCATCACCGCTCACGAGGCTGTTGACTATGCCCAGCGGCGCGGGGTAGATGTCATCCTCACCGACCACCACGATCCCGGCGAGACGCTTCCCCGGGCATTAACCGTCATCAACCCAAAGTTGCTGCCCCCCGGTCACCCGCTCGAAAACCTGGCCGGTGTGGGAGTCGCTTACAAACTGGCAGAAGGGCTGCTTGCTGCCGGCCAGGCGCGGCTTGAGCCCGAATCCCTGCTCGACCTGACCGCCCTTGGGCTGGTCGCCGACGTGGCCCTGCTGCAAGGCGAAAGCCGCCGCCTGGTACAACAAGGCATCGGCGCGCTGCGCGGCACATCTCGGCTTGGGTTGAAAATCATGGCCGAGTTTGCCAACACCAACCTGGAAAGCCTGACCGAAGAGACCATCGGCTTTATCTTTGCGCCGCGGCTGAACGCCCTCGGCCGTTTAGGCGACGCCAACCCGGCAGTGGAACTGCTGCTGACCCACGACGAAGTCCGCGCGCGCCTGCTGGCGGCCCAAATCGAAAACCTGAATGCGCAGCGCCGATTGCTGACCAGTCAGGTCCTGCAGGCCGCCGAAGGACAATTAAAGGAAACCCCCGCTCTGCTAGATGAGCCGGTGATCATCCTTTCGTACCCAAACTGGCCCGGCGGCGTGGTCGGGATTGTGGCCAGCCGGTTGGTTGACCGTTATCACCGTCCGGTCATTCTGCTTACCGAGGGCGAGGATGGCTTGCTGCGCGGCTCGGCGCGTTCAATTGAGGGCCTGAACATCACAGAGGCCATTGCCGCCAGCCGGGACATTCTGCTCGGTTTTGGCGGGCATCCTATGGCCGCCGGTCTCTCGCTAGAGCGCGACAAAATGACCGAGTTCCGCCGCAGGCTGAGACAGGCCGTCGAAGCGCAACTCGGCCAAATCATCTGGGAGGAACCGGCGCTGCAAATTGACGCCTGGCTTGGGTTCAATGATCTCACTTTTGACCTGGCCGACGCGCTGGAAAAACTGGCGCCTTTTGGGGCAGGGAATCCGCCGCTCGCGCTGGCAACGCGCAATCTGCAGTTAAAATCCGCCATCCCGATTGGCAAAACCAAAGAGCATTTACGTCTGGTTGTGGAAGATGAGCAAGGCCAAACCCAGAGCATTTTATGGTGGGGCGGCGCGGGTGAAGAATTGCCCGAGACCGGGCAACGCATAGATATCGCCTATTCCCTGCGCGCCGGGGCTTTCCGCGGCGAAAGGCAACTCACCCTGCAACTGCTTGACTACCGTCTGGTGGAGATTCCAACCATTGAAGTACAGCCGCCCGCCATCGAGGTGATTGACTGGCGTAAACGAGCGGGACAGATTCCGGCAGAAGCGCAAGTCTTTGCCGAGGGCGAACACCGGCAAAAAGTCGGCGGGGTGGACCGTTATCACCTTAAACCCGCCAGCCAACTGGTGGTGTACACCGCGCCGGCCGGCGCGGCCGAATGGCGCGCCATGCTGGAGCGCACTGCGCCGCAGAAACTCTATCTGATTGCATTCGTCCCCGCTGAAGAAAAAGCGGATGCGTTTCTCACCCGCCTGGGCGGGCTGGTGAAATATGCCATCCATCGGCGCGGCGGTAGCGCCAGCCTGCAGGAGTTGAGCGCCGCCTGCGCCCAGCGCGAGGATACCGTCCGCCTGGGACTGGCCTGGCTGGAGGCCAGCGGGCACCTGGTCATGCATGAAGAGGATGGCAGCCTGCATTTTTCTGCCGGCAGCGGGCAGACGGAGCCGTACCTGCAGCGTGAATTGTATGTTGCTATCAAGGGCCTGCTGGCAGAAACGGCCGCCTATCGGGCTTACTTCAGAGAAGCCGATCCGGAAAAACTGCTCAAGGTCTGACAGATTCCAATTTGGTTGAAATCTGTGAATTCACTGAAAAAACAGAAAATCTCAACGCGAAGACGCCAAGGCGCAAAGAAAATGCAATTTACAATGCAAAATCTTTGTTTTTCGGGTTCGGATTATGCGTAAAAAAGAAATAGACCTTAAAAAATCTTGGCGGCTTTGCGTCCTTGCGTTAGAAACGCCCTTTTTGCAGTAGAGTCATCCGTGAAATCTGTGGCTCGCAATTCTTGCTAGCCAGCATCCTAAAATAAGAGTAAAATCAGGCATATTTTTCATACACGGAACTGATGGAACGCGAGTCACCCACAGGGGTGAGAGACTGGCGCTCCCTGAGTTCCGGGGAGGTTCCCTGTGTCTTCTGAAGAAAACTCATCTGAAGTCGAATCGCCGCGAAAACTGGCGGAACGGCTGGGGTTGTCGTTTAACAACCTGCATCTTCTGGCGCGCGCCATGACTCACCGCTCCTATGTCAACGAACACCCGGAGATTCTGGAGGACAACGAACGGCTTGAATTCCTGGGCGACGCCGTATTGGACTTTGTGGTTGGCGCCTGGCTGTACAATCACTGCCCGGAGATGAACGAGGGCGAATTAACGCGCTCCCGTTCGGCTCTGGTGCGCACCGAGCAGCTGGCAGATTTTGCCCGCCAGTTAGGGCTGGACAAAGCCATGCGCCTTGGCCGCGGCGAACTGGCCGCCGGCGGGCACAGCCGTCCCGCCTTGCTGTGCGCCACCTTTGAAGCATTGATCGGCGCCCTCTACCTGGAAGGCGGCATTCCGGCTGTTGAAGAGTTCATCTCCCCCCTGCTGGAAAAGGCCCAGGACCAAACCCTGGTCAACCTGGATGCTTCTGACCCCAAAAGTTTCTTCCAGGAATGGACACAAGCCCAAAAACTTGGCACACCGCGCTATATCACCGTAGACATCAAAGGCCCAGACCATGCCAGGGTATTCGAGGTAGAAGTGCGGGTCGGCGAAGAGATCTACGGACGCGGCAGTGGACAGAGCAAACAGGCCGCCAGTCAGGCCGCTGCGCAAGCCGCCCTCGAGCGGCTGGGACTGATCTGAGATCCTTGCATCTAAACATCTCTCTTCAAAGAAAACACCCATGCCTCTTCTTCTGAAATCGCTTGAACTCCAAGGCTACAAAACCTTTGCTTCCCGAACGCTGTTTGAGTTTGCCGAGGGGATTACCGCCATCGTCGGCCCCAACGGTTCAGGGAAATCAAACATCGCCGACGCACTGCGCTGGGTGCTGGGCGAACAGTCTTACAGCCTGCTGCGCGCCAAAAAGACGGAGGACATGATCTTTGCCGGCTCAGAAACACGTCCCCGCGCCAGCATGGCCGCCGTCACCATCACCTTTGATAACAGCAACGGATGGCTGCCGGTAGATTTCAGCGAAGTCGCGCTCACCCGCCGCGCATACCGCGATGGCCGCAACGAATACCTGCTCAACGGTCAGCATGTCCGTTTGCGCGAAATCAACGAATTGCTGGCCCAATCCGGTCTGAGCGAGCGCACCTATACCATTCTTGGGCAGGGGCTGGTAGATGCGTCGCTGGCGCTCAAGGCCGACGACCGCCGCCGTCTCTTCGAAGAGGCCGCCGGAGTAGGACTGTACCGCGCCCGCCGCGAAGAGGCGCTGCGCCGGCTGGAAACCACCGGGCGCAACCTGGAACGCATCCAGGACATCCTGGCCGAACTTGAGCCGCGCCTGCGCAGCCTGGAACGCCAATCCAGGCGGGCAGCAGAGTATGCCCAACTGCAGGCCGATATGCGTCTGCTGCTGCGAGAATGGTACGGCTATCACTGGCACCGCGCCCAGAAAGACCTGAGCGAGAGCCGCGAACTCTTGCGAGCACAGGAAGCCCAACTGGCCGAAATCCGCCAGGCCTTTCAAAAACGGCACGACGAAGCCGCCGCCCACCGCGAACGCCTGCAAGCCCTGCGCGCCCAGTTAGGCACCTGGCACCGCCTTTCCTCTGAACTGCACGCCGAACGCGAGGCTACCTCACGCCAACTCGCCGTGCTGGAAGAGCGCCGCCGTTCCCTGCTGGAAACACAGCAGAACCTGATAACCGAACGGGAACGGCTGACAGATGAAATCACCCTGGCGCAGGAAAAACTGAGCGAAATCACGCTGGAAGACGAACGCCTGCAAGCCGAACACGCCGAAGCGCAGGCGCAACTGAGCCAGGCACAGCAAACGCTGCAAAGCCGTCAGGCCAGGCGTGCCGCCCTGGAAGGAGAAGTGCAGTCCACGCGCCAGGTGCTGGCCAACCTGCAGGCCCGGCGCGCAGCCCAAAGAGCGCGGCACGACGAACTCACCGCCCGCCTGACCATGCTGGAAAAACGCCTGAGCGAAAACGTCCAGGCGCTTCAGGCAGCCGGCGAGGCCGTCCGCCAGGCCGAGTCCCGTTTGCAGGCCGCACAGGCAAGCCGCCAGAAGGCCGAAGACGAGAGCAGCGAGACCCAAAATCGTTTGCATCGCCAGCGCCAGGAAACGGCTGCCGTGGAAGCCGAGACTCAACAAGCGCAGGAAGAACACCGCGCCCAAAGCGCCGCCGTCAGCCGGCTAAAAGCCCAGGTGGAAGTGCTGCAACAGGCCGAGCAAGCCCTGGTCGGCTACGGCGAGGGAGCGCGCTTCCTGCTGGAGGCCGTGCGCCAAAATCGCCTGCATAGCCGTCACGGGGCCTTAAGCACCCTGCTAGACGTGCCCGCCGAATACGAAACCGCGATTGCGGCAGCGTTGAGCGACTACCTGGACGCCATCGTCTTCGATTCGGGTCAAGACGTGGAACAGGCGCTGCAATTGCTGGAGGGGGATGCGCCGGGCCGGGCTGCCCTGTTGCCGTTAGCCTGGCTGAAGCCCGAAGCGCGCCTGACACCCCCCGACGATGCCGGCTGCGTAGGACTGGCCGCCGACCTTGTCCGCGCCCCGGCCGCGCTTCAACCCGTGCTCGACCTCCTGCTGGGGCAGGTGTTGATCGTGCGCGACCGTCCTGCCGCCCGGCGGCTAGTGCAGAGTGGACATTCACCCTACTTGAAAGCCGTGACCCTGAAAGGCGAAGTCTTCCGCGCCGACGGCTCGGTGCTGGCCGGTAAAGCGGCTCAAAGCGGGACCCTGAGCCGGCCGCGCCAAAAACGAGAGTTGCAGCAAGCCCTGGCAGAGGCCGAAGAACGCCTGACGGCGCTCAACCGCCGCATCGAGAGTCTGCTGGAGCGGCAAAAAGAGGCCCGTCAAAAACTGACTCTGCTGGAGGAAAATCTGCGCCAAAGCCGGCATGCGCTGGACGAAGCACGCGCCGCCGAACAACAAGCCGGCCTCGAACTCGAATCCGCCCGCCGTCAGCAGGCATGGCAGGCTGCCCAGCAAAAGCAGTTCCAGGCCGAAAAAGAGCAGGCCGAAAGCGAGCAGTCGAATCTGGCACAGTCACAAACCCAGATGGAGGCCGAAATCACTCAGGCCGCCGAAGCCGTGCGCACGCTGGAAGCCAGCCTGAGCGAACTGACGCTGGACGAAGAGCAGGAGCAGGCCGCCTACTGGAACACGCGTCTGGCCGTTGCCGCCCGCGCCCTGGAGGACGTCCGCCGTCGTCAGGCCGAACGCGCGCAGACTTACCAGCGGCTCAAGGAACAGAAGCAGGCTGCGGAACAGCGTCTCCAAGAAGTGCAGCAGGCACTGACCCAAATGGAAGGCGAGCGCGAGTCCCTCCGTCAGCGTGAGAGCGGGCTGAATGAGCGCCTCGCCAGCCTGCGGGTCGAGATTGAACCGGCCGAAGCGGAACTGGCATCCGCCGAACGCCAGGAGGCCCAGATTCAAGAGCAGGAAGCCGAAGCCCAGCGAGCATTGTCCGCGGCCGAACGCGCCCTTGCCCAGGCGCAACTGGAGGTCAGCCGGCGTCAGGACGCGCTCGACAATCTGCGCGAACGCATTGAGGACGATTTCGGGCTGGTGGCTTTTTCCTACTCCAGTGAAATTTCGGGGCCGGTGCCGTTGCCGCTGGATGGTATGGTAGAACAGTTGCCGGTGGTGACAACCCTGCCGCCCGACCTGGAAGGCAACCTGACCCAATTGCGCGCTCAGTTGCGCCGCATGGGCCCGATTAATCCGGAGGCCAGGCAGGAGTATGAGGCCGAACACGACCGCTATGAGTTCCTGTCCAGCCAGGTGGCCGATTTGCGCAAGGCCGAAGCCGATCTGCGCGAGGTGATTGTTGAGTTGGATGAATTGACCAAACAGGAATTCCAGAAGACGTTTCAGGCGGTGGATAAGGAGTTTCGCGAGATTTTTGTGCGCCTTTTTGGCGGCGGGGCGGGGCGGCTGGCGTTGACCGACCCGGAGAATCTGGTGGAAACCGGCATTGAAATTGAGGCACGCCTGCCGGGCCGCCGCGAGCAGGGGCTGGCGCTGCTTTCGGGCGGCGAACGCAGCCTGACGGCCATCGCGCTGGTCTTTGCCCTGCTCAAGGTCTCGCCAACGCCTGTGTGCGTGATGGACGAGGTAGATGCCATGCTGGACGAGGCCAATGTGGGCCGGTTTCGCGACCTGCTGGCCGAGTTGAGCCAGGAGACGCAGTTCATCATCATCACGCACAACCGCAACACGGTGCAGGCGGCAGATGTCATTTACGGGGTGACCATGGGCCGCGATTCGGCCAGCCAGGTGATCAGCCTTAAACTGGATGAAATCAGCGACGAAATGCTGGGCGGACGCGGATAAAGCCGCGCCATCAGCAAACAGGCCGTCACCTTTTTCGGTGACGGCCTTTTGTTGCCCGGCTTTTTGAACAGGATGGACAGGATAAATTACCGCGATTTGGTAATTGCCTACCCACCCTCACCCCCAACCCCTCTCCCGAGGGGAGAGGGGAGAAAACCCAATGACTTTGTCGCTTTCCCTCTCCCTTTGGGAGAGGGTTAGGGTGAGGGTAGGTAGTTACGCGATTTGCAAAAAATCCCGCCCATCCTGTTTATTGCTATTGGGCAGGCTGTAAGACGGGCTGCATGGGGATGAATTTCTTCCAGATGTCGTAGGTGGTGATGTCGCTTTGGGCGCGCAGGTTGGTCAGCCATTCTTCGAACATTTTGTTGACGGCGTCGTTATATTCGCTGGCCGTCATGGGCCGGTCTTCGTGTCCAAGCACCTGGATGATGTGGTAGCCGTAATCGCTCTGAACCGGTTGGCTGATCTCGCCGATCTTCAGGCGGAAAGCGGCATCTTCAAAGGCTGCCACCATCTGGCCTTTGGCAAACCAGCCAAGGTCGCCGCCTTTGTCTTTCGAGCCGGGGTCTTCTGAGACTTCGGCAGCCACGGCGCCAAAGTCCTCGCCAGCCAGCAGGCGTTGACGAACGGCCTGGGCAATTGCCTCGTCTTTCACCAGAATGTGCCGCGCCCAGACCATTTCCTGGGTGTGCGGCGCGTCTTTGGTGACTTCTTTGAGCAGTTGCTGGCGGTAGAGTTGCGCTTCAAAAATAGCGCGAAATCCGGCTTCGGAAAGCGAAATGTCTTTGTTCAGCCGGTCGAGGGTCTCCTGGTAGGTCTTCTGGAAGCCTTCGAGGGTGTAGGGCGTTGCCGTGGGTTCGGGGACCGGCGTAAAGGTCGGGCTGGGAACCGGCGTGGCCGTAGCCTGGGGGTCAGGCGTTGAGGTCGGGATGGGGGTGGCTGTTGGCGTCAGGGTCACCAGTTTCAGTTGCTGCGGCGAAAGGGTCGAAAAGACAAGCGGCGTGGCGGTGGGTTCGGCAGTTGGCGTCCCGTTGGGATAATAGCCGTAGTTGGCCTGGATAGCCTGCTCGATCTCGTCATCGCCGACCTGGATGCCGCGCTTTTGAGCCTCCTGGCGGATGAGCACTTCGTCAATCAGCGCGTCCAGCACTTCTTGCCCCAATTCTTCTTTTTGATCTTCGCTCAGCATGGCCTCAATCTGCTGCAACTGGCCGCTGACATCGAAGCCAAAGATTTGGGAATAGTATTGCATCTCGCTGTATTGATTGATCAGCCGCTGGCGCTGCAGGCGGACGTAGGTTTGAAAGGTGCCGACGCTGATTTCTTCGCCATTGACCACCGCAACTGGCCGGTTCTTTTGCAGGGCGCTATTGATTTTGAAAAACGTGCCGCTGGTCTCGAGGATGCCATAGGCAATCAGCAAGACAGTGGTCAGAATCACGCCAAAGGCGATCCAGCGAATCAGGCGCGCCTGGCGGCGCTCGCGTTCCAGGCGGGCCAGGTGTTTTTTGCTCAGGCTGGCGGGTTTGGGCTTCTTTTCCATAAAAAGTACCTCATTGCAACAGGGCGGGGCGCTTCTCTGCCCCGCCGCTGTCTGGCATTATGAGTAGCCCTCTTCCCAGTACTTGCCGGTGTAGGGTAAGAGCGCAATGTGACGGGCCTGCTTGACGGCATTCGCAATCTGGCGTTGATGCCGGGCGCAGGTGCCGGTTTGCCGCCGGGGGCGAATTTTGCCGTCGTCGGTGATGAAGCGGCGCAGCAGGTCCACTTTCTTGTAATCAATGGTCAGTTGTTTATCTGTGCAAAACTGGCAGACTTTGGGGCGGGCGTAGTAACGGCGCTCCTGAGTCTGCTCGCCATTGCCTTCGTTTCTCAAACGTTCTTCGGGCATAGTATTTCTCCATAAACTTGCCGTTCACATTAGAACGGGAATTCATCCTGGTCATCGGCAGCCGGTTCGCCGTCTTCCACCAGCAGTTCGCCTTGAACCTGATTGGCGTCGCGGCGGTCGCCCAGCATCATCATTTCGCTGGCCACGACTTCTACGCTGGTGTGTTTGTTGCCTTCTTTGTCTTCCCAGCGCCGGGTCTGCAGACGACCTTCGACATAGACTTGTTGACCTTTGGTCAGGTACTGTTTGCAAATTTCGGCCAGATTACCCCAGGTGACGACATTGAACCACTCTGTCTCGGCGTGACGCTCGCCGTCGGATGTATTCCATGAGCGGCTCACAGCCACCGAGAAGGTGGTCACCGGGCGGCCGGAGGGGGTGTAACGCATTTCCGGGTCGCGGCCCAAATGGCCGATAATCATGACCTTGTTCAAGCCTCGGCTCATAAAGTTCTCCTCGCAGTCAACATACACAAAGGTTAGACCAGTATCAGCAAATGCCGCATGACCGGTTCCAGGAAACGCAGGTTGCGTTCCAGGCCGGAGGTGGCGGCGGGCGGCAAGGTCAGGTTAAAGAGGACGTATTGGGCCTCAAGCAGTTTGCGGATGGGGTAAGCCAGTTTGCGGCGTCCCCAGCGCTCTACTTTGTCCACACTGCCGCCGGTCTCGGTGACCCAGGCGCCGATCTTTTCAAGCGCGGCCTCAAAGGACGCCTCGTCCAGGTCGGGCTGAATCAAGACAACCAACTCGTATTTACGCATCGGGAACCTCCTTTCCTCGGGATAGCCCCCAGACAACGCCGTAGGCGAGCCGGGGGCGGAAAGCAGCACAGGACTCTGTGCCAAAGCGGGCAGAGTATATCACAAAGTTCGGCTTTTGGGGGAGAGAAAATTTGCAAATTGCAAAAGGTGTGCTCTCAAAACGCGGCGGGGAAGAGATGCAAACGGATTGAGACAGGTGAAATATGGACGGTGGACGATTGACCGTAGACGGCGAGAGACTTTCAGTATCCACAAACGGATCGAGGTGGGTGAAACAACATGACACCATCAACCACGATGACGCCTTGACCATCTTTCAGTATCCACAAACGGATCGAGGTGGGTGAAACAAAGGACTTGAAAAATGACCGATGAAATTACCGAAAACTTTCAGTATCCACAAACGGATCGAGGTGGGTGAAACCCTACCGCGCCGCCCAAACGTCGCCCCAATGTTTGCACTTTCAGTATCCACAAACGGATCGAGGTGGGTGAAACTGGCTCGCCACATCGCCCCAGTCCGTCAACTCCCCTGCTTTCAGTATCCACAAACGGATCGAGGTGGGTGAAACCTTTATCCTTGTCCTTCATAAAGCTTTCCTTTCTGTCCTTTCAGTATCCACAAACGGACCGAGGTGGGTGAAACCACCAGCCCGGCAATTGCCCCCGCCAGCGCCTTCGCCCTTTCAGTATCCACAAACGGATCGAGGTGGGTGAAACGGGGGACGGTGGACCGTGGACGGTGGTGGAGGTGTGCTTTCAGTATCCACAAACGGATCGAGGTGGGTGAAACTGCGGCTGCACCTGCAGCGGACGGCGCTGCGGCACGCTTTCAGTATCCACAAACGGATCGAGGTGGGTGAAACGAAGAGGCAGTGAGGAGTCGCCCGCTGGCCGGCTGGCTTTCAGTATCCACAAACGGATCGAGGTGGGTGAAACGCGGGGGCGGGGGTGCGGGGGCAAGGCGAAGCGGAGCTTTCAGTATCCACAAACGGATCGAGGTGGGTGAAACCGAACGCGATCTTGAGGATCGCGTCTAATATGAGCACTTTCAGTATCCACAAACGGATCGAGGTGGGTGAAACGTCCAGCGTCACCGTCACGCTGTTTATCTGCAGATCTTTCAGTATCCACAAACGGATCGAGGTGGGTGAAACCAGTCGGCACATCGTCGCCTCCCCCGCCGCATACCCCTTTCAGTATCCACAAACGGATCGAGGTGGGTGAAACTGACGGTCGAGCAGGATTTTGACGCGGCGGCGGTCGGCTTTCAGTATCCACAAACGGATCGAGGTGGGTGAAACTCTACGCGCGTGGCGGCGGTCTGCTGATTAAGCCAGCTTTCAGTATCCACAAACGGATCGAGGTGGGTGAAACTACGTAGCGGTAGCTACGTAGTGCGCCAACAACCAAGCCTTTCAGTATCCACAAACGGATCGAGGTGGGTGAAACACGAAGAGGCGCGCGCCGCCGATGGCGAGATTTCCAACTTTCAGTATCCACAAACGGATCGAGGTGGGTGAAACATCTTGTTTACGCTGGCCGCAGGTTCAAGCGCCGGACTTTCAGTATCCACAAACGGATCGAGGTGGGTGAAACCGGCCCATTTCCGCGGCGGGGCCGTCGTATATTATGCCTTTCAGTATCCACAAACGGATCGAGGTGGGTGAAACCTGTATCCGATTTCGGCGAGGGCCTTCTCGCTCGGCCTTTCAGTATCCACAAACGGATCGAGGTGGGTGAAACGCGACCATTCATAATTTCGCTTATTTCGTCTTCCGATCTTTCAGTATCCACAAACGGATCGAGGTGGGTGAAACAGTGAGGCGGCGGAGATTGTGAGCGTGGAGGAGGACCTTTCAGTATCCACAAACGGATCGAGGTGGGTGAAACACATAACAGCCGCCCTTGCACTTGTATCACTCTGGCACCTTTCAGTATCCACAAACGGATCGAGGTGGGTGAACCCCCCCGCCGCCCCCCGCCCCCGCACCCCCACCCCCCTTTCAGTATCCACAAACGGATCGAGGTGGGTGAAACGGACGGGCTGTATATCCGCCGAGCGAGCGATAGCGTCTTTCAGTATCCACAAACGGATCGAGGTGGGTGAAACCAACGCGGCCGCTGCACTCGCACTCTACCAGCGCATCTTTCAGTATCCACAAACGGATCGAGGTGGGTGAAACTTCTGTCAGGCGGTGGTATAAGTGGTATAATTTGACCTTTCAGTATCCACAAACGGATCGAGGTGGGTGAAACGGACGGGCGACAACGGAAATACATATTATGACAAAACCTTTCAGTATCCACAAACGGATCGAGGTGGGTGAAACCGCTTTGAGAGAGCACGCGGTATTTATTGCCGAACCCCTTTCAGTATCCACAAACGGATCGAGGTGGGTGAAACCAGTACGGGCCGCCAGAGCCGATTTCTGTTGTTTCCCTTTCAGTATCCACAAACGGATCGAGGTGGGTGAAACGATGGCAGACGAAAAAGAAACGAAAGCGGTCGGTGACTTTCAGTATCCACAAACGGATCGAGGTGGGTGAAACAAGCCGTGCAGCAGATCAATGAAAAGGTGGCTTGCGTCTTTCAGTATCCACAAACGGATCGAGGTGGGTGAAACACCGCCGCTAAACTGCCTTCCTGCGGCGGAAGGCACTTTCAGTATCCACAAACGGATCGAGGTGGGTGAAACCACCCCGCCCTGCTTTTTCCTTCCTTCCGCCGCCACCTTTCAGTATCCACAAACGGATCGAGGTGGGTGAAACCTGCGACCAGCCTGACGCTGGTCACGCCGTCAAAGTCTTTCAGTATCCACAAACGGATCGAGGTGGGTGAAACGCGGTGAAGGCGAGGCGTATGTTCGCTACAACCTTCCTTTCAGTATCCACAAACGGATCGAGGTGGGTGAAACCGGATGGGCGGGTGGTGCTGAAGGGGGTGCAGGCGGCCTTTCAGTATCCACAAACGGATCGAGGTGGGTGAAACCGTGTGGGGAACTGGTTTCAGGTGGTGCTGTATGGGGTCTTTCAGTATCCACAAACGGATCGAGGTGGGTGAAACGACGCTGGACAGTGCCAAGATTCCGCAGGTCCAGATCTTTCAGTATCCACAAACGGATCGAGGTGGGTGAAACGAGATTAAACTCGGATCGTGGAGGTGAGAGATGACCCTTTCAGTATCCACAAACGGATCGAGGTGGGTGAAACGGGATGGGGCGCTGACGGAGGGGAGTATCGGGTACGCTTTCAGTATCCACAAACGGATCGAGGTGGGTGAAACTTCAAGTTGGCCGGTGGTCAAAAAATCAACGGCAACGATCTTTCAGTATCCACAAACGGATCGAGGTGGGTGAAACCGCTTTTGCTCGGCCGGCGGGGGAAGGGGGATTTTCCTTTCAGTATCCACAAACGGATCGAGGTGGGTGAAACCATCTTTGACGTAATCGAAAAAGCCGCGCGAAGATACCTTTCAGTATCCACAAACGGATCGAGGTGGGTGAAACTTGACGAAGCGAACACCGCCGCTAAAATCTGCGCCTGCTTTCAGTATCCACAAACGGATCGAGGTGGGTGAAACTCTGGTCGGCGGTGTATTCAAGACGCATGTTACCTTGCTTTCAGTATCCACAAACGGATCGAGGTGGGTGAAACATATTGCCGAAGCGATCAACTCCGTTTTGGTGTAACTTTCAGTATCCACAAACGGATCGAGGTGGGTGAAACCTCTTGCAGCCCGCTGTTAGCGGCGGGCTGATAAAACGCTTTCAGTATCCACAAACGGATCGAGGTGGGTGAAACCCCCCCCACTCCGGCCACGCATACCGCTGCCACGCCCTTTCAGTATCCACAAACGGATCGAGGTGGGTGAAACGCCTCCCCCCGCGCCGCCGCAATTTCCGACCTCAACCTTTCAGTATCCACAAACGGATCGAGGTGGGTGAAACATCTCCAATACAAACCAAACGAACACCGCCACGATCTTTCAGTATCCACAAACGGATCGAGGTGGGTGAAACATTGTTCCGCGATGAAATCGCTGGAAATATTATGAACTTTCAGTATCCACAAACGGATCGAGGTGGGTGAAACGTTTGCGAGCGTGGATACGACAAACTACAAAATCGCCTTTCAGTATCCACAAACGGATCGAGGTGGGTGAAACATGGCTTGGTGGCATACTCGGTTCGACCGTCATCATCCTTTCAGTATCCACAAACGGATCGAGGTGGGTGAAACGAAATTGGTCGGCGCGGATGTCAAGAAGTTGGAAGACTTTCAGTATCCACAAACGGATCGAGGTGGGTGAAACACGTTTGCGCTGCTGCTGGAGCCGCTCTACCACGTCTTTCAGTATCCACAAACGGATCGAGGTGGGTGAAACCTTGTACTGGAGACGCCGGCTGCGCTGCTACTACTCTTTCAGTATCCACAAACGGATCGAGGTGGGTGAAACGCAGTTGCTCAACAATGATACTTCCACGCTACAGTACTTTCAGTATCCACAAACGGATCGAGGTGGGTGAAACAGATACACGCGCCCAAGTTCCGCCCGGCACATCTTACCTTTCAGTATCCACAAACGGATCGAGGTGGGTGAAACAGCAATGCTGATGCACGGACTGCGAACAGTAATTGTCTTTCAGTATCCACAAACGGATCGAGGTGGGTGAAACATCACCGCCCGCAGCGCCACCATGTCCTGTTGCGCACTTTCAGTATCCACAAACGGATCGAGGTGGGTGAAACCGGCAACCCTGCGCAATGCGGTAACGATGGCTATCCTTTCAGTATCCACAAACGGATCGAGGTGGGTGAAACATAGCCTGATAGATTTCGGCAGCCACACTGTCATCCTTTCAGTATCCACAAACGGATCGAGGTGGGTGAAACCCGCGTTGCGGACGATTTTTGTTGTCACCTGCTTCCGCTTTCAGTATCCACAAACGGATCGAGGTGGGTGAAACCAGTTGGGCTTCCTCAGCCAGCGCCAGCATCAGCATCCTTTCAGTATCCACAAACGGATCGAGGTGGGTGAAACATCCATCCCTTCCAACCGCCTAACCTCCTCGATTAACTTTCAGTATCCACAAACGGATCGAGGTGGGTGAAACAATTTCAACGGAATATCCAGATGACGTACCAGGCCACTTTCAGTATCCACAAACGGATCGAGGTGGGTGAAACTAGATTTTGCGCGGCGAAGCGTCCAAGTTCATTCCACAACTTTCAGTATCCACAAACGGATCGAGGTGGGTGAAACAGCAAATTGCCCGTGCAGGTAATGATTGCCATTTTTCCTTTCAGTATCCACAAACGGATCGAGGTGGGTGAAACTTACCAGATTTCGTATACCAGCCGCGACCCGAAAACCTTTCAGTATCCACAAACGGATCGAGGTGGGTGAAACCAGCGCAGTACAAAGTTAACAAGCCGGATTTGTATGCTTTCAGTATCCACAAACGGATCGAGGTGGGTGAAACTGAAGAGCAGGCTGAGAGGTTAGCGCGATTGGCACTCTTTCAGTATCCACAAACGGATCGAGGTGGGTGAAACGGGGTGGGGTAAAAGCGTCACCAGAGGAAAAGCGCACTTTCAGTATCCACAAACGGATCGAGGTGGGTGAAACATGACGTGGCGGCCATAGTTCTTCTCTCGTTCACGACTTTCAGTATCCACAAACGGATCGAGGTGGGTGAAACAGGCGGACGCAAATCTCAGCATCACGCTCAAGCATCTGCCTTTCAGTATCCACAAACGGATCGAGGTGGGTGAAACTTTATCCCCGCATTCGCGAAATTTGCGCGGATGTTCTTTCAGTATCCACAAACGGATCGAGGTGGGTGAAACACAATGTCACTCAGTGCAAACTTGCCATCCTTCCACGCTTTCAGTATCCACAAACGGATCGAGGTGGGTGAAACAACGGTTTAACCCGGCGACGGAAACATTTTCGAGCGCCCTTTCAGTATCCACAAACGGATCGAGGTGGGTGAAACTTAAGCGATTGCTTCGTGATATTGAGGAGCGCGTCACTTTCAGTATCCACAAACGGATCGAGGTGGGTGAAACTAATTGCCGTCCACGCATTAATCACAATTTGCGCCCTTTCAGTATCCACAAACGGATCGAGGTGGGTGAAACAGCAAGCGGAGATAGCGTCTAGCCCGGCGCGTTTTCCTTTCAGTATCCACAAACGGATCGAGGTGGGTGAAACCGGCAAATTTCAAAGAAAAGCCGTTGCGACAATCCAGCTTTCAGTATCCACAAACGGATCGAGGTGGGTGAAACGACGGGTCCGCATTTGCACTTCGAGTTGAGGATACCCTTTCAGTATCCACAAACGGATCGAGGTGGGTGAAACTTATGCACACGGTAAAATCCGCTGTTCAACGATTCTCTTTCAGTATCCACAAACGGATCGAGGTGGGTGAAACTTATCTACCTCCGCTGCAATACCTTGCGCTTGCCACCCTTTCAGTATCCACAAACGGATCGAGGTGGGTGAAACTTGGTCAAGAGAAATCAAAGTATCAATTGATACCTCTTTCAGTATCCACAAACGGATCGAGGTGGGTGAAACGCGCAATGGGGCAAATTCAAAGCGCGGGCATGTCCGCGTTCTTTCAGTATCCACAAACGGATCGAGGTGGGTGAAACTATAGCCGACTGCCCGCTGGATGAAAGCAATCAGCGCCTTTCAGTATCCACAAACGGATCGAGGTGGGTGAAACGCTAGACGTCGACCACCAGATCTCGCCGCCACTCTCGCTTTCAGTATCCACAAACGGATCGAGGTGGGTGAAACGCCCACAACGCCGCGCCGGGCGCGCGCCCCAGCGGGTCTTTCAGTATCCACAAACGGATCGAGGTGGGTGAAACGAGGTGCAGGCGGCGATTACGGCAATCGCCGAAAAGATCTTTCAGTATCCACAAACGGATCGAGGTGGGTGAAACCGGTAGCAAGAATTCCGTGGCGGGTGGAGAGAGTAAGCCTTTCAGTATCCACAAACGGATCGAGGTGGGTGAAACGCGGCAATCAGCGCGATGGCACCCATCATCGCAATTACTTTCAGTATCCACAAACGGATCGAGGTGGGTGAAACACCCCCACCCGCCGCAGCGCCGTCACCCCATTAATCCTTTCAGTATCCACAAACGGATCGAGGTGGGTGAAACTTTACCGACAACCTTATCTTTCATAGTACTCCTTTCTGTCCTTTCAGTATCCACAAACGGATCGAGGTGGGTGAAACTATGATGTGGAAATTGTTTATCAAATTCGACAAACGGACTTTCAGTATCCACAAACGGATCGAGGTGGGTGAAACTGATAGCACGAAAGCTAGATATTTACGTTGTCTTTTCCTTTCAGTATCCACAAACGGATCGAGGTGGGTGAAACGATAGCACGAAAGCTAGATATTTACGTTGTCTTTTCCTTTCAGTATCCACAAACGGATCGAGGTGGGTGAAACTCGCCCCGTTCCCGTGCCCAGGCAGCGCCCCAACCGCCTTTCAGTATCCACAAACGGATCGAGGTGGGTGAAACAATTGCCTGCACCTGTTGCGCCCGCGCCGTCACCGCCCTTTCAGTATCCACAAACGGATCGAGGTGGGTGAAACATCGCGGCAAATCGTCCCGATGGTGTTGCTTTTCACGCTTTCAGTATCCACAAACGGATCGAGGTGGGTGAAACAATGATCTCGTTAGCCACCAGCGCCAAATCCTTATACCTTTCAGTATCCACAAACGGATCGAGGTGGGTGAAACGTACAGCGGACACAGCGGTAAAACTGACCAGCACACACTTTCAGTATCCACAAACGGATCGAGGTGGGTGAAACGGTTACCGACATCCGCTATGGAAGCAGTGCACTCCTGCTTTCAGTATCCACAAACGGATCGAGGTGGGTGAAACTGAAAAACGTTGTGAAGGCGGCCATTGAGGCGCTAAACTTTCAGTATCCACAAACGGATCGAGGTGGGTGAAACTTTTATTTTCGCAATCCACCGTCAGCGTTTTGTTGAGCCTTTCAGTATCCACAAACGGATCGAGGTGGGTGAAACTCTGGAACACCTGCGCGACGGTCTCGGTTGGAAATGCTTTCAGTATCCACAAACGGATCGAGGTGGGTGAAACTACTAAAAAGTGTCGGCGGTGAGAGTCGCTGGTACGCTTTCAGTATCCACAAACGGATCGAGGTGGGTGAAACCACAACTACTCGCAGAAAGGCGCATGATAATTTTCACTTTCAGTATCCACAAACGGATCGAGGTGGGTGAAACACACTTGCACATCGTCAAAACGGCTTTGCTTCTGTCTTTCAGTATCCACAAACGGATCGAGGTGGGTGAAACTCAAGGAAGAATTAATGCGACTTGACGCCGAATATCCTTTCAGTATCCACAAACGGATCGAGGTGGGTGAAACTGCTTGTCATTTTGCTGCACCGCCAGAACTTTGAGCTTTCAGTATCCACAAACGGATCGAGGTGGGTGAAACCAATTGGAAACGGCGATGACGCTCACGGCGGGACGCACTTTCAGTATCCACAAACGGATCGAGGTGGGTGAAACCGGCAAACATTTCTTGCGCTGTTTTCATAACTTCATCCTTTCAGTATCCACAAACGGATCGAGGTGGGTGAAACCAGCCACCAGCGATAACGCAGGTGATGGGCGTTAAGGCTTTCAGTATCCACAAACGGATCGAGGTGGGTGAAACGGGCCAATCTGCCCGGCCTGCAAGTTGGGCTGCCGGTCTTTCAGTATCCACAAACGGATCGAGGTGGGTGAAACGGTTTTTGTCGCTGAACAGCACACGGAGCGCATGGCCTTTCAGTATCCACAAACGGATCGAGGTGGGTGAAACCATCCAGCGTGTAAACAGTCGCGCCGTTGAAGATGTCCTTTCAGTATCCACAAACGGATCGAGGTGGGTGAAACAGACCTGGTTGAACTCCGCTGGCAGTATGAGGAAACCTTTCAGTATCCACAAACGGATCGAGGTGGGTGAAACGGCTGCTCTTGACCGCCAGGTCAGCCCCGTAACTCGCCCT
>JAIOAQ010000020.1 GCA_019873735.1 Chloroflexota bacterium | reverse complement strand
CGAGCAAAAACTTTCACCTTGGCAAGAGGATAGCAGGGGGTATGGAATTATTGGATTGTAAAGGTACAGAATTACAGAACAGCAAGAGGTATAGAATTACAAGACCTTACATCCTTTTGTAAATTATAACGCTGCTGGTAACTGCCTGCGCTTAACCCTCCCGCAGGTTAGAACAGGGCTGGCAGCGGATGCCGGCAAAAAAAATGACTTTTCAGGCAAGCGTTTGCTGCGCCAGGACAATGGCTCCGAGTACACCTGCGCGGCTGCCCAGGCCTGGCGGGACGATATAGGTTTCGATGTTTTCCAGGATGGCCGGTGATTGAAGGTAGCCGTTTAAGTGGGCTCGTGTTTTCTGGCGGATGAGCGGCATCAAGCCGGGTTGCTGCATCACGCCGCCGCCGAGGATGATTCGCTGGGGGGCGAGGGCGCAGGCCAAACTCCATAAGGCCAGGCTGATGTAATCGGCTTCCAGTTCCCAGGCGGGATGGTCGGGCGGCAGGTTCTCGGCTTTGGTGTTCCAGCGCTTTTCGATGGCCGGGCCACAGGCCAGGCCCTCAAAACAATCGCCATGGAAGGGGCAGTTGCCCGCGAATGGGTCGCGCGCGCGATCGTGGGGCAGGGGGATGTGTCCCATTTCGGGGTGGAGCAGGCCGTGCAGCAATTTTCCGGCGAGCATACCGCCGCCGCCAATGCCGGTGCCAATGGTCAGGTAGATGAAAGTGTCCAGGCCCTGGGCGGCGCCCCATCTCCACTCTCCCAGGGCCGCGCCGTTCACGTCGGTGTCGAAGGAGACCGGCAACCCAAAGGCGGCGCGGATTGGGCCGACGATATCGGCGCCGGTCCAGCCGACTTTTGGGGTGGAGAGGATACGCCCAAAATTGACGGAATCGGGCCGGGGGTCGAGGGGGCCGAACGAAGCAATGCCAATGGCCTGAAGCGGGCCGTGGCGCCGCATTTGTTCTTCAAAGAAAGAGATGACGCGTCCCAGTGTCTCCCCGGGCGAGGTGGTTGGGAAACGGGTTTCAGACAGGATCTGGCCATCTGCTGTTCCAACGGCGCACACGAATTTTGTGCCGCCGCCTTCGATGCCGCCAAAGAGTGCTGCAGACAAGGCCGCCCCTTTCAAGAGACAATCTCGTCCTTTGGTTTTTCTTCGGAGAGCAGACGGGTGTACAGGTAAATCAAGATGGCGCCTAACGCCAGAGCAGGTAATATGACCAGACCTGCTTCTGGGCCGAAAGCGCCTCCTGTCCATAATTCCGGCCCGGAGACGGTGATTTTCGTCAGGCGGAAGGTGTCCAGTCCGCTGACAGGGAAGCCAAAGACCGGCCCTTCAAAGAAGTTCCAGCCGATGTGCAGGCCGATCGGCAGCCAGAGTTGTTTGCTGCGGATATAGCCGTATGCCAGAAAGAGACCGGCAAAGAAAATCCCTGCTGCGCTGGCCCAGGTGGCATTGGGATTGCCGAGATGGAGTAAGCCGAAAATGGCAGAGGAGAGTATGACGCCCCATTTCAGATTGAGGCCGCTGGCAAAGGTTTGCAGATGATAGCCGCGGCTGAGAAGTTCCTCATTCCAGCCGACGACGGTAAACAGGAGCAACGCCAACAGCATTTCTTTTGCCACCTGGGAGAGCGGCGTGCTTTGCCAGGCAAACCCCCCAAAGCGAATCCAGCCGGCGAGGGACATGGTGGCATAGACGAAGACGAAAACCACGAAGATCAGCAGGATGCCGACAAAGATATCGCGCAGAGCATGCCAGCCCAGGCGCAGACCCAAACTGACAATGGAACGCCGGTCGAGCAGCCAGCGCGCCAGAAAGACAGACAGGGTCACCGCCAGCGTTTCAACCAGTTGGCTGATGGTCAGGTCCAATTCAAATTCCGGCAGGACCAGACCCAGCAAGGCCAGCGGCAGGCCGAAGAGGATGCTAAAAAAGATCAGCAGGGCGGTTTGGATGAGCAAGCGCCAGCCGGAGCGCAGGCGGTTTTCGTGCGGGGAAATAAATACCCGCTTCAAAAAGGGACGTTGAGGAGGGTGGGTTTCAATCATGGTGTGTTTAAGCCTTGGGGATGATCAACCAGCACAGCAAGTACAGTCCCAGCCCCGGCACGCCGCCGGGAATCAGGGCGATCAAAAATGCCAGCCTGAACCAGAAAGCGCTCAGGCCAAAAAACTCAGCCAACCCGCCGCAGACACCGGCGATCATGCGGTTTTGGCGGGAACGGCGCAGGTAGGTGCGTTGTGTGGTCATGACAATTGCCTCGCATGGGGTATTCTCATCACAACATACGCATATCCAATGGGAAAGTTTTGCCGGTTCATGGCCGGTTGGGTTTAGGGGATGCGGGCGGCCATTGGAGCATGTAGTAGTGAGAAAGGAATGCCAGGGCAACAATCAGGTATGCGCCAACATAGGTTGTATCTGAGAACAGGTATAAGATGTCAACAGTTTTTTGCGAGAGAGCCTCGTCTCCGCCTATCCAGAAATAGATGCTGATGCTGTCTGCGATGGCAAAGGCAATCAATCCCCACCATGGGCGGCCCCATTTTCCGCGCCTGAACAGCAAAAAGAGCCACAACGCTGCGCCGCCTTCAACTAAGTCAAAGACGGGGTAGAGAATCGCCAGGTAGAGAGCAAAAGCGGATACGTCCTCGCCCAGCCCGCTGCGCCGGGCAAGGTAGGTCAGGCCAAGGGTCAGGATGAGAGCCGCCGCGCATAACGTGAGATAAAGGTAGGTGCTGTTCTTTTCTTCTTCGGCATAGATGGCGCGGAACTGGTAGAAAAGCGCCAGCCCAAACAAGATGTAACCTGCCGACCAGCACAGGTCGATGAGCGTCAATTCCGGATAGGCTGTGTCCCAGTAAAAGTAATCGTAAACCATGCCGGCAATTTCGCCGCCTACCCAGCACCACCATCCTATGGCAAAGGTCAGCCAGATGCGGCGGGGAATCTCGCCGGGTTGGTATTGAAGCGCAACCAGCGTCGCCATGCCGGCTGCGGCCAGGGCGGGAACAAAGGTGAGCAGGTCTATCCCCCAATTGTCTGCATAATCGTAAGCGGGGCCGCCAAAGGGATTGGCGCGGTAAAACCAGACGTAAACCGCCAGCCATATCAGGGAGATTGCGGCGCTGCCCCACTTTATGTAGGTGGAACGAGAAGGTTGCATTCTTTTGCCTCAATCAACAAAAGCGGCCGGAAGTAGCCGGTGAGAAGTGAGTACGCTGCGTTCGCCGGGAGGAATTTGCTCAAAGGCCTGACTGAGAAAGCGTTGTGCCAGTTGGCTGCCGAGCACAATTCCCATTTGCTCGCCAACTTTCATGAACAGCGCCCGATAGGCTTCGGCTGCCAGGCTGGGGCGTGCAAAGAAATGCCGGTCTTCAAGGGTGTTGCTTGAGGGGCCGATTTCCCAGTCCCATTCACGGATCGTCGGCAGCAGGTGATGGGTGAGGATTTGGGTCAGGCGCTGCCCTGCTATCCTCTGGTAACGGTTCAGGGTGTGCCAGAACCACTGTCCGGCTCCCACCCGTAAGTGGAGAGATTGCCAGGCTAATGTCTCCGGCCGAGGGGTATTTAACCTGACTTTCCAGGGGCTGCTTTCGGCCTGAAAGGGAACCTGACTGTAAAGGTTTTCCTGAAGGGCAAAGATGCTCTCGTTTTCCAGCCTTTGTCCGTTGTGCAGGTAAAAGAACCCGTCACAGGCTTCGGAGTGAATTTCAACCACGCCGGTGACGTGTTCGTCTTGGCAGGCATTCAGCCAATCTTGCCAATCTTTTGCCCCCCGAATCTCAAAGCAGGGACCCGGTTGCGAATCCAGCGCCAGCCAGAGCAGCCGCGTGGCTACATCAGAAAGCGGCAGGCTGCGCACAGAAAAGGTGGCGTCTTCCCAACGCTGCAGGTTCTCCAGCAAGACGGTGGGGAGGCGGGCCTCTTCCTGCAGGAGGTACGCATTGACGGTTTCGCCTTTGGCCAGGACAACGACAATGCAGATGGAATTGCTGTTTTCAATTTCCATCAAGCCGCTGAATTGCTGCGCGCGAAAACGCTGCTGTTCGGCGAGCAAATCGGCCAGGTTGCCGTTGAAGGTATGCCCTTGTAGTTGGCGAAAGAAAATAGCCATGACAGGATGACTTCCTACGCTTGCACGCTGGCGTCCTCAATTTCAAATTAGTATACACTGAAAGTGGACGTTAACCGCCTTTTAGATAAATTCCGCCGGGATCCAGTTCCTGGCGCAGGATACGGAGTTCGTTTTCGGTCACCGGCTCGGTTATCCGCAGGTTTGGAGCCGTTTTGAGCGCCCAGCCGGTATTTTCAATGGCTTCCTGTGCGGTTCGGCCGGGGTGTAAGGCTGTGAGAATCAGTTCGCCATGCTCATCCGGTTCAAGGATGCCGATGTCGGTGACAACGGCAAGCATGCCGCCGCCGCGCACGCCTGTTGCCAGGCGGGAAGCGCGTCCATCCAGAAAGCCGGCAGAGGTCATGAAGTCCACTTTTTCGGGGAAGCGGCGTTTTTGATGGGGGGTCATCAGGTAACAGCGGTTGGCCCAGGCGGCAATCTCCTGGGATCCGCCTGAGCCGGGCAGACGCACTTTTGGATGCGCATAGTCGTCGCCTATGACGGTGGCATTGATGTTGCCGTATTTGTCAATTTGGGCGCCGCCCATGAAACCCACATCCACGTTGCCGCGCTGCAGGTAATTGGCAAAGATGTCATACATGCTGACTACCGAAAGCGCGCCGCTGACCAGGGTCGGGTCGCCGATGGAAAGCGGCAGCCGCGCCGGTTCAGCGCCGATGACTCCGGCTTCGTAAATCATCACCAGGTTGGGGGCGTGTGTCCGTTTTGCCAGGTTGCAGGCAAGGTTGGGTTGACCAACGCCCACAAAGACCACGTCGCCATCCCGCAGCAGACGGGCGGCATTGACAATCATCAGTTCGGCAGAAGAGTAGGCGGGTTGTGACATAATTTCTCCGAAGGGTTAGACTCCTGTTTGTTTGAAAAAGTCAAAGATGACTCTACTGCAAAAGGGTGTTTCTAACGCAAGGGCGCAAGGGTGCCAAGATTTTTTAAGGTCTATTTCTTTTTTATTATCCAAATCCGAAAAACGAAGATTTTGGATTGGAAATTGCATTTTCTTTGCGGCCTGGCGTCTTCGCGTTGAGATTTTCTGTTTTTGCAGTGAAGTCAAAGATATTTTGAGCCACTTCCTGCGGCTTTTCCAGCGGCAGGAGATGGGTACAGGCCGGCAATGTCAGGATGCGGATGTTTGGGGCGCGTCTGCTCACCAGGCGGGCAGTGCGTTCCAGGAAGGTATCGGTTTGTTCACCGCGCATGATCAGCGCCGGCACTTGCAAACGCGGCAGGCCGCGCCAGAGTTCCAGATCGCGGCGCATGGCGGTGACGTAGATGCGGGCCTCCCATTCGGGCGGGTAGACCAGCCTCAGCGTGCCGTTTGCTGCCGGTTGGGTCAAGCCGTTTACCAGGGCAAGCAGGCTCTCATCGCTGAAGTAGCGGAAGATGGCCTTGCGCCGGTAACTTTCGAACATTGTGGCCGGGCTTTCAAAGACCTGCCGCCGCCGCAGTGCGGCCGGTGCAAGCAGGTTGAGGCGGTAAGCCAGCCCCAGGCGGTAGATGATGTCCCAGGCCAGGCAGATTTCTGGCGGAAACAGCACCGGGTCGAGCAGGACGATGGCTTTGAAGTACTCTGGATGCCAGAGCGCGGCCCTGAGGGTGGCTACTGCTCCCATCGAATGCCCGACGCAGGCCACAGGTCCGGGTTGAGCCGCCAGAAAATTGCTCAGGTCTTCGGCCAACGGTCTCCAGTCGTGCAGTTCTTCTGGACGTGTCCCGGGCCAGAGTGGCCGCTGCCGCAGGGCAAGGACGTGATACTTTTCCGACAGCCGTTGCAGCAGAGGAAGGTAGCAAGCCGGCGGGTAACCGTTGGCATGGGCAAAATAGAGCGGCGGGCCGTTCCCGCCAAAGTCGTCAACGGGTATCATGCGGCGGCTACCGGCTGCAGGCTGCGTAGCGGCATAATCGGCGCGCTGTTCTCCGCCGGGTTGAAGTTGATGGCAAAGGTGCGCAGCAGGTTCAACTGACGCGAGGTCATGATGGTCATGCCATCACGAATCAGATTTTCAAGCATGTCCGGGTCATAGTCCAGGCGGTCACGCTCTTTACGCAGATCGGCATTAGATGCCAGCCGGCGCATGGCCTTCTCATACAGGCGGGTGAGGGCGTCATCGTCGTCCGGCAGAGGCTGATGTGGATTGGCCTGGACTTCGTTTTCAAATTCATAGAGCATCACCTGTGCTGTCAACGGCCACTGACTGGTCAGAATGAGCCACTTGAGCATAGTTTCAGGGGCATTGAGCACCAGCGCGTCCTCCAGGCGGCCGGAATGCGAGACGAGCATGCGTATCAGGCTGAAAGTGTTGACCAGCCGCTTAATGTGACGCGGATTCTTGTATAGATATTTCGATAGCAGATAGAAGGCCTCGGTTTCTTTGGGGTCAAAGCCGAGAGTCAGCGTGTAGGGGATGTGCCACTGACTCAATACCTGAATCAAATCCGCCGCGCGTACCGGAGGCACGGCTTGAATGGCCTTGTGCAGCAGGTCGGGGGCGGCTTCTACTTGCTCCCGCAGGCGGCGGGTCTGGATATCTGCATCCGATTGGGCGCGCACACTCTCAAACAGCACGGGCAGGATATTCTCATTGTCTTTGTCGGCTGGCATCTGGCGCAGGCTCTCATGCATTAAGTACGTGCTGACCGGCCACCAGCGCGCCAGCAAACCCCAGATGGCTGCTACCCAGAAGAGATCGTCTGGCAGGCTGAAATTTTGAGCGATGTTGTTGGTGGTGAGCAGGACTTCGGTCGGGTTGTTGGGCAGCACGCTCAAAAAGGCCTCGCATTTGGCTTGCAGAAATGCCGGACGTACCTTTAGGGCCGGCATAAGCAATTTGGCATCGGCCAGGGAAAGAGTCTCCTGCGGCGTCTCATCGGCGCTTTTCAGCAGGCTGCCCAGATAGTTCTGAACTCTGGCCGGGCTGGGTTCCGGGATGCGGAAGGGGATTTGGATGATTTTATCCAGGTAAACATAGCCCGAACGCCCGGCTTCGGCCAGCAGGTCTTTGTAATGTTGTTCGATTGCCCGCGCCACCACGCTGGTGTCAATGGCCATGAAGACGAAGAAAATGTCGTAGGTGAGCAGGAGTTTGATGGCCTCCAGCGTGCCGGCGATTTTATCGGCAGTGCAGCGATCCAGGTCATCAATGATGACAACGATCTTTTGTCCTTTGGGCAGGCTTTTCTTCAGTGTGTCAATGTCGTCTCGAATCTCGCTCATGTGATCCGGCACACTGCCATAGCCGCGCTCTTGGCTAAACAAAGCCGTCATCCAGGCGGCTACCGGCTCATTGGCCGTCTTGATCAGGTTGGCCAGCAGGCCGGCTGCACCGATGGCGCTTAAGGAGGCCAGTCGTTGTTCCCAGTCTCCGCCGGCAGCAATGATCAATGCCACCAGCGTTGCGATTGCAATCAACCCCCACGGAATCAGTTTATCGCGGATGGACTTGTACTGTCGCCTTAGATTCCGCTTCAGCCGGGCCCAGGTCAGATCGCGCGGGTGCAAACTTTGCTCCAGCGTCTCAACCAGTTGCCGCACCAGGCCGGGCCAGATGGCAGCGTAGGCGTTGTAATCCCAGGCATTGAAGCGCACAATGTGAACGCGCTTCTCTGCCTGCCTGGCGCCTTTGGGCGAACGGTTGCTGCGCTTTTCCAATCTGCGCTGGATGCTTTCAAGCAGGAAAGACTTGCCTGCCCCCCAGGCTCCTGAAATCCCCACCGTAAGCGGCGGGCGTGTGCGTTCGTCCAGCACCATTTGGACGAAGGTCTCGGCGTAGGCGTCGAAGCCGAGTTGGTCTTCCACGCCGCGCACGTCATCGTTGCGGATGACCTGGATGAAGCGGCGCTCAAACTCGGCCGGCGGAATGACGCGCTGGGGTGCAGCCTCCTCTATCGGTTCAGGCTGGACCCGAGGCTGCTCGGCGGTTTCTTGGGCTTTTCCTGTCTCTGGAGCAGATCCTCCCCATGCGCCCGAAAAAACGACTTCTACCAGAGACTGGTTTTCTGGCTTGCCCAGCCAATCCCAGTGATAAAAGCCCGCTCCCGGCAGTTTCAACTTTTGCGCAGTCTGCACAAATTCGATTAAATCGCTCTCGCTTGGCTGCCATCCCCCTGCCTCGTAGGCCGCTCCTACCGGAATGACAGGGCGATTGGGCTTCAGTTGCTGGAATTCGAACACCGAGCGGGATAGTTGAGCGCCAGGGTTGTGCGCCTTCTCCCAGAATACCTGCGGCGCAATGAAATCCACATGCCGCAGAATGATATTCCAGGGGATTTCGCGGTGATAGGATGGGTAATGATAACTCATGGCCCCCAGCGGTTTCTGGGGCGCATGTTCGCGCAGGTAGGTGAACAGAGAGCGTACATTGCTCTCCAGGTTGCCGGTTTTATACTCTCCGCTGATTTGAGCCAGATACCCGCTCAATTCCAGCCGCCCGATTGTATCCGCGGCAACGCTTGCCTGCGGGGTGCCGCTCTCGGCGGTCAATTGCTGCCAGCCCCATACCTGTGCGCCTGCATCTTTGAGTTTTCTGACCAGGCCTCCTAAAGTTCTGTAGGGCGCTTTTCTGCGGGTACCCTCAGCAAACTTGATGAAGACGTGCTGGATGCGGCCCTGTTTGACCTGCTCGGCAAGCCGTTGTGCCTCCTCTGCGCTGATTTCGGCCGGATTGGAGATAAAAACGCTCTTCCCCTGCGGACAGAGCGAACTGCCGGCCGTGCCGCTAGCGCGGCTGCTGCGCTTTTTCTTTGTAACGGAGTGAAGCATCTCATTGATGCCTTCGGCAATCGGCGTGCCGCCGGTGATGGCGTCGTTGCCCAGGTTGATGTTTGCATAGACTTCTTGGATAGAGCCGCCTATTTTCACTCCCTGGGCGGGTTCCCAGGGTGGGTTTGCCTGCTGCGGGTTAACCGGCTTTTTCATCTGCTTACCTCGCTTGGTCCAACAACTGGCTAATACTCCCCATAGTTCACGGTCGCGCTCAGGCGCGGCGGCACTTGCAGGCGCGCATGCGTCTCGGCGCCCAGTTTTTGCCAGTATTCGTCGCGGTCTTTGACGCCGTACACCCATTCATCCAAGTAAGACCTGACCGATTCGGTAGATTCGCTGATTTTGTCCCATTTCAGGTAAAAATCATTGTCGCGGTCGTAATAGCCTTGTGCATAGGATGGATGAGCAGCATAGGGGACGTGACAGACTGCGTCCACAATAAAGCCGGGGATGAGGGTGCGATTGGGGTCAGAGCGGATGACGGCCTCGTCCACGATTTCCTCGGCGGTCAAGATCACCCGTTGAGCGGCAAAGGCGACTTCCTTCTGTTCGCCGATGATGCCCCACAAATGAGCATTGCCGTTAACGTCGGCCCGCTGAACGTGGACAATGGCCACATCGGGGTTGAGCGCCGGCACGGTAATCACTTCTCTGCCGGAGTATGGGTCTTTTACCCGCCGGATGAGCGGGTTGGCGCGTTCCAGGTCGGTCGCGGCGGTGGGATTCATGGGCATGAAGGGCAGACCTGCTGCCCCGGCCTGCAGGCGCGAAATCATGCCAAAATGGGAGTATTCCTCCCACTCCAGGCGGCCGGCTTCGATTTCTGCGCGCACAATGCGCAGGGAGCCAACGCCGGGGTTGCCCATGTAAGAGAAGATGACCTTGCGGGCGCATCCGGCAGCCACCATCTGGTCGTAGATCAGGTCTGGGGTGGCGCGGGCAAGAACGAGGTCCCGTAAGCCCCGGCGAATGATCTCGTGACCGGCAGCAAACGGGATGAGATGGGTGAATCCGGCCGCGTAGACGGTATCCCCATCATGAACATGTTGAGCAATGGCTTCGGAAAGAGGAATAAGTTTGGTCATGGTCATTTCTTCTTGGATGAATCACCTTTTTTATTACGGCGTGCAAGTAAGTTCTTAAACCCGCTGAAGCGCCCGCTGGGAGGCGGCGGTGCAGCCTTGCGGCGCATGAGCGCGCCAAGCCCAAGCAGGATGACTGCTCCTCCCAGATACATAAAAGATATGTCCTGATAGTTGGGGGAGGTCTGAGGGTTGGCAAGGGCTTGTTGGCGGGCAGGGCCGGCTTCGGCACGCGGGGCGTTGGGTTCCATGAGAATCAGCAGCGAGGCAAAAAAAAGAATGGCCATTCCGGTGCCGATGAGAATGAAAAACGTTCCTATGCGGGGAATGAGGCCTTCGTCCATGCCTTAATTATATGATGATTCCGGCTTGGGGTGAGAAGAGGAATCCCCGCTTAAGAAAAGAGGAAGGATGTCTCTATGTTTTGCATTGCTGTTAAATTAAACTATCCTCAAGAACCTTCGAACCTGAGGAAAGGAGTTCGTCATGCGTCTATATGTAGATAGTTCCAGATGTTCGGGTTGTAATGCCTGCCGGGTGGCTTGCTCGCTGAGCGTCTTTGGCGAGAACAACCCTAAAAAGGCTTCATTGGTTATTGAGCCCCATTTCCCGGCGCCTGGGGTTTACAAAGTGCGTGTGTGCACCCAGTGCGGTGACTGCGCGGCAGTCTGCCCGACAGAGGCCATCAAACAAGATGCTCAGGGCGCGTATTATGTGGAATTCTCTGAATGCAACCTGTGCGAGGCCTGCGTTCCAGAATGCCCGGAGGAAGTCATGTTTGTTCGCCCGGAACTGGCAGATACTGCCTGGAAGTGTACAGCCTGCGGCGACTGCGTAGCCGTATGCGGCACCAGCGCCCTCTGGCTGGGTGAAAAAGAAGCAGTGGCTGCATAAGGAGGCAAAGATGAACGGTTATGGTGGACACATTCTGCGTGTGAATCTGACGACCGGTCAGGTCAAGAAAGAACCTACGCCAGCCGACCTGGCGCGTGATTACCTCGGCGGACGCGGATTTGGCATCTATTTCCTGCTCAAGGAAGTCCCCAAGGGCGCCGATCCGCTTGGGCCGGAGAATAAACTCATTATTTCCTCTGGTCCTTTGTCGGGCTTGCTGGTGGCCGGCGGCGGTAAATGCGACTGGACTTGTAAGGCCCCTCTGACCGGCGGCTACGCTTCGGCTTCTATGGGCGGCCACTTCACGGCTGAACTGAAATATGCAGGCCTGGATAGCATCATCCTGGAAGGCATTAGCCCCAAGCCGGTGTACCTCTTCATTGACGATGACAAAATCGAACTGCGCGATGCCTCCGAATATTGGGGCAAGGGTTCGATGACTGTCGAAAAGATGATGAAGGACAAGTTCGGCGAAGAATTCCAGTGCGCCGTTATCGGCCCGGCCGGCGAAAATATGGTCTCCTTTGCGCATATCAACCACGACTTTGGCCGCCAGGCCGGACGCGGCGGCGTGGGCGCAGTCATGGGTTCCAAGAAGGTTAAGGCCATTGTTGTGCGCGGCACCAAATCGGTCCCTGTGGCGGACCTGGAGGCCTACCGCAAGGCCGGCATGGCCCTTTACAAGGCCTGCAAGGATGCCGAAGGCCTGAAAGAGTGGACGCGCTACGGCACCACCATTGTCACTTCGTGGTGCAATGAGGTCGGCGCACTGCCCACCCGCAACTTTAGCGCCGGTTCCTTTGAGGGCGCACAGGGCATTTACGGCCAGACCATGCGCGAGAAAATCGTTGTCACCGATAAGGGTTGTTTTGGCTGCCCCTGCCCGTGCGGCAAATACAGCAAGACCAAGAAGTACAATTCCTACGTTGAAGGCCCCGAGTACGAGACGATTGGCTTGCTCGGTTCGAACGTGGGCATTGATGATATCGAAGCGGTGGCGCAGGCGAACCTGCTGTGCGATGAGATGGGCATTGATACCATCTCGGCCGGGAATGTGATTGCCTGGGCAATGGAGTGCTACGAAAAGGGTATCTTCACCAAGCAAGATACCGGCGGCATTGAACTCAAGTTTGGGAATGCCGATGCCGTCTTCAAGATGATTGAGATGATCACCAAAAAGGAAGGCCTGGGTGCCTTGCTGGCCGACGGCGTCAAGAAGGCCTCGCAGGAAATCGGCAAAGGCACAGAGAAATTCGCCATTCACGTCAAGGGCATGGAGCAATCTGCCTATCAGACGCACAACGCCACGGCAATGTTGCTGGCCTACATGACCTGCGACGTGGGCGCGCATCACAACCGCGCCTGGGCCATCACCTATGACATCCAGGTTGGCCGTGAGAAGGTCGTCCCTGAGAAGGTTGCCCGTGTCATCTGGCTGCAGCACTTCCGCCCGATGTTCGATGTGTTGGGCGCCTGCCGCCTGCAGTGGGTGGAACTGGGCATTGACCGCGACCTGTACGTGCCGCTGCTGGAAGCCATCACCGGCATTCACCGCACCTGGGAAGACATCGAGAAGGTGGGCGAGCGCATCTGGAATCTGACCCGCCTGTACTGGGCGCGTGAGAATGCCGACTTTGGCCGCGCCTGGGACATGCCCGCCCCGCGCTTCTATGAGGATCCGCCTAAGACCGGTGTGACCAAAGGCCAGTACACCAAACTGGAAGACGTCAACAAACTGCTGGATATGTACTACGAACAGCGCGGCTGGGATTCCAACGGCCTGCCCAAGCCGGAGACTTTGCAAAAACTCGGCATTCCTCAGGAACTGGTGGCTTAAGGAAGAAGACGTATGCCTGCCATCTTTCGTCTCAGCGGCTCACTCAAGGATGTGGTCGGCGGCAAGGATGAATATGTCGTCGAGGCCGGCCATACGGTGCGGGAACAATTGCTTGCTCTGGGCATCGTGCCAGAGACGGTTGCAATGGTTTCGGTGAATGGAGCCATGGAGACAAAGGACTACGTCATCCAGGATGGGGATACAGTGCGCGTCCTGGCTGTAGTTGGCGGCGGATAGCAAAACGCTTCTTGCAATGAACAAAAGATGCCCGGCACCTATAGAGCGGGCATCTTTTGTTTTCAAGCATTCACACCGACGCGGCTTTTCTCTATCGGATAATCGTATGTATCTGTTCGTGCATGTACAACGGCAGGTAATAATGCCCGCCGGCGTTCTTGCCGCTGGAGCCAGAGGCCTTCCATCCGCCAAAAGGCTGATAGCCGGGCCAGGCGCCTGTGGTCGCACCCTGTGGACGGTTGGCGTAGGCCACGCCCGCCTCGATATGATCAAAGAACCACCTGGCTTCCTCTTCGCTGCCGTAAAAGCCGGCGGTGAGGCCATAATGGACTTCGTTGGCATACTGCATGGCTTCTTCCAGGTTCTTCACCTTGCCGATGGTGGTAATCGGCAGGAACATTTCATGCTTCCACAGACGGTTGTGATAGGGCAGGTCGGTGACCAGGGTCGGCTCACAGTAATAGCCCTTATCGTACATGCCACCGGTTTTGACCTTGCCGCCGGTCAGGAACTTGCCGCCCGCCTGGGCGATTTCTTGGATGTAGGCCTGATAATCTTTGTAGGCACCCGCATTGATCACCGGCCCCAGATAAACCGAGCGGTCGGTCGGGTCGCCGATGGTCAACTTTTCTGTTAGTTCTTTCAGGCGGGCAACCAGTTCGTCATATACCTGCTCCTCCACAAAAACGCGCGAGGCGGCGGAGCACTTCTGTCCTTGCAACCCAAAAGCCGAGCGGACAATGCCCAGGGCGGCGCGTTCCAGGTCAGCATGACGCGAGACGATGGTGGCATTCTTACCGCCCAGTTCCAGCACAATCGGGCGCACCCAATTGCAGTTGGAAAAATCGCGGAAAATCTTCGCGCCGACATCGTAAGAGCCGGTGAATGTGACTCCATCTACGGCGCAGGTGATCAATGCCTGCCCCAGCGTGCTGCCCGGCCCGGTGACGTAATTGAAAACGCCCTTCGGCAGCCCCGCATCGCGGAAGACCTCCGCCAGCAGACGCACCACCCAGGCCGTATCACTGGCCGGTTTGACGATGACCGTATTGCCGGTCACCAGCGCCGCGCCGGCAGGGCCGCCGGTCAACGCCACCGGAAAGTTAAACGGGCTGATGACCAGCCAGACGCCGTAAGGTTTGAGCACCGAAACGTTTTGTGCCTCATAGCCGATCAGCGGGTCTTTGCCCATTTCCACAATGTAGCCGTTATTTTTTTCCATCTGGTCGCAGGCGTAATTGATCAGGTCGGCGGTTTCCTGCACGTCGCCCAGGGCTTCCATGCGGTTCTTTCCCACCTCCAGCGAGAGTGCCGCCGAAAGGTCGAAAAGGCGTTCTTCGATCAGCGCCGCCACCCGGCGCATGACTTTTACCCGCTCCTGCCACGGGGTGCGGCTCCAGGCCGGAAAGGCCTTGCGGGCGGCGTCCAGCGCCTGATGCGCGTGGTTTTCGTTGCCCTTTTGCAGCGTGGCAAGCACCAGGTCCGTATTGATGGGAGAAAAATCCTGATACTTCTCGTCGGCGAAAACATCCTGGCCGTCAATCAGCATGGCATGTTCCCGCCCAAGCGCAGCCTTGACGCGCGCCAGCGCCTCTTCGTAGCGCGTGTGCAATTCGGGCGGGGGGTTGAACATGGTGGCGTAGGTGAGTTTGAAATCAGACATAGCGTGCTCCTTTTACCGGTATTTTTTGAAGTGTAGCAAAATGGTGTTTTGGGGTCAATAATGGATAGGTATATTCTAACATAATTTAGATAAATATCATGAAAAATGGTTGAATAAATTTGTTTGCTTTAGCGTTTTGACCGGATTCATTTTTTGACAGTCTTCCTCTGCGGTGTTGCTGAAAACAATTTGCCACGAATGAAACGAATTTTGCAAAAAACGTCAGGAAAATTCGTGTCCCTTCGTGAAATTTGTGCCGATATTCAAAGAAATGGTTCATGCAGTGGGGAAACTGCTCATTTTTTCAACGCCGCCAAAAACGACATGGCCTCTGTATCGGGCAGAGGCCATGTCGCTGATTAGAAAATGGCAGCGCGCTCGTAACTACTTACCTGTCGCTGCGAGCGAGCGCAGCGAGCGTGGCAGTCTCCCCGCAAAGGCCGGAGATTGCTTCGGGCTGCGCCCTCGCAATGACACATAGCGGTATCTTTCTTCCCCTTTTTGGCTGTTGGCAGGCAGTTACGCGCGCTCAGGATAACAAGAGCCAGAGATATTCCCAGGGCGCCAGGCGATAGTTTTGCAATTCCAGGGGGTGGATGAATTCCTGCCCGGTGAGGGCATTGGTCAACTTTTTTGCGTTGGTGATTTTCACGGCGCAGGGCCGCGTTTGGCTGCTCAGGTTATGGATGAGCAGCATCCTCTGACCGTTGCAGGCGCGCTCAAAGGCAGCAATAGATGGATCGTTGCCCTCCAGCCAGCGGAGCGTGCCGCATTGCAGGCTGGGGTATTGCTTGCGGGCGCGTATCATCCGCCGGATGGCATGCCAGAGGGATTGCGGGTCGGCCATTTGCGCGGCGACGTTGACCTCCTGCGGGCGGTAGCCGGGGGTAGGGACGGGCGAGGCATACGGACGTTTGGCCGTGGAGAACCCGGCCTGAGGGCTGGCGTCCCACTGCATGGGCGTACGCAGGCCGTTGCGGTCGGACAGATTCAGATCATCTCCCATGCCGATTTCGTCGCCATAGTAGAGGATTGGTGCGCCGGGCAGCGTAAAAAGCAGGGAGTTGAGCAATTCGATCTTGCGCCGATTGTTGTCCAGCAGCGGCGCCAGCCGGCGGCGGATGCCGAGGTTAAGACGCATGCGCCGTTGTGGAGCATAGGTCTTCCACATCCATTCGCGCTCTTCTGGCGTGACCATTTCCAGAGTCAATTCATCGTGATTGCGCAAGAAGGTGCACCATTGGCAGTCATCGGGGATGGGCGGGGTTTGCTCGAATACCCAGCGGATGGGGGTGTAATCGGCTTTGGCCAGCGCCATGAACAAGCGCGGCATGAGCGGGAAGTGGAAGGCCATATGAAACTCTTTGCCCTCTGTATCACCGAAATAGGCCCGTACGTCTTGCGGCCACTGATTGGCCTCGCAAAGCAAAAGCCGGTCCGGATAGTGCTCATCCACGAAGCGGCGCATTCTTTGCAGGAAGGCGTGAGTTTCGGGCAGGTTTTCGCAGTTGGTGCCCTCGCGTTCGAACAGGTAAGGGACGGCGTCCACGCGAAAGCCATCCACCCCGAGGTCGAGCCAGAAGCGCATCACATCCAGGATTTCGTCCTGCACGGCCGGGTTATCGTAATTCAGGTCGGGCTGGCAGGCATAGAAGCGGTGCCAGTAGTACTGACCGGCCTGCTCGTCCCAGGTCCAATTCGAAGTCTCTGTATCACAAAAGATGATGCGCGCCCGTTTGTAACGCTGCGGGTCGTCACTCCAGACATAGTAATCGCGGAAGGGCGAATTGCGGTCGGCGCGGGCAGACTGGAACCAGGGGTGTTGGTCGGAGGTGTGGTTGATGACCAGGTCGAGAATCAGGCGCAGGTTCCGGGCGTGTGCCGCCTCGAGAAGGGCTTTGAAATCGTCTAAGTTGCCATAGTCTGGATGAATGCTGCGATAATCCGCGATATCGTAGCCGTCATCCTTCAGCGGAGATGGATAGGTGGGCATCAGCCAGAGACAATCTACGCCCAGTTCTTGCAGATAGTCCAGTTTTTGTATCAAACCGCGTAGATCGCCATGGCCGTCGCCGTTACTGTCGTAGAATGCCCGCAGGTAGATTTCGTAAAAGACAGCATTTTTGTACCAGGGCATATCATCCTTTCACCGAGCCGGCCAGCAGGCCGCGCACGAAGTAGCGTTGGAATGCAAAGAAGACAATCATGGGGATGATGAATGAAAGGAAGGCCGCGCCGGTCAGGATATGCCAGTTGCCGCCGCGCGGGTCAATCAGGTTGGTCACCTGAACGGTCAGGACGGGATGCGTGGCCAGGAAGACCTTTGCCACCAGGAAATCGTTCCAGACCCACAAGAACTGGAAAATGCCAAGCGAGGCGATGGCCGGCAGCGAGAGCGGCAAGACCATGCGCAGGAAGACCAGCCAGTGATTGGCGCCGTCTATGTAAGCCGATTCGAACATTTCGCGCGGCAGGCCGCCGATAAAGTTGCGCATTAGGTAAATGGCGTAAGGCAGGCCAAAGCCGGTATGGAAGAGCCAGATGCCCAAAAACGTATCGGCCATGCCCAGCGAAACATATAAGCGGGCAATTGGTACCAGCGTCATTTGCAGCGGGACGATTTGAAGCCCAACCAGGATGGCAAACAACCACTGACGGCCTTTGAAATCCATCCAGGCAAAGGCATAAGCCGCCAGCGCGGCAAAAAAGACCGGCAGAATGGTTGAAGGGATGGCTACAATCAGGGTGTTAATAAAGGCGCGCCCCATGCCCTCCGGGTTGAGCAGATCGCTTGCGTCGCAGCGGAATTTAGCCAGGGCGCTGGCCGTGCCTTGTTGGCAGTCGGTGATGTAGTCCTGCGTGCCTTTGTATCCTACCAGGGCATCGGCATAGTTGCGCAGGGTCAGGCGGGCGGTTTGATCGCTTTCGCCGGAAAGGGTTTGCAGATACGTTACGATCGGCGTGAGCGTGTCCAGGGCGTCTTTGGGGTTTTCGGGCAAGGCAGGGTCAGATAGATGCGGCATGCCGTTGATTTCCTGTTTCAGGACGGGCAGCAAACGGTTGGCGCGCGGGTATTTTGCAATCAGAGCCGGGTCAGACAGATCGGCCTCGGCCAACGCGTCGCCGCGCGGACCATGGCAGGAGGCGCAATAGGTTTCGTATCCGGCCTGACCTGGTTGCTGCTCCCGTTGAAGGATGGTCCACCATCCCGAAGCGCGTACCGCTTCGCGCGAGCGGAAGGAGGTGACGAACAGGCCCAGGGTTGGCAGAATCCACAACAGGCACATGATGATCAAAGCCAGGTGAACCGGCAGGTTGCGCAGGATGTGATTGAGGCGGCTGAAGGGTTTCATTCTTCTCTCTCCTGCAGGCGGAAGCGGTATACATTGAAGAGCACCAGTGGAATGGTGAGGACAATCAGCAGGACGGCAATCGCCATGGAACGGCCGGTGTCGGTGACAATGAGTTTGAACATGCGGTTGGCGATCACTTCCGTGCCGAAGTTTCCGCCGGTCATGACGAAGACGATATCGAAGATTTTGAGTACGTTGATGACCATCGTGGTGGTGACGACCAGAAGCGTAGGAGCGATCATCGGCAGCATGATGCGCCAGAAAAGTTGCCACTCGTTGGTGCCGTCCACGCGTGCGGCTTCCAGTACCTCGCTGGGCAGACCTTTGATGGCAGCCGAGAGCACCGTCATACAGAAACCCGCCCACAACCACACCCCCACGACCATAAGCGCATAGTTATTGATGGCCGGATTGCTCAAGAAAGCAACCGGACTGGCGCCCAGCCTTACCAGCAGGGCATTGAGCAGGCCAATTTGTTCCCCACCGCCGCTTTCGATGTGATAGACGAAGCGCCAGATGACGCCTGCTCCGACAAACGAAATGGCCATGGGCATGAAAATAATGGACTTTGCCAGGCTTTCATAAGGGACCCGATCTGCCAGCAGGGCAAACAGCAGGCCCACAATGACCGTTCCGGGCACCATCAGGATGAGCCAGCGGGCATTGTTGCGCAGGGCCTGCGTCATTTCCGGGTTGGTCAGGGCATAGCGGTAATTTTCAAGTTTCCCCCAGCAGGGTTCGCCTGCCACGCAACTTACCTCTGCAGAGCGCGTGCTGGTTTTATCTTTCAGGCTGAGACTGATGGTATTGAAAACGGGAAAAACAACGAATATAAGCATAATGACCAATGCAGGTGCCAGATATAACCAGGGAATCAGCCGTCCCTGCCTTGTAATCGTTGGGAGCATATGCCCTCCTTATCAGGAAAAAACAGTAGGTCAGGGGGAATGGCAGGAGCGCCTGAGTTGCGTCCTGCCATTCCGGAGAGTAGAGAATGCTCTTATTTCTTCAAGGCTTCGGCCTGGGCCTGAGCGGCCTTATCCAGTGCGGCCTGAATGTCACCGCCCTGCAAGACCTCGATGATGGCCTTCCACTCGGCCTCGCCGAACGGCGCCGGGATGGTATCGCCGATATCCGGCGTGAAACCGGCAGCATTCGCCAGGGCTTCACCCTTCTTGGCCAGTTGGGCGTCTGTGTACTTGCCGGCCGCCAGTTTGTTGGGCGAGAGGTCAAAGCCGGCCTGCGCCCAATTCGCCGCGCCTTCCGGCCCGGTCAGGTAGGCAACCATCGCCTTGGTGGCATTGGATGTGCCAAAGACCATCATGAAGTCGGCGCCGCCCTGCATGCCCTTGGCACCCGGGAAGGGGAAGAAGTCAAAGTCGGTGCCATAGACCAGGTTGGGGAACTGCTTGACGATCTCGCCGCCCGCAAAACCAGACTGCTTGACCATCATGGCTTCTGCCGGGGAGGCAAATGGTTTGTAGATGGCATCCAGGAAGGCGGTGTTCAGTGTGCCTTCTGCGCCGCCGACGGTGTACTTGGGATCAGAAGCCCACTTGTAGTAGGTCTGATAGGCCTGCAGCACGCCTGCATCGTTGTAAGGGATTTCGCCGGAGATGATCTTGGAGACATATTCGGGGCCTTGCTGGGCCAGCAAAATGTCCTGGATGAAGTCCGAGCCGGTCCAGCCGGTAGCCGCGCCGCTTTCCATCCCCATGCTCCATGGCACATTGCCGTCTGCGACCATCTTTTCAACCAGGGCGTCCAGTTCCTCAAAGGTGGTGGGGACTTCATACCCAAAGGCCTCAAACTGCGCCGGGCTGTACCAGACGATAGACTTGATATCGGCCTTGACCGGCACGGCCAGCCACTTGCCGTCTCTGGTGCCCAGGTCCAGCCAGTACGAAGCGTAGTTTTCTGCTATGCCGCCCACCGTGTCGAGCGGGACGAGTTTGTCGGTGTACAGATCTACGGGCGCGGTGCTGGGCCAGAAGAGGATATCAGGCGGCGCGCTCTGCACGCGGGTATCCACGACGGCAGCGTCGCGGGTGGACTCGGCCACAATCTTGATTCCGCACGTATCCACCAGCGGCTTGAAAATGGCGTTGAGTTTTTCTTCCTCCGCGCCAGACCAGACGTACATGACGGTCAACTCATCGCCTGGCTGCGCGCCCATGCACATTTCCGGGGCGGCCGGTTCGGCAGGCGCTTCGGTAGCAGGGGCTTCGGTGGCGGCCGGTTCTGCCGGGGCGGCTTCGGTGACTACTGTCTCGGCAGGCTGAGGGCCGCAGGCTGCCAGCAGCAGCCCAACGATCATCACGAACAGAACGAACTTGGCTTTCATGGTCTTCTCTCCTTGTGATTTTAGGTTGAAAAAAAAGGAACACACTTGGGTTTGAAAGGGGGCTTGTTTTTTTTAGGGGAGCAAATCACCTCCTTGAACTAACACGTGTTAGTAACAACGCAAAAAAAAGCGCTCATCTCCTGAGGCTGGATGCGCGCACGATGAGTTGTGTTTCCAGGAGCAGTTCCTGGCGGCGCAGGCTTTCTCCCTGAATCAGACGTGCCAGCCGCTCGCCGGCTGCCCAGCCCAATCCAAAGGCTGGCAGGCGGATGGTGGTCAGCGGCGGATCGTAATAGGCGGCAAGGGGGATATCGTCAAAGCCGACAACGGCGATATCCTCTGGAATCCGCATGCCGGCTTGCTTGATGGCCTGAATGGCGCCCATGGCAACCACGTCGCTGGCTACGAACACAGCAGTAGGCAACGGGGTTCGAGCCAGCAATGCCTGCATGGCCTCATAACCGCTGGCGGGCGTATAGTTGCCTTGCCGGATCAAGGTCTCATCGGGCGTCAGGCCGCTTTCCGACAGGGCCTGTAAATATCCTTGCCGCCGCTGTTGGGCGGACGTGTAGGAAAGCGGGGCGTTGGTGATCAACCCGATCTGCCGGTGGCCGTTTTCCGTCAGGTGGCGCACGGCGGTTGCCGCGCCTGCTACTGCGTCGATGTCCACATAAGGGATGTGGCTGCCGGGCAATTGACCCATCAGAACGATCGGAACGCCCTGACTGTGGAGGTGCAGGATTTCCTCATCGTCCTGGCGCGGGCCGGAGAGGATGATGCCGTCTACGTGATTTTCCTGGATGAGCCGGGCGTACCCGTCTTTGTCATCGGGCGCAACCGGCTTGAGCAGGACGTGAAAACCCTGTTGGGCAGCGGCTTGCTCCACCCCCAGAACAACCTGTACCAGGAAGGCATCGGCAAAGACTTGCTCAGGGTTTTGACGCAGCACCAGTCCCATGGCGCAGGCTTTGCCGCTGGCCAGTTTCCGCCCGGCCGAGTCGGGGTGATAGTTCAGTTGGCGGGCGGCTTCCTGCACACGCTGGCGCGTGGCCTCGCTGATGCTGACCCCCGGCACATTATTGAGCACGAATGACACCGTCGTGCGCGAGACGCCGGCAAGGCGGGCTACATCATGGCTGGTCGGGCGGCGGGTACTCATGGCAGGAATCTCTGGCGTTAGTAACACGTGTTACTATAAGTATAGGGAATTTTTGCGGCTTTGTCAAGATGCAATTTGGCCGGTTGGGGCTTTTCAGGCAGGGGTAGGTCACGCTTTGAGCGCGACGGAAAAAGGGATTTTTCTAACGCAAAGGCGCGCAGCCGCAGGGTTTTTCAAGTAGGTCACGCTTCAAGCGTGACGCAAAAAGTGGATTTTTAACGCAAAGGCGCAAGGCCGCTAAGTTTTTCAGGGCTAACGTATGCTCGCCAGTGTACCGCCAGGCAAACCATCCACGAATTGGGCCACGAATGCCCGAATCGAGGCCTTGTCATTCGTGAGTTCACTGAAAAAAGACCTTTAACCACCAAGCACACGAAGCACACGACGTACACTAAGGAATTCCGAAAGGCAAAATTCAGAATCTTGAAGTTTGGCGTGTGATCATTTCAAAAATCTTTGTGACCTTTATATCCTTTGGGGCCTTCGTGTTTAGAAAAAGTTTTTGCAGTAGAGTCATTCGTGTATTCGTGAAAATTCGTGGACGGTTCATTTACTTGTATTCAGTTTTCCTTCGATTCGCTCTCGAACCTGGCGTGCCTGCTCGCGCTGTGGGGCGCCGAGGGATGCAAAAACTGCCTCCGCCTCGCGGATCAAAGCCAGCGCCTGGCTGAGGTTGCCTTCCTGCTCCTCCAGCAAGGATAACTGAGCCTTGCTCAGCGCCGCCCCCGCTTTGTCCCCCAACTGCTCTTTGATGTTCAGGCTTTCGGCGTACAGGCGGCGCGCCTCGGCATAGTCGCCTGTGTCCTGCGCCAGCATGCCCAGTTGATGCAGGCTGCGCGCCACCCCCGCTTTGTCCCCCAACTGTTCCAGGATGTTCAGGCTTTCGGCGTACAGGCGGCGCGCCTCGGTAGTATAGTCTTGCAAGTAGGCGACATTCCCCAGTTGATGCAGGCTGTTCGCCATCGCCGCTTTGTTCCCTAACTGCTCGGCGATGTTCAGGCTTTCGGCGTACAGGCGGCGCGCCTCGGCATAGTCGCCCGTGGCCTGCGCCAGCATGCCCAGTTGATGCAGGCTGCGCGCCACCCCATCTTTGTCCCCCAACTGCTCCAGAGTGTTCAGGCTTTCGGTGTACAGGCGGCGCGCCTCGGCGTAATCACCTTGCAAGTAGGCAATATTCCCCAGTTGATGCAGGGTGCTTGCCACTCCCGCTTTGTCTCCCAACTGCTCTTTGATGTTCAGGCTTTCGTCGTACAGGCGGCGCGCCCCGGCATAGTCGCCCGTAGCCTGCGCCAGCACGCCTAGTTGATGTAAAGTGATGGACTCTCCGTCCTTATCATCTGAATTCCGAAAAATCTCTAGAATCTCTTGATACCGTGAACGGGCCTCCGGGTAATTTCCCTGCTGGTAGGCTGCGTTTCCAATCTGGCCCAGGATCCTTGCAGTGATGTGTTGGTCGTCCATGTTCTTACTGGCTTTCAGGCCGGTTTCCAATACTCGATTCCTGTCATGCCAATAGCCGCTTCGGTCAAACAGTGCATCGAGTGTGTACATGTACTGAAGGACCTCTTGGTATTTTCCCTGAACCAGGCAGGTCTCCTGCGCAGCCAGCAGGTTCAGGCGCTCGATTTCGGCGAACCGCACGGCAGTCAGCGCATTTTCGGTATCGCCGAGCAGGTCACGGGCAGCCCCGGCCAGGGCCAGGTAGTACTGCACCATGCGCCATGTGTCCCTCACCCCCTCGACTTCGCTCGGGGCAGGCCTCGCCCCCTCTCCCATGAGGAGAGGGGAGATGGGGTGAGGTCGCCCGCGCACGTATTCGCGCAGCACCGGGTGCAGGCGGTAGCGGCGGTGGTCGGCGCTCCAGAACCGCACTTCGACGAACGATTTGCGCGCCAGGGCGCGCAGGCCTTCCTCCCAGCCGGGGAGCAGGTCTTGATCCTGCTCGTCCAATGGAACCGTGCAAACCGCCTCGACCGCCCGGGTGTCGAAATCGGCGGCAAAGACCGCCAGGCGGTGCAGCAATCGCTTCTCGTCGGCCGTCAATCGTCCATAGGAAAAGTCGAAACGGCGGGCGGTGTCGCCGCGCGCCGGGTTGGCGCGCATCGCCTTCAGGGCCGCCTCCAGCCCTTCCTCCGCGATCAGGGCGGCGGCGTGCATCAGCGCCAGGGCATGGCCGTCCAGCAGGGAGGCGATCTCGACCCAGGTCTGAAAGGACGCTTTGTCCCATGCAAGCGGCCGATTCTGGCGCCGCGCTGTCTCCTCGAGCAGGAAGAGCAGGGACTCGGCCTCTGCCATCCCGTCGAGCGAGATCACGCATCCGCCGTATTCGGGGCGTTCGCGGCTGGTCAACAGGGCGGCGCTGCGACCCGGCACCTGCCGCGCCATGCGCCAGACGTCCTCGGCGGCCGCGTCGGCGTTGTCCACCACCCACAGGGCGGGGGCTTCCATGCGCTCGAAATAGGTCAGCACCGCCTGCCGTTTCTGGGCCGTCGGGAGTTTCAGGAAGTCCTGCCCAAAAGCGGCGGCGAAGGGCGCCAGGGCGTCATCCAGACTCAGCCCGCTCTCGATGTAGTCCGCCCCGTTGACCCAGAAAACGCCGCCGGGGAAGCGCCACGCCAGCCGGCGGGCCAGCGCGGCGGCCAGGGCGGTCTTGCCGATGCCGCCCACGCCGGTCAGGACGACGAATTTTTGCCCGTCGAGCAGGGCGCGGGCGGCCCTGACCAGCAGGGCTTTGCGTCCGGCCGGCGGGTCGCTGCGGGCGTCGAACACGCCGTAGAAGCGCCCGGATTCCGACGGAGACGGCACGCCCACCAGCGGCTCGCGCTCCACCTGCGGGCGTCCGCGCTGGGCCTGGCACAAAGGCTCTCCGATGCCTTTGCCGGTCAGGACGGGCAGGTCGGCGGCGCGCAGGGTGCGCGCTGGCGCGCCTTGCTTCTCCGGCGGGAGGGAAACGGTCATCTCGCCCAGGGCGAGGCGGGCGGCCTCGAAGGCCTCCTTCACCGGGCGGCCGGCGCCCAGGGCGGCGTACAGGCGCTTGACGAAAATCATGGTCACGTTCACCGGCACGCTTTCGCTGAAGCCGATGACGGCCGGGATTTTCGCCTCGCGGGCGATGCGCCCGGCCAGGCCGCCCTTCTCTCCCCTGGCCGACTGGCAGGCCGAGAGGAGGATCAGTTTCGGCGGCTGGCCGGCCTTCTGGAGTTTCCGGATGAACTCGTCGGCGGGCAGCGCCTCGGCCAGGCCGTCCTCCGTCTCGAACAGCAGGAAGCCGCCCTCTTCCGCCGTGCCGTGGCCGTCGAAGTGCAGAATGTCGCAGCCGCCGTCAATTTCCGCCTCCCACTGGCGGACGGTCGGCGGGCGGACGAAACGCGCCTCTACGGGCGCCTCCACCGCCAGCAGACCGTCGGTCAGCGACCAGGCGTCGGCAATCTCCGGCAGTTCGCTGGTGTTCAGGGGGCGCGCCACCACGGTCAGGACGCGCAGGGGGTGGGACGCCTCGCCCTCGCTGGCCGGCAAAGCCACCGGCATTCCATTGACGTAAATCACGTTCTGATTGCCGCTGACAACGACCGATCCGTCCACATTGCCGCCGATGGTGACGCTGCGTTCTTGGCTGGCTTCAGGCTCAACTGGTTGGGATTTTTTGGCTTCAGGCATCTTTCCCTCGTTCCGACCGGAATGATGCCCCCATTATCCGCCATTTTTTCCTGGCGCGCAATAGCAGGTCAAGGCTTCAGGCGTGACTGAACAAGGAATATTCTTAACGCAAGGGCGCAAAGCCGCCAGGTTTTTCAACCTCAAGCAGGTCACGCTTCAAGCGTGACCTGCTACTACTTGAAGCGTGACCTACTACTTCAAGCGTGACCTGCTACTACTTGAAGCGTGACCTACTACTTCAAGCGTGACCTACTACTTCAAGCGTGACCTACTTGACGTACAGGCGCGCAGGCGGGATAATATTAAGCAAGGAGAGAACCATGCCTGTTATCTCCCTGCTGACCGATTTTGGCCTAAAAGACGGAAATGTCGGCGTGATGAAGGGCGTCATCTGGCGCATTTGCCCAGAGGCCCAAATTGCCGACCTGAGTCACCTGATCAGCCCGCAGAATATTGCTGAAGCGGCGCTGGTGTTGTTCCGCGCCATGCCCTATTTCCCGCCTTTCTCCGTCCATGTGGCGGTCGTGGACCCGGGCGTTGGCACTGCCCGCCGACCGATGGCGGCGCGCATTGGCGACCAGTACTATGTCGGCCCAGACAACGGCACCCTGACGCTTTGCCTGGCACGCGCCGAACGTTTGGGTCAGCCGGTGACGTGTATTCACTTGAATCAACCGCAATACTGGCTGGAAGATGTCAGCCATGTCTTTCACGGACGCGACATTTTTGCTCCGGTGGCCGGACACCTGGCTGCCGGCGTCCAACTGGAAGCGCTGGGCGTGTCTTTCTCGGACCCTGTCCTGCTCCCGTTGCCCCGGCCGGAGCGCACCCCCTTGGGCTGGCGCGGCGAAATCATCCACATTGACCATTTTGGCAATGCCTCATCCAATTTGCGCATCGAGGATTTGCCCGAAGTGTTAAAGCATAAAGATAAGGTGACCATCCGCGTGGGAGGCCTGGAGATTCACGGCCTGGTCAATACGTTTGGCGAGCGCCGGCCGGGCGAAACGGTGGCCTTGTTCGGCAGCACCGGTAATCTGCTGGTTTGCGTGGTCAACGGCTCGGCCGCCGCGCGGCTGAATCTTAAAGTCGGCGATCCTTTAGAAATCCTGCTTCCATGACCGATTTGCCTCTGGTTGTCGAAAATCTCTCTTTCCGCTATCGCGATCGCCTGGGGGCGGCGGTGCATGACATTTCTTTCTCGATGGAGCGCGGCGAGATTCTGCTGGTCGCCGGGGCCAGCGGCTGCGGCAAGACCACCCTGATTCGTTGCATTAACGGCTTAATCCCGCGTTCCTACAAAGGCGAACTGAGCGGGCGTATCCTGGTAAACGGGGAGGAGACCACCGGCTGGAGCCTGGCTCGAATCTCGCAAAAGATCGGCACGGTTCTTCAGGACCCGGAGCGGCAAATTCTCGGCACCAAGGTGCGCAATGAAATCGCCTTTGGGCTGGAAAACCTCGGCTTGCCGCGCGAAGAGATCGTCCAGCGCATTGACCAGGCGCTGGACTATTTGAATATCCTGCATCTGCGCGATCGCGATACCTTTAACCTTTCGGGCGGCGAAAAACAAAAGGTGGCGTTGGCCGGCGTGTTGGCCATGCGGCCGAGCATCCTGCTGTTAGATGAGCCGCTGGCCAGCCTGGACCCTGCCTCGGCCCTGGAGACGCTTCAGATCGTGCGCCGGTTGGCCGACGAGGGCATGACCATCCTGATGGTGGAGCATCGGGTGGAGGATGTGATGAAGATTCATCCCCGCCGGGTGATGTTTATGAGTAACGGCGAAGTCCGCTATCTGGGCGGCCTGGATGGGCTTTCGGCGGCGGTCGCCTATCAGGAAGTCAAATTGCCGGCGGCGATGATCATGGCGCGGGCGAAAGCGGATCCTCCTCCGGCGGAGATCAAGGTCCTTCCTTCGGTGGCAGGCACAGGGTCCGAAGCAGAACCGGAAACGCTGGTCCGCTTTGAGAATGTCACCTTTGGCTATGAGGCCGAGCAGGAAGTCCTGCATGGGATCAACCTGGAGATCCGCCGCGGGGATGTGATTGCCGTGCTGGGGCCTAATGGCGCCGGCAAAACCACGTTTGTGAAACATGCTATCGGTCTGCTGCGCCCCCGCTCGGGACGGGTGCTGGTGAATGGCCGCGATACGCATCAGGCCAGCGTGGCAGAGATCGCATCTACGCTCGGATACGTCTTCCAGAGTCCCAGTCACATGCTGTTTGCTCCTACCGTGCGCGAGGAGTTGTCCTTTGGGCCGCGCAATCTGCATCATTCCCCTCAGCAAATTGAACAGGAGGTGAAAGAGGCGCTTGAAATTGTCAACCTGACCGACCGTGAGCAAGACCCGCCGCTGGCCATGTCGTTTGGCCAGCAAAAACGCGTCAGCATTGCGGCCATTCTGGCCATGCGTTCGCGCATCCTGGTGATGGATGAGCCGACTGCCGGGCAGGACTACAAGAATTATATGGGTTTTATGGATTCAATCCTGCAGATGCCCGGCTTTGAGGCGATTCTGTTTATCACCCATGATGTGGATCTGGCGGTGATCTACGCCAATCGGGTGATTTTGGTGGCCGATGGTCAGATCCGCGCCGACGGCCGCCCGCAGGAGGTATTAGCCGACCTGGATTTGTTGCGGGCCTGCCGGCTCGTGCCGACCTCGCTCCTGGTTGCCAACCTGGAACACTTGGCTCAGAGTGGGCGCTTCATGCGGGCCGAAGCGCTGGCGCACGTTTCGTAAAAATTCAGAAAAGGAGAATGTAGAAATGGATAAGAAATTTGTCTCTGTCCTGATAGCCCTGGTGGTCATTCTGGCTGTCATTGCCATCGGTGTTTACTTGATTGACCCCAACCTGGAATTTCCGCTGGACCGTGCAACGGTACCGTTGCGCTTTTTGTTCGTGGTGATTGGCCTGGCGATTGCCTTTGCCGTTTATCTGGCAACCAAGGAGAATCGGGCCTGGGAAGTAGGCACGCGTGAGGTGGTGTGGATGGCCATCGGCGCGGCGCTGTATGCCGTTTTCTCCTGGCTGTTCAACGGGACGGTCTTCGTTGTGCCTTCGCTGAGCCAGGTCTCCCTGCGCCCGGCCATTGCCATTCCGATGTTCTTTGGCTATGCTTTTGGGCCGGTAGTGGGCTTCTTCACCGGCGCGATGGGCAATATGTTTGGCGATGCCCTGACCGGCTTTGGCCTTTCGCCGCAGTGGAGCATTGGCAACGGTCTGGTGGGTTTCATCTCTGGCCTGCCCCTGCTCTTCAAGGATAAAAAGAAGAGCCTGGATACCGTGCTGATTGTCAGTGGCATCCTGACGGTGATTGGCGTGGCCGTTTACTTTGTCAACCGCTCGCTGCCCAACATGCTGTTCTACGATGTGGAAGCAGGCATTTTTGGCGATGCCCCCATCTCGCTCATTGCCGGCATTTCCCTCTTGATCGGCTTTGTGCTGGTGGTGCTGGCGCGCTTCCTGTTTGGCAAAGACGTGGATATTGCTACCGCCGTCACCTGGGGCGCATTGGGCAACATCCTGGGGATTGGCTTTGCCGCCATTTCGGATATCTGGATCAATGGCTTTTCGCCCGCTGCTGCCATTGTGGGCGAGTTCCTGCCGGCGGCCGGCCCGAACCTGATTTTTGCCGCCATCCTTGTCCCCTTGCTGGTTGTGGCTTACGGCTCCTACCGCAAGCAGTCTGGGCGTTGATTTGAGATAATTTGACCGGGGTGGTCAGCGACCTGTAGGGCCGGTTGCTGACCACCTCACCTCCCTTCACGGATTTTGGGCGACCGATTCCTATGCTTGTAGCCTGGCGATACCGTAAACGCAAGTCCTTCATCCAGTCTTTTGACCCGCGCGCCTGGATCATCTTCTATATTTGCTATCTTGCCTCCACCCTCTTTTTCTGGGATGCCCGCTTCCTTTTGCCGTTGATGGCCATTGCTGTTTTTGTCCTTTTGACGTCGGGCGTCAAGTGGCATGAGATGCGGCGGGCATTTCTGTTTATCATTGGCTTTGTCTTCTTCTTTGCCTTTTTCACATTTCTAACCGGTCGCGGCGGGCTAGAGGTATATGAGCAAGAACACCTGGTGCGCCGCTTTGAGGCCCCGTTTTTAATCTTTGGCTGGCGTCCGGCTCTGGATATTACCGTAGAACGTGCCTTTTTTGCCGTCAGCCAATTGATGCGCGTTTTCAGCCTGGCTGTGATGACCATCCTCATCCCCTATTCGCTCAACCCGGCGCATTATGGCATTACCTTCCGCGGCCTGGGATTGCCGGACAAGATCGCCTACGCCATGGATTTGACCATGCGTTTCATCCCGACCTTTGGCCGGGACTTCCAACTGACGCGGGATGCTCAGCGGGCGCGCGGCTATGAACTCGAAAAAATCAGCGGCGGCCTGATTGAGCAGGTGCGTAAACTCGGCCCGTTGATGGTGCCGGTCACCATCCATGCCATTAGCGGCAGTGAAGATATCATTGATGCCATGGATTTGCGCGCGTTCGGCGTTGGCCCGCGCACCTGGTTGGAACAGTTAACCTACCGCCGGCGAGACTATGTCCTGATTGCTGCCGGCGTGCTTCTATTGACGGTTTCGCTGTTGCTTTCGCTTTTTGGCTACGGTACTTTTTGGGTGCCGGAGGCGCTCATTCGGGCTGTTGGATAGTAGCAGCAGGTCGCGCTTCAAGCGTGACCTGCGCGTGTTGGCCGTGGGAGCGAGTAGGGGGTCACGCTTCACACGTGACCTGTTTTAGGCCAGGATGTTTTTCCAGTCCAGCGTCTCTGCCGTTTTGTGCAGGCGGTGATCATCGTCCACAATCAAATACCTGGCGTTGCTGAAGACGCGCTCGGCAATCGGTCGTATCAGCGCCAGAGGGACGACTTCATCCCGTGTGCCGTGAATGATGACGGTGGGGGTTTCGATTCGGGCGGTGTGATAGGGGGCAAACTCGGCCAATGCCAGGGCAGGAGCCAGCAAGACCAGTTTTCGCACCTGGTTTGGAGACTGGATGGCAAAAATGGCAGCGGTCAGGCCGCCAAGCGATGAGCCGACCAGCGTCCAGCCCTCTGTCTCGCCGGTGATGGCGCGTAGTTGGGCCAGCCGTTCCGCCAGGTCATCGGTGAAATCGGGCGAGAGCATTTCAGGAAAGACGGCGCGTAAGATGCCGGCCTTGTAGGTCTGGCCGCTGCTTTCTGATCCATGAATGAAGATGATGCGTTTGGGGTCCATTAGATCAACCTCGGCTGCCGGACAAGGTCACGAATCTGATCCTGGAATTCGGGCGGAAGGTCTGGCAGAATGCGCCGCAGGGTTACTTTCATTTGGGGATTGCCGGATTCTTTGAGCAGATTCTTGATAAAGTAAGTGGTCTCTATAGGCGAGGCGCGGTACAGGGCCTGGATCAGTTGTTTTAGGTCTTCTTGCAGAATGGCCGGCGAAGATTCGATGACCGGCGTCACAATCTCAAAGATAGGCGGCAGGTTTTCGTACTTTGTCTCTTCCAGCAATGGGAGAAGCGCCTGAATGCCGTTGGACCAAAAGCGCGGGCGGGCGGGGTGCATCCATTCGCGTATCAGGCCAAGCAGGCGGTCGGGCGCTTCGGCCCGCAGGCGTGACAGGCTGGTGGTCAACAGGACGGCGCGCACGTTGGGGTCGCGTATTTGCTGGCTCCAGGCTGTCAAGCGGACAAGCAGCCTGTCCTCACGCGGGGGGATACAGCCAATCAGAAAGGCCGCCAGCAGACAAGTTTCCAGGTAGCGTGCCTGCCAGAGCGTATCGGCCAGTTCAAGCGCCTGGTTGGGATTGGCTCTGGCCAAAGGGGCCAGTTCATTTTCGATATGGCGCAGAACCAGAGCGGGGGTGTGATACGTTTCCAGGACCGAAGCGGGCGCTACCGGCCGACGGCTGCGCAGGGTGCGGTTGACGTAGAAATCCAGCACGTCGTGCAACTCGTGCAAGAAAGCCTGCGGCTGGTCAAAGAGATCGGCCAGCCGGATTACTTGTTTTTTTAGTCGGGCCAGGTCAATGGCGGGCATGGAAGCGGTTTGCCCTTTGGGTGTCACGCCTGGATTAGCGGCGTGACACCCAAAGAGGCGGTGTTAGTAGGCGCGTGCAAAGTAGACTTTCTGATGGGCCTCGCTGCCGCAGACAATGCATTTGCCTTTGCCGGCAGGCTGGTTGAGGGGGATGACGCGGGTGGTGGCTTTGGTATCTTCCTTGACTTTGGCTTCGCATTCTTTCGAGCCGCACCACCAGCCAAAGGCCCAGCCGTTTTGGACGATTTCGGCTAGGTGAGCATAGTCTTGGGGTTCGTGGATGTTGCTGTCGCGGAAGGCGGTGGCATTTTTCAGCATGGAAGCCTGGATATCGGCCAGAAGCCGCTCAACGGTCCCGGTGAGACCCGCCTGCGGGACAAAGGATTTGCCGTCTCGTCCCGGGACGTCGCGCCTGGCCAACGCGACCGAGCCTTTCTCCACATCCTTGGGGCCGATCTCGATGCGCAGGGGAACGCCGCGCATTTCCCAGTCGTTGAATTTGAAGCCGGGGGTTACCTCTTCGCGGGCATCCATTTTGATGCGAATGCCGGCGGCTTTGAGTTCGGTGAAGATGCGGTTGGCGGCTTCCATGACGGCGCTCTTTTCGGCGTCGTTTTTGTAAATGGGTACCAGAACCGTCTGAATGGGCGCGAGGTTGGGGGGCAGTTGCAGCCCCTGGTCGTCGCCATGCACCATGATGAGGGCGCCGATGATGCGGGATGAAATGGCCCAGGAGGTGGTTTCGCAATACTGAAGGGTGTTGTTCTGGTCGAGGTATTGAATGTCGAAGGCTCTGGCAAAGTTTTGGCCGAAGTAGTGGGAGGTGCCGGCCTGCAGGGCGCGTTTGTCCCACATCATGGCTTCGATAGCCGTGGTGATTTGTGCGCCGGCAAAGCGCTCTGTTTCACTTTTGGTGCCTTTGATGACCGGGATGGCTGCCTGTTCGTAGCAGAATTTCTCGTAAATGTCGAGGATGCGGTACATTTCTTCCATTGCATCTTCGGTGGTGGCGTGGGCGGTGTGACCTTCGTGCCAGTAAAATTCGGCAGTGCGCAGGAAGAGTTTGGTGCGCATTTCCCAGCGCAGGACGGAACCCCATTGGACGATGAGGACGGGCAGGTCGCGCCAGGATTTGATCCATTTGGCGTACATGTGGCCGATAATGGTTTCAGATGTGGGGCGCACAACCAGCGGCTCTTCCAGTTTTTCGCCGCCGCCGTGTGTGACGACAGCCAGTTCCGGCGAGAAGCCCTCGACATGTTCTTTTTCTTTTTCGAAAAACGACATGGGAATCAGCGTGGGGAAGGCTGCATTGACATGGCCGGTTTCTTTGAACGCACGATCCAGCCAGGAGGTGATGTTTTCCCACAGCGCCCAGCCGTAAGGTTTGACAACCATACAGCCGCGTACCGGGGCGTAGTCGGCCAGGTCGGCTTTGAGCACCAGTTGGTTATACCATTCCGCAAAGTCTTCTGCACGGGTGGGGAGTTTTTCTTCTGCCATTTTTTCCTCTTGAATGTGATGGGTGGTTTTCTCTCAGGAAGGCGGTTGGTTTTCGGGTTTGTGGTGGACAAGAATCAAAGCAGGGGCGTTCAAACCTGAGATGTTTCTAAAATCGTCACGGCAGTTTCTACATCCGCTGCAAAGGAGAGCAGTTCTCTTTGCCTGGCGGGGATGTAGCCGGAAAAAGATGTGAAAAACTGGTCGAAAACAGACTGCCAGCCGTCTCCGACCAGTATCAATGGCCTCCGGTGCAGCGACTCCACAATCATCAAGTTCCACATCATTGCGACCTCCGTCAAAGTGCCGGGCCCGCCGGGCAGAGCAAGGGCGGCATCACAGCCTTCAATCAGGGCGGTGATGCGTTCTTGCAGGCTTTTGCAGCGGCGTTCCTCTTTTATCCAGCGATTGGGTTGAACCGGGCGCCAGGCTTCAATGTCTGTACAGGTGACGCCAATCACATGGCCGCCGGCCTCATTGGCGCCCCGGCTGACGGCTTCCATGGTGCCGATGTAGCCGCCCGTCAGGACGACATGGCCGCGTTCGGCCAGTAGCCGGCCAAGGGTGTAGGCTTCTGTATAGGCTGTATCGCCTTCTTTGGGTTGAGAACCGCCAAATATGGAGACATTCATGGGCCGGTTTCCTCGCTTGTAGACTGGATGTCCCATTGGCGGGACGCATTGGCGGCAAGTTTTTGCAGAATTGCCTGTTCCAGGTCAATGCCGGTAATGGATGCCAGTTGCAGCAAGTATAGTGCAACATCGGCCAGTTCACCAGCGAGTTCATTTTTGTCGCTGGCTTTTTCGCTCCACTGGAAGTGTTCCAGGATTTCGGCAGCCTCCAATACCAACGAGATTGCTAGGTTGCGCGGTACCTGTGGACGCGGGCTGTTGGCTTCGTACCAGCCTTTTGAACGAACGAAAGCATGCATTTGTTCGGTCAATTCCTGGAGTGTCAATTGCTCTTTTGCCATTTGCCTCTGTCCGTTCCTGTGGATAAATAAAAACGGCTCGCCAGGTCGGGAGCCGTTCGGGTATGCCGAAGCGAACCTATCCAGACCTGGCAGGTTTTTTCAAGCACGGGGATGGGTTCCGGTTAGCGGACATGCGCTTATTATACACAATTTTCTATTGCGGGAGAAGGTAATTACCTGCCCTTAACCCTCCCGCAGGTTAGAACAGGGCCGGCAATCGATGCTAGTAATCATGACAGTGCCTTGCGGTTCGGAAATTACGCCAAAACCTGCGGGAGGGTAGGCAGTTACGAGAGAAGGTATAATGCACCCATGCGGCAATTCCAAACCTGAGGCTGAGGGGAGAATGCAAAGCCTTCAGCCGCCAGGTGTAATTGTCCACTCTTAACCCTCCCGCAGGGTAGGCAGTTATCCAGGTAGTTTAATTTTTATTTGCGATGGAGATTGAATGCCTGTTTTGCTTTTGATTCGTCATGGTGATAATGATCACTTAAAAAAGAAGATTCTATATGCGCGTTTGCCGGGAGTACATCTCAATGAACACGGCCGCCAGCAAGCCGAATTGCTGGCCGCTGCTCTGGCCGATGTTCCACTGGCGGCGGTGTATGCCAGTCCGCTTGAACGGGCTGTTGAGACGGCGCAACCGATTGCCGCGCAGGCTGGGCTGGAGGTTTGCACCGATGACCGTTTGCTCGACACGGATATCGGCGAGTGGCAGGGCAAGCCCTGGAAGACGATGACTCGGTCGCCGCTTTGGAAAACCATTCAATTTGCGCCGGCGCGCTTTCGCTTTCCGGGGGGCGAGTCTTTCCTGGAAACACAAGTGCGGGTGGTCGCCGCGCTGGATGCCATCCTTGCTGCTTGCCGCCCCGAAGATTGGGCGGCGGTTGTCTTTCACGCTGACCCCATTAAACTGGCAGTAGCCCATTACCTTGGCCTGCCGTTGGATCATTTCCAGCGTTTGGCATGTGATACCGGTTCGGTGACCGTCTTGGGAATCGGGGAACACGGAGCCCGGTTGATGGGGCTGAATCAAAGGCCGCCGTTTACGCTGCCGGGCCTGGAGCAAGGCAGACGGCGGCGGTCTTCTCGCGCTTGAGTTACAACTCAAAGAAGTCGCGCTTTATCCGTTGCCTGCCCGGCTGGACGGGAGGGTAGGCCTGCATAAATGTTTCGTAGTTTCCAAACAGGCGCAGAATCTTACCGGTCAACCCGCGTCGCATCTGCCCGCCGCCCTGACTGGAATGGCAGTCGCTGGCGGCTTCTTTCTTGTCCAATACAGAGCGGATGTCAATCCGCACATGGGTGGGGAAATCAACTGCGGCGATGGCGGCCAGGTCAATGTCTCCATTTTGGCCCCAGCGGCTGGGGTCTTTCCCAAACAGGCGCAAGAGTTGGACGGCGAACTTGAGAAAAGTGCGCGAAATGGTGTGGAAGTAGAGCGCTGCCGGAGCATACGGCGGGCCGGCCTCGGGGTAGAAGGAAGCGTCTCTGGCTTTTTCAAAGGCAAGTACAGTCGCCTGGTGGATGTGAATGTGGTCAGGGTGGCGGTAACCGCCAATCGGGTCAAAGGTCAGCACTACATCTGGCTTGAGGGTGCGGATGTAATGGACGATCCTGGCGGCAACTTCTTCGATGGGCTGCTGGATGAGGGCCTGGGGGTGGCTATTGTCGTCTGCGCCGGGCATGCCCGAATCGCGGTAGCCTAGAAAGTACGTGCCTTTGAGGCCAAGAATGCCGGCTGCACAGCGCAACTCGGCTTCACGCATTTGACCAATGCTTTCAAAGCCTTGTAAATGCCTGTCGTCGGCAGAGCCGGCTTCGCCGCGGGTGGCGCACAGCAGGTATACGTCTGCGCCGCGGCTGGCGTACAGGGCAAGGGTACCGCCCATGCCAAATGATTCGTCATCGGGATGGGCCAGAACCGTCAGAATAGTATGGGGAGACATGCGGCCTATTGTACCTCACGAAAGCCATGTGTTTGGCAAAGTGATGCTCTTGGTCAGAATTTCTACTTTGGGGGCTGCGCCAAAACCGGCGCGAAAAATTGATAAGCAATTGAAAGACAAAAAGGACGCGACTGCTTTTATAATTTGCCAAAAAAGGAGTGCTCTCGTCACTTGGAAACCACGCTTGTTGTTGCAGTTTCGTTGACCAATGCGGTGATCCTTACGCTGGCGGCCAGCCTGGTGTGGCGGCGGCGTTACCTTTTTGGCGCTTCCAGCCTTGTTGGCCTGCTGATTGCTTTTGCCGAATGGTCGCTGGCGGCAGGGATTGTCCACCTGGTGACCACACCGGCGGCCAAGGTTTTTTGGGTCAAGGTGTCTTACCTGGGGGCCTTTAGCGCGATGCCGTTTTTCCTTACCTTTTGCCTTTCCTTTGCGCGTCAAACGGCGTGGTTGACGGCGCGGCGGCTGGCGGCATTGTGGCTCTTCCCTGCTGTGGCTTTGGGGTTAACCTGGACGAATGAATGGCATTCGTTGATCTGGCGCAGTTATGAGTTTGACCCCGAGAACAACGTGTTGGTATTTCAATATGGGGCTGTTTTTTACGTTTATATTGCTTATGTTTACCTTGGCGCCCTTGTTGCTGCAGCCATGCTGCTGAAAAATTATCGCAGTTCGTCGGTAGTTTACCGCGCCCGGGTCAGGCTGATACTGCTGGCACTTGCCGTTCCGTTGATATCGGTTTTCATCAGGGTTGCTGGTCTCAGTCCCGCGCCAAGCCTGAGAATTACTGCTTTGATGTTGGTCTTTCCGGGGGTATTGTTGACCTGGGGCTTCCTTTCTAATCGGCTTTTGGATCTGGCGCCTATTGAACGCTCGGCTTTGATTGATAGTCTGTTTGACGGCACTCTGGTTTTGGATTTGAAAAACCGCATTGTGGATATCAATGCCCCGGCGCTGAGGATGCTTCAGTTAGAAAACGCCCCCCTTGGGGAGGATGCATTCCTTGCCTTGCAGAAAAGCCCTCTGCTGGCGGCTATTTTGATTCAAAAACCGAAGACAGATGTCAGCGTGCAACTCTTTTCTGACCCTCAACAGTTTGTTGAAGTGCGGATGAATCCACTTACCGAGAATGGCCGGCAGGTGGGCTATCTGGCAGTGCTGCGTGATATTACTGCCCAAAAACGCATGGAACGTGAATTGAAGGACAAGGCATATGAGTTGTCCTTGCAGGCAAGCACTGACGATTTAACCGGCATTTTCAATCGCCGTTTTGCCAATGAACTCCTGAAGCGGGAACACAATCGCGCCGTGCGTTATGGCCTTCCGCTTTCGGTGGCAATGTTTGACGTGGATGACTTTAAGGCCTATAACGACAGCCTTGGTCATGCGTTTGGCGATGCCTGCCTGAAGCAGATCGCCGGGGAACTGAAGCGTAATTTGCGCGCTTCTGATGTGGCTGCCCGGCTAGGCGGCGATGAATTCCTGGCCATTTTCCCCAACACACCGGTGGATCAGGCAGTTAAGGCGTTAGAACGCTTGCGCCACTGTCTGGCAGAGACGCAAATCGAGGGTTACCCGCCGGGAGAAATCAAAATCACAATCAGTTGCGGGCTGACACAGGCCTTGCCCGGTGAAGAACCCGAAAGCATTCTTCAACGGGTTGACCGATTGCTCTATCGCGCCAAAGAGTTGGGCAAAGACCGCGTCGTCGTTGACCCCGAACTGGCCGATTCATCCAACGCGTGACTGCCGCAGCGTGCGCAGAATCCAAATTCCGCTGCCAAGCAGAATCAAACCCCAGAAGACCGGATTGAGCGGGTTGACCAACGGCAAACGGATGTTATCGGGATACGGCATTTGCGTATGAATCTGCTCCAGTTCTTCGGGGGTGACGACATAGAAGCGCAGCGGGCGGGTAAAGGTCACCGTTTCGCGTTGCCATTCGCCCGAGTCTTGCTGGTGGGCGTAAGTGACGTCCAGCGCAGCCTCCGCCTCCAAATAGGTATGTAACGCGCTTTCGTCAAACGTGACTTGATAAGTCGCCCACGGGTACACGGGCAGGACGCGCCCGGTGATGGAATCCTTCCAGTCCTCGGTACGGGTCTCAGGTCCGCCTTGAACCGCTGCCCCGGGGCTGGAGAATGTCAGGGTTGCCTGGCTTCCTTTCCATGCGCCGCGCACCGCGTCCACTTTCCCCATCACAATGCGAACCTTTTGCGATTGGCTGCCGTAGGCTACCGGCATGACAGAACTGCCCAATTCATACTGAGCATCCCCATACACTTTGTAGGCAGCAATCACATCCTCTGGCAGGCCCTGCTGGATCAGGCTTTTTGCCTGAGGCGGCATGTCAAAACCATACACACCTCGAATCAGAGGCGGCACCGCAATTTTCTCCTGATTGTTGTACAGAAACCCTCCGAGGGCCATCGCCAGGTAGTAAAGTCCCACCAGAATCGGCAGGCCGGCAAAAAAGATGACGGCAAAGATGCCCACTGCCTTTGCCAGCAGTGGATGGACGGTTTTCTTCTTGGGAGCGGACTTGGAACGCACTTTCTTGGGCATTGAGATTCTCCAGAGATTAGTAGACGGGCATGCGCGGGTCAATTGCGCTTGCCCAGGCATTGATGCCGCCTTTCAGATGTCTGACCTTGCGAAAGCCGGCGCTAAGCAAGATTTCGAGGGCGCGGGCAGAACGTATGCCGCTTTTACAGAAAATGACAATTTCCTGCGTCGGGTCTAATTCTGACATGCGGCCTGCCAGCTGACCGAGGGGCAGATTCACCGCCCCTGGCAGAGATGAGATCGCCAGTTCATGCGGCTCGCGCACATCGAGAAGACAGACAGGCTGGCCGCTTTTCAGACGCTCGGCCAGTTCAGCCGCGGTGATTTCGGCCCATTTTTCAACTGCGCCTTCCTCATGGCCAATGCCCGGCACGCCGCAAAACTCAAAGTAATCAATCAGGCCGGTCACTTCGGGGTGTTCGCCGCAGATTTTGCATTCGGGATTCTTTTTGAGTTTAACGTAATCAAAGGACATGTGCAGCGCATCGTAGATTAAGAGGCGGCCAATTAAAGGCGAACCGATCCCCAGGATTAATTTGATGGTTTCTGTGGCCTGGATGGCGCCAATCACCCCCGGCAAGACGCCAAAGACCCCTCCCTCGGCACAGGAAGGCACCAGGTGGGGAGGCGGCGGCTCTGGGAAAAGACAACGATAACACGGGCCGTAGCGGGCATCAAAGACGCTGGCCTGCCCGTCAAAACGGTAGATTGAGCCGTAAACGTTTGGTTTGCCAAGCAGAACGCACAGGTCGTTGGAAAGATAACGTGTGGCAAAGTTATCCGTGCCGTCCACAATGATGTCATAATCGGCGGCAATTTGCATGGCGTTGGCCGATGTGAACGGCTCGTTGTAGGTATCTACCTGAATGTAGGGGTTGAGATCCAGCATACGGCTGCGGGCCGAGTCCACTTTGAGCACCCCTACCCGGTCTGTGCCGTGGATGATTTGCCGCTGCAGGTTGCTGGCATCCACTTTATCGTAGTCCACCAGCCCAATCCGCCCAATACCGGCGGCTGCCAGATAAAGCGCAACAGGCGACCCCAACCCGCCGGTGCCGATGACCAGCACCGAGGCGGCTTTGAGTTTTTGTTGACCTTCTATCCCGACTTCAGGAATAAGCAGGTGGCGTGAATAACGCAGGATTTCTTCGTGGCTGAGTGGCGGTAGCATAAAAGGGTACCGACGTGGAAAAGTTTATCCGCCGGCGATAGACGGGATGAGCAGAATCGTCTCTTCGGGAGCGACGGGCGTATCCAGGCCTTGCAAGTCGCGGATATTGGTCGCCCCGATGAAGAGGTTGACAAATGGACGCAATTCGCCGCGCTGATTGTAGAGGTGTGGTTCCATAGCCGGAAACAAGGTCACAAGTCCGTGCATCACTTCTCCAACGGTTTGCCCGTCTATGTGTACTTCGGTTTGACCGTTGACGTAAGAGCGCAAAGGAGTGGGAAGGCGCAAAACAGGCATGCCGGTTACTCACTTTTTGGGATTTTCGCAGCCGCCGCGTTCTACCACCTCTTCGCAGTTTGACGCAGGCAACACTTCAACCGTACCTGTGACCGCGAAAGGCTGCATGAATTTTTCTGCCGTGGACTGGTCTGGAGCCTCAAGAATCAAAATTAAGGTGTGCAGCCCATCCAGCACGGCCTCACCGCGAATTTGGACATTATTCCGCAACGCGTTGGCGCGGCTGACATGCTGTAAGAGCATCTGTCCCATTTCAATGTCTTTTGCCGGGCAAGTCTCGGCGGTATGCTGATGACGGGCAAAGAATAACGGCATATTTACCTCCAAAAGCAAATTGCGGCTTCTGGTTGTCTGGGGAATCGATGTTTTCCGGCGGCTTTATTTTAACCGTTTCTAACACAAAGTGGTAGCGGCTCGTCTGCCTGGGCAGTTCCCTGTTGCGTGTTGATGAGCCATTTCAGAGATCGGCCGTAACTGCCTGCCCTTAACCCTCCCGCAGGTTAGAACGCGGCTGAAACCTGCGGGAGGGTAGGCGGTTACAATCTTTTGCGGCATTCGTTTCATGCAGGGCCAATTGCTTTCAGCAACATCCTGGGGGAGACTGTCCCTGCGCCCTAAATGGAAAAATCCTGTCCCTGCCAGACTTCGCTATCTGGAGCATGGATGTGTAAAGCGGCGGCGGTATGCCCGTCCAGCCGCGTTTCCAGCACCTCAACACGTTCCAGCAGTTGTTTGAGCGCCACTCCCAGCACGTCTGGCAGGGCGGTGTGATTCAGGTCGGGCGCATCACTGGGACGATGCGGCCGGGAGCGTTGGACAATTTGACCCGGCACGCCCACAACCACCGAGTTGGGGGGGACAGATTTGACCACCACGGCATTTGCGCCGATACGGCTGTCATCGCCGATTGTAATCGCGCCCAGTATCTTCGCGCCTGCGCCGATCACCACGCGGTTGCCAATGGTGGGATGACGTTTTCCTTTTTCCAGGCTGGTGCCGCCCAATGTCACGCCATGATACATGGTAACCTGTTCGCCGATTTCTGCCGTCTCGCCAATGACGACGCCCATGCCATGGTCAATGAAAAAGCCTTTTCCTATTTTTGCGCCGGGGTGAATTTCAATGCCTGTCAGCCAGCGGGAAAATTGAGACAACCAGCGGGCAATGAAACGAAAGTTATGCTGCCAAAGCCAGTGAGCAATGCGGTGGATCCAGATGGCGTGCAGGCCCGAATAGACGAGCAGAACTTCCAGCCAGGTACGCGCCGCCGGGTCGCGTTCCAGCACCGAAGCCACGTCCTGCCGGATGGTGGCCAGATACCTGAAAGCCCGCCCCAGCGGCCGGGTCATTCGATTGAGGACCAGGGTCTCATTTATCATTTTGACTCCTATTCTGCCAGATGGGCAAACAGGGCAGTGCTCAGGTAACGTTCGCCAAACGAGGGAATGATCACCACAATCATCTTGCCGGCATTTTCAGCCCGGTGAGCGACTTGCAGCGCGGCCCAGGTGGCCGCACCCGATGAGATTCCCACCAGGAGGCCTTCTTCTCTGGCCAGGCGCCGGGCGGTTTCCATGGCGTCCTCGTCGGTCACGCGAATGATTTCGTCGTAGATTTTGGTATTCAGCACGGCCGGCACAAAACCGGCGCCGATGCCTTGAATCTTATGGGGGCCTTTCTCGCCGCCTGAAAGCACGGGCGAGGCGTCTGGCTCAACCGCGATGACTCTTAGGGAGGGTTTGCGCGCTTTGAGAACTTCACCTGCTCCGGTGATTGTCCCGCCGGTGCCGATGCCCGCGACAAGAATATCTATCTGACCGTCTGTATCACGCCAGATTTCTTCGGCGGTGGTACGGCGGTGAATCTCAGGGTTGGCAGGGTTTTTAAACTGTTGCGGCATGTAATATTTTGGGTCAGAAGCAATCAGTTCTTCGGCCTTGCGGATAGCGCCGGCCATGCCCTCGCTGCCCGGCGTCAGGATTAACTCGGCGCCGTAGGCGCGCAGCAACATGCGGCGTTCTTTGCTCATTGTGTCGGGCATGACCAGGACGCACTTGTAGCCTTTGGCTGCCGCAACCATCGCAAGGGCAATGCCGGTGTTGCCGCTGGTCGGCTCAACGATGACCCGCTCTGGGGTGAGTTCGCCGGACTTTTCAGCCGCTTCAATCATAGCCGCGCCAATGCGGTCTTTGACGCTGTGCGCCGGATTGTAGAATTCCAGTTTGGCGACGACATGCGCCTGCAGACCGGCCGTCAATCGGTTCAGGCGGACCAGGGGAGTGTTGCCAATCAGTTCGGTTACATTGGATGCGATTTTCATTGTTTCAACCTCAATTACAGTATTTGGGATGTCTTTGCTCAGGGTGGGTTGGTACCCGCTTTGGAAATAAGACAGCCTTCTGACCTTGCCACCAGGTAAAACAAAAGAACGGCGCTTCAACGCCACGTGAAACAGGTTCACATGCGGGATTCGCGCGCCGTTCTCAAAGGTCAGAAGGCTGTTTCTGGAAACGAGGCGGCGGCTACGAACCCCGCCTCAGACACAAGCAAGCGTACATGAAGGAACTCCAAAACCAACGAAATAAACTAGAAATATCTTAACAATATTCTACTAAGTTTATCCAAATTGTCAAGGGCGATCGGGCGGCGATTCTCAAGATATCCTGAATATCGCCGGTACGCCTACCTCAGCCATTCCACAATGGTGGCTTCGCCCTGTCCTACGCCAACGCACAGCGTGGCCAGTCCATATTTGACGTTTCCGCGGCGGCGCATTTCGTGCAGCAGGGTGGTGAGAATACGCGCTCCCGAACATCCTAAGGGATGACCAAGGGCTATGGCCCCGCCGTTGACGTTGACAATCTCCGGATTCAGTCCCAGGTCTTCGATAACCGCCAGAGATTGTACGGCAAAGGCTTCGTTCAACTCGACCAGGCCGATATCTTCCAGGCTCAGGCCGGCGCGCTGGAGTGCTTTTTGGGTGGCGGGTACGGGTCCCAGTCCCATCAGGCGCGGTTCAACGCCCGCGGCAGCAGAGGCGACAATGCGTGCCAGGGGGGACAGTCCCAATGCCTGGGCGTTGGATTCGCTCATAATAAGGAGAGCAGCCGCCCCGTCGTTTAGACCCGAAGAGTTCCCCGCCGTAACCGTCCCTCCTTCCCGAAAGGCGGGGCGTAATCTGGCCAGGCTCTCTAAAGTCGTGTCCCGCCGCGGACGTTCGTCTGTGTCCACCGTCTTTACCTCGCCTTTGCGTTGAGGGATGGTCACCGGTACGATTTCCTGGGCAAATTTGCCCGCATCAATGGCCGCGATGGCGCGCTGGTGAGAACGCAAAGCGAACTCATCTTGCTTTTGGCGGGTAATGTGCGGCTTCATTTCGGCAATGTTTTCGGCCGTTTCGCCCATCTGCTCGGTGCCGTACATCTCTTTCATTTTAGGGTTGGGGTAACGCCAGCCCAAAGCGGTATCGTAGGCGGTCAGGTTGCCAAATGGATAGCCGCTTTCGGCTTTTGGCAGCGAGTAGGGAGCGCGGCTCATGCTTTCTACGCCGCCCGCAATGTAAATTTCGCCCTCGCCGGCGCGGATGGCGCGCGCGGCCTGATTGACGGCATTCAAGCCGGATGCGCATAGACGGTTGATCGTCACCCCGCCCACCGAGACGGGAAAGCCCGCCAGCAAGAGCGCCATGCGCGCAACGTTGCGGTTGTCTTCTCCGGCCTGGTTGGCGCAGCCCAGGTACACTTCCTCAACCAGCGCCGGGTCGAGGTGATTGCGCTCGATGATGGCTTTGAGCACATGTGCTGCCAGATCGTCTGGCCGGACGGGGGCCAGAACTCCGCCCAGGGCGCCAATGGGTGTGCGGATGGCATCCACAATGACGGCTGCCGGGGCGGCCTGGGATAATGCAGGAATGTTTTGTCGGTTCATGTGAGCATCTCTTCGTATAAATCTTTCCATTCAGGGTTGAGGCTGTTTACGAGGTCTATTTTCTTTTGCCGCGAACCGCCCTTGATTTGTTTTTCTCTGGCGATAGCAAGATTGATGTTCTCGTAGGATTCGTAATAAACGAGTCTGGTTACTCGATACCTGCTCGTGAATGTTGAACCAAATCCTTGTTTGTGTTCCCATACACGACGCATGAGATCGTTGGTCACGCCTGTATAGAGAACAGTATTGTACTTGTTGGTCTTGATATAGACAAAGTATTCTTTGCCCATAACACACCTAAATGTGTCGTTGCGAGCGAGCGTTCTTCAGCGAGCGAAGCAATCTCCAACATGGATTTTCTCCCACGGCGCGCGGGGGTTGCGACGGGGACGTGGACGCTTGCCGCATTTTCGGCATTTTCTCCCCACGCGCGCGGGGGTTGCTTCGGCGGAAGAGCACCGCCTCGCAACGACACCTGCTTGATTGTGTCGTTGCGAGCGAGCGTTCTTCAGCGAGCGAAGCAATCTCCAGCATGGATTTTCTTCCCACGCGCGCGGGGGTTGCTTCGGCGGAAGAGCACCGCCTCGCAACGACACAAATTAATCTATCCAATCAAACGTCCTCGTCACTGCCTTCTTCCAGCCGGCGTACAACTGCTCGCGGCGGGCGAGGTCCATTTGCGGCGTCCACTCTTTGTCCTTGCCCCAGTTGGCGCGCAGTTCGTCGTAATCCTTCCAGAAGCCCACCGCCAGGCCGGCGGCGTAGGCCGCGCCCAGGGCGGTCGTCTCGGCCACCTTCGGGCGGATGACCGGCACGCCGAGAAGGTCGGCCTGGAATTGCATCAGCAGTTCGTTGAAGACCATCCCGCCGTCCACCTTCAGGGCGGTCAGTTTCACGCCCGAGTCCTTTTCCATCGCATCGAGCACTTCACGCGTCTGATAGGCGGTGGCTTCGAGGGCGGCGCGGGCGAGGTGACCCTTGTTGACGTAGCGCGTCATGCCGACGATGACGCCGCGGGCGTCGCTCCGCCAGTAGGGCGCGAACAGGCCGGAGAAGGCCGGGACGAAGTAGATGCCGCCGTTGTCCTCCACCGTGCGGGCTAGGGCCTCCACCTCGGCCGATTTGGAGATGAGGCCGAGGTTATCGCGCAGCCACTGCACCAGCGCGCCGGTGATGGCAATCGAGCCTTCCAGGGCGTAGACGGCCGGCTGGTCGCCGATCTTGTAGCCGAGCGTGGTCAGCAGGCCGGAGGTCGAGGGGACGGGCTGATTGCCGGTGTTGAGCAGCATGAAACAGCCCGTGCCGTAGGTGTTCTTGGCCTCGCCGGGGTTGTAGCAGGTCTGGCCGAAGAGCGCTGCCTGCTGATCGCCCAGGTCGCCGGCCACCGGCACCCCGCCCAGCGAGCCGCGCGCCGTGCCGTACACTTCCGAGGAGGAACAAATCTTGGGCAGCATGGCGCGGGGGATGCCGAGCAGGGAGAGAATCTGCTCGTCCCAGTCCAGCGTGTGCAGGTTCATCAACAGCGTGCGGCTGGCGTTGGTCACATCGGTGACGTGGGCGCCGGTCAGATTCCAGATGAGCCAGGTGTCCATGTTGCCGAACAGCAATTCGCCCGCCTCGGCCTTCTGGCGCGCCCCCGGCACGTTCTCCAGAATCCATTGGATTTTCGGGCCGGAGAAATAGGTGGCCAGCGGCAGGCCGGTTTGGGCGCGCAGACGGTCCTGCCCGCCCTGCCGCGCCAGTTCGTCGCAGATGCCGTCGGTGCGCGTATCCTGCCAGACGATGGCGTTATAGACCGGGCGGCCGGTCGCCCGCTCCCAGACGACGGTCGTCTCGCGCTGATTGGTGATGCCGATGCAGACGATGGACGATGGACCGTTGACCGTCGCGGTGGCCTGGCTGACCACCTCCTGCGTATTGCGCCAGATTTCGAGCGGGTCGTGTTCCACCCAGCCCGGCTTGGGGTAAATCTGTTCGTGTTCTTTCTGCGCCACGGCGGCAACCCGGCCCTCGTGGTCGAACAGAATGCAGCGTGTGCTGGTCGTTCCCTGGTCAATCGCGGCAACGTATTTTGTCATACTTTCTCCTTTTTAACACGAAGGTCACGAAGTGATGTAAAGGGGCACAAAGGATTCTATGTATAAAACTTGGTGAACCTTTGTGACCCTTGGTGTCCGTTGTGTTTAGGCTCTTTTAACACGAAGGGCACGAAGTTTACACCAAGGAGAACAAAGGATTCTTAAGTAAACCTTCGTGAACCTTCGAGCCCCTTTGTGTCCATTGTGTTTAAACCCAGCCTCTTGCCCCGGCGAGGAAGGCCTTGCCCGGCATGGGCTTTTTGCCCGCCGGTTGGACTTCTTCGAGGATGAGAATCCCCTCCCCGCAGCCGAGGGCGGGTCGTCCCTCGACCGTGAGCCGGCTGCCCGCGCCCGGGCTTTTTGCCCCGCTGACGGAGGCGCGCAGCACCTTGAGCGGCGCGCCGTTCCACTCGAAGAACGCCCCCGGCCAGGGATTCATCGCCCGGACGCGCCGTTCCAGCGCCGCGGCCGGCTGACTGAAATCGAGCAGGCCGTCTTCCTTTTTGAGCATCGGGGCGTAGGTGACGCCCTCCTCCGGCTGCGGCCGGGGCTGAATCTCGCCCGCCAGGTAGCGGGGCAGGGTTTCGAGCAGCAGGTCTGCCCCCAGGGCAGCCATCTTCGCAAAGAGCGAGCCGCCGGTCTCGTCGGGCGCGATCGGAATGGCGCGCTGGCTCAAGATCGGGCCGGTATCCACCCCGGCGTCCATTTTCATGATGGTGATGCCGGTCTCGGCGTCGCCAGCCAGAATGGCGGCCTGAATCGGCGCTGCCCCGCGCCAACGCGGCAGCAGCGAGCCATGCACGTTGACGCAGCCAAAGGGCGGCAACTCCAGCACGGCGGGGCGCAAAATCTGCCCGAAGGCAGCGACGACGATCACGTCCGGCTGCCAGGCGCGCAGTTGCTCCATGGCTTCGGGTTGACGCAACTTTTCGGGCTGGATGACGGGGATGCCCAGGCGGAGCGCCGCTTCTTTGACGGCGGGCGGTTTCAGGGTCCCGCCGCGCCCGGCCGGACGATCGGGCTGAGTCACCACGCCGACGACGGGATAGCGCCCGGCCAGCGCCTCCAAACTGGGGACGGCGAAGTCCGGCGATCCCATGAAGACGATGCGGGGAGTTCTCATGTCATCGATTCTAGCATATTCCTTTCCTGACTTCACTGCAAAAACAGAAAATCTCAACGCGAAGACGCCAAGGCGCAAAGAAAACGCAATTTACAATGCAAAATCTTCGCTTTTCGGTTTCGGATTATGACCTTAAAAAATCTTGGCGGCTTTGCGTCCTTGCGTTAGAAACGCCCTTTTTGCAGTAGAGTCTTTCCTGTAATACAAAAGTACCAACGGCTGCCTAAAGTAATTGCCTTTTGTCAAAATTGGTGTAAAATAATCTAAATTCGATTCTCGATTGTTTTAGGAGGAACCCCATGAACGAGCAAATGAACGTTGATATCACCAGCGATGATAAGTTATGGGCTTTGCTTTCATATCTTGTTCCGATCGTTGCCATCATTGTATTACTGATGGAAGACAAGAAGGCCCGCCCATTCATCAAGTTCCATGCAGTGCAGGCAATTGCCGTGACCGTGGTGCTGACCATTTTGACGACCATTACCTTGGGCTGCGGCGGTATCCTTTTCCTGGTCATGATTTATTGGGGCATCAAGGCTTACCAGGGCGAGTATGTGACCATCCCCTTGGTTACAGACTTTATCAAGAAGCAGGGTTGGGTCTAACAGGTTGTTGTTAGTTTTTAGGCCTGTGTGTGTTAGCACAGGCCTATTTGTTTTGCAACTTTCTTGCCGGCGCGGCGTAAGTTAGACAAGAAAGGAACTTTGCGCCGTGAATCAAACAACTTACGCCCGCCCCGGTACAGTGACAGCGATTGCAGCGATGACGCTGCTGAGCGGTATTTTAAATGTCTTTTGGGGAGCAACGGCAGGCATCAGCATGGCAGGCAGCATTTTCCTGCTGTGTGTGGTGCCTGTTTTTGTTGCCCAATTCGCTTTAGGCGTGTACGAAATTGTGTATGCCTCTAAATTGCTCTCCACGCCGCCCCAGCCGGTGCAGGCTGCAACGACAATTGTCGTGCTTGAGATTGGCACTATTTTGGTCTTGAATGTTTTTTCCATGGTGGTTGGGATTCTGTCGCTGGTTTTCTACAACGATCCGCAGACCAAGACATATTTTGCCCTGCTGAATACATCTCAGCCGACAGAAGCAGCGGCAGCAAACGCCGCGCAAGCAACAGAAGTTGACCCTTCTGTTTTACCCGAAACATCTGCCTCATCTGAAGCCGGTCCTTCCAAAGCCCGGCGTAGGACTAAGACAGAGAAAGCCGCTTAGGCGGACACTTTTTTGAAAGGATTTGCTGCACAATGACCGAATCTTATGTTCCACCTACCCCTCCTGCGCCGCTTTCCCCCTCTGATGAGCGTACCTGGGCTATGCTGGCCCACTTGAGCGTGCTGGCCAACCTGTTCACAGGCTTTCTTGGCCCGGTTGTGGCGCTTGTCATTTATCTGGTCTATAAAGACCGATCTCGCTATGTGGCTTACCATGCCATGCAGGCATTTGTCTTTCAATTGCTCTGGTGGGTAGGCGGCGGCGTGCTGACAGGCATCACCTGGACGATTACCGGCGTGCTCTCGGCGGTGTTTGTTGGCATCTTATGCATCCCTCTTGCGTTGCTGGTTTCTGCCATGCCGCTGGTGGCGATTATTTATGGCATCATCGGCGGTGTACAGACCAGTAAAGGGGAAGACTTCAAATACTGGCTGGTTGGCGACTGGGTGCGTGGCACGTTAAATGCTTAATTCTTCGCCGGCACTCTCCAAATCGGCGAAAACGTTGTATAATTCGCCCGCTGATTTGGAGAGGTGCCGGAGTGGTCGAACGGGGCGGTCTCGAAAACCGCTGTGGTCCTCGTGGCCACCGTGGGTTCGAATCCCACCCTCTCCGCCTTAAACCCCAATGGTGATTGCCTTTGGGGTTTTTATATCGGGTAATACTGCCTGTGTAAGAAGCCCGATGGCTTACTTCGTATATGGTAAGATAGAGACATGAAATTGAACCTTGCCCTTGCCCAAATCAACACTACCCTTGGGGATACGCAGGCCAATCTGGAAAAGCACCTGGCTTATATCCAGGAGGCCAAAAGACAAGATGCCGACTTGCTGGTCTTTCCCGAACTTTCGCTTACCGGCTATGCCCTCCAGGATCTGGCTTCGACTGTGGCCCATCATCCTGCCGAAGACGACCCGATTTTTCGTCCTTTGCTCGCCTCTAGCCTGGACCTGGACTTGATCGTCGGCTTTGTGGATGTGGACCGGCGACGGCGGCTTTTCATTGCCTCTGCTTACCTGTCGCAGGGTAAAGTGCTGCACATTCATCACAAAGTTTACCTGCCCACCTATGGACTGTTTGATGAGGGCCGTTTTTTCGCCTGGGGAGATTCCATCCGCGCCTTTGATACGCGTTTTGGACGCCTGGGGATGCTGATCTGCGAGGATTTCTGGCATGCCTCAGCGCCCTATTTGCTCTGGTTGGACGGGGCTGATGTGTTGCTTTTTACCTCCGCTTCGCCGGGACGCGGCTTGAAAGGCGAGAAGATGGGCTCGGCTGTTTGGGTGGAACAAATCAATCGTTCGTATGCCGGACTGTTTACGACCTTTGTGGCCCACACCAATCGCGTTGGCTGGGAAGATGGTTTGCATTTTTGGGGCGGAGCCACAATCTATGACCCGGATGGCGAATTGGTGGCGCATGGTCCCTACCACGAGGAGGCGCTGACGGTGACCTCGATTGACCTGAACCAGATTCACCGTACACGCGCCCGTTTGCCTATTCTGCGCGATGAACGCACCCATTTGGTGCAAAAAGAACTCCAGCGGATATTATCAGATGATAGACCTTTCTCTTAACACCGATCTGACTCGAAAAATCCTGACCGACTTCATTCGTTCAGAAATCGGACGGGCAGGTTTCTCACGGGCTGTATTGGGGCTTTCGGGGGGCATTGATTCGGCGCTTTCGTGTGCGTTGGCGGCCGAGGCCCTTGGCGCCGAGAATGTACTGGCCATTCGCATGCCGTATAAGACGTCTTCGCCTGATTCGCTGGCCCATGCCCAATTGCTGATTGACCAACTGGGCGTCCGCTCACTTACCATTCCGATCACCGAAATGGCAGATGCACTGATTGCACATGAAGCGGATATGTCAAACGTGCGTAAGGGCAACATTATGGCCCGCTGCCGTATGATTGTCCTGTACGACCAATCGGAGGCCTTCAAGGGTTTGGTGGTTGGAACAGGCAACAAGACAGAGATCTTGCTGGGCTATACGACGCTGTATGGCGATTCCGCCTGCGCCATCAATCCCATTGGCGACCTGTATAAAACGCAGGTGCGGCAGATGGCGCGTGCGATGCAAATCCCTGCGCCGATTATTGAAAAGGCTCCCTCGGCGGACTTGTGGGCCAATCAAACCGATGAGGGCGAGTTAGGCTTCACTTATGAAGAAGTAGATCGCTTGCTGTACCTGTTGGTGGATCAGCGCTACAGCCCGGAGGAATGCGTCGAAGCGGGATTCGACCCCGGCTTTGTTCGAACCGTCATCAACCGCATTCGCCGCTTTCAGTTTAAGCGCATGTTGCCTCCCATTGCCAAAATCAGCAATCGCACGGTTGGGTATGACTTTCTTTATCTGCGTGACTGGGGTACGTAAAACATGCGGCTGAAGATTCCACCTGCGCTGCGCCATCGCCGTTATTTGTACCTCTGGCTGGGATTGCTGGTTTCGATTGCCGGCTCCCAGATGCAGATTGCGGCCCTGCACTGGCATATTCGGGTGCTGACAGATGAACCCGATCCCTTGGCTCTGGGCGGGATCGGCCTGGCGCGCATTTTGCCGGTTATTGTCTTCTCGTTTCTGGGCGGGCCGGTGGCCGATACTTTTAATCGCCGCCGCATTTTGTTTGTCACGCAGAGTGTGATGGCGCTTACTGCTCTGGCATTGGCCTACCTGACCTATAGCGGCCAGATTACGATTTGGTCAATATACTTACTGACTGCTTTGCAAGCCGCAGCCGTGGCTTTTGACGGCCCGGCTCGTCAGGCTATGGTTCCTAATCTGGTACCGGCAAATGACCTGCCCAGTGCTTTCAGCATGTCCTCCATTGCTATGAATACCGGCTCCATTGTCGGGCCGACGCTGGCAGGCGTTGTCATTGCTACGCTTGGTCAGGAATATACGTATTTCTTCAACGCGGTTTCTTTCCTTGCGGTCATCCTGGCCTTAATCGTCATGGGGCCGGTGGCCCAGGATGCGCATAAGGCGCCGGGCGTCAATCTCCGCGCGGCAATTGACGGGATGCGGTTTATCGCCAGCCGCCCGATCATCCTTTCCAGCATGCTGCTGGATTTTGTGGCCACTTTCTTTGCCTCGGCCAATACCATGATGCCCATTGTGGCAAAAGACTTGCTTAAAGTAAGCGAAATCGGTTATGGCTGGCTTGCTTCGGCGCAGTCCATCGGCTCGGTCATTGCAGGCCTGGTTGTTTCACAGGTCTCCAAACTACGCCGTCAGGGTCCGCTCTTGCTGGCAGCCGTGACGGTCTTTGGAGCAGCCACGATTTTGTTTGGGCTGGCGGATTCCTTCTCTCTGGCGATGCAGGCCTTGATGTTGATGGGGGCTGCCGATGCGCTCAGCACCATTATCCGCAATACCATCCGTCAGTTGCAGACTCCTGACCATATTCGCGGGCGGATGACCAGCATCAACCAGATTTTCTTTCAGGGCGGGCCGCAATTGGGCGAGGTGGAGGCCGGGCTGGTGGCAGCCTTGTTTGGCGTGCCGTTTGCCATTGTCAGCGGCGGGATAGGCTGTATCCTGGGTATGCTTTTGATTTTGCGTAAGTGGCCGCAACTGCTCACGTACAATGGAGATGAGCCGATTCTGGCAGGCGTTGCCTCAGATTAAGCCTGTTGCGGGCTTCCTTCTGCGCATTCTGTGTAATCTGTGGATGCTTGCTCCTCGCTGCCGACTCCTTTTGAGCGCAAACTTTGTCCGCCTCGCAGTTGACGATAGAAGCATTTTCCACTATACTGAATGCAGGTAAGTGTCCTATGCATGGATTTGACTCACATAAGCGTTTGTGTTAACAAAGGCACGCGTCTATACGCGTGCCTTTATCTTTGTGCCTGCGGGCAGAAGGAGAAAAAAGAATGGACTATGGGATGATTGGGAAGATTGAGAAGGCCAAACGTTATGCCGCGGAACCTCATCGCTTCCACTTTGAGTCCTTTACTGTGCGGGTTGACGGCGAGAATAATCAACATCGGGTTGCCTTTCAAAGTGGCACGTGGTCTTGTGACTGCGACTTTTTTCAGAGCCGCGGTGTTTGCAGTCACACAATGGCGATGGAAGAACTCCTGAAGGACATGCTTCAACAACCACAGTCCTCATAGGTAGCAACTTGCAGGAACCGATCGTCTCCCCATTGAGTATCATTGGATTAAGTGCTGCGTGGAAGATTGGCCGCGAATTTTCTTGAAGTTTTTCGCGGCATTCGTGACAAATTGCTTTCACTAACATTCTGGCGGGAGACTAGCCGGGAACCGGTGGTCAGTTAACGCCCCAAAGGATGCTTGAAAACCTTTGGGGCGTTTTGGATGGATGGAACGACTCGGCTTTGATATTGGTCACATGCTGCCGCAGATACGTTTTTATGACTTTAACGGCTTGATTTTTTCGGGTACAATGCTGGCACGATGAAACGCAACCTTTCGCGACGAGATTTTCTCAAACTAGGCGCCGCCGCTCTGGCCGGCCTGGCGCTTACACCGGCCTTTCCACCATTAGAGGATTTTGACGACTCTACAATCGTGCGTGTGGCAACCAAATCGGTCAGCGTTCACAGTCAGGCCGATGATTCAAGCCGCATTGTCAGTCAGTTATACCGCGATGAACTGGTGCGCGTCTATGATCTGGTCAAAGCCGAAAAGCCGGAGTACAACCCATTCTGGTATCGTGTGTGGGGCGGTTATGTCCACCGCGCCCGCCTTCAGCCTGTAAAGGTGCTTTACAATCAACCCTTGAATACCATTCCGGCAGGCGAACGGCGCCTGACGGAAGTCACCGTCCCCTTTGCCCAGCCCTGGCGTTTTACCAAAGCCAGAGGCTGGGAAATGCTCAATTTCCGCCTGTATTTCGAATCCGTTCATTGGATTGATGGCCTGGATCAAGGGCCGGATGGACAGCCCTGGTACCGGGTTTTCGATGAGTTGGTCTCCGTGCCTTATTACGTGCCTGCAACTTATCTGCGCCCTATCCCGCACGAGGAACTTGCTCCGATTTCGCCCGAGATCCCTTTTGAACATAAACGCATTGAAGTCAGCCTGACGACACAGACCCTGACTGCTTTTGAATACGATAGACCGGTCTTTACCACCAAAATTTCTTCTGGCATTATTGCAGGCCGCAGCAACCCCAGACAACTTTCTACCAAGACCCCTGACGGCGAATTCCATATTGAAGAGAAAATGCCTTCCAAGCACATGGGAGATGGTAACCTGTTTGCCGATGCGGATGATTATGAACTCCCTGGCGTCCCCTGGACCTGTTTCTTCACCCCCGCTGGCCATGCCTTTCATGGCACTTATTGGCATGATAACTTTGGCGTGCCGATGAGCCATGGCTGCATTAACATGCCCACACCCGATGCAAAATGGCTCTTTCGCTGGGCGCGTCCGCCCCACACTGTGGCCGATCTGTCCACGAAGTACTACTTTCGCGGCTATGGCACCCTGGTGAAAATCTTTTATTAAAAATGCCTGTTTTTACCTGGCCTGGAAAATCTCTGCCTGCAACCACACCGGCGTCGTTGATCCCCGAAGCCGTTATCTACCCGCAAGGGAATGGCTACCCCCACCAACCTGCGGGTGGACGCTTGATTCTGGGTGACAACCTGGCGGTCATGACGGCGCTCCTGCCGGAGTTTGAAGGCCGCCTGCCGCTTATTTATGCCGACCCGCCGTTTTTTACCAATCGCAAGTTTGCGGCTCGCGTTGGCCGGAACGAAGATTCCCGCCGGCCGGCAGAGTGGGCCTTGTCTGATGGCTACGCCGATGACTGGTCAAGTCTGGATGCTTACCTGCAGTTTCTCTATGAGCGCTTAGCGCTCATGGTGCGGCTCCTGGCTCCCAACGGCACGCTTTACCTGCACCTCGATTGGCATGCCGATGCGTATGCCCGACTCATCCTCGATGAACTTTTGGGCCCCCAGGCCTTTCTGAACGAAATCATTTGGGCCTATCATGGCCCCTCGCCCATCCGCCGTGCCTTCAAGCGCAAGCATGACACGATTCTGGTTTACGTTAAAGGGCCAAAGTACACCTTCAATGCAGATGCCGTCCGTGAGCCGTACAACCCCAATACCGTCAAGACGTTTTCCTCTTCCCCAAAGGCCGGTTTTGGGAAAGTGCCCAATCTGGCGCGGGGCAAAGTCCCCGAAGACTGGTGGTACTTTCCTGTTGTGGCCCGTTTGCACCATGAACGCACCGGCTATCCCACGCAAAAGCCAGAGGCCTTACTGGAACGCATCTTGCTTGCCTCTTCGAATCCCGGCGATTGGGTGGCGGACTTCTTTTGCGGCTCGGGGACGTTAGCGGTTGTGGCCGCCCGTTTGGGACGGCGTTTCCTGGCCTGCGACGTCACCTGGCGGGCGGTTCACACTACCCGCAGCCGGCTGGCCGTTAAAGCGGCAGTTCCCTTCACCCTGGAACGCGCCGATTCTGCCGGCTGGCAGGTCTTGCCGGCGCCTTTTCAGGTCTCTGTGCAGGAGGGAATCATTTCGACCGAATCCGTAACGGATTTGGATTACTGGGAGGTGGATCAGGCCTGGGATGGGAGTCTCTTTCGCAGCGTCGCGCAGGCCGCTCGTCCCGAACGAACTGGCGAGTTGCCGCGCCGGTTACCTGTTGTGCATAGGGGGGAGAAAATTTGTGTCCGCTTTGTGGATCTTCATGGGCGGCAGTTCCAGCAAGTTTTAGAAAAATAAGAGCGGCTGTGCAGGCCGCTCTTATACATCTAACCGGTAGCCTACTCCCCGTACCGTTTTCAGGAATTTTGGGTGCAAGGGATCAATTTCGATGGCGCGGCGCAGCCAGGAGATGTGTACGTCGAGGGTGCGCGTGTCGCCTGTGTAGTCGGTATTCCACACCTCTTTGAAGAGCGCCTCGCGCTCGACTACTTCTCCCTGATGCTGGATGAGTTTGGTGAGCAGAGCAACCAGGCGCGGCGTCAGGCGGGTGGATTTGCCCAGGCAGCGTACCCGGCCGTGTTCCCGATCCAGGCGGATGGGGCCGGCATGAATCAGGTTTTGGCCGTCACTGGGCAGCAGGGCCTTAATGCGGTTGTTCAACTTCTGAACGGTAAACGGCAGGTGAAGAATTGCATCGGCTGTCTTTTTGTCAACGTAGGCATGATCCTGTTTCAGGATAAGGATAACGGGCAGCCGGGCATCTTGTTGCTTGAACGATTGGCAAATGCGCTTGCCGCTGGAACGCAGCGAGGCCGCATTAACGACGACGAGGTCGGGAGCAATATCATCCAGGCGTTCCAGGGCCTCGTTGCCGCTAGCAGCAACATAAACATCAAAGCCTTTTTTTTGCAGATCAGGAGCAAAGGCCGGGCTTTCAGTCTTTTTGTTCTCGACAATTAGAATCACATTTGCCATGTGCATTTGTTGCCAAATCAAGTATGGTACGGTCTGCTTGCCCCCTGCTGGAAATGAATTGAGAATGATGGCAAGAAATGTTAAAAGGGGTTTGACCGCGGCTTTAAGGTTTACTTAGATTATACCGCCAAATTTAAGAAATCCAACGGTTTGGGGTAGTATAAAAGTCAGGCTTGTCAAATCAAGGGGGGCACAGTATAATGCCGTCTGCTATTCGGGGCGTGGCTCAGCCCGGTAGAGCGCACGGTTCGGGTCCGTGAGGTCCCCGGTTCAAATCCGGGCGCCCCGACAGAGGTAGAAGACACCTTCAACAGAGGTGTCTTTTTTTGTGCTGGATAGCGTTTTTGCGATGCATTCGTGACGTAGGGCAGACTGAAGGTCTACCCGCGCCAAGGGGGACAACGCCCCGCCGCACGCTTATTGTCGCTTCTTCTCCGCGTTGACCGTGTTTCCCTCCCCGCTGATGATGGTGCTCCCGGAGACGTTCCCACCGATCATCACGCCGCCCGCAGACTGCGTATGCGGGCAGTTGTTGTTGGAAAGGGATGTTCAAGACCGCCGATGGCGGCCGTAGCCGGACAGCGGTCAACAACGCTTTGCCTGCATCGCTTTCTCGGATCAGAACCGTTTCCTGACAAATGATTTGTATCGGGTTTATCGCCTTGGTGTATCTGCTTCTGCGATCCAACGATCGTAGAAACCCTGGCTGCAGTCATTGGTATAGAATTCCACCAAATTCAATACTTGGGGTCTTCCCAGGTCGCGCAGGTCAATACGGCCTTCGAAAGCGGGATAATAGGCAAAATAAGAGTATTTGACCTGACCATGCTCGACCGGCTCTAAATCCTCATTCCAAGATAGCAGGAAGCCGTTCGTGAACCAGGGCGGGATCGTTATCTGATAACGGGTGTTGACTCTTATAATTTCGTACCTCTAACAATCTTGTAATTCTGTACCTTTACAATCTTATCATTCCATACCCTTACGCCAGACAGGGCAAGGACAGCTGGATGGGGACG